>LNFR01000048.1 GCA_001567185.1 Bacteroidetes bacterium OLB12
AACGATAAACGGAGAAGGGAGATTCATGCCCGATAGTGAAATGATCGGCTACCTCTGTGATGCCTTAAGTGTGCGTCCGGATTACTTTTTCCGAAAGGAAGAAGTACAACTTGAAAAAATTGAATTTCGCAAATATAACAAGTTCTCAGTGAAGGGTAAAAGTAGTCTGATTGAAAAGACCAGGGATATGTTGGCTCGTTATCTCGAGTTGGAAGAAATTCTGAACGTACCAACCAATTTCAGTATCAAGTTCCCGCACGAACCCATTCGCTCGAATGAACAAGTAGAAGAGTTTGTAACTAAACTTAGAGGACAGCTTAACCTGGGGCTTGATCCTATTTTCAATCTGATTGAACTTCTGGAAGACAATCACATCAAGGTAATGGAGATTGGATCGGAAGATGGCTTTGATGGTTTGTCGGCATGGGCAAACAACAAACAAGTTCCTGTAATCGTCTTAAACAGTAGCAAACTAAAATCTCTAGACAGAAAGCGCTTCACTGCATTGCATGAGCTTGGTCACTTGGTTCTAAACCTGGAAGGGCTAACCGATAAAGAAAAGGAAAAGTATTGCAACTACTTTGCAGGTGCCATGTTATTACCAGAAGAAACCCTTTATAAAGAGGTGGGCAGAAAGCGTCATAAAGTTCTTATTCCTGAATTAGGTGCAATAAAAAAACAGTATGGTATTTCTATTCAGGCTATTGCTTATCGAATGAAAGACTTGGAAATAATTTCTGAATCGTACTTCAAACAATTCATGTTTTTTATCAGTCAGATGGGATACAAAACCGAGGAACCCATTGAGTTTGACTATAAAGGACAAGAAGAGTCCTACCGGTTTAATCAATTGCTTCTGCGTGCGTTAGCCGAAGAGCATATTTCCATGAGCAAAGCCGCTTCGCTCACTAATATGAAGCTGGCAGAATTCCGTGAAAAGAATCTCGTCATTGGCTAATGAAAATCGTTGTAACGGATGCATGCATCTTTATAGATGTCATTACGCTTAATCTCACGGCCAAGTTTTTTGGTCTTGATTTAGACATCCATACCACAGCAGAAGTAATCAATGAACTCTTTATCTCACAACAACAGATTCTGGAAGGATACAAAACCAGTAACAAGCTAACAGTACATGTACTTACAGGAGATGAGCAACTGGCATTGATGACAGGAGCTTATCCTAAGGCACTCACACCGGAGGATCGCTCTGTAGTATTCATTGCACAAAAGCTTGGAGATGCAACTGTATTAAGCAGTGATAAGCCACTGCGGAACTACGCAAAGAAGCTTTCCATTGAATACCATGGAATGCTTTGGATAATGGATCAACTGGTAGCTCAAGAAGTGATTGCCAAACTAGAAGCTATCGCAAAGCTTAAAGCTTGGGTCAACGGAAATCTGATCTACAAAAACAACTCAGAAATTCAGGCCGAGGTTGATAACCGAGAAAAAGCCTGGTCAAAATAATCATTAGGTTATAACTTATAAATCTCCTGAAAACATCAGGACATAGCCTGATAAATCATTCTTAAATTTTCTTCACTAATTAGCATTTGATGTTTATATATAGATTTTCAGAATTGAATCAGAAGTAAATTCATGTTGTAAAACCCACTCAATTATGTCTAAAAAGAAACCCGGCCCAAAAGACAAAGATTATGTCAACAAATCCCAGAAATACGAGGTTGACTACGAACCTAAGAGAAAAAACGCCAGCTAAGAAATGGGGTAAAGGTAAATCCAAATAACCAACCGCACATCCCCCCGCGGGTTATAAGGTGTTCGTCATTCCTTGCCGCAAAAGGTCACGCCAGCACTTAAAGTCCGTGCTGTTGCTAAGGCACAACCATCCGCACAAACAGCACCAACTTTTCGCTAAAGCCATTCATGTAAATTCTCCACAGCAACGCTGAGCGAAGTCGAAGTGTGCTGTCATGCATTTTGCTTTGGCTGCGTCATTCCTCACGGCAGCTCCTGTGTCCTGCATCCCGCTTCGTTCAGTCGGCCTCCATCAAGGAAAAAGTACTCACCAGATTTCTTTGTTGTAAGGCACGCGTTAAGTCAGCCTACCTTTGCTTACTGTTTTGATAAGGGAAATAAAAAATGCCCGGCTACGATGCAGGTCAAAGCGGGACGTGAAGGTTGAATATACTGCGGGAATTCTTTGCGTACGGGCACTGACTATGAGTCCTGCCTTAATACCGCACAACGGTTGGTCAGTATTTCTTTATACTTAACCTTGAATTCATCTGACAAAAAACTTTTGTCGACAAAATCCAACAGGAGTTTTTCCCTGCGCAGGATGTCATCGAACGCATTTCGTATTTGCACATCGGTGAGTTGATAAGACCGGGCGAGCTGAACGAAGTCCTGTTTCTTCAATCTTCTCTTTTTACCGGCAATGGTCAGCGCACTTTCATCGTTATCTTTTTCGTTGACCAGGTTAACATTCAATAAATCATACGCAGGCGCCAGTTGCCATACACCATCACGATCAATCAGGCTAAAGTTCTTCAGGTGCATATCGCTGTTGCCTGTGATGTAGTTGAACAGGGTCAACTCAAACAAGTTGAAAAGATTCAGTCCTGGAAATGAACTAAGCTCACCGACTAATTTCCCCACCCGCTCCATGCTGGATTTGTATTTGTCTTCTGTCAAGAGTTCAGACAGCTGGCAAAAATCCTCCATGTGAATCTTCTTGTCACCCAACCGGTCGATTCGTCTGGTGATATAGGCAAGTTCACCGGTTGCCAAGGGGATCAATGCATGGGGCACCGTTTCGATTTTGCACTGCTCCGCCAGGTGCATGGTCAGGTCTTCGGTCTCGGACATCTGCTCGTAATATTCGCTGGGTGGTTTCAATATGAATTCACCCATCATCAGGGTAAGCCTACCTTTCTTCTGCTTCGTTTTTTCAAGCCCCAATGAAATCTTAGGTTGTACACCGGTCATGATACCCTGACTTCTGACGATTCTTTTTGCCAGTTCCTTCATTTCGGAGAGGCTATACTGCAACTCCGGAGGCTCGGGTGTACCAAACATCTGTACCGAGCATTCAGGATGGTAGTATGAACCATCAGGAAGATCATCTTTATAACAAACCAGGCATCTGGACATACTATTCTGCTTTGATCACTTTTACCGCACCGATGCAATCCCGGCACACGGTCAATAGCAGGGTCATCCTGTCCCGGGGGTTTATTTTCCACGTCTCAACAGCAACGTCCAATAACCACCCTTCCGGAATCAGTCCATCAAAAAACGGGAACATGGTTTTGCTGGTGTAAGCCTCCGTTTTGAAAGGCAACGTTTGGCTTACGGGTTTTGCGCCTGGAGCAGCCATATACTGCGGATCGTACCCGAACCGGTATCCCTCATCTGTTTGCTCGATGATTCCAGCCTTTTCTTCATTATAGTATACGATGCCTTTCATTATCTTTTAATCATGCGCGTGGCGTTAACCTTATTTCAACTTGATCACACCCAGTTTTGCACCAAACAATTGGAGCAACTGGTTTACTTTATCCATCCGCAGGGATTTTTTCCCTTGTTCCAGGTCGCGCAGGAACATGAGCCCCACACCGGCCTTCCGTGCACACTCGACCTGCGTGAGGTTATGCTGCTTACGCATTTGTTTCACGAAATGTATGAGGTCTTGCTCCATAAATTATAGTAGATATAATACACTAAACCCATAATTCCGCTAAATTATATCATTTATAATTATAATTTATACACAATATTCAAATTTATATTATATATAATATAAATATTG
Organism: Bacteroidetes bacterium OLB12; assembly: GCA_001567185.1. GTDB lineage: Bacteria > Bacteroidota > Bacteroidia > Cytophagales > Cyclobacteriaceae > ELB16-189. The sequence continues at coordinate 3,779 of LNFR01000048.1, forward strand.
GATCCATGATCTTGAAGGAATGGAGGCGTAAAAGGGCAAAAGAGAAAAACACGTTGCATCTTTAGTAAGTCTCCACGCTGCGTATTGATTTAGGCAACTGCGCTTATGGCAAACTTCGAGACGGTTCTGATTGGTTTAAACACCCCACAAGGGATCAAACGCTTGGTTTGATTTTCGTTTGACATACCCCTCTTAAGGGATCAGCGCAGCTAATCTCTCCTCTAAAAATATCGTTAACCGAACCAACCGCCTCGTTTGTGTGAGGAATTGGCGCGAACAAAAATGAGGGTTAGCGAATAAGGTGATAAACGCTTTACCTGCATATCGCTGTCGATGTGATGAAAAGTAAGAATAATGGAGGCAAAAGTGCTGCCATCAGATACTACGCAGTTACTACCGGATTTCCCGGTATTCACCCATTCATTAATGCCCCCCGAGTAGTTTTTGATATTCTTAAAACCATGTTTAGCCAGGAGTGAATATCCAATGGATGCCCTATCGCCACCCTGGCAATGAATTATTACCTGCTGGTCCTTTTTAATTTTATCCAGGTTTGTTTCCAACGTGCCAATAAAAACGTGATCGGTTCCTTTAATATGTCCCGATTTGTATTCAGAGGATCCGCGCAAGTCAACAATCTGTGTATGGTTGGTTTTGATTATGTTCTTAAACTCATCCAGCGAAATCATATTCACTTTTTCAAGCGTTCCGCCCTGAGCTGCCCAACTCTGTACATCGGGCACATATCCATAAATATTATCCAACCCAATGCGCATGAGTTTGCGTACCAGGTCATCGTGTTTGCTTTCTTCGGCAATCAGAATAAACGGTTCTTCGTAAGTAAGGAACCAGCCCATCCAGGTGGCAAATGAATTATTTCCCTGTATGTTGATGGAGCCCGGAATAAAGCCGGCTGCAAAATCCTGCTTCAAACGGGTGTCAATTACCTTTATACCTTTATCCATTGCTGCTTTCAAATCCTGTACTGATAATTTTTTCAGCTTTGGAACTTCCGTTAATAAAGGCCTGTCCACTTTATTCAACTTCTTCATCATGGCAAAATATTTAGGCGGCTCGGGTTGGCCATCCAATAAATATTTTACAAAACCTTGTTCATCGTTTTCATATTGCAAGGCCCAGTTGCGCACCTTCTCATACCCTACGGTAGTGCTGGGTACATCGCCCAGGGCTTTACCACAGGCAGAACCTGCTCCATGGCCCGGCCACACCTGAATGTAATCGGCCAAATCGCGGAAGCGTTCAATTGATTTAAACATTTGTTGAGCACCAACTACTTTGGTACCTTTTATACCGGCCGCTTCTTCTAACAAATCGGGGCGGCCAATATCGCCAACAAATACAAAATCACCGGTAAACATCATTACGGGCTTATCGCTGGCAGGTGTATCGGTTAACAAAAAGCTGATACTTTCCGGAGTGTGGCCCGGAGTATGCAACACTTCCAGTTTTAGATTACCCACTTTAAATACACTGCCATCTTTTAGTCCTTCGTGGGGAAATTCATACAGCCAGCCCTCTCCGCCTTCGTCCGACAAATACATTTTTGCTCCGGTTAGTGCGGCCAACTCGCGCGCGCCCGAAAGAAAATCGGCATGAATATGTGTTTCTGCGATGTGGGTAATCTTCATGTTGTTCTGCCTGGCAATTTCCAGGTAAGTATCCACATCGCGCTTGGGGTCTATTACCAATGCTACTCCTTCTTTCTGGCAGCCAATAAAATAACTTGCCTGGGCTAAGGTTTTGTCGTAAACGTGCTGAAAGTACATATGCGTATTGTTTTTTATTTATCAATTAATGATGCAAATGTGCGAAGGATATTGATGTTTATCCGTAACACCTGTTACATAGCTGTTTTTTTAATTCTGTATTGTATTGGTGCAAATTTCCACTTTTTTAACAATATGAAGGCATAGAAAGTTTGCGTTACCGAAACTCATAACCAACCCCCATTAATTGGGTAAGCAAGGTGGGGGGCGCATCGGTGGCGGTAATCCGGTTTTCGAGTTTTGGTGCGATGGGCGAGTGCTTAGCCAGATATTCTTGTATTAGGGTATGCAAGGTTGCCCCCATTCGTTTCGGTGCAGCCACATTATCTACGCGGCAAATAGTCGTGTCCGGATCGCCCTCGCGTTCGCAGGCTACAAAGGTATAGGACTTGGCCCGGTCCACCGGAACTCCTTTCACCTTTATCCAGTTTATTCGCTTGCCGGCTTCGTTGGCAATGGTAAAATTCACCTCCATACCTTTAAAGCGAACTACCCAGCCGCCAAATCGTTTGGCCGGATCTGCAAACGCATTGTGTAGCTCCGCCTCTAACCAATCCCACAGTTGCTGGCCGGTAATGGTTCCCTGTTTGGCTTCGCTATCAACGGGCAACATGCTCCAGAGATAATCCATCGTTATTTCAGCAACGCCTGTTTTTGCATCGGGTACCAAAGGCGGACAAAATCTAAATCCGTTACTAAGCGCTATATCAGGATTATATTTCCACATGATGGCATCGGTAATGAAATTGTCCATGGGAGTTTCAATTACATAATAGCGAACGAGTGGTGTTTTGGTTTTGCCAATAATACGATCTAATTCTTTGGCAAACGGTTTACGCGCTGTTTCTACCAGGGCCTTCATTTCTTTGTCTTCCGGATACAACTCCGGATCAACATCCAATAACTGGTACGACTGATCTTTGATCTGTCCTTTCTCAATCACCAAATCAAGTTTGGCAATGAACGAACCAAACGCCCCCGGTTCTGTTACTTTCGCATACAACCCGGATATTGGTTGGCGTACGCGCTCGTGCGTATCGGCACCCAGTATATAATCCACACCCTTTACAAAGGGCATGTTAGCCAATCCTATCTGTTGGGCTAGTCCCATGTGTGTTAAGAGTATTACCAGGCTACAGCCCTCATACTCGCGAAGCACTTTAATATAGCGAGCTACATTTTTTTCAGGATGCGTAAACCGGATTCCTTCGCTGTAAGCTGGCGACTGCCGCCTGGGTGTAAGCGGATCGTTGTAACCAATAAATCCGATTTTTATTCCACCTATCATTTTAACATAGTAGGGCGGAAAGATCAACTCTCCATTAAAGGCATCGTTGGTTTGATGATACATGTTGGCGCATATTTTCGCACTATTGTATGCAAACATGTCTTTCATCATCATCTCTTTACCATATACTACTTCCCAATTGCCTGGCAGGATCAAGTCGTAGCCAATATTATTCATTAGCGGCACAATGGCCTGGCCTTCGCTTAGTGCAGCCACCCCTCCACCCTGAAAACAATCCCCACCATCAATCAGCATGGTATTTTCCGGGTTTTGGGATCGCAGGTGCTGAATCATTGATTTTAGTACTGCATACCCGCCTCGTTTTTTTATAAACCGGTTTACCTGCTTCAATAAAAAATTCATCGTGCGTAAGCAATTGAGCATGGATGTCGGCCGTGTGCAGCAAGGTTATTGTATTTTAGCTTTGTCCTGCTTTACGGCACCATTGGCAACCATTTCTTTATGCTTCATCGCACCTTCATGGGTATTCAGGGCCGATGCCGAAACCGGAATCAGTCCCCCGCCTACACCTAAGGCCAGCCCCAGGCTACCGGCTCTCTTTAAAAATTCTCTTCGGCTATTCTCCGAAATCTGCACATGCAGTTCTTTCTCTTTATCAGAGATTGTTTCGCAACACTTACAAGCGCAGGTTGAGCTATGCCGATTCATGAACAAAAAGTATGTATTGGGTATTTTCTTATTTGGTTACCGGCTTGCCTGCAGCCTGCCACGATTGTATTCCACCCTTTAATTCAAACACTTGCGTAAACCCTTCCTGCCGCATAATCTTAGCTGCTTTATTGCTTCGTACACCAGCCGCACAATACACATAAACCGGTTTGTCCTTTTGTAACGTGCTGAGTTGTTGTTTGAAATTTCCGTCATTCACATTCATCAGTTTTGCATCGGGCAGATGGCCGCGGTTGTATTCATCGGGCGTGCGCACATCCAACACCACTTTTTCCTTTGCGGCTGCAACTTGTTTTTCGAAATCGGCTACAGGTAATATTGAATCTTGCTGGGCTTGTGTACAGGCAACGCTTGCCAGTAGCAGGGTAAAAGCTAAAGAACTTAATCGTTTCATAGTTGTCATTTTAAGGTTATTCTATTTCTATTTTTTTGTGCGCCATTTCATAATACGAATTCCAACGCTTATAACACATTTTATCCCTTCTTGGTTTTTCGTGCCTCAACAATTGGCGCAAACGGGCCATACTTATGTTGTTTTTCATCAAAGCCATCGGTATAGGGGCCAAACGGATGATCGATCGGCTTCCTGGAAATATCGGGCCAATCGTTGGCAATATCTTTTTTAGGGCGCGGCAAGGAGTTAACATAGGCGGCAATGTTCCAGGCTTCCTCATCGCTTAGCTGTGGTTTTTCATACGTAGCGCCCAGCGGCATGTTTGCTTTTATGTACCCCGCAAATAGCGATAGGCGCAATAAGCCGGCTCCATCATTATAACTATCTTTTCCCCACAACGGTGGATACGTCCATGAGGCAGCATCCGTACTTTTAGTGCCTTCGCCATTTTTTCCATGGCATTGTACGCACTGTGCTTCATAGGCTATTTTCCCTTTGGCGGGATCAGCAGGGTAATCCAGGTAATCCAGTTGAACCAAACCAACCCCGGGAGGTCTTACCCCTTTTGGAACATCCTGTCCAAGCCATTTCATATAGCTAATAATCGCTCGCATTTCACGCGAGTCATTCGCAAGTGCTTTCCCGTTTAAACTTCGTTCGAGGCAATCGTTAATTCGCTTTTCAATTGTTTCTTCCAGGCCAGAGCGGGCCCTGAATTTAGGATAGGTGGAGGCTACCGCACTGTAATTGTTACCAAATGGTTTTGTGCCTGCTTCCAAATGACAATTTTGGCAATTCATTCCATTGCTGATTGCCATTACCGTTCCTTTTGGACCTAAGTAGCTGGCTGTATTCGCAATTAGGTTTTTACCATACCGAATTTCTTCTCCGGAGGAATCCGTTGGTATAGTGGTTTCAGCAGGCGCCTGCCAGAGGGTTTCCACCGGCTCGGTTTTTTTGGTAGTTGCAAGCGGGGTTTTGCGTTTTACCAATTGTGTCGCATCAATAACCCATGCCGCTACAACAATCACGATCGAAAAAATAACAATCCACCACAAGCCTTTTAATCGGAAGCCTCTCTTTAAAGAATCGCTATTTCGTTTTACCTGGAGGTGGCTCATTCCCTTACATGAACATTTTCCTATTGCTCCTTCAATTAATGAGGAAGTTTATTCTGTAACAATCCATAAAGCCACGTGCCGGCTACTGCGCTAAGTAAAGTTACAATTACCACCAAAAACCCGCTGCCTATTTGTGCAAATAAAGGGCCGGGGCAAGCACCGGTTATGGCCCAGCCCAAACCGAACAGAAAACCGCCTATAACATTTCCCCAATGAAATTGCCGCTTGTGAAACACAACGGTTTCGCCTTGCATGGTTTTGATTTTAAATTTTTTGATGAGCCAAACCGATAGCATCCCTACTCCTACTGCGGTGCCAATTACGCCATACATGTGAAATGAATGTAAGCGAAACATCTCCTGGATGCGGTACCACGAAATGATTTCTGCCTTAACAAATACAATTCCGAAAAGCACTCCAACAACTGCATATTTGATGTTCGACCCGATTAATGATTCTTTCGCGATTTGATCATTCGGAGCTTCGCATTCAACCGGGTGTTCAATTACAACCGGGGTTGTTTCAAAATCATGATTTATTTTTGCATTGTTGTAAAGGAGTAAAATTTATAACACCCGCATTAACCACGGAAAAACAAGATGTACCATAACAAAACCGCCAGCCATAAAACAACAGGTTGCCACCAACGATGGCCACTGTAGTGTGGACAAACCCATGATGGAGTGGCCCGAGGTGCAACCACCCGCATAGCGGGTTCCAAAGCCCACCAGGAATCCACCCAAAACAAAAAACACCAACCCCTTAAGCGAGAATAGATTTTCAAAAGAAAATATGGATGCAGGCATCAACTCATTATCGGTGGTGATGTGAAGTGCCTGCAATGCGTGTGCTGTTTTTTCTGAAACCTGAATTGGATTTGGGTTGTTTAAAAATTGTGTGGCAACCAAACCACCAAGCAACACTCCGCCCACAAAAAACAGATTCCAGCGTTCTCGTTTCCAATCATATTTAAAAAACGAAATATTTGCCGGAATACACGCAGCACAGATATGCCTGAACGCGGATGAAATACCAAAGTGCTTATTTCCCAGAAGTAACAGAGCCGGAACAGTAAGACCAATTAACACCCCTGCCACATACCAGGGCCATGGTTTTTGAATTATTTCAAGCATGTAAAACGGATTGATGATTTACTTTTATCAATATACAACAAAAGTAAAAACATGATACGGATGTATTCATACCTGTTAAGCTCAATTTTTGGACGTATTTAAAAGAAGAGTTCGTTGCCCAGAATATAGAAGCCCATTGCCAATACAAGCCAACCGAAAGCTGGTTTTAGTTTTTCGTTAGGAACAAATCGTGCGAAGTAACTTCCGGCCAGAATGCCCGCTACGGCAAACGCAGAAAAGGTGAACATAAATTTGTAATCGATCGGCTGGCTTCCACTCAGGTCTCCGGTAAATCCAATCAATGATTTAAGCGCTATTATTAACAGCGATGTGCCCACAGCTTGTTTCATTGGTAAGCCCGCCAGTAATACCAATGCGGGAATAATTAAAAAACCACCACCCGCACCCACTAAACCGGTAATACCCCCTACCAGCAATCCTTCCACAAAAATGAGCGGGTAATGGTAGTTCATTTCTTCCGATTTTTCATTGGACACACCCGGTTTCCGAATCATGGAGATGGAGGCCACCAACATGAGCAGGGCAAACAAAACCATTACCGCCAGTGATTTAGTAAGCGTAAATGATCCAACCGAAAAGATTGAATCGGGTATAGCAGGAAGAATAAACTTGCGTGTAATATAAACGGCAGGTATGGATGGCAGGCCAAACACCAGGGCAGTTTTTAAATGCACATTGCCAGCTTTAAAATGACTGTAAGAGCCAACCAGGCTTGTAAGTCCCACCACAAATAAAGAATACGCGGTAGATTGCACCGGATCTACATCAAACAAGTAAACTAAAATTGGAACCGTTAGGATGGAACCTCCACCACCCACCAGCCCAAGCGATAAACCCATAATTACCGATGCCAGAAATCCAACGAGTTCCACTTTCAAAAAATTTGTGCAAACTTAGTGCAGACGCCCCGCCCTAAATCAGTAACCTGTATCACACAACCAATCTATTCCTGCGTAACCTGCATCACATAGATTCTTTATATTGTTTGTTAGATTTGCCCCCTAAAATTCATAGCGTTTGATATTACAGGTTTTTATTATTGGGCTTGTGGCCAGTTTTATCGGGTCTATCCCACCCGGCACACTGAATATTCTGGTGTTGCAAATGGGCCTCGAAAACAAACTGCGCGTAGCTATTCGGTTTATCCTGGCGGTTGCAATTATTGAATATCCGTATGCATGGATTGCAGTAGAATTTGAACACCTGATTACTTCCTCACCTTTGGTACAACAAAATTTCAAACTGCTGGCCGCTGTGGTAATGCTTTCGCTTGGTATTTTGGGTTTATGGTCGGTGCGCAAACCTTCGCCCTTAACGGTAAAACTTCAGGAAAGTGGTTTCAGAAAAGGATTGGTATTAAGTATTCTGAATCCGCAGGCTATACCGTGGTGGATCGGAATGACAGCTTACCTCAAAGCGCAGGGGTGGATTGTGCTAGACACCCCGTGGCGCCTGCACAGTTATGTATTCGGCACATCAGTAGGTGTGTTGCTTTTGTTATTGTTGCTGGCCTTTATGGCACAGAAGCTGGCCTCCATCATGAAGCACAACCGCATAGTAGCGCTTTTGCCCAGTATAATTCTTCTTGTGTTGGGATTAATTGCCCTGGTTTCATACCTCACCACCGAGGTGTAACCTTTTGCCAGAAAGGGTTGGCGCTAAAGCACTATTCAGCGCTTTGCTTTTTCGGCCAGACTCATTTTTTCTTTTACGCTTTCCAGTTTTTGCCCATAGTGCAAGCTTGCATTTATTTCGTATCCAAAAAGCAAAACCATGGTGATGAGTTGTATCCAAATCATTAATGCAATAAGCGCCCCGATGGATCCGTACACTTTATTGTAACTTCCAAAGTTGGTAATGTAATACGAAAACCCATATGAAACTGCCAGCGTGCCGAGGGTGGCCAGGAATGATCCAATCGAAAAAAAAACGCCAGTTGTAATGCACTGCCGGCCCGAAGTAATAGATAAACGAAATTCCAATGAAGAATACAAGGAAGATTACAACAAAACGCACCAGAAACAGCAGCTTAATGTTGCTGAGGTCCACATGACTAAATTCTGAGAGATGCGCCATCATGTAGTCGAGCAATAACTGGCCGCCAATCAGTAACACAACGGCCAGCAGTAAACTCATGGCCAGCATAAAGGTAAGGCCGGTGGCTGTCAATCGCATGCGTAACACATTTCTTCTTTCTACGGTGCGATAACAAGCATTGAAGGCGCGCATCAGGGCCATCATACCATTGGTGGCCAGGTATAGGGCAAAGAAAAACCGATGGTTAAAAGTCCACCCCGTTGGTTGCTTACAATATCCAACACGGTAGATGAGATAACCTCATTCATACTGGGGGGCAGGTATTCGCCCATAAATGTAATGATGGCATCTCTGTTGATAGCTGGAAAAAACCGGGTGATATATGGAATGAGTGTGAACAAAAAGATGATTGCCGGAAACGTAGCCAAAATAAAATTATACGCCACCCCGTTGCTGCGATCCATTATTTCATCTTCAGAAATATTATGAAAGAATATCTTCAGAAATTTATATAGCGACAGGTTTCCAAATCGCTTAAAGCGGATGCGCTTTAACCAATTACGGCTGGTACGGGCCGTATTAAATTGTAATATTCGTTTGCGTGTAACATACTTCATGTAAAATAAGGTGTTAACAACTCCGAAAAAACCTGCGGAGGCCGGCAAGGTTTTCCGGTAGCCTTATCAACAAAAACGAGCAGCGTTTCGCCCTGGTTAATTAATTTCTCCGCTTCGTTAAATATATCGTATTCAAACCGAATGCGCACACCCGGCTTTTCCCGTATCGTTGTAATAATCTTCAGGTTGTCATCGTAGCGGGCAGCTGCAAGATAGCGAGAATGATTTTCAAGCACGGGCATCATCACACCCATGTCTTCCAGTTCTTTATAGGTTAGTCCCAGTTTGCGCAAACTTTCTACACGTGCCACTTCATAATACATGGCATAGTTGCCATAATACACATAGCCCATCTGGTCGGTTTCACCATAGCGCACTCTGATATAGGTTTCTGATACGTACATTATTTTTCGCCCCGCAGTGCCTTACCTTTGGCTATTTCTTTACTAAGTGCTTTTTGATATTTAGCTGCATTGCGGTTATGTTCCTGCAAGGTAACAGCAAAATTATGAAAGCCGGAAAAATCTTCGCGGGCACACATATATATATAATTGTGTTGCTGATAATTCAGAACGGCATCCAACGTGGCCAGTTGAGGCATATTGATAGGCCCGGGAGGCAAGCCTGTTCTTTTATATGTGTTATAGGGTGAGTCTATTTCCTTATGCACGTTTAACACACGCTTCAGCGTGAAATCGCCCGATGCAAATACCAGAGTTGGATCGGCCTGCAGGGGTATATTCTTTTTTAACCGGTTAATATAAAGCCCGGCAATAATGGGTGCTTCATCCGGCTTAATACTTTCGGCCTGCACAATGGAAGCCAGCGTGGACACTTCCAGGGGGGTTAATCCTAATTGATCGGCCTTGGCTTTGCGCGCATCGTTCCAGAATTTTTCATATTCATTATGGAGGCGCTCGATCAGCTCATCGGGCAACACATTATAATATACCTCGTAGGTATTAGGCAAAAACATACTCAATACATTCTGCTCATTAAAGCCTTCGGTATTGGTAGCTATAAACTTGTCGAGCGCAGCATTAAATTCTGCTACCGTAACACCGGTATTTTTTGTGATCTTTTCCGCCAACTCGCTTTTCAGGCGCACATTGGTAAAGGTAACCTGTACTGTTTCACGGGCGCCTGCCTGCAACAAGGCAATAGCCTGGGCATTTGTCATGTTTGATTTGAGCAGGAACCGCCCCGACTTAATATTTTTATCATAACCCTTCAGGCGGGCCAAAAAGCTGAATGATACCATATCGTTCACAAACTTTCCGTTGCCTAATTCTTCCTGCACCTTTCGAAAGGTATAGCCATTGCGGATTACAAACATTTTATTTTCACGATCGACCAGAATATTGGGGGTGAAATAAATCTGATACCCATAAAACGCAAACGTGATAAGTAAAGTAGAAACAACCAGAAAAAACGCAAGCTTCTTTTTTGATACTTCGGCCATAGAATATTTCAAAGTGGGAACAAAGTTACTAAAATCGCGGTTGGAAGTTAACCCAACCGGTTTTGTTAACTTGCCACGCAATGGCTGCTGAATTTCTATCTATCCACCCGCTTAATCCCGAACCACGCAAAGTGAATCGGGTAATAGAAATTTTACATCAGGGCGGTGTGGTTGTTTACCCGACTGATACGATTTACGGTATTGGGTGCGATTTGCTAAACAAAAGAGCCGTAGAGCGTTTATGCCACATTACAGCAGTAAAGCCACAGAAATTAAACCTCTCCTTTATCTGTAACGACCTCAGTCACATTTCAGAATATGTTAAACGCCTGGATACGCCCCAATTCAAAATTTTAAAAAAACTTTTACCGGGACCTTTTACATTTATTTTCGAATCCAGTAGCCGTGTTCCAAAAATTCTGGATGTAAACAAAAAAACGGTGGGTATTCGTATCCCTGCCCATGCCATTCCCCTGGCTATTGTGCGGCAACTTACCAACCCGCTCATCACTTCATCTATTAAAGATGACGACATCATTAAAGAATATACCACCGACCCGGAAGAAATTTACGAGGACTTTAAACACCAGGTGGATCTGGTAATTGATGGAGGTGCCGGAGGTAACATTCCTTCAACTGTTGTGGATTTTACATCGGGCGAACCGGTTGTAACACGGCAGGGTTTGGGAGAATTTAGTTTTTGAATTTTTTCGTTTCTCCCCAAACCCAAAATCAACACTTACCTATCACAAACAAAAAATTAAAAATTTTAGGCTATTGACTTGATGAATGATTTCCGATCTGTGCGTAGCGATTTAATATCTTTGGGTATTGATTTCTAATGCCTTGCATCTTCTCATCGACTTACAGTATCTACCCAGCCTGGAATATTTTTCGGTGCTTCAGCAATTCCAATCTGTTGAGTTGGAACAACATGAGCATTATGTAAAACAAAGTTACCGCAACCGGTGCTTTATTAATACCGCGCAAGGCATACAAATGCTGGTGGTGCCCGTTACCCACAAATCGGGTAAAACACTTTTGAAAGATGTGCGGTTGGAAGATACTGTTCGGTGGAAAAACAATCATTGGCGCACGCTCGAATCGGCCTATCGCAAAGCCCCGTATTACGAACACTATGCCGATGATTTGAAAGAACTATTATACCAGCCCTGCTCATTTTTGTTCGACCTGAATCTTAAACTGCTGTCATTCTGTCTGAAAAGTATAAGGCACAAGCCCGATTTGGCGGTAACTCAAACCTACCAGCAAACGGCTGCGGGTGCTTGTCAAGACATGCGATCGGCCATTCAGGCTAAAATTCCATATACCGCGCGTAAGTATTACCGGCCCGTACCGTACTACCAGATTTTTGGCAATCAATTTGTTCCCAACCTTAGCGTGGTTGATTTATTGTTTTGTGCCGGCCCCGGGGCAGGTTCCATTTTGGCCGCCTCCCAGTATAAAGAATGAACAAATAATTTCGGCTCCGCGTTTTAAAATTGCGGATGGGTGTATTTCTAAAAAGTATTGATCCTCCCCTTCCTGAAAAACGTTGTGCAGAAATCGCTACCCAAATCCAGCAGTACAAAAACGGGCTTGGAAGCAAATTTGAATATTTTGAATAATCACCCTTAAAACTTTACATTTACATAATTCATTATTATGCCAAATATGGAAGCAAAATTTTCTAACCGGGTTAAAGAAGTAATATCCTTAAGCCGGGAAGAAGCGTTGAGATTAGGACACGATTACATTGGCACCGAGCACCTGTTGCTCGGGATGATTCGCGAAGGTGAAGGAGTAGCCGTAGCCGTGCTTAAGAAATTAGGTGTACCGCTGGACGACCTACGGGGCGAGATTGAAAAGGTATCGAAAGGTACCGCCACACACGAAATCAAAAATCTGGCAAACATTCCGCTTACCCGGGCTTCAGAAAAAGTGCTGAAGATCACGTACCTGGAAGCCAAAATCTTTAAAGCACAACTGATTGGAACCGAGCACCTGTTGCTCTCCATCCTGCGCGACCCTGACAACCTGGGCACACAAATTCTTAACAAGTTTGATGTAGCCTATGATGTAGTGAAAGAAATGTTGGAGTATCAGCACGACCAGCCAACGGCCGCCTCCGATACGGACGACCCGGATGATGACTCCTCCAAAATGTTTGGTAGTGGCGCAAACCCTGGCAGCAAAGAGAAAAAAGGAACGGAAAAATCGCGCACACCCGTGCTCGATAACTTTGGCCGCGACCTGACAAAACTGGCTGAAGACAACAAACTAGATCCGATCGTAGGGCGTGAAAAAGAAATTGAACGCGTGGCTCAGATTCTGAGCCGCAGAAAAAAGAATAACCCCATTCTGATTGGAGAGCCGGGCGTTGGTAAAACCGCTATTGCCGAAGGTCTTGCCTTGCGCATCATTCAAAAGAAAGTATCGCGCGTGCTTTTTGGCAAGCGTGTGGTTACGCTCGATCTGGCTTCGCTGGTGGCCGGCACCAAATACCGCGGCCAGTTTGAAGAGCGCATGAAAGCCGTGATGAACGAACTGGAAAAATCACAAGATGTAATTCTGTTTATTGATGAACTCCACACCATTGTGGGTGCGGGTGGCGCATCCGGCTCGCTGGATGCAAGCAACATGTTTAAGCCTGCGCTTGCCCGTGGCGAAATTCAATGCATTGGTGCCACCACGCTGGATGAATACAGACAGTACATCGAAAAAGATGGCGCATTGGCCCGCAGGTTCCAGATGGTAATGGTTGACTCTACATCCGTGGATGAAACCATTCAGATATTGGAAAACATCAAAGAAAAATACGAAGATCATCATCACGTAAACTATACACGCGAAGCACTGGAAGCATGTGTGAAACTTTCTGACCGTTACATCAGCGATCGTTTCCTGCCCGATAAGGCCATTGACGTAATGGACGAAGCCGGAGCGCGCGTACACATCAACAACATTCACGTGCCGGAAGAAATAGTGAAGTTTGAAGAGGCAATTGAAGATGTGAAGAAAGAAAAGAACCGCGTGGTGAAGAGCCAGAAGTACGAAGAAGCTGCCCAACTGCGCGACAAAGAGAAAAAACTGATTGAACAATTGGAGCTTGCCAAAGCCCGCTGGGAAGAAAAAACCCGCACCGAAAAATACACCGTTACGGAGGACAACGTGGCCGATGTAATTGGTATGATGACGGGTATTCCTGCCAACCGCATTGCTCAGAAAGAGAGCAACAAGTTGCTGGGCATGGGCGATCAGCTAAACGGAAAAGTGATTGGCCAGGATGAAGCAATCAAGAAATTGACAAAAGCTATTCAACGTACGCGCGTTGGATTAAAAGATCCGAAGAAACCAATCGGTTCGTTCATCTTTTTAGGCCCAACCGGTGTAGGTAAAACCGAATTGGCGAAAGTATTGGCCACCTACCTGTTCGATAAGGAAGACGCGCTGGTGCGGATTGATATGAGCGAGTACATGGAGAAATTCTCTGTATCGCGCTTAGTGGGCGCGCCTCCCGGCTACGTAGGTTACGAAGAAGGCGGCCAGCTTACTGAAAAGGTAAGACGCAAACCATACTCGGTAGTGTTGCTGGATGAAATTGAAAAAGCACACCCCGATGTGTTTAATATTTTGCTGCAGGTATTGGATGATGGTATTCTTACCGATGGCTTAGGCCGTAGGGTTGATTTCCGCAATACGATCATCATCATGACCTCTAACATTGGTGTGCGCGACTTGAAAGATTTTGGTGCCGGTATTGGTTTTGCCACCGCTGCCAAACGCGAAAATGAAGAAGAGCACATGAAGAGCACCATACAAAGTGCACTAAAACGTGCCTTCAGCCCGGAGTTTTTAAATCGTTTGGATGACGTGATTGTATTTAACTCGTTGCAACGCGAACACATCCATAAGATTATTGACATTACGCTGGGTAAGTTGTTTGCCCGAATTATTACGTTGGGCTACCATGTTGAATTAACTGAAAAAGCAAAAGACTTTTTAGCCGAAAAAGGGTACGATCCGCAGTTTGGTGCGCGCCCGCTTAACCGTGCAATTCAAAAATACCTGGAAGATCCGGTGGCCGAAGAAATTCTAAAAGGGGAGATACCGGAAGGAGGAACGATTATTGCCGATTACGAAGGCACCGGTGAAGCGCTTACGATAAAAGGGAAAAAACCGAAAGCACCCTCTAAAGAGAAAAAAAGCGAATAAGGCTTACGCTATAAACTGTTTAGAAAAGGACGAATAAACTTCGTCCTTTTTTGTTCTTACCCTTGCTGTTGACCGGAATTGGCAAGTGTTCAAATTCAATTGGTTACTCCCTGGGCTCAATAACCACCCAAATACTTTCGTGTAAACCATTCCGCACTGATCAGGGCAAGCAACAAAAAGAAAACCCACTTCAGGTTAATGAGTTGGTTAAAGGTCTCATCGGTGTGGATTAAACTGGTTGCTTTTACTTGTTGCAGATCGGTTGCCAGTTGATTGATCTGCTCTGCATTGTAAAACGTACCACCGGTTTGTTGTGCCAGGGTGCGCAGCAACCCAAAGTCGGCCGTCAGGTTTTGCGCTTCCAGATTTTGGGCACGTACCAGAAACTGGCCGCTCACTGTTTCGGTTTTATCATTCACAACAGTAGAAGCGGTAAACCGGTACACACCTTCTTTTAATCCGCCAATGCGATAGCGCGCACCTCCGGGGCTGATTACATAGCTGTAATTAGAAACCCCTCCGCTATCATCGCGAACGTCCAGCTTAACCGTGTTACCGTACACCAACTCGAACAAATCATTATATACCTGGCTTTCAATCACCACCGGTTCCGCATCTGAAAATTCATTCTGCAACGGGAAACTCCGGAACTTCCGCTTATCGTCCAGTGTGCTCAGGTACTGCACAAGTTTTGAGAACAGTTCATCGAAGGCTACCGTATTTCCGGTATCGGCAAATTCGTTCATGCGCCACCGCCAAATGCCCTCGCCAATCAGCACGGCAAGCTTCCGGTTGTTATCCGGCCAGGTCAACAACAGAGGGCGGTCGGTAGTTACACTACCAATGCGTTGATACAACAACACATTTGCTGAAGCAGGCCATGAAAATTTTCCGAAAGGCACATCGGCCGGAGGATAGCGGGCAAAAATTCCGTTGGTGTTTTCTGAAAACCCAAAATCGCGAAACCCTGAATTTACGACAGGGGTAACATCATCCCATTGGCCACCCAACGATTCGAACTGAATTGGAATTTGATAAGCAGCCAACTGGCGCAGGTTACTATTGCCCCCAATCATCAACAATACCGAAGCATTATTTTTATACAATGTCTGAAACAGTGCCGTGGTTTTACCGGCCAGGTCTATTACCTGGTGAAAAATAAAAAGTTCAGCCGCACCGGGTTTTAATAATGCGGCATCCGTTTCCTCCACACCCGGAATATGCACTACAAACTCATAGTTTGAATTTTTTTCAACTACCGTTTTCAGTGCTTTAATATCGGGGTGGGGTGCTGGGGCAATCATTACAATTTTCTTCTTCCCCTCCACAACTTCAATAAAAATACTGGTGGCATTGTTGCGCAGGTTGGTTTCATCTGTCAGTCCTTTTACCAATACATCAAACCGTTGCATGCCTTTTTGGTTGGCGTCCAACTGAAAATCAAATTCTAAAAATGATTTGCTTTGTGAGTCTTTGCTAAGTGTAGCTACAACCTTGCCTTCTTTTAAAATGGAAACAGTTACGTTTTGATTGCTGATACCTTGCAGCAATACCTGCGCCCGCACCGGAAACTTGTTACCCTCGTACGCCACTTTGTTAAATGCCACATTCTTTAGTACCAGGTCAACCCGGGCGGTGGTGTCGCCCACACCCAATGTGTAAACCGGAACCCGAACAGGCGCATACACGGGCGATGCTCCCGAATTATAGATGCCATCCGACAATAAAACAATGCCGGCCAGGTTGCGACCTTCAAACTGATTCACCACATGTTGAATGCCCCGGTTAAGATCGGATGCAGGTGCATTAAAAACAGGTTTGTTAATTTCGTTACCGGAAAGATCATACAATATCGTTTCATAACCCTGTTCCTGAATTGCTTTGCGCGAGATGTTTACCGCCTGAACCAGCTTTTCACGATCAAGTGAATCCAACACCTCGCTGAGGGATGACGATGAATCTACCAGGTAAACCCAGGTGGGTTTTTCGTATTGATTGGTGATAAGCTTTAAGACCGGTCCAAGCAGCAATACCGCCAGAAAAAATACCAACACGGCCCTTAACGCAAACAAAATCCTGTTAACAGTTTTACTCCACGTGTGTCGGGCTTTATATAATAAATATGCATAACCAAACCCCGCTACAGCACAGAGGAAAATAAAAAGCGGAGATGATTCGAACAATAAACGCTGCATGTACTCTTTCTTACTTGTTACGTTGACCACTAAACCATATTGCCAATAGGTTGTTGTTCAACTGTCAATTCATTTCTTTCAATAACCATACTTCTTATCCCACAATTTTTTCAAATAATTCCGTAATTCTTCTTCGCGCGGGTTTTTTCCTGGCTCGTAGAATTTCGTTCCGCTTAATGCATCGGGTAAAAACTCCATGGTTACAAAGTTATTACGAAAGTTGTGGGCGTATTGGTATCCTTTTCCGTAATCAAGGTCTTTCATCAGTTTGGTTGGTGCATTTCGAATGGCCAGCGGCACGGGTAAGTCGCCTGTCTTTTGCACCGAGCTGAGGGCCTCCTCGATTGCCATATAACTTGCATTGCTTTTGGGTGAGGTAGCCAAGTAAATGGCGCACTGCGAAAGGATGATACGCGCCTCCGGGTAACCAATCACATTTACCGCCTGAAAGGCAGCATTCGCGAGCACCAACGCAGTTGGGTTAGCATTCCCAATATCTTCCGATGCCAGTATTAACATTCTACGGGCAATAAATTTTACATCTTCGCCCCCTTCAATCATGCGTGCCAGGTAATAAACCGCAGCATTAGGGTCGCTTCCGCGGATGGATTTGATAAATGCAGAAATGATGTCGTAATGCTGTTCGCCACTTTTATCGTAAATGGCAATATGCTTTTGTGCCACTTGCATCACCAACTCATTTGTGATTGCAATTTCGCCCGCCACCGATTCACTGATTAGTTCCACTAAATTTAAGAGCTTGCGTGCATCACCACCACTTATGTTAATCAGCGCCTGGTATTCCTTAACCAAGATTTTCCGGTTTTTCAGTTCTGTGTCTTTTGCGAGCGCCTGCTCAACCAGTTTAACCAAATACCCTTCATCCAACGCCTTGAGTGTATATACCTGGCATCGCGAAAGCAGAGCCGAGTTTACTTCGAAAGAAGGATTTTCGGTAGTGGCTCCAATTAAGGTAATGGTTCCTTTTTCTACCGCTCCCAGCAAGGCGTCCTGCTGCGATTTATTAAACCGATGGATTTCATCGATAAACAAAATCATCCTGCTTGATCTTTTTGCCTGATCAATTACATCGCGAATATCTTTTACCCCCGCACTAATTGCACTTAACATTTGAAACGGGCGCTTTACTTCATTGGCGATGATGTTGGCAATGGTAGTTTTGCCCACTCCGGGCGGGCCCCATAAAATCATAGAAGGCACATTGCCACTTTGTATTGCTTTGCGGATAATTCCATTCGGGCCAACCAAATGTTCTTGTCCAATCAGGTCTTCCAGTTTGGAAGGCCGCATGCGTTCTGCCAATGGTGTTTTGGATTGCAACATCCTATGTGCGGTTAACCTGAAATCTTCTTCAGCACCTCAATTGTTTTATCGAGCATGGTATCATCAAAATCCAGGTGGGTTACCAACCGGATTTCCTGTGGCCCAAACTTGAGCGCTTTTACCTGGTGTTCGTTTAGTTGTGCCAGTATCTTTTCAGGTGTAGTTGTATCTACAACTGAAAAAATTACAATGTTCGTATCTACCGGCATTACTGATTTTACCCAGCGTGTGCCGGCCAGTACATTCCCCAATGCACGCGCACGTGTATGGTCTTCTTTTAATCTGTTAATGTGATGATCGAGCGCGTAACTTGCCGCTGCTGCCAGAAATCCTGCCTGCCGCATACCACCACCAAACGCCTTTCGCATTCTGCGGGCTTTTGATTCGAGCTCTTTCCTGCAAACCAGTACAGAGCCCACCGGGGCACCCAATCCTTTCGACAGGCAAATGGAAATCGTATCGAAATACTTTCCATATTCTTTTGCTTCATCATTTGTTTCTACCAGCGCATTGAATAACCGCGCCCCATCTAAATGCATCTTTAAACCTTTGCTTTTTGCAAATGTGCTGATGGATTTAATCTGATCGAGTGTATAGTAGCTTCCCGCCTCGCGCACAACTGTATTCTCTAACGATACGACTGAGGTAACAGGCAGGTGTGCATCGTTTATATTGTTGATGTTCTGTTCTATTTCCTTAACAGAAATTCTGCCACGATCGCCATCCAGTAATCGTACACTGGCCAAACTATTTCCGGCTACACCGCCCCCTTCGTATTTATAAATGTGCGAACCTTTGTAACAGATTACCTCCTCGTAAGGCTGGGTGTTAATTTTTATTCCGATCTGGTTCGTCATGGTGCCCGATGGGCAGAACACGGCAGCCTCCATTCCCAATAAGGAAGCGCATTTTTTTTTCAAGACTAATTATACTGGGGTCTTCGCCAAAAACATCATCACCCACTTCGGCCTGCATCATAGCCTGAAGCATAGCCGGTGTGGGTTTGGTAACCGTGTCGCTTCGTAAGTCAATCATCATGTACAGAAAAAACCCAAGGTACAAAAAGACAGTCACAGCCTTTCTCAAATACTGAAAGTTTATCAGCCATTCTGAGGATATTTTCTTCAATAACAACTTTGGCAATAGCGCAAAACTGACTCAATACTTTTGCGGAGGGGGTGGGATTTGAAACATCATTAGGACCAGGCACTACTGAAATTTACACCCAAGTGAAAATCACCAAACTTCGCTAATCAAAATATTTTGAGGAACGAGACAGCGCACAGGTTCTATGCTATATCGAGCAATAAAATATTTACCTCTTTGATTTTCGTAAACGCAACATCGGCAGTAATAAGGGGCAGGTCGTACTGCCAGGCTGAGGCCGCAATAATGGCATCGGGGACTTTGATGCCGTACCGCTGTCGCAACGAAATGGCTTTCTCATTTATGGAATCGGTATGCACAAGTTTTTTGGCAACAGAAAGTAACTCGCGCACGCGCTTAAGTTCACCGGGCCCAATGCGCGGTTTGCCTAGTAATTCTATTTCTGTTATAAAGGAAAAAAACCAGTCGCTGTTGAGCAAAGAAACTACAACAGGTCTTTTTTGCAGTAAGTATATAAACGCATTGGTATCGGCCAGGTATTGCTTACCACTCATCGCGCAACTGCTTTTGATAGGTCAGGCCATCGCCATACGTGCTGGGCAGAGCGCCATAAAATCGGCTATCGTTTTTTTGTTTCCGGCAGCTCGCTTGCCCGCCATTTTGCGGAGCGCTTTCTGAATGGTTTCGGGCTTGGTCTTTCGCGTCACCTTTACAATGATAGCCATGACTTTTTCTTTATGGATTATAACTTAAATCAAAAATACTAAAATATTGCAAAAAGGGATTGGACAAGAACAAGTCAAAATCACCAAGTTCCGTTAATCAAAACATTTCCAGAAAAGTGGAAGCAGTAACAATAGGTATGGTGCGGAAGGGGTGGAGGGCGAGCAGGGAATTTGTCGCCCTAACAAGGACTTTTCTTAGTGCCTTGTCATTGACCGAGCCTGAAATCAAGTGTGCGCTTACAAACGCGTTTGTATCGAATACAAAAACCCGCTCACTTTTCATTCAAGATATCATTCAGAACATCTTCCGTAAGCCCGCGGCTGCGCATGTTGCTTTGCAGTTCGTCAAGAAAACGGAGGTATTCTGCCTTCGAGTTCTGCAAAAGTTCGCGGGCAACACGCACGTTAATTTCGTTGCTGATGGCTCGTTTCCGGTCGGCAGAGCTTTTACGCCAAGCTTTAGCTACTTCTTTGTCTACTTCAATAACAATCCGCTCCATAAGTCAATCTGTTTAATGTCAATACCTTGTGCAAGATAAAAATAAAATGTGGTTTTTATGCATGCTAGCAGTAGCGGCCGCTGACAGTATAACAGCTCGGCATAAAATTGAGTTCTACAGTTTTTATCCGGTAAGTGGCGCGCAATCGAGTAATGCCACTCACAAATTGTTTTCGGTTATTGGCCAACCCATTGCCGGAAAGCATTCACCCTTTTGCGAAACAGTTTATTGAAGCCCTGCAATCAAGAGGAGGAAATGATGGTATCCTTACACTCAGCGAAGTGATGACTTTTATTGAAAAATTAAAAACTGCGCCTCAATCCGGTAGGTTTGGCTCCGATAAGCAAGGCAGTGAATTTGTATTTGTTGTTAAATAATCCTCCTATTCATAAAGCAATCAGGTCATAATCCGTTAAGGATATTTTCCAAAAGCTGAATAAATGGTTTTTGCTGCCAGGCGGTGGCATCGTGCCCCAACGAGGTATAGAATGTTTTACCTTTACCTGTTGTTTTGTACCAGGCTACCGGATGCTCTTTGCCCATACCAAAATTCTTACTCTTTACCCACAGAATGTTTCCGCTGGGATCAATCTTTTCACCATCAATTGAATAAAGTATTGTAAAGCCATACTTTCGCGGACTTTCAAAAAACACATACCATTCATCGGCATGTGTCCACTGGGCCGGCAGATTAATTGTCAGGGTACTATCAGCTTCAGAATGAAGGCTAATTACCGCTTCCTCAAATTGCTGGCTAATAGCGTGATGAGAAAAATCTGAACCTGTTAAATTTTTTACATACCAATCCCAATGGTGCGAGTTATCGCCTGCCCCATGTATGCCCAACAGATTCCCACCGTTTTCAACATAGGCTTCCAGGTTTTTCTGTTGGTCTTCATTTAACAGCCTGCCGGTGGAGTTATTGAAAATTACCAGATCAAATTTTGCCAATTGTTCGGCATTAAACACTCCGCCCTCCTCGGTACTATACAGAAACCAGTTGTTCTTTTCTGCCAACGCTGCAAAAGCTTTCTTTCCGGCTTCAATAGACTCGCCATGGCGAAAGCCGGTTGACTTGGAGAATAACAGCACGGCTTTTTTACCCTCCGGAAATGAAATCTGGGGTACTTCGGTCTCATAGAATACCGGAAATCCATTTTGCACTTTGTACACGAAGCCGGCAATCAACAGGCCCAGCAGCACGATCAGTCCAAGTACTGACCATAAAAAGAATTTCAAAAATTTCTTCATAGCTATTTCCTTTTTATAAACTCCAGGGTAGCAATACCGCCAAACATCTTACTCGGATCGGTACAGTTCACTTTAACAATCAGGTCGTGGCTACCTGTTACCTCGCTGATAGGAATTGGTAATTCCTTAAATCCAAGATCGGTAAGCCCTATTGACAACACGCCCGAACCAATCTTTTTTCCGTTTTCGTCATCAATAAAAATATCGATGGTTCCGCCCGAGAAATAGTTGGGGGCAACGGCTGCGCCAATTTTAATCTGGCCTACGCTGGTCAGGTCAATGTCTTTGTAACGCATTAACCCTTCGTGATTTGGTAAGACAATCGTCATCTCTTTTTCAACTGCCGGAAAAATATCTTTGGTTACTTTAAACGTCTGTGCTTTCTTCTTTTCCGAAAACTGATCGGCACCAATAAGCGGGTAGGACAATGCTATTACTTTGGTAGCCGTTAACGGCTTTATCCCATTCGCGCCTTTATCGGTGTAAGAGGCCGTAAAGATGTAAGTACCTTCCTTTTCGGTGGGCTTGTGCTTGTTTAACGTGTACGATCCCTGGTAAGGCAACCCGGCCTGCACCCCTTTGCTATTCATCGACAACATGTACCGAATCATTTTCTCAGTATCATCCGTACTTAATTGCGGATGCGGTGACATCATTAAATCGCCCCACACACCCGATCCACCTTTAATTACTTTTTCAATCAGCACTTTTACAGCCGCTTCGTTGCCTGCATATTTATCGGCAATTTGTTTGATTGAAGGGCCTACTGATTTTTCAGTAGCATGGTGGCAGGATTTACAATCTGAATTTTCATAGAGTGTTTTGCCAACCAGGTTAGCCGAAGCTTCCATGTTGGCCTGGTGTCCTTGTATCACTTCGGTTACATCTTTACCACGGGCCAGGTAATCGGCTGTAAAGGTGATGGCTTTCGGATCGATGCCATTACCCATACTGCCATCTTCGCTGTCGCGAACCTGTACCGAATAATCGAACTTCATGTTATCCCAATAGAATTTACGATTTCCGGTAAAGTTGATTTCAAGTTCAGGTAAATCGTTACCTGCAATTACCAACAATTCTTTCGAGGCTTTTTCGCCCGATGGATCGGATACGGAGAAACTCACTTTATACTCGCCCGGTTTTTTGTATTCATGCACAGGGTTCTTTTCAGCCGATGTTTCACCATCACCAAAGTTCCATTCATATTTTAAATCATCTCCATCCGGATCAACCGTAGCATCGCCATTAAACTTTACAGTAAGTGGTGTTTTGCCAATGGTTTTATCGGCATGGGCCGATGCTACCGGAACCCGGTTGGCCGATGAATAGGTGAGGTGTATTAACCGGGCATCCATGTTCTGGCTAAACCAGTTTGTTCCATATTCCAACGCATAGATATCGCCCGCAGGACTAAATACAACATCAACCAGGTTGTTGAACATCATGCTGGGTAAGAACCGCTCCATGCGCACGTAATCTCCCTTGTCATCCAGGGTAACCGCCATTACCCAGCCGCGCATCCAATCGTAGGTAAAAAGTTTTTTATCATAATAATCCGGAAAGCGCCTGGTTGATTCCGGAAAGCGGTCTTTATAAAATACCGGACCCGCCATGGCGTTGCGCCCTCCTTCGCCAACCAATGGAAATTCTGACGAGGGAGTGTATGGATAGTAATAAAGCGGTGGCATGGCTTCGGGTAATTCTTTTGCGCCCGTATTGTTGGGCGAATTGTTTACCGGTTTTTTAGGATCGTACAAGGGCCCCGACTTATTGGTGGCATAATCGTAATCGTTGTATGGAAAATTGTTTCCAATAAAGTAAGGCCAGCCATAATTGCCCGCCTTCTTGGCCTGATTTAATTCATCATACCCTTTGGATCCAAAACCCACACTGTCTTTACCCGCATCGGGGCCAACATCACCCCAATAAAGAAACCCTGTTTTCTGATCAATAGAAATGCGGAATGGGTTGCGGGCTCCCATCACATAAATTTCCGGGCGACCTTGTTTTGCATCGGTAAACAAATTGCCTTGCGGGATTGAATAGGTGCCATCATCTTCTGGTTTTATGCGCAGGATTTTTCCACGCAAGTCATTTGTATTGGCCGAAGATTTTTGCGCATCCCAGGGCGATTTACCCGGCCGTTCATCCATGGGGCCATAACCGGTTTCGCGCGGACTGGTATTATCGCCCACCGAAAGATATAATAACCGATCGGGACCAAACTCTACCGAACCTCCTGAATGGCAGCACTGCTCGCGTTGCGTATTTACCGTAAGTACAATTTTTTCGCTGGCGCGCTCTAACGAATCGCCTCTGAAAACAAATCGCGAAAGTCGTTGAACTGCTTCATTGCCAACCGGTGAGTAACTACAGGTAAATCCAATTATTTTTTCATAGTCCGGGTCAACAGCCAATCCAAGCAAGCCATCTTCCAAATCGCTGAACACCGGAAATTTTGTAACCAGCTTTACTTTGTTCTCTGCTTTTTTATAAAGTTTAATATCGCCCCTGCGTTCAACAAACAATACATCTTCGCCCGGCAGCATGTCCAGTTCCATTGGCTCATTCAAATTAAACTCAAGCACTACTTTCTGAAACCTGTTTTCTTCGGGCGCTACGCGCGAATTGTTATAGTCCACCGGCACTCCGGGCCCGGCTGCATATTCAATACCGCCCCACAGCAGTTGAATAAATTCCGGATCGGAATACATTTCATTCGTATGGCCTAACCCGGTGTACCAGGTTCTTCCGCCATCAAAATCGCGGTACCAGGCTATGGGGTGGTTGTCACCATTGGTTCCACCTTCATAGGATTTTTCATCGAGGTTTAACAATACGTTTATCTCCGGGCGAATGTCTTTGTAGTTATACCATTCATCGGTGCGTTTCCATTCGGCAGGGAGGTGTTTGGTGGATCCATGATTCTTATCCACCACCTTCACAACGGCATCGCGCACGTTGGGATCGTTTGGATGACCATTGAAATAAGCGCCAACCAACTCGCCATACCAGGGCCATTCGTATTCGGTATCCGCTGCTGCGTGAATACCTACAAAACCACCACCGGCCTGCACCCACCGATTCATCTCCAGTTGCTGGGCATCGTCCAGTACATTACCCGTTGTGTTGAGGAATACGATCACATTATACTTGCGAAGCGACTTTTCATTGAAGACTTCACTATTCTCTGTGGTGTCAACCGAAAACCCGTGTTGTTTACCCAGCGCTAAGATGGCAGCCTTACCAGCAGCAATTGATTCGTGCCGGAAAGCGGCTGTCTTGGAAAATACCAATACGTTGATTTCGCGTGTATCGCGCGTAAACCAAAAGTAAGCTGCTGCGAGTAATACCACCAGGGTAAGGAGAATGATGTAACGCTTTTTCATTTGAATAAAATAGAGAAGGAAAAGTTTTTTTTGAGTCAATATGACTCAAAATTAATTTAATTTTACAACCTTACAAGAATTTGATTGTGCAATGATTGAAAAAATAAAGAGATACTTTCAAACCATAGAAAAAAAGGCCATTCCGCAACTTTCGGTTAACTGCGTGATTTTCGGTTTTCATGAAAAACCCTTCAACGGTAATTGTGAACAGGATTTCAATCGAAAAATCAGACTTTGTGGTTTTGCCGGGCGGTTATGTTAACCAAAACGAAGATGTTGAAGCTGCCATGGAGCGAATTGTATCGGAAAGTACAGGCCTGGAAAAAATTCTTTTTAAACAGTTTGCCGTGTTTGGAGGTGCTAACCGGTCGTTCGGTAATAACCTTGTCCATCACAAAGTTTTTAAAACAGCATCAGAAAAAGCTATGCTCAAATGGCTATCGAAGCGTTTTGTTTCTATTTGTTACCTGGCACTGGTGGATTATTCAAAAATAAAATTGAAGCCCACCCAGTTTATGGACACCGCAGCGTGGTTGCCGATAAACCAGGTTAAAAAATTGGCTATGGATCATGCGGATATTGTAAAAAGTGCGCACGATTCGTTGCTGAAAGAAATGCCGTACGCTCCTATTGCCTCTAACTTGTTACCGGCAAGGTTTACGTTGCCCGAGCTTCAGGCTTTGGTTGAATCGATTTTGAACCGGACGATTGACCGCCCCAATTTCAGGCGAAAAATTTTAAGTACCGGAATGATTGCCAAGGTGGGGGTTGATTCTTCGAACAAACGGAGGCCCGCAGACCTGTATTCTTTCAAACATGGCCGTAATACCAGTTTGATTGATGAATATAAGTTTGGATTCTAAATTCGATGTAATTCACCCGGATTAAATGCTGGTAATATTTGCTTTTTCCTGATTACAGGCCTACTTTTGTCGTCCCAAATCGCGGGGTGGAGCAGTTGGTAGCTCGTTGGGCTCATAACCCAAAGGTCCACAGGTTCGAGTCCTGTCCCCGCTACTAAAGAGAAAGCGACCTGTACAGGTCGCTTTTTTTTATGCGCTTTTTCTGTTTACGTCCCTACTCTGCAAGCCATAATAAATCTATTTTAGATTCACCTCCGGTTTAGAAAAGCGATTGGCATCGCACAACCAGCTTGCCACCAAGGGCTGGGAAAAGGAGTTGAAGATATTTATCAGGCTAGCGTCTTTATGAAAAACTTAAAAAAGCTTGATTAATTTTTGCGTTTTCTATTCCGTAAAATAGACTTTTAATGTGTTCGTTTTTCTAAGATTGTACAAAGCAAACATTCCAGTATTGCCTGCCAGATATCCTTTCAACTCAGGAGGAGTTTTTACTCCAAAATTCTTTATTTCAAATTCATCAATTTTCTTCATTGGAAGGATTACATTTTGAGCAGTAGTAACCGTGTTATTCAAATCAAGATTCAGGTAAACATACTGGTAAGTAAATTTCTCGGAGCCAATTTCATAAACAACCGCCTGTAAAAATGCGGAAGCCAATAAAGCGCCAAGGCCGAAAACACCCACCAAAGGTGTTCGAGGTTTATATTCATATTCACCACCCATAACAAGCGTATATTTTCCAAGAGAATCAGACATGATATAGCCTATTGCAGACCCCGATCTAAAAAATGGTTTAGTGATAACCCCCTTTTCAATTTTGTTATCCATATGCCGGATAACATTATCTGTTTCAGGAAAATCTGACTTATTAGTGAAGGTACTGCTAAAAACTTTCTGCGATGTAGCTATGTCAAATACTTCCAATGTAGTGGCATTGTATTCGAAATCGGAATAGATTCGAAAAAGTTTATCCTCAAAGATGCGTGTTGAAAAATACCCAGAGCGCTTTTCAACAAAACTTCTAACTACACTTTTATCCGCGTCACTCAGATCGATTTTTATTACCGTAGTTCTATACATGGCTCCAGGTGGTGGTTCGGAATGAGGATAGGCTAAATTTTTGGGCTCATCAACAGTAATCCAAAGTACATCCTTATCCAGAATCAACTTGATTGGACTGAATGCCCTCGCTGGATTAAAAGTTTCATTGGCATTTGTAAATTTTGCTTGCTCGGTTTTATAACTTCCCAAATCAAAAGTTAATTTATATTCCTTTTTTGAATCTACCTCAAGCCCTTTAATACACAGCAATTGCAGCGCGTAGCTTTTCTTTTCAGCTAATATCAAATAGACCCGGCCGTCTTTAACATAGCTTCCATAAATTGTTCCTGGAACTTCAACTTCCTGGGTTCCTTCTCTAAACTCAGAGGTTTTCTTATTCAGAATCATTGCTCGTAAGAAAACTCGTTTCCCAATTTCTACCGGATAATAGTAATACTCCTCATCAGCAGTATAGCCAATGGCGTAAATGGAATAGTCCTTATTTAAGTTAAGGGGTAATGTCCGCACATTTCCATTTGTCTTAACCCAATAGAAACTTCTCTTCAGTCCGGTTACTGTTCGTAACCCTTCTATTGTTAAGAATAAACTATCATTAAGAACGGTTCCCTTTAACCGTTCAATGGACTGATTTTCGAAATCAATTTCAGCAATTGGATCCTGGGCCGCTGATTCGCGACCAAGCAAAAAATAAGGTAATAACAATCAGCTTTTTCATTTACAAAGTTTATTGGACTATAATATAAAACATCGAAAAGATTTTCTAAGAACTTTCTAAAGGAATATTTACAAAGGCTACTTTTGCCTTATGCACCAATCCGGCTTCGTTAGCATTGTGGGCAAACCCAACGTGGGTAAAAGTAGTTTGATGAACAAACTGGTGGGCGAAAACCTGTCCATTATTACCGCCAAAGCCCAAACCACACGCCATCGCATTATGGGTATTTTAAATGGCGATGACTTTCAGATTGTATATTCCGATACCCCCGGCCTGCTGGAGCCTAAATACGAACTACAACAAGCCATGATGAGCTATGTAAAGGTTTCGCTGGAAGATGCCGATGTAATTTTGCTGATTGTAGAACTGGAAGAAAAATATGACGAACAACTCTTTGCCTTCCTTAAAAAAATTCAAACACCCCTTGTGTTGGTGATAAATAAAATCGACCTGGCCAAAGGCTCGCAGGTAGAAGATAAAATTGAATATTGGAAAAAACTCATTCCGGCAAAAGAGATTGTTCCTGTTTCGGCCAAAGCCGGAACCAACCTGGATAAACTCTTGCCCCTTCTTAAAAAGTATTTACCCGAACATCCGGGCTACTATCCAAAAGAAGATCTGACCGACCGCAGCGAGCGCTTCTTCGCATCGGAAATCATTCGCGAAAAAATTTTTCTAAACTACGAGCAGGAAATCCCCTACAGCAGCGAAGTAGGCATTGAAAGCTTTAAAGACGAAGCGGAGATAATCCGCATCCGCGCCACGATCTACGTGGAGCGCGACTCGCAAAAAGGCATTCTGATTGGCAAGGGCGGCAGCTCGCTTAAAAAAGTTGGAACCGAAGCCCGCAAATCGCTGGAGGCCTTCTTCGGCAAAAAAGTTTTTTTAGAAACCCATGTAAAAGTGGCCGACAACTGGCGCAAACAAAAACTCAAATTGAAACAGTTCGGGTATTCTAACGAGTAGCTTTAAAATCCACGCACCAAAATCGAATTGCTTACCTTTGCGCATCTTTTTTTGAACCGACCGGCAAATGGCAAATATTGTTGCAATAGTAGGCAGACCCAACGTAGGCAAATCCACCTTTTTTAACAGGCTGGTAGAGCAGCGGCAGGCTATTATGGACGATATGCCGGGCGTTACGCGCGACCGGCACTATGGCTATGCCGAGTGGACGGGCAAGTACTTTACCGTAATTGATACGGGTGGTTATGTTATTGGCTCGGACGATAAGTTTGAATCGCAGATCAGGCAACAGGTAGAACTGGCCCTGGATGAATGCACGGCTGTAATCTTTATGGTTGATTGCCAGACCGGCCTTACAGGTTACGATAAAGAGTTTGCGAAAATAATCCGCATGTCTAAAAAGCCGGTGTTTATTGCTGCCAACAAAGCCGACACACCCAATAAAGCCGTTGAAGCCAGCGAGTTTTACGAGTTAGGGATGGGCGAAGTGTTTCCCATCTCGGCTGAGAATGGCTCCGGAACAGGCGAGTTGCTGGATGAATTGATAAAGGTATTTCCCAGCGAAGGGGTGGAAGATCCGGAAGCAGGCATTCCAAAAATTGCCATCCTGGGCCGCCCCAACGTGGGCAAGTCTTCTTTTCTGAATGTATTGTTGGGCACAGAGCGCAGCATTGTTACCGATGAAGCCGGCACCACACGCGATGCCATTCACAGCCGCTACAAAATGTATGGCAATGATTTTATTCTGATTGATACAGCCGGTATTCGCAAGAAGAGCAAGGTGCATCAGGATGTTGAGTTTTATTCGGTATTACGATCGCTGCGGGCATTAGAAGAAAGCGATGTTTGTATTGTAGTAATTGATGCCGAGCGTGGCCTCGAATCGCAGGATGTAAACATCATTGTGCTGGCCCATAAACAGAGCAAAGGAATTGTGATTATGGTGAACAAGTGGGATCTGGTAGAGAAGGATACCAAGACTGCTGATACCTTCCGGAAAGATATACTGGAAAAGCTTGCTCCTATCGATTACATCCCCATTGTGTTTGCATCGGTACTTACCAAGCAGCGCATTTTCCAGGTAATTGAAAAAGCGGTAAACGTATTCAACAACAAAACCAAAAAAATTGCAACCTCGGCCCTTAACGATGCACTTTTACCCGAGATTGCCCACTACCCGCCCCCGGCAATTAAAGGCAAACTTATTCAGATCAAGTACATTACCCAGATCAAGGCAAAGTCGCCCGCATTTGCCTTTTTCTGCAATTTGCCCCAGTATATTCAGCCTTCTTATACGCGGTTTCTGGAGAACCGCCTGCGCGAAAACTTCGATTTTGAGGGCGTTCCGGTACGGTTGTTTTTCCGGAAAAAATAATCAGCAAACGGTTGCTGTAGGATTGGTGTAGGATTATCCGCAAAAATCTCTAATAATTTTCTAATATTTTCAGGCTGGGTTAGTGAATAAACAGGCCAGCCCAGTATCTTTGCGCCCAAATTCAAAACAAACCTGGAAACTATGAAAAAAAATTGTTGCATCTCTTATCGTTTGCGGCTTTGCAGTGGCAATGGTTGCTTGCGGTGCTAAGAAAGAAGAAGCTGCTGCGGCTATCGACTCCGTAGCAACTGACGTACAGGAAGTTGTTGATTCAGCTGCTACCGTAGTTGATTCAGCTGCTGCCGTGGTTGACTCTGCTGCCGCTGCAGTAAAGTAATCCAATCGAAAGATTGGTCTTGAAAGGCTTTAGAACATCTAAAGCCTTTTTTTTATTTTTCGCTTTTCAAGCGCCTGTGACCATACGCGAACAATTACAACCCTACCTGCCCACTGCCACCCTTGACTATTGCACCCAACTCTGGCAACAAAACCCATTTCAGTTTCACCTCAGCAAAAAGCGTGTTTCCAAATCGGGCGATTTTACATGCCGGCATGGCCACACCCCGCGCATAACCGTTAACCGCGACCTTACTCCGCTTGAGTTTTTAATTACCTACGTACACGAGGTGGCACACCTGCACGTGCACAACGTTTATGGCTTTAAAGCCGAAGCTCATGGCGAGGAGTGGAAACAAAAATTTCGGGAATTGATGGCCCCCCTACTTTTCGAAACCATTTTCCCCGAACCCATTCTGGGTTGCCTGCAACAACACATGCAAAACCCAAAAGCCTCTACCTATTCCGATGCTGAACTTACGCGCTTGTTGCACCAGGGCCATCCGCGCACAGCCAAGCTCGTTTACCTGGCCGATTTACCCGAAGGAAGTGTATTTGACCTGAACGGCCGGTGGTTTAAAAAAAGGCAAATTGAAGCGTACACGCATATTATGTACCGAAGTAAAATCTAAGAGACAATTTTTGGTACCGGCCGATGCCCCGGTGGGCCATGCGCAGCTTACGCTGTGGGGGTAGCAGTAGATCTTTCATTAATTCAGATTTGGGATAGATTCTATTCTTAGTCCAGCATACAAAATTTACCTTGACTATAAGAATCCACACTCCATTAGAAACCACAAACCATAGCTAACTCAACCTCCGCACTATCAACGTATCCACCAACTCACAAAACCTTGCGGGATGTACCGTACGCCAGTTATCGATTTGCAACGTGCCACCCATGTTGATGTAGCGATCTAATTTATGGCGGATCATTTCCTGCTGAATAAAATCCGGAAAGCATACGGCTGCAATCCAACCTCCGGCATCCTCCACTTCATCAAACCATTCTTCGTAGTACAAATCATCCGAACCGTGAAAGTTGAAGATGTTTTCGCCAATCAGAATAAATTTAGTAATGCCTTTATACATCAATTGCTCCAACACATCGCGCTTCAGCGTCATAATGTCGTTATGCAAGGTGTCGTTCCATTCGCCTATAAACTCCAGTACCCCATACCCACGTTCATAATCGGCATACAAGGTTTTCAGGTACAATGTTTCTGAGCCAAAGTTATCCCAGGCCGGGTCGATGTAATAGCCGTAAATGGTTTCGGTGTACAGGTCGTAGTTGTATTCTTTTTCAAAAAAAGGTGAGTTTTCATCTTGCGATGAATCGTAATACTGCAGCCAGTTAGAGAAGGGTTCGATTTGATGCATGAAAATCAATCAATTAACAATATGCAATTGACAATGAGTGATAAAATTATTGTCAATTGCCTATTGTCAACTGTTACCTTATTAAAGATCCTTCTGATGATAGAGTGTAAGCCCGGCAATGGGGCCTTCCAGAATATTTTTTACGGTAATGCCTTTATCGTTTGCTACCTGCCGCAGAATGTCGCTGTAATAAAACGCAACTGAACCGGTAAAGTGCACTTTGGTGTTCTGATAGTTCTCGTACTTCATCACGTTGTTCTCGTAAAAGTCGGCCAGGCTATCATAAACCAGTTTGTAACAATACGGATCTTTTAAATGTTGAAAGATGAATTTTGAAAAACTGGCCAGAAACGCACCGGGTCTTTCGTCCTGATATACTTTTTCCAAAACTTCTTCGCGTGTAAACGGAAACCGGGCTTTGAATTGCTCGGCCAAAGCAGCGGGCATTTCGTTGCGAAAGTAATCGAAGATAAATTTTTTACCGATGTACGTGCCCGAACCTTCATCGGCCAGTATCCAGCCCAGGTTGGCCACATTGTCGATAATCTTCTCACCATCGTATAAACAGGAGTTAGAACCTGTGCCTAAAATACAGGCAATGCCGCGTTCGCGTCCGCAAAGTGCGCGGGCAGCTGCTAACAAATCCCACCCGATTTCTATATAAGCACCGGGCCAGTATTGCGCAAAAGCCTGCTTCACGATCTCCTGGTTCTTTTCAGACGAAACTCCCGTACCGTAATAGAAAATTTTAGACACCGGTTCTTTTACCTGTGGCACCAGGCTTTCTTTGATGATACTGTGTAAATGTTCTAAGGGTTGGTAGTATGGGTTAAAGCCGGGGCTGTGCGCCTGGCCAATGCTGCCATCTTTGTGTAAGAATCTCCAATCAATTTTAGATCCTCCGCTATCGGCTACGAGTATCATAGGGTGTGAATTGACTGCAAATTAACAGAAATACAAATACGATGGCAGCTATTGTATAGCCGGCAGCACTCCCACTTGCGTTAGTTTTTCAAAAACCTGGCTGGTGTGTGGTGCGTCTTTTAGCTCGTCCGTCAGGTCTTGTCCGGCCCAATGCTCGTAGTGCTTCCCGTTTCGCCACAGGCGCGAGTGGGTTACATCATACACCTTGCCCTGGTAGGCAATCCAGATTTCGGGTTTATCCTGGCCGTTGCGCAAAGCCAATTGCTGCTGAGTTATAACCGGCAAATCACTCATCGCGAAGTGAGGTGATTAAAATCTTTGATCAGTGTGTATAAAAATTTTACCGGTGGTAAATCGGTTTGAATACTCAATTGGGTTTTCAGTTTTTCGGTTACGGCCAGCATGGGCGAGCCATTGCCCGTATCGCGGTTTACTTCCAGTGCCCGTTGTATCAATTCTATATCGCGCTCGCTTAATTGGATAGCCTGGGTAAACACAGGTTGGTATTCAGTTTCGGCTGTAACAAAAATTTGCTCGGCCGTTATTTCCTCCTGTTCAATCAATTTAATAACGGTGGTTCCGGCCACCAGGTCGCCCAGGCGCTGGCCTTTGCCCCCTACGGCCACCAATATCAACGCAATAGCACCGCCTAAAATCCCAAAATCAATAATGGCAAATACCCAGCGCAGTACATAATCGCCAATGGAAGCCGGGGTTCCGTTCAATCGGATAACCCGGATTTTCAACGCATACTTTCCCAGCGTTTGGCCATTCATAAAAATCTCGAAGATGACCGAATAGAACAGGTACGGAAATCCCAGTATCAGAATCCAGAGCCATTCGCTTGTTACATCGGAATAATACAACAATGTACCCACCGCCACCATAAAGGCAATTACAATAACCCGATCGAACAGGTAGGCCAGAATCCGATCGCCCACACTGGCAAGGGGATAATGGATAAACACATTTTGGGTTGTACGAACCTGGATTGTTTGCATGGCCGCGATTCCTTAACATTTACAAACATCCAAAAAAACAAAAGAAAATGAATCTGCCTAATGCTATCTTTAATCCTTAAAATTTAACCCTATTCCTTATGAAGTATCCTGCCCTGCTGCTCTTATTGGTGTATATCTGTTTACAGAGTTGTTCTGAAAAGAAACCGGTTGACCGGATGACAGACGAACAACTGAAGGCTTATGCGAATGAGTTGGCGCACAAATACATTATTGCAGATGGCCATGTTGATCTTCCTTATGCCCTGGTCGAAAAGAACTATTTTCCGACATCCGATAATATGGACACCATTATTCGTACCGGCAAAGGTAACTTTGATTACGAACGGGCCGTGCAAGGTGGGCTTACTGCGCCATTCATGTCTATCTACATTCCGTCTGCTCGCCAGTTGCTGCCCGATATGGGTAAAAGTCTTGCCGATTCGCTGATTGATATTGTGCATGGTATTGCGCAGCATCTTCCGGATAAGTTTGCCTTAGCCAACACCCCAGCCGAAGTAGAAGCAAATTTTAAGCAAGGCAAAATTTCATTACCCATGGGCATGGAAAACGGAGCCCCTATCGGTAACGATATCAGCAACGTAAAATACTTCTACGATCGGGGCATTCGGTACATCACGCTATCACATAGCGTAAATAATCAGATCTGCGATTCATCGGGCGATACAGCCCCCCGTTGGAATGGACTAAGTCCTTTCGGGAAGGAAGTAGTGGCTGAAATGAATCGGGTGGGCATCATGGTCGATATCTCGCATGTAGATGACAGCACCTTTTACCAGGTTGTTAAGTTGAGCAAAGCACCTGTAATTGCTTCGCACTCTTCCTGCCGGGCATTTTCACCAAATGCAAAGCGCGATATGACGGATGATATGATTAAAAAATTAGGTGAGCAGGGCGGAGTAATGCAAATTAACTTTTATACAGCTTTTCTCGACTCTGCTGTTGATAATAACAACGTAAAAAACCGTGTAGCCCTGAAGAAACTGCTCGATGAAAAAGGACTCACCCCGGATGATCCGGAAGCAAAGCCGGTTATCGAACAATTTGAAATTGATCATCCCTGGAAAACCACACCCATTGAAACGGTTGCCAACCACATCGATCATGTTGTAAAAATTGCAGGCATTGATCACGTAGCTTTTGGTTCAGACTATGATGGCGTGGACAACCACCTGCCCGTTGGCCTGGAGGATGTTTCCACATTTCCTAACCTGATTTACGTGTTGCTGAAACGCGGCTATACCGAAGAGGACATTGCCAAAATCTGTTATAAAAACATGTGGCGTGTGTGGAATGCGGTGGAAAAAACTGCCGGCCGCGGGTAAAATGTAAGAATAATCAAATCTCCTTACCTCAGGTTGGACGAAACGGGCATTTGCCCTATCTTCCAACCTGATTTTTTATGCGCGAAGCTTCCTTTGTAAGTCGTAATAAAACCCGTTGGCAGGAGTTCGAAAAGGCTCTTCATAACCCACAACAAACCCCACCGGACAAACTGGCTGAATTATTTATTCAGATTACAGACGATCTCTCTTTTGCGCGCACAAAATATCCGCAAAGCCGAACCACCCAATACCTTAACTCGCTGGCCAGTAAAATTCATGG
The DNA here is from genome assembly GCA_001567185.1 of Bacteroidetes bacterium OLB12. Taxonomy (GTDB): domain Bacteria; phylum Bacteroidota; class Bacteroidia; order Cytophagales; family Cyclobacteriaceae; genus ELB16-189. The sequence continues at coordinate 39,300 of LNFR01000048.1, forward strand.
CGAGATTTATAAAAATAAAAAGAAGAGAAAACCGGTTTATTCTTTTCTGGAAAGAAGAGCTGCCGGCCGTCATGATTACCGCACACAAACAATTGTTGTATGCGTTTGTAATTTTTGTTGTGGCTGGAATTATAGGCGCGGTTTCAGTTGCTTATGACGACACCTTTGTGCGTTTGATCCTGAGCGATGGGTATGTAAACATGACACTCGAAAACATAAAGAAGGGCAACCCTACCGAAGTCTATTCTTCATCGGGTGAAATGGATATGTTTTTTATGATTACCCTTAACAACATCATGGTTTCCATCCGGGTGTTTGTTCTTGGTGTAATGGCCTCGTTGGGCACCGGGCTAATGCTATTTTACAACGCAGTCATGGTAGGTACTTTTATGATGTTCTTTTACCAGGAAAGTCAGCTTAGCCAAGCCTTGCCTGTTATTATGTTGCATGGCACGATTGAACTTACTTCCATCGTAATTGCCGCGGCCGCAGGATTTATCATGGGTAACAGCATTTTATTTCCAGGCACGTATTCGCGCCTGGCGTCATTCAAAATGGGTGCTATAAAAGGGTTAAAGATTGTTATGGGCCTGGTTCCATTTTTTTATTCTCGCTGGCTTTATCGAATCATTTATAACCCGCTATGCATTTATGCACTGGAGTATCAAGGCTGCCATCATTGGGCTCTCCGCATTTCTTATGATTTATTATTTTATCATTTATCCAATTCAGTTAAAACGCAATGGAAGAATTTAAACTTATAGAATTTCAGCAGACACGCGATTTCAGCCGAAAAATTAACACCACGTTTGAATTTCTGCGTCAGAATTTTAAAGCCCTGATGAAGTCTATCCTCTACATTGCGGGGCCACCGGTGTTAGTGGGCAGTTTGCTGCTGGGCTCATTCATTGGAGATTTTTTTTCGCTTCTTCAGGGGGCGCAAACCGGTAGCAACCCCGAGCTGGCCGCTGATTATTTTCTTTCTGTAAGTTTCTGGCTGCAGCTTAGTTTAATGATCCTGCTTTTGTTTATCAGCTACATTATTACCATTGCAACCATAAATTCATACATCATTTTGTACCAAGAAAAGCAAACCAACAAACTTGAGGTAAGCGAGGTTTGGAATAAAACCCGCCAGTTATTCTGGCCCTACCTGGGTACAACCGTTCTTTTCTTTCTGGTTTTCCTGGTTGTCTACATTGTTTTGCTGATTCCTGTTTTTATTCTGGGCGATATGTCCAGCCTGTTGCTGTTATTTATTGGATTTCCGGTGCTTATATGCGGTGTGATTTATTTAATGATCAGCGCTTCCTTAACCTATTTTGTACAAGCCTACGAAAAAAAGAATTTCTTTGACTCCATTGCCCGCTCTTTTCGTTTGGTTAACAATGGCAAGTGGTGGAGTACTTTTGGTTTGCTTTTTATTCTACAAATGATTGTTGGTACAATTTCATACATCTTTCTTATTCCGTATTACATTATTGTATTCACTGCCTCGCTTCATTCCGCGCAAAGCGGAGCGCCTTTTGAGTTATCCGAAACAATGGGGCTCATCATTCTGGTGTGCTTTACCTTGTACTACATGGCTCAGATGCTGCTGTATTCATTACCCCACCTGGGCGTTGCATTTCAATACTTCAACCTGGTAGAGTTAAAAGAAGCCCGCGGCCTCATGTCGCAAATTGAAACGCTGGGCAAGCCGGATGCCGGTCCACGGCCAGAAGAAAATTTCTAACAGAAAATACCTTGAAGCTAACCGGTTTTATCATTTGTTATGCGTTTACACTCGCTGCATGGGCACAACCCCCTGCTATGCCCGATAGTACACTCGTAACTCCGGATAGCACTTATTCTGACTCTTTAAACATTAAATACTTTGATGATGAGCAAGAGCCTGATTTTGCAGGCCCGGCTGATACGGTAGCGGTTAGCGCGCAACAATTTTCATCGCAAAAAATAGATAGCCTGAAAGCAGACGAAGAACTTAAATACACACAACCTCCAACCGTAGCAGAGTCAATCTGGCAACGAATTAAGCGATGGCTATCCTGGCTCTTTCGATCGCTGTTTGAAAAAACCACCACCACCGACCTGGGTCGGTTTATTATGTACTCCATCATTATTGTGGCTATTGTCATTATTGTGATGACGCTGCTGCGCGTAAATGCATTCCGCGTGTTTTACTCGGGAGCCGATACAACCAAACCGGCTTATTCCGTTTTTCATGAAAACATCCACGAAATGAATTTTGATCTGCTTATTCAGGAAGCTGTCGATAAAAAAGAATTTCGCCTGGCCACCCGGTTAATTTTTTTGCAGGCCCTGAAGTTACTATCCGATAAACACCTGATTGACTTTACCCCCGGAAAAACCAACCATGATTACGTGGAAGAACTTAAATCCGGTGAAGTAAAAACCGGACTAAACGAATTGAGTTTTTATTTTGAGTATGCCTGGTACGGAAACTTTTCAATTACCGAAGGTCAGTTTCAACAGGTTAAACAAACGTTCTCGTTCTGGAAAGAAAAGGTGCAATGAAAGACTGGAAATACATCACATACCTTGCGCTATTGGGTGGCCTTCTGGCTTTGTTGCTGCTCACCAAAAACAAACAATACGACTGGACGGTTACGTTTTCGCACGAAGATAAAAATCCGTATGGCGGTTTTGCATTTAATGAATTGTTACCAACCCTGCATAACAAACCCGTTAAAAACTCTTACCAGACTTTATACGAATTGCAGGATTCCCTCGATCAAAATCAAAACCTCATCATCATCGGCAGCAGATTTGCCCCTGGCAAAGCCGATACCGAAGCCTTGTTGAAGTATGTGAACCAGGGTGGCACAGCCTTCATTTCGGCCAACTACTTTTTCGGAAGTTTTGCCGATACCCTTGGCCTTGAGGTGTACGATGTACTGTTTAAGAACACGCAAAAGGTATTCAACAATACAGACACCGCCTCTCTGCATTTTGTAACCCCGGTAATGGATTCTGTTTTTGAATTCCGCTATAAGCAAGGCAACATCCATAACTACATCAGCCGGGCAGACTCCATACCGGCTACCACCCTGATCAAAAATAATTACCACCAGCCGGTAGCTATCAAAACCCAATGGGGTAAAGGAACCTTACTGATAAACAGCACGCCCATGATTTTTACCAACATTCATTTGTTGGATTCTAACAATCATACATTAGCTGCCGGGTTACTTTCTTACTTACCACCGCGCGAAACCATCTGGACAGAATTTTACCACCTGGGCCGTTTTGAATCTACCTCGCCCCTGCGCTTCGTTTTATCATCCGAACCTTTACGCTGGGCCTATTACCTTACCATTCTTTCCATTTTGCTTTTCATGATTTTTGAAGCAAAACGAAAACAACGAACCATTCCTATACTAAAACCGCTGGCCAATACCTCACTTGAGTTTATTGGTACGATTGGCAACCTCTATTATCAGAATGGCGATCATAAAAATATTGCCGAAAAGAAAATTCAGTTTTTCTTTGAACAGGTACGCATGCATCAAAACATAAACCTGCAACATACAGATGAGGCTACCCTGCAGTTCCTTATCCGGAAGTCGGGCGTATCGGAAAAAACCGTACGGGCACTGATATCCTGTATTCAATCCATCCGTTCGAAAGAACAAATTTCAGCAGACGAACTGCGCAACCTGAATCAACTAATCGAAAATTTTCATAACAAGATATAACAAGAAATACATATGGAATCTAATCCTTTTCAAAGTCGTGTAGATTTAACAGCACTAAACGCACGCGTATCCGAAATTAAAAGCGAAATCGGAAAAGTAATTGTTGGCCAGGAGCAAATGATTGATCTGCTGCTTACCGCCATTCTGGCCGATGGACATGTGCTGATTGAAGGTGTGCCCGGTATTGCCAAAACGCTTACGGCAAAATTATTGTCTAAAATTATTTCGGTTGATTTTGCCCGCGTGCAGTTTACTCCCGATCTGATGCCTTCCGATATTCTGGGGACATCGGTATATAATTTAAAAACTTCCGAATTTGAATTTAAAGCCGGCCCCATATTTACCAACATCGTGTTGATTGATGAAATTAACCGTGCCCCGGCCAAAACCCAGGCCGCGTTGTTTGAAGTAATGGAAGAACGCCAGGTAACTATTGATGGTCATACTCATAAAATGCGTTTGCCTTACATGGTACTGGCTACCCAAAACCCGATTGAGCAGGAAGGAACTTACCGCTTGCCGGAAGCACAACTTGATCGTTTCCTGTTTAAGATTACAGTTACCTATCCTTCGCACGAGCAGGAAATAGAAATATTAACACGCCACCACGAGCGCAAAGGAGTTCAACCCATTTCAGAAATAACTCCTTTACTGAAGGCCGAAGAAATTGAACTGTTCAGGAAATTTGCCCAGCAGGTACACATCGAAAAAAATCTACTCACGTACATTGCACAAATCATTCAGGAAACACGAAACAATCCCATGATATTTTTAGGCGCTTCGCCCCGGGCCTCCTTAGCTATTTTAACAGGTGCCAAAGCATTTGCCATGCTAAGTGGCCGCGACTTTGTAAACCCGGAAGATATCAAGTTCATAGCTGCGCCCGTACTGCGCCATCGCATTGTGTTGAGCCCTGAAAAAGAAATGGAAGGCATTAATGCCGATGAAGTAATTACCCAGATTGTAAACAAAATAGAAGTACCACGCTAAGGTGAAGTTAATTCGTGCATTATATCTGGGCAATCGCCTCTTTGCGCTAACCGCAGCCATTGTGGGGATTTTTATTCTCACATTCGTTCTGGGCAGAGGTACAATCATTCCAAAAATTTTATTGCTGCTCTTGGTGGCAACGGTACTCACCGATTTGCTCTTGTTGTTCAGGGTAAAAAAAGGGTTGCGGGGCGAGCGTTTAGTTGCTGAAAAACTTTCGAATGGCGATGAAAACGAAATTGCCATTTACCTCGAAAGCTTTTATTCATTTCCGGTTTCATTGCGCATCTTCGATGAAATTCCACATCAGTTTCAGCGCAGAGATCTGGAGTTTAACCTGGTAATGGAGCCGGGCTCAAACAAAGTGGTGAAATATTTTTTACGACCTGTAAAGCGCGGTGTTTATTCTTTCGGATCTGTAAACGTGTTAGCCCAAACCAAACTCAAATTAGTAGCGCGCAGGTTTAAGTTCTCGAACGATAAAGAAGTACCTGTATATCCCTCGTACATTCAAATGCGCAAGTACGAGTTGCTGGCCATCCATAACCGGCTTACCATGTCGGGCATAAAAAAAATCAGACGCATTGGCCACAACCAGGAGTTTGAGTTGATTAAAGAATACGTAAGTGGTGATGATTTTCGCACCATCAACTGGAAAGCTACCGCGCGTAAATCGCGGTTAATGGTTAATCAGTTTCAGGATGAACGCTCGCAACAGGTGTATTCACTCATCGATAAAGGGCGTGTAATGCAAATGCCCTTTGCGGGAATGAGTTTGCTGGACTATGCCATTAATGCCACGCTGGTTATTTCAAACATTGCCATTAAAAAATCAGACAAAGCGGGGCTTATTACTTTTCAGGATAAAATCGGGAACATTATAAAAGCGGCCCGGCTCAACAACCAGATGGCTACTATTCAGGAAGTATTGTACAATCAGAAAACCGCTTTTTTGGAAACGGACTATTCGGTGCTTTACAGCACAATTCGCAGAACCATCAATCAGCGCAGCTGCTTTTTGTTGTTTACCAACTTCGAAAGCATTCATGGTTTGCATCGGCAACTGCCCTACCTGCTTAGCCTAAACAAAATGCACCTGCTGATTGTGATCTTTTTGAAAATACCGAACTGAAAACCCTTACCGAAAACCCGGCCGAAAATCTGAAAGAAATTTATTACAAGGCCATAGCCGAACGATTTAGCTTTGAAAAAAGGTTAATCGTTAAAGAACTTCAGAAACACGGCATCCAATCTATTCTTACAACCCCCGAAAATCTTACCCTTAACACCATTAACAAATACCTGGAACTAAAGGCCAGAAATTTGATTTAGTCGTTTTCACATTAATTTACCTTCCCTTCGCTGGTTTCTGCCTCAGAAACACGCAACAAGTCTGTTTCTTTATTATTTTTAATATTCTAAAATGGTTTTTATGCGTTACGGAATCGTGTTGCTAATGTGTTTGCTGGTTGGGGTAGCACAGGCTCAATGGAAAAGTGAGTTGCCAGCTATGGAAATAAAGAAAGGGCAAGGGGGTACCATTTGCTACCATAAGCCTGAAGATGCAAACCTCATCATTCCGCCACCGGCCGCTTACGAAGCCTGGAAACGAAATCCGGCAACAAGAACTTCGGCAACTACATTTGAAGTTGAATATGTTAACTTTTCAGAAGAAGCTAAGCAGGCATTCCAAAAAGCGGTTGACATTTGGTCGGGGTTGATTGAAAGCCCGGTGCCCATTAGAATCTTAGCCGTGTGGCAACCCTTAAGCGGAAGTGTTTTGGGTGGGGCAGCACCCGGAACCTATATTCGTGATTTTGACGGGCCCCAAAAATACGCACCTGGTATCCGGTTGCACTGGCCGAAAAAATTGCCGGACGAGAATTTAACGCGGCCGATTCCCCGGATATTTTTGCTCAGTTTAACAGCTCGTTTGGTGATTGGTCTTTCCGAACAGATGGTGTTCCTGTATCCCAAAAAACAGACCTGGTTTCGGTAGTACTGCACGAAATAGGTCATGGGCTAGGCATTATAAAGGGTTACGATGTAAGCGGATCCGAAGGTGTGATCTCCGACTTCTTTTCAAACTTTCATGTTCCATACGATTATTTTCTTGAAAACACGAGTGATCTGAATTTAGTACAAGGCTTTACACCACCCTCTGCCTCCTTGCGTGCAGAACTTACCAGTAATGCGTTGCTTTTCAGATCTCCCTTGCTTTCAAAAACACCTATTGATAACAGGGTGAAAATCTACGCTCCCAGTACATTTGCAAGCGGCTCCAGCATTGCGCACTTAGATGAAACAACTTATAACAACACACCAAACGCTTTAATGACTCCGTCTATCGGCAATGCGGAAGTAATGCACAACCCGGGAAATCTGGTAATGCGCATGCTGGCCGATATGGGTTGGGTAAACACCCGCATAGTTCATACCCGCTTACCCAATACTGAAAATGTTTCAACTCCATACCAGGTGGTTGCTACCCTGGAAGCAGATACTAAAAACCAGGATGGAGGCGCATATACGTATAATGCAAGCGAAGTAAAATTGAATTACACAACCAATGGTACAACCTTTACGGAAGTACTCATGACGGCCACCGGGCAACCCAATCAATTTGAAGCTACTATCCCTTCCACCGGAAGTGCCATTACCTACGGCTATTTTATTTCAGTAAAAGATAATCTAGACCGAACGTTAACAAAGCCTGGAGTTTATACTGCGGATGGTGCCGCGCCTATTCAGGGATTCTATGATTTTACAGCCGGCCCCGATACAAATGCTCCGGAAATTGTTCACTCGCAAAAAGCATTTATTCTTGCAAGTGCCACCGAATTAACGTTAGAAGCAACCATTACCGATAATATCGGGATTCTTCAAGCTACCCTGGAGTATCAAATTAATGATGGAGGTTTATTAACGGCACCCTTCACCCTGGTAACTGGCACAACCGATCAATACACTACAACCATATCGCTTCCTGCTTTAGTGCAGGGCGATATGTTAAAGTACCGGATTAAAGCCACGGATAATTCTGTTGCACAAAATGTTGGCGCTGCCCCTTCGGTGTCTTCTTTTTATGAAGCAAATGTGGTAAGCCTGGCCGAAACCCAGAATTCCTATTTCAATGATTTTAATTCAACCTCTTCTGATTTTTTTGGTGATAATGTTTTCAATATATCTACGCCTGCAGGCTTTACAAATGGGGCTATTCACACCAGCCACCCATACCCGGTGGGCACCGGAGATGGTTTTGTCAGCAACTTTGTTTACCAGTTGCGGGTTCCCATCAAACTTAAATCAACGGATGCAACCCTGAAGTTTGATGAAATTGTATTGGTAGAACCCGGAGAATCGGGCTCCGTTTTTGGCGATGACGATTTTTGGGATTATGTAGTAGTGGAAGGCTCGAAGGATGGCGGTATTACCTGGATGCCAATGGCCGATGGCTATGACTCCCGTGCGCAAACCGCATGGCTGAATAAATACAATAGTGCGTCCGATAATAATAATCCCCCCAACTCCTCTGCTTTGGGTGATCCTTCTCTTTATGTAACCCGAACCATTAACATGCTGGGGACTGGAAATTTTGCCGCCAACGATGAAGTAGTTATCCGTTTTCGATTAAAAACCGACCAACTGGTGGTAGGCTGGGGTTGGGCAATCGATAATCTTAAAATTCAGATTGATGATACACCACCCACAATACTGCATAACCATATCGACTATGTAGTTGGCCCCGCTGATGAAATTCTGGTAACACTACAACCTTCTGATGCCTCGGGCCTCGACAAAATTTATGTCGATTTGAAATTTAACGATGGAGAAATCCAAACCGAAGAAATTATTGCAGAAGAACTTGTAAGCGAATACACGTTCCCCGTTACTGTTGATGGTAGTTTTTTTGACGTTGGCGATAAATTAGAATACCGCATTCGGGTTACTGATCTGATTGGCAATGAAGCAACGCTTCCTGCCTCCGGATTTTTCCAGGTGCCCATCATCAATTTTGGTACACCGGTAACGCAATACGTTACAGACTTTAACACTGCCAATGCCGATTTTGCAGGTAACTTTTTTACCACTACCCAACCAACCGGATTTACCAGTAATGCTATGCACACGGTACATCCATATCCAAATGGTTTTGGTTTAACAAATAGCACCTCTTCCTATGCACTTACTTTACTGAAACCAATTACAGTTAGTGCCACTAATTCGTACATTCAGTTTAGTGAAATTGCGCTGGTAGAATACCTCGGAACCGCCCACAAGGATTTTGTTGTGGTTGAAGGATCAAAGGATGAAGGCGAAACCTGGCACCAATTAGTTGATGCCTACTCTGCCCGGTCGGTTACCGTCTGGAAAAATGCTTTTGATGGAAAAGTGGCAGGAACAGCCGTCCTTTTTAAGAACAGATTAATTGACATAACCAGTGCAGGCGATTTTGATGCAGGCGATAACGTATTGATCCGCTTCCGCCTTTCGGCTGATGGTGCGGGCAATGGCTGGGGGTGGGCTATGGATAACCTTAGCATTCAGGGGCCCGTTACCGGTATAAAAGAATTGGCAGATCTGCTTGTGTCTGTATATCCTAATCCTACCCAAGGCGAAGTGTTTACGCTGGAAGTAAAAGGACTGCCGGCCCAAGTTGGACAAGTGCAGATTACAAATCTGCAAGGGCAACCATTGATTGCCGATGCGTTATCAATTTCAGGAAGTACCCGCAAAGAATACAGTACAGTCGGTTGGGCCGATGGTATCTATATCGTACGGCTTAGCCTGGAAGATGGAAGCACGGTAACTAAAAAACTGGTTAAGCAGGCTTACCGATAAGCAAGGTGATTATCGCAGCAACTCTCTTGAGATAACCATCTTCTGAATCTCCGTAGTACCTTCGTAGATCTGGGTGATCTTGGCATCGCGCATCAGGCGCTCTACATGAAATTCTTTTACATACCCATAACCACCATGAATCTGCACGGCCTCGGTTGTAACTTCCTGCGCAATCTGCGAAGCATATAATTTCGCCATTGCTGCGGCTTTCACAAAATCTTTCTTCTGATCCTTCAGGCTAGCTGCTTTCCAGATGAGCAAGCGGGCGGAGTCAATTTTAGTAGCCATATCCGCCAGTTTGAACTGAATAGCCTGGTGTTCGGAAAGATGTTTGCCAAACGCTTTTCTTTCTTTGGCGTATTTTACGGCAAGCTCATATGCGCCAGAAGCTATGCCTAAAGCTTGAGATGCTATTCCAATCCGCCCGCCATTCAGCGTAGTCATGGCGAAAGTAAATCCAAAGCCATCATCTCCAATACGATTGGCTTTTGGCACTTTTACATCGCTAAACATAAGGGAGTGTGTATCCGACCCACGAATGCCCATCTTATCTTCTTTCTTGCCTACAACAAAACCCGGCATTCCTTTCTCAACAATCAATGCATTAATGCCTTTGTGTCGTTTGGTTGCATCGGTTTGAGCTATTACAATATAGGTGCTGGCACTGTTGCCATTGGTAATCCAGTTTTTGGTTCCGTTCAGCAAATAGTAATCACCTTTATCTTCGGCTGTTGTGCGCTGGCTGGTGGCATCGGAGCCTGCTTCTGGTTCTGAAAGGCAAAACGCACCTATACCATGCGCTGCCAGAGGCTTTAAGTATTTTTCTTTTTGTTCTTCCGATCCAAACCGCTCCAGCCCCCAACATACCAACGAGTTGTTTACCGACATACACACCGAAGCAGAAGCATCTACTTTGGAAATTTCTTCCATTGCCAACGTATAGGAAACGGTATCCATGCCTCCACCATTATACTTCGGATCCACCATCATACCCATAAAACCAAGTTCTCCCATTTTCTTGATTTGAGCAGCCGGAAACTTTTGTTCGGTATCACGCTCAATCACTCCTGGTAATAATTCTGTTTGGGCAAAATCCCGGGCGGCAGCCTGCACGGCCAATTGTTCTTCGGTAAGATCGAAATTCATGGTAGTTTCGTTTGCACCTTCAAAGTAAATAAAAAAATAAGAGGCTGTCTCAAAAGTAGAAGTAAGAGTGTGTGTCATTCCGGCCTTGTGCCGGATACCATCGGGCATTAAGCATTGAGATCGCGGAATAAATCCGCGATGACAGAACGACTTTTGAGACAGCCTCTCGCTATGATTATGGTTGAGAATAAAGTTACTTAGCGTACGCTACGCTTCGCATCTCGCGGATTACGGTAACCTTTATCTGGCCCGGGTACTGCATGTCTTTTTCTATCTTCTGAGAAATATCAAAGCTAAGCTGGGCGGCCCGTTCATCGGTGGCTTTCTCTGCATCAACCAACACGCGTAACTCGCGACCGGCCTGAATCGCGTAACATTTTTCAACCCCCTCAAAGCTTAAACCCACTTGTTCAAGCTCCTTCAGGCGCTTGATATATTGTTCCATCACTTCACGCCTTGCACCGGGGCGCGCACCGGAAATCGCATCGCAGGCTTGTATGATTGGCGAAATGATGCTGGTCATTTCTATTTCATCGTGGTGGGCACCAATGGCGTTGCAGATAACCGGGTGCTCTTTGTACTTCTGGGCCAGTTCCATGCCCACAATGGCGTGTGGTTTCTCCAATTCTTCCGGCCATACTTTTCCAATGTCGTGCAGCAGGCCTGCGCGTTTGGCTTGTTTTACATTCAACCCAAGTTCGGCAGCCATAATAGCGCACAGGTTGGCTACTTCACGCGAGTGTTGCAAGAGGTTTTGTCCGTATGAGGAGCGATACCGCATGCGCCCTACCATTTTTACAAGTTCGGGTGCAAGCCCGTGAATACCTAAGTCAATAACGGTGCGTTCGCCAATCTCTACAATTTCGTCTTCAATGTTCTTGGTGGTTTTGGTCACAATTTCTTCAATGCGGGCCGGGTGTATGCGGCCGTCCTGCACAAGGCGGTGCAACGATAAGCGGGCAATCTCTCTGCGCACGGGATCGAACCCCGAAATGATGATGGCTTCCGGGGTATCATCTACAATGATTTCGACACCGGTTGCCGCTTCCAACGCCCGGATGTTGCGCCCCTCACGTCCAATTATTTTTCCTTTAATATCATCGCTTTCGATGTTAAAGATAGACACGCAGTTTTCAACAGCATGTTCGGTGGCTGTGCGCTGAATGGTTTCTACTACAATCTTTTTGGCTTCTTTGGTTGCACTCAGTTTCGCCTGCTCCATAATGTCTTTGATGTAGGAACTGGCTTTTGTCTGGGCTTCTTCTTTAAGCGTTTCAATCAGTTGCTCACGGGCCTGGTCGGCCGTAAGCTTCGAGATGCCTTCCAGTAACGCCACTTTTTGAGCGTTGAACTTATCCAATTCTTCTTTGCGTTTTTTTACCAACTCATGCTGGTGTGCTAAACTTTGCTTTTCCGCATCAACTTCCGACTCTTTGCGTTTCAGGGTTTCCAGTTCTTTCGCAAGTTGGCTTTCGCGTTGCTTGATTTTTTGCTCGTTGCTGATAATCTGGTTCTTCTTGCGGTTGGCCTCTTCTTCAAACTCTTGTTTCATCTTAAAGAGTTTGTCTTTGGCTTCAATAATCTTGTCTTTCTTAATGTTCTCGGCCTGCAGTTCGGCTTCTTTGATGATCAGTTTTGCCTTTTCTTCAGCATCCAGTTGATTGCGTTTAATTTTGCGTTTGTAGAAAATGGTCCCCACAATCACACCAATAATAATGGCAATCACCAGAAAAAATAATCCCATTACCAGCCATTCAGCTTCTCCGGGCATTCCTATTCTTAGTAACATGTTAATTCAAGTTTAAGTGTAAAAAAACACCCGTAGGCTTATGGGCCACAACTGAAGGGAAGGAATTGTAAAGAAACGCTTAGAGTGCCTGGCTAACCAGTTGGTTTATGTGGTTTACCTTTTCAACCACCGTTTGGTCTATCTGTTGCAGGTTTTCTTCATCTGCCATTTTATCTACCAAACAATCGAAGGCCACCATGGCCAGCAGATCCTGTTTGTCATCAATGCCAAACTGTTCCCGGTAGTACTTTATTTTTTCGTTGATGAGCTTGCCGGCAGCACGCACTTTTTCTTCTTCTTTGCGCTTTACCTTCATGGGGTATTCGCGGTCGGCAATTTTTATTTTTACGGATAATTCTTCCATCAACTTCTACCGGTTATCTGCTCAAGTGAGCAATACACTTATCGATTTCGCGGATATACTCGTCTACTTTCCTTTTCAAATCCGAAACACCTTCGTCTTCCGGGTTTATATGATCTACAATCTTAGTGATTTTAATCTGATTTTTAAAATGATGGAGCTGCTCATCGCGCTTGCGCAGATCAGTCTTAAGCTCATGGTTCTCAAGTTTTAAGCCTTTTAGCTCATCTTTCAGCGATTTATGTTCATTCAATAACACCAACACCTTCCGTTCCAGCCCATTCAAACTTGATTTAAGTGTTTCCTGATCCATCTGATATTTTTTATGGTGGGGGCAGCCTGGTGCCCAACGTTATTTTTTTACTTTCTTATTACCGCTCCCATTTTTCCTTCAAAAGCACCCATTAACCCGCGCCATCACTTTTTCAATCTCTTCATCGGTAAGGGTTTTGGATTCATCCAGCAAGGTAAAACCCAATGCATAGGCTTTTTTTCCTTCCGGGATCTTATCCCCTTCATACACATCAAACGCAATGATCTCTTTCACTATTTTTTTACCTGTATTTAATACAAGTGCCTTTATTTCATCAAAGGTTACTTGCTTATCCAATACCAGCGAAAGATCGCGCCTTACTTCAGGAAATTTGGGAACCTCCTGCACAACGAACTTAGGATTTGCCGATCTGAAAAGCAAGGATGTATTTAAGTCGGCATAAAAAATATCCTGCTTTATGCCAAAATCTTTGGTAAGCGCAGTTTTGATCTTACCCAGTTTGCCAATTTCTTTATTGCCCTTCAGCAACTTTATGCCGTATTCAAACAACGGGTCGCTTAATTTTTCTTGTTCGGGGTTTTCGAGATTTACTTTTTCTAACACCTGCATAACCTGTTGTGCCAGGTCGTAATAGGTTACGGCTTTGGTTTTGGTTTGCCAGTTTTCGGTTTCGGTATTGCCACTAATGTAAAGTGCCAGGCGCTCTTCTTCTGTGTATCGCCTGGTAACCTCTTCTCCTGCTTCATTTTTCCGATAAATTTTTCCAAACTCGAATAGCTTCAGGTCTTTTTGTTTGCGGTTAATGTTGTAGGCGCACACCTCCAGGCCGGTAAACAGCATGGTTTGCCTTAAAATGCCTTGTTCCTCACTAAGTTTATTCAGCATCTCTACAGGGGCACCGGCAAACGTAAGGTTATGCTTTTGCTGATAGGCTAAATTGGTAAGTGAATTGGTTAAAATTTCATAGAAACCATTCCCAACCAATTGGCTGCTGAGGGTACGCTTAAATTTATTGCTGTCTTTTTCCGGAAACTCGGCCAAATAATCGGTACCGGCTATTTCTGTAAGTTCAATGTTATTGAATCCATAGATGCGCAGAATTTCTTCCACTACATCGGCTTCTTGTGTTACATCTACCCGGTAGGGTGGTACCGAAACAGTAAAGGCCTCTGCTTCTTTCTGAACAATGTTGATATCCAGATTTTGGAGAATGGCAAAAATTTCTTCGCGTGGAATGGCTTTGCCGATAAGCCGGGTAATGTGTTTATCCTTTACGGAGATCAGCCGGTTTTCAATTTTCTCTGGATATATATCGGTTAAATCTGAAGAGATGGTTCCACCTGCAAGTTCTTTAATTAATAAGGCAGCGCGTTGCAGCGCATATACAGTAAGATTCGGATCGGTTCCTCTTTCAAACCGGAATGAAGCATCGGTTTTTAATTGATGGTGCATGCCGGTTTTGCGCACGTAATTGGCCGAGAAACAAGCACTTTCCAAAAACAAATTTTTGGTTGTGGAGGTTATGCCCGATTTGATACCGCCAAACACACCGGCAATGCACATGGGTTCGTTTGCATCGCAAATCATCAGGTCGTTTTCGGTAAGGGTACGATCCTTGTTATCCAATGTCTTAAATACAGTACCCGCAGGCAATGTTTTTACGACTACCTTATTGCCAGCAATTTTATCCGCATCAAAGGCATGCAGCGGCTGGCCGGTTTCATGTAAAACAAAATTGGTAATATCAACCAGGTTGTTGATGGGGGATAGCCCAATAGATTTTAAACGATTCTTCAGCCACGCAGGCGATTCTTTTACGGTTACCCCGGAAATGGTTACCGCAGAATACCGCGGGCATGCCGTTGTGTTTTCTACATGAACCGATATGGGTAGATTATTATTTTCGGTTTTAAAGTTTGTTACATCCGGAAGTTTAAGTGTTCGCTGCCTGGCGGCTTTTATATCGCGGGCAACGCCTATATGCGATGCGGCATCGGCCCGGTTTGGGGTTAACCCAATTTCCAATACATAGTCGGTATCTACATTAAAATAATCGGCAGCGGGTGTTCCGTTGGGTGCAGTTGTATCCAGCACCATAATTCCTGCATGGCTTTCGCCCAACCCGATTTCGTCTTCGGCACAAATCATTCCCTCTGAAACTTCTCCTCTTATTTTGGTGGCCTTAATTGCAAAAGGTTCGCCTTTGGTTGGAAATACTGTTGAGCCAGGCAGGGCTACAACTACTTTTTGTCCGGCAGCTACATTGGAAGCTCCGCACACAATGGGCAACACCTTGTCGCCTACATTAACTGTTGTAACCGAAAGTTTGTCGGCATTGGGGTGTTTGCTGCATGTTAGTACTTCGCCAATTACAAGTCCCTTTAATCCGCCTTTTATGGTTTCGAAGGGTTCTACACTTTCTACTTCCAGCCCAGTAGAGGTTAAAACTTTACCAATATCCCCGGCTGTTTCCGGAATATCGATGTATTGCTTAAGCCAGTTATAGGAAATCTTCATGGTGCGAAAAAATCAGAACCCCAAAAGTACGGGTTTAAGGGGTTATTTCTAAGGGGCGAATCAGGAATGCACCGGGGAAATTGCCGGGTTATGGATGATAACTCATTTCACCCGCACGGATGGCCACCTTTAATAAATTTTCTTTCGGAGGAAAGGGGCAGGAATATTTATCGTTGTAGGCGCAATAAGGGTTGTAGGCCAGGTTAAAATCCAGTTCAACTGTTTTTGCAGCCGGTACTTTCTTAACATCGAGGTAACGCCCGGCACCATACGTTTCGCGGCCACTGGTTTCGTCTGAAAATGCCAGAAAAAGTTTACCACGCTGAGGGCCTGTTTCCATTACTTCCAGAATCAGCAATTGATTTTGTACACCATCCAATTCAAATTCGGCAAACGCATATTCCAAATATTTCTGTTCCTTGCCATCGCTGGTGGAAAGGATAACCACTTTTTTTCCTTCAATGGGTTTTAGTTTTGCTTTTATGCGGTATCGGATGTCGGCCGGAAAAAATTTCAGGCTATCAAACGAAAGGGTGTCTTGCAGAAAAGGAGATCCAGCACCACGCTTCATGAAAGTTTCCATCTCGCTGCGCTCCTTTTGGATATACGCTACATACCCCTCGTCTGATGATTCCGGGTTTGGGCGCATAAAAAAATAATCAGCGCAAGCACAGCCACTACCAGAATTACAGGAATTGCCTTCGAACTTTTCATTGGTGTGCGGTGGGTGGGGTAGGGTTGGTATGGCGTACAAATACCGGGTTTTGTTGATTGTACCAATACCTGATCGAATCTGACTTTTGTGAATACCGTTTAAAAAATTCGGGTACCGAAATATCTGCCAGGTTACCGGGCGAATTGGTGAGCACGCAAATCGCAATTTTATTTTTCTGATCGATGGCAACTTCGCTCCGGTATCCATTTACATACCCGCCATGATAGAGTAACTGGTCATTTTGAAAATTTATTACCCGCCAACCCAATGCATAGTAAGATGAGCGTGGCCTTTTCCACCGGTTAAAGTTTCGGTTTTTGGAAATAGCCTTAACCTGGGGAGAAAATATTTCTGTTAAGGTTGTATCGGCCATGATGGCCTCGCCCCCGGTAAGCAATGATTTTAACCACAAGGCCATATCTGCAATGCTGGCGTTTACTCCGCCTGCAGGCGAAACATTGTAATACGTATCGGAGATGGGTACGGGTACCCAATGTTTGCGCGCGAAGTAGTGGGGTTTGGCTACATTATCATTATTCATAATGGCCATATAAGATGCCGAACTGTTGTACATACCCAGTGGCTTGAATACATTTTCAGTTAGTGCGCGTTCAAAGGTTTGGTGGGTAGCATTCTCTACCACTTTTTCAATCAGGCTATAGCCCACATTTTGGTAGCTGTAAATCTGGCCGGGCTCGCCAAAAAGTTTTACTGTTTTTAAACTTGCCAATAAGGTATCCAGCGGCAAATGTTCTTCAATCATATTGGTGTACGCATGGTATGGTAAGCCGGTGGTGTGCGAAAGCACATGGCGGATGGTTACCTTGCTGGCATGCTCGGGCGAACTAAGTTGAAACTGCGGATAATATTTTAAGATGGGATCATCCCACCCGATGAGGTGATGACTTACCAGTGTACCGGCCAGTACCGATGCAAAGCATTTTGAAACCGAGCCCAGCCTGAATACGGTATGCACATTGATAGAATCGGTGGTGCCGGATTGTTTTAAGCCAAAGCCTTTTAAAAAAACAACAGACGTATCGTAAACAATGGCTACCGCAGCACCCGGGGCCATGCCACGGGCCATGGCGTTTTTAAAAAACTCCTGGTACGAGTTTAAGGCGTCTTGCAGATACGGGTTGGCAGTAGCCACAACCTCAACTGCTGTAACGGGTGCAGCGGGGGGTAGTGCGATAGAGTCTGTTACCTTATTTTCAGTTGTTGTAGTTGCTACAATGCGTTCTTCGTGCAGCGGCAAATACATAAACCCCACAAACAATATTAAAAGCACACCTACTAAAATGCTATACGCTATTTTCATATCAGCCCTTCATCTGCAAAACTAAAATAATTCCGGTTAGCGATGATCAGATGATCAAGTAGTTGTACCTCAAGAAACTTACCGGCCTCTTTGAGTTTGCGTGTTAAGTCAATATCGCTCTGGCTGGGCTTTAAATTGCCCGAAGGATGATTGTGTGCCACAATAACACCCGTTGCCAGGTTTTCCAATGCCAGTTTATAAATAATTTTCGGATCAGCCACGGTACCTGAAACGCCCCCTTCACTAATACGTTTCATTTTCACCACTTTATTCATCCGGTTAAGCAGCAATACCCAGAATTCTTCGTGGGGCAAATCCATTAAATCGCCCTGTAAAAGATTAAACGCATCCTGAGAGCTACTTATTTTGGGTTTCTCGTCCAGGTCTTGTGCTTTCCGTCTGCGGCCCAGTTCCAATGCGGCCACAATGGTAATAGCTTTAGCTTCTCCAATGCCTTTAATTTTCATCAGGTCTTTTACACCCAAACGGGCCAATTCATTCAGGTTGTTATGGCTCAGCAGCAAAACTTTTTTGGCTAATTCAACAGCCGAGGTCTTGGTGGTGCCCGAACCAATCAGGATTGCCACCAGTTCGGCTTCGCTTAATGCCGATGTGCCCTTGAGCAAAAGTTTTTCGCGGGGACGGTCTTCGGGCGACCACTCGCGGATGTTAAGCGGTTTGCTGTCTTCAATTTTCACAACCTTGAAGGTACTTTATTATTATGCGTTTTAAAAAAGACATAAAAAAACCCTCCCCAACCGAAGTCAGGGAGGGAAAAATAATATTGGTAAAGGTTACGCTAACGCGTTTACCCGCTTGGTAAGCTGTGATTTCTGATTGGCAGCTTTTTTCCAATGAATGATATTCTTCTTAGCCAGTTTATCAATCATAGAAGACACTTCCTTCAAAAGGGCCTGCGCCTCATCTTTCTTGGTAGTGGCGTTCTAATTTCTTGATTTGGGTACGGGTGGTTTTGGCCTGATAGCGGTTTCTTACACGCTTGGTCTCATTTGCCCGGATTCTTTTCTCTGCTGATTTATGATTTGCCATAATGCTTTTTTCAAAACGGACTGCAAAAATAAGCGCAATAATCGGAAATGCAAACGTGGCCTCTCCATTCACTTTGAATATCTTTATAAGATATGCCAAAAAGGTGGTTTTTGTTGCTCTTTGGACTTTTTTGCCTGATTCCCATGGGGTTCAGATGGGGGTTTTTTGCGCACAAAAAAATTAACCGGTTGGCCGTATTTACCCTTCCGCCAGAAATGGCCGGATTCTTCAAGAAAAACATTGAATACCTGACCGAAGCTGCTGTAAACCCCGATCGCAGGCGGTATGCGGTGGCAGAGGAAGCTCCCAGGCACTACATCGATTTAGATGATTACGAAGACAGCGCGGTGTTCAAATTACCCCGATATTGGAATCAGGCCGTTGAAAAATATGGCGAGGACTCGTTACAGGCCAAAGGCATCCTTCCCTGGCACATTTACAGGGTTTACCTGCAGTTGAAAGAGGCGTTTCTGATTAATGATCCGGATCGTATCCTTCGCCTTTCGGCTGATCTGGGTCATTATGTAGCCGATGCACACGTGCCTTTGCACACCACAAAAAACTACGATGGTCAATTAACCAACCAGGTGGGTATTCATGGTTTCTGGGAATCGCGGTTGCCGGAGTTGTTTTACGAACAGTATGACTTTTACGTGGGCCCGGCTACTTATTTGTCAAATGTTCAACAAACCGCATGGCAGATTGTGGCACAATCGCACCTGGCGGTAGATTCCGTACTCAGGTTTGAACAGCAAGTAGCGAAAGAAGCCGAGCGTTTTAGTTTTGAAACCAAAGGAAAACAAACAGTGAAAGTATATGGGCAGGAGTATTCGCAAAAGTATCATCGTGCGCTTAATGGCATGGTAGAGCGCCTGTTTCGCAATAGTATAAAGCAAACCGGCAATATCTGGTACACGGCCTGGGTGGATGCCGGCCAACCCGATCTGAAAAAACTGATTGAGTATAAACCAACCGAAGAAGAGATAGCGAAACGTAAACAAGAATTGCTACTTTGGCGTGAGCAAACTGTAAAAACCAGAAATCATGAATCTGAAAATTAAAATTCTGAGCATAGGTTGTGTTGTGTTATGCATGGCCGCTTGTTCTCAAAAACCTGCAGAAGTGGCAGAAGCCGACAACCGCATCAGCGATGATTCATTGTTTACGTTGGTGCAATACAAAACCTTTCAATATTTCTGGGATGGTGCCGAACCGGTTTCAGGTGGTGCGCGCGAACGGCTTCATGCCGACAACGTGTATCCTGAAAATGATAAACACATAATAACCAGTGGCGGAACAGGCTTTGGTGTGATGGCGATTTTAGTTGGAATGGAACGCAACTTTATTACACGCCAGCAGGGTGTAGCACATCTTGAAAAGCTTACTACCTTTTTAGAAAAAGCCGATCGCTTTAAAGGTGTGTGGCCTCACTGGATGAATGGCGAAACCGGTGAAGTAAAACCCTTTAGCCCGAATGACAATGGGGGTGATTTAGTTGAAACATCTTTTCTTATTCAGGGGTTGTTATGCGTGCGTCAATATTTTAAAGATGGTGATGAACGCGAAAAAGCGTTGGCAGCCCGTATTGATAAACTGTGGCGCGAAGTAGAATGGGATTGGTATAGAAGAGGCGGACAAAATGTAATCTACTGGCATTGGTCACCTGATAAGGAATGGAAAATGAATTTCCCGTTGGAAGGGTACAACGAATGTTTGATTACCTACGTGCTGGCAGCTTCCTCGCCTACCCATAAGGTTCCGGCCGTAGCCTATCACGAAGGGTGGGCGCGTAAAGGCGCAATAAAAAATGATCCGGCCCATCAGCAGTATGGATACCACCTCGATTTGAAACATAACGGAGCACCTCAGTTTGGTGGTCCGCTGTTCTGGTCGCATTATTCTTTTTTGGGATTGGATCCGCGTAAGCTTAAAGATCAGTATGCCGATTACTGGCAACATAACGTAAATCACACCTTAATCAATTACCAATATTGTGTGGAAAACCCGAAAGGATTTAAAGGCTATGGTAAAGACAATTGGGGGCTAACAGCAAGCTACTCCGTAAAGGGTTATGCGGCTCATAGTCCTACCGAAGATCTGGGCGTGATATCGCCTACCGCGGCTCTCTCTTCATTCCCATATACGCCCGAACAAAGCATGGCCGCCATGAAACATTTTTACTTTGAATTGGGCGATAAAATTATGGGTAACTATGGTTTTTATGATGCCTTTAGCGAACAAGAGAATTGGTATCCAACACGCTACCTGGCTATTGACCAGGGGCCTGCTGTGGTAATGATGGAAAACCACCGCACAGGTTTACTCTGGAATTTATTTATGAGTTGCCCCGAAGTGCAGGATGGTTTGAAGGAGTTGGGGTTTAGTTACTAATGCTTTGTTTGCCGGAGACATTGTGGTTTGATTTAAGTGAATCACAAAGTCTCACTAAGTATTCAAGAGTTCACGCACAATATCATCCCACTCTTCCGTTAGTGGTTTTTTCGACATCTTACGGTTAGCGCGATGATACCAGTATTGGGCATTGCTGTTATCACCTTCTACCCGGTGTAAATAGGCGTGTATCCATGAACCATCTGTTGTATGCACATCTTGCGCAAGGGTATGGGCCATTTCCCAATCGCCTTTGGCTTCGTACCACATGGCTTGCAACAGAACAGCAACCGGTGGTGGCTGCTGTTGAGTAAGTGAGTTTTTAAATTCAGGCAATGTGGTGATAAATAGTTGGTAGAATTTTACTCAAAACTTTTTTTGGTAAGCTCTATGGCTAAAAAAACTCTTTTTCATTAACCAATCAAACGTATTGTTATGAAGCCGACAACTATTTGGTAGACACGAAAAAGTTTAGTGAAACACCTTTCACTAAACATCTAAAAACAAGGCGCAACTAACTGGTAGACAATCCACAGAGCTAACAAGCACCAACTATTTTTCAGTAATATGCCTAAATTCAGCTAAAGTCATTCGTAAGCAAAGGCGTCTGTCGGCTTTGAGCCGTCTTGACGCCTGAAATCGATTAGTTTTTCTTTATAGGATAATAAATTTCAGTTACCCACTTCGCAGTGTCTTTTTCCAACATCGGGTCGGTAACGTAAACTTCAATGGGCGCGCCATTCATAGTAAGTCCTTTGTATTGAAGGTACTGCTCAAGTTCCATGTGCAAGGCCATCAGGTTATTGTAATCGCCTTTGTAAATTCCTTTAATCGCGCTGCCGCCCGCAACAGTTTCCACTTTGTATTTGGCAGGTACCTTGGCATCGGCTGCAACCGGTAGGGCACAAATCATATCCATCGATTCTTCCGAGAAGGCTGGATACATGGCAAATGGATAGCCGGTTATTTCAACTTTGGATTTCTTCAATGCAGTTTCTAACTCGCCATACATTTTAGCCATTTGTGCATTAATGGCAACGGGATCTTTCGGACTCATGGTATGCATTAA
Organism: Bacteroidetes bacterium OLB12; assembly: GCA_001567185.1. Classification (GTDB taxonomy): domain Bacteria; phylum Bacteroidota; class Bacteroidia; order Cytophagales; family Cyclobacteriaceae; genus ELB16-189. The sequence continues at coordinate 61,484 of LNFR01000048.1, forward strand.
ACCTACATAGCTCATGGCAGGCAAAATTTCTTCTGTAATTGTATAAGTGAATTTTGGTTTTGCTTCCGCGATGTCTTTTATTTTTTTACAAGCATAATCAAACGACTTTTCAATCTCACCTTTCATAAACACATTAATCCACCGACCAATCGGGTTCATGCCTGTGTCGTTGCTGAAGTTGAGCGTAAGTTTTGTGTTGTCACCATCGGGGTCTAGCGCATAAAGCCCGGAAGCTGGATTGCCTCCAAAATCCATCGATAGCGCTACCGATTTATTCGGAATACTTTCGGTGAGGGAAATAGTTCCGGTTTTTAGAATGGGACTGTCCCAACTATAGGATGCCCCCCGTGCCGGATGTTTTGTCACCATAGGTGATTTTCATATTTGCCGTATCGAGTGTATTCCAGTACTGCCAGTTTTCCCACCGTTTCAGATCATTAATTTCTTCGAATACGGCATCTGCAGGAGCATTAATAGAAACACTCTTCGAAACTTCCAGTTTGCCCGGAAGCACAAAGCCCACTAATAGCAAGACTAAAATGAGTCCTGCTAATACTAAAAGAATCTTTTTAAGCATAGGACGTTTGGGTTTGAGAGAGTTGAAGGTTGTTTTTAAGCCAGATCGAAGGTGTTCAAATAATATGGTATTTAAAAGATTGCTTATGTCTTAAAAAATTCAAATATTTATTTATTCCACTAACCCTTTTACCTATGAGCCTATTCACAAATCCAAAGCGTATTCCCGAAAATTACGGGTTAAAAATTGCCGGTTGCCTGATTGCTTTTTTTCTATTAATGAAAGTTTTGGGGCTGGCCCATATTTATGAACTCCGTTTTCTGAATGTTTTTTTTCAGGTGGGGGGTATTTATTTCGCTTTAAAGAAATTCAGAGAAACACATGACGAGCACCTGAATTATTTCAGGGCGCTGGTTACTGGTGTGGCAACCGGAGCGGTATCGGCCGCAATTTTTGCGTTTTTCCTGTTCATCTACCTTACGGTTGATACGGGTTTTATGCAGGATATAATCAACAAGGAACCCATGGGGCAATACCTGAATCCTTACATTACTGCATTTATGGTTGCGCTGGAAGGACTCTTTTCAGGCTTTTTATTCACCTTTATCATTATCAACTACGTGAATACCGATGATGTGAACGAACCACAAGGAGAGAGTAATTAAGTTGACAACAACCAACTGACAATTGGCAACTAAATAATTGTCAATTGTCAGTTTGTGCATTGCTAACTATTTCAACTCCAATTCAATCACCGTATCAATCTCATTCATCTTGTCTTTCGGTACTCTAATGCTTAGGCCGAAATCATTTTCCGTAAATTTTACAGGCGATTTATCAATAAAGAGTTTAGCGCTTACTACTTTCTTGCCCAACCTCGGCAGGGTAAGGGTTTCGTCTTGCCATTTAAGTATGTGAACATAAACTTTGTTACCCTTTTGGGTTGTAACGCCCCAATCGCGCGGGGTAAGCGGGCCTCCTCGGGTTCCATAAACCGTTTCGCCATACTGGCGCATCCATTCTCCCATTTGTTTTAACAACGCTACATGCTCGGGTTGAATTTTTCCGTTGGGCATGGGGCCTACATTTAACAGAAAGTTGGCATCGTAACCCGCGCCTTTCACTAAGTATTGAATCAGGTCTTTGATGCTTTTGTTTTTATCATCGCGCAGGTTAAAGCCCCAACTGTTGTTAATGGTTTCGCAAATTTCTTTGGGTAGGTCGCCTACTTTTTGTTCGGGTGCAAAACCGGTTGTGTTGTGGCCGGGCAAATCTTTTTCAAACATCTGAAAATCTTCTCCATCGTAAGGTGCCACATGGTGGTTGCTGCCCACCAGTGTGCCGGGTTGTAATTTATGAATGAGTGAATAGGTTTTGCCCAGGCGCCAATCATCATCTTTCTTATCCCACATACCATCAAACCAGATCCCGCCAATATCTCCATAGTTGGTGAGAAGTTCGGTAAGTTGTGCATCCATATAGTCCAGGTATTTGTTCATGTCACCTTTTTCTTCGCGGCCGGTGTAACTGCCACCGGTAAAGCCACGGGGAAAATAGTCGGGATGATGCCAGTCTAACTGCGAATGGTAAAAGAATAACTTAATGCCTTGTTTCCGGCATTCATCGGCCAGCATTTTTAATACATCTTTTCCATAAGGAGTTCGCTTCACAATGTTGTAATCCGAAACTTTGGAATCGTACATCGCAAAGCCATCGTGGTGCTTGCTGGTAATGGTAATGTATTTCATGCCGGCATCTTTTGCCATTTGTACCCATTCGGCTGCATTAAATTGAGTGGGATTAAAAAAAGCAGGAAGTTTTTCGTACGTCTTGATTGGGATTTGTTGTGTGTTCATAACCCATTCACCATCTCCCAGCACACTATACACACCCCAATGGATAAACATCCCAAACTTGGCATCCTGAAACCAGGCCCGGTTCTTCAGATTTTCGGGTGTTGGCACATACTTTTCCTGGGCTTGTGGAAATGTGGTTACCAAAAAAAGAACAGCAACTGTAAATAACAATTTTTTCATGTGAAGCGGTATTAATAACTTTCCAAAATCTATCAGAACTTAACGGATTTAACAAGCTTTTTTCCATAACCATGAGACACGAACCAATAGGCAAAGAACTTTTTATTGCGAACCGCAAGCGTTTGGTGAGTAAACTGAAACCCGGTTCTATTGCCGTTTTTAATTCCAACGATATTATGCCCAGCAATGCCGATGGTGTTTTGGGCTATATTCAAAACAGCGACTTGTATTACTTAACCGGTATCCACCAGGAGGAAAGCATGCTGGTGATGTGCCCTGGCTTTCCGGATAAAAAATACCAGGAAGTGCTTTTTTTGCGCGAACCCAACGAGTTGCTGGAAAAGTGGGAAGGTCATAAACTAACCAAGCAGGAGGCAACGGAAATTTCAGGAATTGAAACAGTAGTGTGGGTTTCGGGTTTTGAAAAATTATTTCACCACATGATGACGATGGGTGGAGCTGAACAAGTATACCTCAACACCAACGAGCATTACCGGTCGGAGGTAGTAGTGCAAAGTCGCGATGCGCGTTTTATAGAGTGGTGTAAAAAGGCCTATCCGCTACACGCGTATAATCGAATTGCACCTGTAATGGGCGAACTTCGTAAAGTAAAACAACCCCGCGAGATAGAACTGATGCAAAAGGCATGTGATATTACCGAGTGTGGGTTCAGGCGGGTGCTGGGTTATGTGCGCCCGGGTGTGATGGAGTACGAGATTGAAGCCGAGTTTGTGCATGAGTTTAAACGCCTGGGCTCAAAAGGATTTGCCTATCCGCCCATTATTGCATCGGGTAACAGCAATTACATTTTACATTATGTAGAAAACAGTAAACAATGCCATGCGGGTGAGTTGATTCTGCTGGATGTAGCCGCTGAGTATGCCAACTACAATGCCGACATGACACGCACCATACCGGTAAGTGGTAAATTCTCGAAGCGCCAGAAAGATGTTTACAATGCCGTGTTGCGGATCAAAAACACAGCTACCAAACTGCTTCGGCCTAATGTGGTGTATTTCGATTTCCAGAAGGAGATTGAAAAACTGATGGAAGCCGAACTGCTCAAATTAAAATTGATTGATAAAACAGATATTAAGAACCAAACCAAAGACAACCCGGCTTTCAGAAAATATTTTTATCATGGCACCTCGCACATGTTGGGGTTAGATGTACACGATGTGGGGAACATGCATAAAAAAGTGGCAGTAGGTTCGGTGTGGACGGTGGAGCCCGGTATTTATATTAAAGAGGAGAAATTCGGTATCCGGTTAGAAAATAATATTGTAGTCGGAACGAATAAGAATTTCGACCTGATGCAAAACATACCAATTGAAGCAGAAGAGATAGAGGAGATAATGAACAGGAAGAGAAAGTAGGCTGTGTAGCCTGATGGTTGCATAGTATCGCTATTAACGAAGAAATATGAAAAGATTAGTTGCAATAAGTTTTGTTTTGATGATTACCTGCCTGGCACAGGCACACGAGTTTTGGTTGCAGCCGAAAAAATTTCGCTACAAAGCTGGCGAAGAGATTAAGATTGATTTGATGGTGGGCGAGGGCTTTGAAGGAGAATACTGGGATTTGAAGCGGCACAAAGTGGAAAAGTTAGAGCTGCACCGGGTAAGTGGTGTAAAAGACCTTACCAAAGATGTAAAACCCACCGAAGGCAATAACCTGATTTATAAAGCAGATTTGGGAGGTACCTACCTGTTTACACTAATAAGCAATGATGCCTACATCGAGCAGGAAGGCAAAGCGTTTAATGCTTACCTGGAAGAAGACGGCCTGGATTATATTTTAGATCAACGCAAGAAGTCTAATTCGCTGGATAAAACATCAACAGAATATTATACCCGCTTCGCCAAGCTGTTGGTGCAAAATGGCGATCGTACCGACCGTACATTTAATAAAGTGGTAGGTTTAAAATATGAAATCGTACCACAACAAAACCCGTATGATTTAAAAGTGGGCGATTACCTGACGTGTAAAGTTTTGTTTGAAGGCAAGCCGGCTCCACATACCCTGGTAAAAGTATGGAACCGTGTACGCGACAACTCATTTATGCAAAACATCTATACCGAAAATGATGGAACCATTCAATTTCCAATTAGTGCAGCCGGCCCCTGGATGGTAAGCAGTGTGCGTATGATTGCTTCCGAAAAAGAAGGCGCTGAGTACCATAGTTTATGGGCAAGTTTAGTTTTTGGAATATGAGAACAGCGAAATACCTACTTGCTGTAATAGTCTTTTTATCCTATCTCAATTTAAGGGCACAGGAAATTTATTTTGATCAGGTAGGTAAAAGGCTTGGAGAAAAGGGGGTATCATTTTTCTATCAAAAAAAACCGGTGGACTCGCTACTTGCGGTTGATACGATTCTTCTCCTTTATTCAAAGGACAATTCCCTTTATGGTCGTGAAATTGTTAAACGGGGTAAACCAGATGGTCCATTTATATACTATTACGAAAATGGAAAGGTGAAAGAAAGGGGTTTGTATTTAAGTGGATTAAGGGTGGGGTATGCATTTCAGTATTATGAAAATGGTAATCCCAGATCTACTTTATATTATCCAAAAAAAAGGGGTCAGGTTAATGATTTCAAAGAATATGACTTTTTGATAATAAATTATTGGAGCCCGGAAGGAGAGCAGTTGGTGAACAACGGAAATGGGTATTGTAAATGCAGTTTTGACTATAAAAGTATAAATTCGATAAGCTTGACTAATCAATTAGATAGAACCACTTCTATAGTAAATCCAGAAGACTACTATCATGATGCAAATGGCTTGAAATACAGCCTTAATGAAAATGGAAAAGTAAAGGATGGCTTAAGAGATTCGGTATGGTTGCTCCATAATAATGAAGGTATTTTACTCCACAAAGAAACTTTTGTGAATGGAAATTTTAAGGTTGGTGAGAGTTATAAGGATGGCAAGATTTACAAATACAATAAGTTAATATTTACATTTCTGGATGATACAAACGGCAAGTTCTACTTTTATAAAAGTGTAGCGGATAATATGAAGTATCCATCAGGAGCAAGAGCAAGAGGTATTCAGGGAGAGGTTCTTGTTGAATTCCAGATAGATGAGAATGGAAAGGTCGCTGAATTTAAAATTCTAAAAGGTATCGGTGGAGGTTATAATGAGGGGGCAATTAGAGCTATTAAAGCGAGTGAAGCAACTCTCGTTGTGTCAAAAAAGAGAGGGTTGCCGATAAGGACCAAGTTCGTGATGCCTGTAATCATTAAGGTAGATTGAATGGAGATAGCTAATTCGAACATGGCCCCCGAACCGGTAGGTTCTTACCCACATGCCCGCAAAGTGGGCAACTTACTTTTTCTTTCCGGTGTTGGGCCGCGCAAGCGTGGGTCAAAAGAAATTCCGGGAGTAACGCTGGATGAAAACAGAAATATAGTGGCTTATGATCTGGAAACACAATGCCATGCTGTTTTTCAAAACGTGCGTTATATTTTGGAGGCATCGGGTTCGCGGTGGGAAAACCTGGTGGATGTAACGGTTTACCTTACCAATATGAAGAAAGATTTTCCGGTGTTTAATAAAATTTATGCCCAATACTTTCCCAATCCGGAAACACAACCCTGCAGAACCACGGTGGAGGTAAATGCGTTGCCAACGCCTATTGCTATTGAGTTGAAGTGTGTGGCAACTATTTAAAGCTGATTACTAAACCGAAAAGCTCTCTCCACAACCACACGTGCGCGAAGCATTGGGGTTGATGAACTGAAATCCTTTTCCGTTAAGTCCATCCGAAAAATCCAGTGTGGTTCCTAACAGGTAGAGCAGGCTCTTTTTATCAACCAGAATTTTTACGCCCTTATCTTCAAAAACCTGGTCAACGGGATTAATCTGGTCATCAAAACCCAAATCGTACATCAGGCCCGAGCAACCGCCTCCTTTTACAGAAACACGGATGTTGTGATTATCGCTTTTACCCTCTTCTTTACGAAGGCTGATAATTCTGTCTTTTGCTTTTTCGGTTACGGTAATCATAATTAAGATACTGGGTTCAATACAACACTAAACACGGTAATTGTGTTCCGGTCGCGGCCATAATATAATTTTTCCAACGCATCCAGAATATTGCTGGCGCGGAAATAAGACGTGTGTAATTCACGTTCACTCTTAACTACCCATTGAATGGTGTAGGAATTTTCTTTCTCTTTATAATTCTGCACGTAGTCCCACATTTTTTTCAAGGCATCTACTTTGTCGGCACCGGTTTCAGAGCGAAAAAGAAAGGACTGATTATGCCGTGGGTTTAGCGTTATCAAATCCAACTTGGTTTTGCCATCCAGCAAACTGTATTCAAAAATAAGATCGCTGGAGCGCAGGCCCAGGTAATCCTTAATCTGTTGCTGAATTCGGGCTGCCTCTACATGGGCATCGCTGTTCGATTCAATGGTAATTTTTGGCATTTCGAATTAAAACTTTCGTAAAACGTGAAAAGTTTCCGGATTTTTCGTCAAAATTAACAAAATCGGGTTAAACCCTCATGCTATGAAAAAACTGGAACATATAGGCATTGCTGTAAAAGATTTGGATGCTGCTAATATATTATTTGCCAAATTATTTGGCCGGCCTCATTATAAAATTGAAGATGTTGAAAAGGAAGGTGTGCGAACCTCCTTTTTCGATCTTGGTAATGTAAAGATTGAGTTGGTTGCGGCTACCCGGCCCGATTCGGCCATTGCAAAATTTATTGAAAAAAGGGGCGAAGGCCTGCACCATCTTGCCTTCGAATCGGAAAATATAGAACACGAAATGCGTGATTTGAAATCGAAAGAGTTTGTGTGGTTATCGGAAAAACCTTTTCCGGGTGCCGATAATAAAAATGTGGCTTTTATACACCCTAAAACAACGAACCATGTTTGGTGGAGCTTTGTGAAGAAAGAAAATAAATTAACTGAATCGGATTATTCTGGAGAAACTTAAAAGGAATCGTTTGGCTTAGCGTTTTTGCGTAAAGCTTAAAACTTCATTTTAGGATGCGCATCACGGCCGTACTGTATGTCGTTATAATACTTCTGTTTACGTTTGCCTTCTTTGGTTTCGTAGTATGGCTTGGGCGAGGCGCAGGCGGCTAAAAAGATAAGCGCTAATAAAAGTGCAACATAAGATCTTTTCATATCCTTACAGATTATTTGTGGGTGAATACCAAATACCAAAACAATGTAAGCAGAATGTGGGGCAAATAGTACTTTTGCCGGATAAATTAACAATCATGCCGGTTAACGGCACTTCCTATGGGCGAAAACAGAACAGAACTTTCACAATTAGGCGAATTCGGGCTTATTGATCGGATCAATAGCAAGTTTCAATCGAAGAACGCATCCACACTTAAAGGGATAGGGGATGATGCGGCCATGATTGATGCGGGCGATAATACCTTGTTGGTTTCTACCGATATATTGCTGGAAGGTGTTCACTTCGATTTAGCGTACATGCCCCTGCAACACTTGGGGTATAAGGCAGTGGCAGTAAATGTTTCGGATATAGCGGCCATGAATGGAATTGCCGAACAAATTGTGTTGGGCTTAGCCATCAGCAACCGGTTTTCGCTTGAAGCTGTTGATGCCTTTTTTGAAGGGGTGCAGGCAGCTTGCAAAAATTATAATGTCGATTTGGTGGGTGGCGACACCGCTTCGTCAGCGGCCGGATTGGTAATTTCGATTACGGTGTTAGGACGGGCTGATAAAAAGCGTGTGGTGCAACGCAGTGGCGCACACGTGAATGACATAATTTGTGTAACAGGCGATTTGGGCGCTGCCTATTTGGGCTTGCAGGTACTGGCACGCGAAAAACAAGTGTTTCTTTCAAACCCCGACATGCAACCCGATTTAGAGAAATATGAATACCTGGTAGGTCGGCAATTAAAACCCGAAGCGCGTATGGATATTATACACGAACTGCGCGATAAAAATTGTTTACCAACATCCATGATCGATATTTCGGATGGACTGGCTTCGGAATTGTTTCACCTCGGAAAAATTCTAACCTCGGGGTTAAAATTTTTGAAGATAAAGTACCAATCGACCACGATACGTTTGAAACAGCTATTGAATTTAAGCTAGACCCGATTACATGTGCTTTGCACGGAGGCGAAGATTATGAGTTACTCTTCACCATCAGCCCTGCCGATTACGATAAAATTAAAAACCATCCGGATATTCATTTTATCGGGCACATGCATAACGACCCCACGCAACATGTTTTGGTAACGAAGCAACAAACAGTGGTGCCGCTAAAGGCGCAAGGGTGGAAACACTTTTGATTTGTGATTGTTGATTTGGGATTATTGATTTTATAAATCTTAAATCTTAAATCTTGAATCTTGAATCTTAAATTTAATCCTCCGGAAACGGAATGTAAACAAAACTGGCAAAGTCCTGATCAACTACGAACAGGCAACAGAACTCGTCCGGGTCTTTGTATGCATTTTTGAAATCTTCTACTTTATCAGGTGCAACCAGTTCGCGTTGTAAAAACTCATCCAGAAAGGAAGCGTAATAATTCCATTCTAAATTAAGCGGCCCACCGGGTATCAACACCTGGCCGATCGGTAATTTTTCTTTCGAGATGGGAAAAATCGGAAACTCAAAACCAGCCTTTCGGATTTGATACGAAGCTTCTTTTAAAGTGTCGGCTACTTTCACAAAATCCTGCGAAATGGTGCCGAGGTATTTTCCGTTTAGTTCGGGATCGTTGAACATGAGCGTGTGCCGTTAAGTATTAGCAGAAACCTGAGAATTTCTCAAATGGAAGAAATCTCAAATTTTAGCAAAATTAAAAATCCCATGAGAAAGTTTACTACCCTCATCTTGATTCAAGTAACCGCAAAGACGGCAAGTCGCAAAGAGATTATGCTTAGCGCCTCTGCGCCTCTGCGGTTATATCTTCTGCTTCTCAATAAAATCAACATAGTTTTTTGAATTGGTGCAAGTAACCGCAAAGACGCCAAGTCGCAAAGAGATTATAGCTTAGCGTCTTAGCACCTCTGCGGTTATATCTTCTGCCTCTCAATAAAATCAAC
>LNFR01000049.1 GCA_001567185.1 Bacteroidetes bacterium OLB12
TTTTTTCTTACCCGTAAGCAAAAAATACCAAATCGCCCGGGGCTAATTTTTTGCGTTTAACTTTCTTTCCTGTGGTTGCCTGCCCATCGGTTGTACGTGGAAGTTCTAACTCGATAGCACGGTATGCATTACACGTTAATCCCGAGCAATCCATTCCGGCCCGGGTAGTTCCACCCCATTTATAGGGCGTTCCTGTAAAGCTACGTGCCGAAGCAATTACCTTTTCGCGCTGTTCTTTAACCCGGCTGGATACACATGAACTTGATAAAATAAGAATGGATAAAAAAAGCCAAAGCCTTTGAAAGGTTAATTCCTTAATTTTGGGACTTTGTTTTAATACCATACCTAAATTCAAAGTTACTTTATTGATGGCAAACACTAAAACAAGTGCACCGAATCAATCGTTAGGCAACGAACTTATCAGCCGTTTTCGGGCTATCGTAGGCGAATCTTATCTTATTGTGGATGAAGAGCAACGAAATGAATATGGCCACGACAAAACCGAGGACTATTTGTTTTTGCCTGATCTTGTTCTAAAGCCGGGCACACCAGAAGAAATCAGCGATATATTGAAAATCTGTAACCAGTATAACATACCCGTTACACCACGGGGTGCCGGCACAGGCCTTGCCGGAGGAGCAATACCGGTACAGAAAGGTGTGGTTATTTCCATGGAACGATTCAATAAGATTCTGGAAATTGACGAGCTAAACTTGCAAGCCACTGTTGAGCCCGGAGTAATTACAGAAGTATTTCAGAATGCCGTTAAAGCAAAAGGATTGTTTTACCCACCCGATCCTGCCAGCAAAGGCTCTTGCTTTTTGGGTGGCAACCTGGCTAATAACTCCGGTGGACCGAAGGCTGTAAAATATGGCGTTACCCGCGATTATGTACTTAACATGCAAGTGGTATTACCTACCGGTGAAATCATTTGGACTGCGGCAAATGTATTGAAGAACTCAACCGGATATAACTTAACGCAACTCATGTGCGGCAGCGAGGGTACGCTGGGGATCATCACCAAAATTGTGTTTAAACTTCGGGGGTTCCCACAGAAAAATGTATTGCTGTTTATTCCTTTTGTTACCAACGAAGAAGCCTGTAAGGCGATTGCCGCCATATTTGTAGAAGGAATTACGCCATCGGGCATGGAGTTTTTTGAACGTGAAGCCGCTCTTAAAACGTATGCGTATTGCGATAAGGTTCTGAACAGCCCGGTAACAACAAAATTAATTGACGGCATGGATGCCTACCTGTTGTGCGAGCTGGATGGCAACGATGAAGAAGTTTTAATGCGCGATGCCGAGCGGGTGATGACTGTAGTGGAAAAATTTCAGAGTGGAGAAGTTTTGTTTGCAGAAAGCAACGCCCAAAAGGAAGAACTTTGGAAAGTGCGTAAAAATATTTCGCCCGCGGTTAACTGGTACACGCTTACGAAGTCTGACGATGTAGTTGTGCCTCGCAATAACCTGCCAAAATTAATTAAGGGAATTAAAGAGATTGGCAAACAGTATAATTTCAATACGGTTTGCTTTGGCCACCTGGGCGATGGTAACCTGCACGTAAATATTCTGAAAGAAGATATCAGCGAACACGATTGGGAAACAAAAATCCCGGAAGGCATTGGTGAAATCTTTAAACTAACGGTAAGCCTGGGCGGAACTTTATCGGGTGAACATGGAATAGGCATTGCCAAGCGGCCTTACATGCCCATTGCGATGAGTGAGGTAAACTTGAACCTGATGCGGGGCATTAAAAAAGTTTTCGATCCGAACGGAATCCTGAACCCCGGAAAGATTTTTTAATAATGAATGACAACTTTCCCGCGCAAGCAGGAAAGTTGTCAGTATTAATGATCTGTTACCGGAACGAGCGCAGCGTACCAAAATAGTAGTGCAGGCCTACTTGCACACCTACTAAAAAGTTGGCGCGGCTGCCAAAAATATCACTATAGTTGCCCTGCTTAATTGAATTAATAACATCGCCATTGCGCATATCCATTAGGCTATAATTTGCTCTAACCTGCGTTGAAAGGTAGATGTGCTTGCTAAGATCTATATCTACCCCAAAGGCCATGGCAATCTGAAACTCCATATTCTTAAAATTGTTAGCTTCTTTGGTTAACAAATTCTTAGCTAAGGAAGAACTGTTGGCCGGCAACGTGTATTCGCCATTTCCGGCATCTAATGCGCCCGGATAAGCGCTTTGAATATCAGCCAGTGTTACGCCCGATGGTATGGGATAGGTACCGGGGCCGGGTAAGGTATAACCTCCGCTAGCCTGGTCAAAGATTGCCGTTGGAAAATCCTTCTGGATGTCTTCAAATGTTAAATCAGTTGGGAGTGTAAAAGTACCAGGATTTGCCTGCAGGCTTTCAACCGCTTTGGTTAATAACGACATCTGGGGTCCGAAGTTAAAATTGGTTCGGGCCTTGCCATTTCCACCACCCATAAACTTCAACATCATGGGTATGTTAATGTATTGTAGATCAATTTTACGTTGACCTTGCACTTGTTTGGCAATATCAATCAGCTCATAAATCTGACCTTGATTGGATAATATTGATTCCAGTTGTAAACCGAACTTACGGCCCAAATCAACCCCAAAGTTAAAGCCAATAGGAGCAACCTGGTAGGTATAGGTAGAATTGTACCGGGGGTCTTCACTCAAACCCTTATCTAAAACAAAAGTTGCATTGTAGGCAGAGGTTGCTCCAAGATGTATCTGCCCAAAGGCAGAACCAGCCAACAAAAAAATGAAGCAGCCAATCAAATAGTTCTTAGGTTTCATGTGTTAATAGTTTTTAGTTTGTAACCGCAAATCGGGGAAAGTTATCCTGATTCTTGAATTTTGACGTTAATTTCAGATAAAATCCAATAAGTAACCCACACAAAACCGATTAAAAAGTATGAAAAAAGTACATGGCTTACGTTTAGTGCTATTCCTGATGATTGCTTTTACAAGTTGTACACAAAAAAATGGAAGAAAAAAATGAGCCTGTATCGGTTGATAATCAACTGACTCCCGATGAAACCACGGCCGGATGGAAACTTTTGTTTGATGGTAGTACGTTAACGGGCTGGACAATATTTAAAGGACGGCCCAACAATACCTGGGAAGTTGTAAATGGAACCTTACACTGTAAACCGCTCAACGAACAAACAGGAGATGGCAACCAACGCTCTGATTTACGCACGACAGAACAATACCAAAATTTTGAGCTTGTATTTGACTGGAAAGTAGCACCTGAAGCAAATAGTGGTGTGATGTTTCGGGTTACGGAAGAATTTGATCAGCCTTATTATTCAGGCCCGGAATACCAGTTGATAGATGATACCGGCTATCCGGGTGAGTTGACCGAAATGCAGAAAACAGCCAGCAATTATGATATGCACGCTGCACCGGCTACCAAACCTGTAAAAGTTGCTGGCGAATGGAACACTACCAAACTTGTTGTAAATGGCAATAAAGTTGAACATTGGTTAAATGGTGATAAGGTGGTGGAATATGAATTGCAGTCTGCAGATTGGATGCAACGAAAAGAGGCCAGCAAGTGGAAAGATGCTGCCGGGTATGGAATGGCCCCAACCGGCTACATCGATTTTCAGGATCACGGCAATGAGGTGTGGTTTAAGAATATTAAAATTAAATCTCTTTAATTGAAGCAAGCAGTAGGCAGAAGTTGAATTTGCCAGCGGCTTATTACATACTACCACCTGTTTACCATGTGTGGCATAACCGGAGTTTTTGCATTTAACCTGTTGGGTAAGTTTAACATGATTCATGTTACAGCTGCCACCATGGCGTTGGAAAAGCGTGGCCCCGATGCACACCGCGTTTATACCGATGAGTTTGTGGGTTTGGGACATCGCAGGCTTTCCATTATCGATACCAGCGCAGCGGCCAACCAACCCATGTGGGATTCCTCCCAACGGTTTTGTATTGTATTCAATGGCGAGATATTCAATTACCGTGAGCTGCGAAAGGAACTGGAAGCAAAAGGAGTTCAGTTTGTTTCCGCATCCGATACGGAAGTGTTGCTTAATCTTTTTATTTATGAAGGAGAAAAATGCCTGAATAAACTCAACGGGTTTTTTGCCTTTTGTGTGTACGATCAGCAGGAGCAAACTTTCTTTTTAGCCCGCGATCGGTACGGCATCAAGCCCCTGCTTTACCTTTTTGATGAAGATAAGTTTCTGTTTGCTTCAGAAATGAAATCTATGCTGCAATATGGTATTGATAAGGAACTGGATTACGATTCGTTGCAAACATACCTGCACCTCAGTTACATTCCGGCACCACACACTATTTTTAAACATGTTAAAAAATTAATGCCGGGCCACTACCTGAAGGTAAGTAGTAAGAAATTAGAAACCGGCCAGTATTATTCCATTGCCGAAAAACCATCGTTGTACTCACAAACGTATAATGAGGCCCAAAAGCAACTTAAAAATTTGCTGGATGATGCGGTTCAACGCAGATTAGTTTCAGATGTACCCATTGGTGCATTCTTAAGTGGGGGCATAGATTCTTCCGTAATTGCTGCGCTGGCGGTAAAACATAAGCCCGATCTGCATACTTTTTCCATTGGATTTAGGGATGACAAGTTTTTTGATGAAACGGCCTATGCGAACTCGGTAGCCAAACACCTTAAAACGGATCATACGGTATTCACCCTGACACACAACGATTTGTTAGATCATGTACAGGATGTGGTGAATTACATAGACGAGCCGTTTGCTGATTCATCTGCTCTCAATGTTTATATATTAAGTAAAGAAACCCGCAAGCACGCCACGGTGGCCCTTTCGGGTGATGGTGCCGATGAATTACTGGGTGGTTACAATAAGCATGCTGCCTTTAACCGCATCATTAACAAGGGATGGAAAGAAAATCTGATTGCTTCTCTCGGCTCTGTTTGGAAAAGCTTGCCGCAATCGCGAAGCAGTAAAGTTGGCAACCTGGCCCGACAGCTTACTCGCTTTGCCGAAGGTTTGAAGTTAAACAGTAGAGAAAGGTATTGGCAATGGGCTGGGTTTACAACCAACAAGACAGATTCATTGCTGAGTAATGCGGTGCAACAAAAACTGAATTTACAGGAGTTTGAGTCCCGTAAGGAAAATTACCTGCGCTTTATCTCTACACCGGAAACCATGCGTGAAATTTTGCTTACCGATATGCAGCTGGTGTTGCCGGGCGATATGCTTACCAAGGTGGACAGCATGAGTATGGCCAACAGCCTGGAGGTGCGCGTACCGTTTTTGGATTACCGCGTTGTAGATTTTGTTTTTAACCTGCCGGATGATTTTAAGATTAACCGATCGATACGCAAGCGCATCTTACAGGATGCATTTCGGGATGCGCTGCCGGCTAAGCTTTACAACCGGCCAAAGAAAGGGTTTGAAGTACCTATGCTGCGCTGGCTGCGGCAGGAATTAAAGCCAATGTTGGAAGAGTTACTCTCAGAGAAAGCGATTGCCGAACAGGGGATATTTAATTACCCCGAAGTTAAAAAATTGAAAGCGCAACTCAATTCATCTAACCCGCAGGATGTGCATGCACGCTTGTGGGCGTTACTTGTTTTTCAATCGTGGCACAGAAGAATAATTGGCAGTTGACAATGTTTATAGGTTGTAAATACCCGGTATAAACAGTTACCCGGCAATTATCCGTAAATCGTATTTAATAAAGCTGCCAACCGAAAGCCAGCCTGAAGCATGCGTTCTTTGGCTATAGAAAAATATTTGTACGAGTAGGCATAGCCCAGCGAGCCGTTTCCAATGTCATAAACCTGCGGCCGGTAGTGCATCGATTCGAGGGCCCAATCGCGTACCGTACCTTGCCGCCATTTATCCAGTTTATCTTTTCCGGGTTTGCCTAAGGCATCGGCCAGTTCGGTATAGCTTAGTTTGGTGTCATCAATCATGCCGCTATCCCATACCCAGTGTAGGTTCGACTCACTACTAAACCATTTTACTTTTACACTATTACCACCTCTATCGCCCGGCCTGCCTACGTGCAACGGTTGATGCATATCACCAATCATATGGATCAGCATTTTAAGATATTCCTGTTCCTGTTTAGCAGGTAAGCCCCCACGCTTTAACTCTCCAATTATTTTTTCAAGCATTACAATAACTTTCCCATCCGGGTTGCTCTCCACATCTTCATATTTACCACCATCGGGTATGGTAGTCCAATGCCAATCAGTGGTGTTATTGTATGTTGAATCTGAACGGATTTCGTCCATCCAGGTGCTTGCCATAGCTAGCGATTCGCCCCCCAGGATGGCATTAATTTTTCGCTTCACTTTTTTGGTCAGGTAGCGTTCTGCAATCAGGCCGGTGGTGCGATGGCCCGTAGCTCCCCAACCAAAACTTTCTAAAGCCAGAAATAAGACAAAGCAGATAACCAATATTTTTTTTCATAAAAGCATCATTTTACGGGTACAATAATAGGGGTTTAACCCGATCTGCAATTTTCTAAAGATGATAATAAGTTTAAATTTGATATTAATGGTTGATAAGGATTATCTAACCCGCCAAAGCAGCTTCTTACTCTCTTATTAGTTTAAATTAACGATATGATTAATAGGCTCAGATCGTGGATTCGGGCATTTTTTGGAATCTCAACGCGCGAAACCAATGGCCTGTTGCTGCTATTACCTTTATTATTAATTAGTGTGTTTGTAATACCAGCCTATCAGCGTTGGCGAAGTACCCAGCCGATTGATTTCACAGATAACCAGCGCAAACTCGATAGCCTGTTGGCGCATTGGCCTACTCAAAAAGACAGTGCCTTTATTGTAAAAGATTACTCCCGTTTTCCGTTCGATCCCAACACGGCAAGCCTGGCAGATTTGGATAGCCTTGGGTTTCCGGATTTTTTAGCACACCGGATTCTGAACTATCGGTCAAAAAATGGAAAGTTTAGAAAAAAAGCAGACCTGCTTCGCATTTATGGAATGGATACATCATTTTACGAAGACCTGGAACCATTTATACAATTGCCTACGCAGGTGGCAAGTACTGCATTAATAGCGAAGGAAACGGCACCAACAGTAAAGGCAGAATTTGTCAGAGAATGGATGAACATCAATACCGCAGATTCTGTTCAGCTAACAAAGATTTATGGAATAGGGGCGAAGCTAAGTGAAAGGATAATCAACTACCGCACTAAATTAGGTGGCTTTGTTTCTATGGAACAATTGTATGAAGTGTATGGGCTTGACACCGTTGTGATACAACGCATGCAACAAAAATATTTTGTGGATTCACTATTTCAACCAAAAAAAATATTTCTGAACCAGGCTTCCATAAAGGAGTTAAGCAGTCATCCATACATTAACTACACTTTGGCGAGGGCAATTACCACCTATCGGTTTCAGCACGGAAAATTTGCTACTGTGGATGAGGTTAAGAAAATAGCATTGGTAGATGAAACGTTTTATTCAAAAATATTACCTTACCTTTCATTAAATCCATAACGTGGCTCTGTCAGATCAAACCAAAAAGCTACTTACCATCTACCTGAGGCGTCTTACTAACCTATCCGGGAACAACCGCTCGTTGTTTCTTTTGCGCCTGATGGCCGAGCAGTTTATTGATGTGCAGGAGCTGAGCCACTTAAATGGCGAACCGGCTTTTAACATCATAAGTGCGTTGATTGCCGAAAAGCCAAAATTTATTTGTCCTGTAATTGATAGCCGGATGGAGGCGGCTAATGAGGCCAGTAAAAATTAAAGAAACTGCAACGAAGTGATCAGTTTATTTTTGAAGAACGTGGTTCTAAAGATTTGCATGTGGGCTGGCCGATTGTGCAGGGAAAATTTAAGAACGATACACCGGTACGATGCCCGCTTTTGTTTTTTCCGGTTACGCTTACCGTTCAAAACAATCAATGGTGGCTTGAGCCACGCGAGGATGCCGGTATTTCATTCAATAAATCGTTTTTACTGGCGTATGCTTATCATAACCAGGTAAAACCTAACGAGGCTTTACTCGAAGAAACATTTGAAGATACCGATCGCGATAGTACGGCCTTCCGAACGGCCATCTATCAACTCTTGCAAAAGCATGAGTTTGAATTGAATTTTAACTCTGATAATTTCCGCGATGAACTTACCCCTTTTGTAAACCTGAAGCGCGATGAGTTTGAGCAAGGGTTAAAGACAGGAGAGCTTAAGTTGTTTCCGAAAGCTGTGCTTGGAATTTTTCCACAGGCAGGTTCTTTCCTGGTTCCGGATTACCTGAAGTTGATGGAGCAGGATCATGTTTCTGATTTGGAGAGTTTTTTTGAATTGCGTTCGGCAACACAATCAGAAAATAAAAATTTTGTTAGGCAGGTTAAGGAAGAGAAAATTTATTGTGCTTACCCGGCTGATATCTGGCAGGAAAATTCATTGAAGGCTGTAAAAGTGGGGCACTCGGTTGTGGTGCAAGGTCCGCCCGGCACAGGCAAATCGCAATTAATCAGCAACCTGGTAGGCGATGCATTGGCAACAGGCAAACGGGTATTGGTTGTTTGCCAGAAACGGGCGGCATTGGATGTGGTGTATAAACGGCTTCAAAGCAAGCAACTGACTGATTACGCAGCACTGGTACATGATTTTAAAAACGATCGTAAAGAAATTTATGAAAAGGTAGCGCGCCAGGTTAACCGGTTAGATGAATACAAGACGCGTAACATCAGCATAGATGCGATACAATTAGATCGAAAATTTTTACAAATCAGTCACCGCATTGATCAAATAACTGAAGAACTGGATAGTTTCAAACAAGCTTTGTATGATGATAAAACCTGTGGCGCTGCAATAAAGGAATTATATCTTCAGTCGAGCCCCTTGCAGGAATTGATTAACCTCAAGCAGGAGTTTTCGCATTTTCGGTATGATACGCTCAATCCATTTTTGCGTAAGCTTACTACCTATGCACACTATGCCAAAACGTTGGAGCGTAGTGATTACCTGTGGAAGGATCGTAAGTCGTTCAGTACCTTTCAAGCCAGCGATGAAACTGCAATTCGCAATGCCGTTCAACATATCGCTACTTTTTTTCATCAGCTAACAACCCGGTTGGTTGATACGTTGGGAGCCCGATTGGATTGGGAACAATGCGAGGCCCTGATTGAAAAAGCATCTCAGGTAGCTGAAGTAAAATCGCTGCTTACCAACGATTCTATTTACCGGTATTTTCAGAGCATGCTCAATGAGTCTGACGATGAAACCAGTGCGCTTTGGTTATCAAATACAGAGAAGAATACACTCAGCTGTTTTGAAAATGAAGGCCCGGAATCAAGCAGCAGTGCCAATCAGTTAGGAACACTGCAAAAGGCTTTGTATCGTAGTATGAAGGCCCGAAAAAGTTTGATCGGACTTATTCGGTGGGAATTGTTTTCGCAAGATAAGTTTTTGATAAAGCGTGTACTGGTTCAAAACGGATTGCAGAGTAATAAGGAAGGATTTGTAACACTTGAGCGCAGGCTGGATAACCGGTTAAACCTGGAGCATAATCTGTCTAAATTAAAGGCTAAGATCTGGCTGAAGCAAGTGCCGGAATCCTTATCAAAAAAGGAATTTATTCAATGGTTTGCCGATCAGCATTTTGCGTTGCAGGCTAAACTGATATTTACGCAAGTGCGGGGGTTGAAAAGCGTTATCAATCCGGCAGGGCTTACGCGGCAGGAGTTTATTAACCGATTAGATCTTTTATTTGACTTGCTTGCGCCTATTCCGGCCCATAAGGAAACCTGGAACCAATATCTTACCACCAGCCAGATCAATGCTATTACAGCCCAGCCCTGGCTTAGCCAGAAGTTAACAGAAAGCCTGAGATCCGATTTCGACTCTTTATGTGAGTTTGATAAGCTGGTGCAGGAATTGAGTGATGTAGAGCGGCAGGTATTGACTAAACTTTTTGATGCACACCCTACCTGGGATGAGTACCAGGTGAAAGGCCTGTTTTTGAACAGCCTTGCACTTTCGTGGATTGATCATCTGGAAACGCGCAGCCCGGAATTGCGCATGGTATCATCTGGGAAAATTACATTGCTGGAAAATGAATTGCGCGACCTGATTCAGGAGAAGCAAGGCCTGAGTGAAGAGATAATACTGTTGCGCGCACGTGAAAAAATTATTGAGGATTTAAAAGTAAACCGGTTGAACAACCGAGTTTCGTATCGGGA
Organism: Bacteroidetes bacterium OLB12; assembly: GCA_001567185.1. Lineage (GTDB taxonomy): Bacteria > Bacteroidota > Bacteroidia > Cytophagales > Cyclobacteriaceae > ELB16-189. The sequence goes on from LNFR01000049.1 coordinate 10,183, forward strand.
TTTGTTGCATCAGGTAACAAAAAAGAAAAAAATATGGCCGGTGCGTAAACTCGTAACCTCATTTGAAGAAGAGCTTTTTAAAGTGATACCCTGCTGGTTGGCTTCGCCCGAATCGGTATCGGCCATTTTTCCAATGAAAGAACTCTTCGACCTGGTTATTTTTGATGAAGCTTCACAATGTTTTGCAGAGCGCGGCATTCCGGCATTGTATCGCGGTAAGCAGGCTGTGGTAGCAGGTGATGCCATGCAGTTAAAGCCTGGCGATTTTTACCAGGCGCGCTGGCAGGATGAAGAGGAAACACATGCCGATGCAGAGGTTGACTCGCTGTTGGATTTATGTAGCCGCTACCTGATTACTACTTCGCTGCAAGGACACTATCGAAGTAAATCACTGGAACTGATTGATTTCTCAAACAAATATTTTTACAAAGGTACGTTGCAATTACTGCCTCATCGGCAAGCTATGCTAGCCGGTGGGCCTGCCATTACCTACGAGCGGGTTGACGGGCAATGGACAAACAATGCAAATGCAATTGAAGGCAACAGAATTGTGACACACGTTAATGCCATTTTGAAGAGTCAGGCTGACAAATCGGTTGGTATCATCACCTTCAATGCCCCACAACAAAGCCTGATTTTAGATTTGCTCGAAGATGCTTTTGGCACAGTACCTAAATCGGTATTTGTAAAAAACATTGAAAACGTACAAGGTGATGAGTGTGACATAGTACTTTTTTCGATAGGCTATGCGCCTGATAAAAATAACCGGGTGCCCGCTCAGTTTGGTAGCCTGAATCAGGCGGGTGGAGAAAATCGACTAAACGTGGCAATTAGCAGGGCACGCGAAAAAGTAATAGTAGTATGTAGTTTTATGCCCGAGCAATTACAGGTTGATGAAACCCTGCATGAAGGCCCTAAACTTTTAAAAGCGTATTTGGAGTATGCCTGGCAGGTTGCCCAGGGAACATTTGTGCCAACTATTGTGCAAACGGCAGCACGGAGCAATTCTATATACTTAAAAGAAACGATAAAGCGGTTGGCAAAACAAAAGTGGACTGATTTTGAATTGGAAGAGCATGCTGTTCCGTTTCATGATATCACAGTTATGAAAAAATCGCAGCCAATAGGAGCAATACTTACCGATGATGGCGAGTATTATTCCAGTATGAGCGCACGGGCAGACCATGCACTAACTCCTCAGCTTCTGGATTTAAAAGCATGGCCCTTTTTAAGAGTGTACAGTCGCAATTTCTGGCAAGATCCCGATCGTTCTTGAATGAGATCGGGAAATTTATGAATCGATGAGTTTTATTCTTCTGTATAAGTAACCGGGCCATTGTCCGTCCAGGTGGCGATAACTTTCTTCGAGCCCTTAACAAACTTAACCTGGTATGGTGAAACCGCACTTACCAACGTAGCAGGTAATTTGCAATCGCCTACTTTGTCTAAAAATTCCTTAACAGGCCAATAAGCTTCTGTTGGGTTGTAAGATGCCCCTGACCTGGAGAAGATGCCTGAACTGGCATAGAGGTATCCTTTCCCTTCGTTGTTCTCATTTCTGATATGGTAGAATACAGCCATTTTACAACGATCTGTTGTTGCATATAATAGCGCACTTCTTACAAGCAAGGTACCTTTGCTCTTCTCCGCACTCATTTTTGTTTTTCCATCAGATTCAAATAGGATGGGGGTTCGCTGAAGGCTGGTTGAATCGGAATCCCAACCAAATTCAGTAATTACCCAATCGCGACCAAGTGTGTCCATGTCATGGATTTGATCGAGGATACCAAATGGCCTGGATTCAGGAAGAATACCCTGTGTTCGCCTACCCCCGCTTAAACCATTGTGCATATAGCGATGATAATTGATGATAATGTCCTTAGGGAATTGGCCGTACCGGATTTCCCAGGCCTTTATTACCTGTTGAATCAAGTGTATGTTCATCCGGGAAAGTCCTCCCATCAAAATGCCCATGGTTGGATCAGCGGCTTTGATTGCATCATAACAAACCTTTAGGCAAACGGCATAGCTATCGGGTGTGAACTTAACAGAAGATCCGCTCCACGTATTATCCCATTCATTGAGTACTTCAATATAATCTACCAATCCTAATCCACTTTCTGAATTGGTTTCCCCACCGGGTTTCAGCAAAGGACTGGCATCGGATGCCCAATTGTGATTGCGGTTAGAAAAAATTTGCAAGTTCATTAGGATTAATTATTGCTTTCTTATTGTTGCCCCATCGCGCAGCCAGATTATAACAAAGTCTTCCCAGAGAATAATAACTTTTGCTATCGTTAGGGTTGGCTTCCCTATGAATTGGCATTCTTGAACCAATCTTTCCATCCATCGATTGCCAGGGAAATCCACCGACAAGCGTAATAATGTTCGAAATATTCTGATTGGAATAATCGCGTAATGATTCCTCCCAACCCCAGCCTATGGGTGAACGATTAAACCAAAAAATATTTTCAACCGGACTTAGGTATTCAAGCGCAACGTAATGCCTTCGGATTTTACTTGCCGATAATAGATTTTCAGGGGGCCACCCGTGGTCGTACTTTGTTCCTCCTAAAAAGGAAGTTACACCAAACCACTCTTTTACGGTTACCTGTGCATGTACTTGGCCCAGGCTGCTAAATAGCAATGCCAGAAGGAGGATGGTTGTCTGAATTTTTTTTAATACAGGCATGCCTCAAAATTACCGAATGATTCTAAGTTTTTGCTGCTAAGGTTTTTAGGTAAGGAAAGTAATCACCAGCAAGTGCGTAACCCTCACACGCACAGGTTACTTTACAATACCTTGTGGGTAAAATGCAGTGTAGCTTACTACTTGCGGTAATCTAATGCCGGCTTCCTGTCTCCGATTAATGATTCATACTTAAAATTTTCACCAGTACGGTTACGAAATTCTTTCCAGGCATTTTCAACCAATACCGGGTTGCTCATTACTTCAGTAATACTCAAAGCCAAAGTTTTGGCGGCTAACATCATCCCTTTATCTCCAATGGTTGTTCCGCCTGCTGCTACAGCTTGCCAGCTATGTGCTGCTGTGCCGGGCACCCACGTTGCGGCTGATAGTCCTGTAGTAGGTACTACCCAACTTACATCTCCCACATCGGTAGAGCCAAATCCGGCACCATCTACAATCTTAAACTCACCAATGGTATTGGTGCTGGAAAGTGCAGGAGGAGTTGTTGTAAAAGTTTTTTGGATTTTTTCAGCGAAAGCTTTTTCAGTTTCGGAGTAGGTATAACCACCCACTACACGCAGATTTGAATCCACCACACGGGCCAATGTTTCGTTTGGCAATAGGTCATATACACCTCCAATTATTTCCCAGTCCACTTTTGTATCTGTGCCTAATGCAGCACCTTGTGCGGCTCGTGTAAGGCGTTCCCACATGTCTTTTACAACAGTGCGGCTTGGATGACGAACGTAATAATACACTTCGGCAAATGCAGGTACAACGTTTGGAGCTTCGCCACCGCGCGTAATTACATAATGCATTCGGGCTTCTTGCGGTATATGTTCACGCATCATGTTGGTCATGTCGTTCATAGCCTCTACACCATCCAATGCAGAACGCCCTCTGTCTGGTGCGGCAGCCGCATGAGAGGCTACTCCATAAAACCGGAACTTACCCGTTTTGTTGGCAAGTGAACTTCCGGCACTGGCATTGTTTTGATCCCCCGGATGCCAGTGAAAAACCAGATCCACATCTTTAAACAACCCTTCGCGTACCATGTAAACTTTTCCTGATCCACCTTCCTCGGCAGGAGTGCCGTAAAAACGAATGGTACCCGATTTATTATTGGCTATCATCCAGTTTTTAACAGCAATGGCAGCAGCAGCGGAGGCTGTACCAAAAAGATGGTGACCACAGGCATGACCAGCGGGCCGGCCGGGCACTGTTTTTTGTTCGGGGGTTGCATCTTGCGATACCCCGGGTAGCGCGTCATACTCACCCAAAATTCCAATTACGGGTTTGCCCGATCCAAATGAAGCTACAAATGCAGTGGGTATTCCGGCCACCCCACGTTCAATTTTAAAACCAGCCTGTGCTAAAGTTTCTTGTAAGAGTGCCGAGCTCTTCTCTTCCTGGTAGCCTACTTCAGCAAACTCCCAGATCTTATGGGCTATACCCGAATACTTCTCATATTGGGCATCAATGGACTTGATGATTTCCTGTTGGCTTTTTTGAACATCCGTTTTTTTCTTTTGAGCCGATACGGTTATAGAAAGAAAGAGCAATATCAGACTGGCGTACTTCATAAACGATTGGGTTTAGATTGAAGTAAAAGTAAGTAAAAGCGTAATTTTTATCCCGCCTTCTGCGTAGCAATTATTTTTGTTTTGGTTGCAGCTGCCTCAAAAGTCGTTCTGTCATTGCGGATTTATGATTTGCTGTCAGCTCGTACGAGCTGACAGATCTGAAAAATCCAATACCAGTCTTGAGGATAAGGATACCAAATGCATTTGCTTACTTCGTAGCAAGCTTCATCGTTTCGGAATGCTGGCTTAAATCAAGGCCCAGGTGTTCATCTTCTGGCGAAACACGCAACCGGGTGATCATACCCGTAATCTTAAAGATTATATACGAGCCACCAAATGTAAATACACCCACAATCACCAAGGCCAGAAAATGATATTTGATCGTTTGGGTATTGCCATCCATCAATCCTACATCTTTGGCAAATACGGCAGTGAGTATCATGCCCACAATCCCGCCAAGGCCGTGGCACGGAAACACATCTAAGGTATCATCCAGAGAGGTTCTATTTTTATAATATACCGCCACGTTGCTAACCATCGCAGCTACAAATCCAATGAAAATACTTTGGCCAAGGTTTACAAAACCTGCTGCCGGTGTAATAGCCACTAAGCCTACCACCGCACCAATGCATGCACCCATGGCCGATATCTTACGGCCCACTAAGGCATCGAACATTACCCACGTAATCATGGCCGAAGCGGAAGCCATATTGGTAGTAGCAAATGCCTGCACAGCCAGCCCGTTAGCGGCTAATGCCGAGCCGGCATTAAAACCAAACCATCCAAACCACAGCATACCGGTACCCAAAATGATAAACGGTATGTTAGCGGGCTGATGTTGTTTTTCTTCGCGCTTACCCAAAACGTATGCGCCAGCCAGTGCAGCAAACCCGGCCGACATATGTACAACGGTGCCACCCGCAAAATCAAGTACACCCCAAACACGCAAAAAGCCATCGGGGTGCCACGTCCAGTGTGCCAGCGGACAATAGATCAGCAAGGAGAATAAACACATAAAAATGAGATACGAAGTAAACTTTACCCGCTCAGCAAAACTACCTGTTATCAATGCCGGGGTAATGATGGCAAACTTTAATTGAAACAAAGCAAACAATAAAAAGGGAAAAGTGGGTGCCAATGCCGGGTGTGGATTGAGGCCCACATTTTTAAAAGCAAAATAGGTTGTTGGGTTGCCGATAATACCACCTATACTATCGCCAAAAGCAAGACTAAACCCTACCAGGTACCAGAGTAAACTAATCACGCCAAGTGCAATAAAACTTTGCAACATGGTAGAGATAACATTTTTGAAGCTAACCATACCGCCATAAAAAAATGAAAGGCCGGGGGTCATAAACAGCACAAAGGCCGTGGCTACAATCATCCACGCAGTATCCGATTTGTCAATGGTATTGGCCTGATCGCTAACCGGATTGCCGGCTTTGAATAACACCAGTAGTTGCAGAATGGTAAGGATAGCAAAGATTACGATCCAACGGGTTTTTGGCTTGCTCATATGTTTGGCTGGTTTTGAGTCAAAATAAATTCAAATAGGGTAATTTTTTACCCTATATGCGCCAAAAATTTTTATAGAAATCGATTTAGAATGGTATTTTTTTTAACCATAGTCAATATATTTTTTTTATATTTTTTTGCTGATTAAGGGTGTTTTTTTACCTATCCAACAGATAAAGAATCGCCCTTCAGGGGTTTATGAGGTGAATGAAACCGTAAGCCGAAATTGGCAGGTTAGGTTTATAAAAAGTGAAACAGGTACTGTGTGTTTAGTAACCGTACAATAAAGTTACTTTGCGAACTACCATTCACAGGTAAATTCAGGTATGCTCACCACACAATCGTGGTTAAACTTGTTGAAAATACCTACTTTCCAAAAAAACTTACTGATATGCGTCAATTGATTTTTCTCTGTCTGGTTTGCATCGCAATGGGTGTGCAGGCGCAAGCTGTGAAAGCCCCTGAAGTAAAGGAGGGCGATGGGCCTTATCCCCAGCTTATCATTCGCGGTGTTACGTTAATTAACGGAACCGGAGCCCCCCCCATTGGGCCGGTTGATATAGTAGTGAAACAAAACCGCATTGTAAACATTGCCAACGTGGGGTACCCGGGTGTGCCCATCAATGAAAATCGGAGGCCAAAATTAGAAGCAGGTGGAAAAGAAATTAATTGTACGGGTATGTACCTGATGCCCGGCTTTATCGATATGCACGGTCATATTGGAGGCGGCCAGGCACCCATTGCTGAATATGTATTTAAGCTTTGGATGGCACATGGTATTACTACCATTCGCGAGCCATCTGCCGGCAATGGTTTAGATTGGGTATTGGATCAAAAAGCAAAGAGTGCACAAAATAAAATTACAGCTCCACGCATTTATGCCTACACCTCGTTTGGGCAAGGTGCGAAAGAACCTATAGTAACAGCCGACCAGGCGCGTGCATGGGTAATTGAGAACAAGAACAAGGGTGCGGATGGAATAAAATTTTTTGGAGCATCACCGGAAGTAATGGATGCTGCCCTGAGAAAGAATAAAGACTTAGGATTGCGATCGGCTACCCACCATGCACAAATGACGGTAGCACAATGGAATGTGTTGCACTCCGCACGGGCAGGACTTACCAGCATGGAACACTGGTATGGTTTACCGGAAGCCTTGTTTACTAATCAAACGGTACAAAATTTTTCACTCGATTATAACTATCAGAATGAGATGCACCGTTTTGGCGATGCCGGCAACTTATGGAAACAGGCAGCGCCACCGTATTCGGAGCATTGGAACAAAGTGATGAATGAATTGCTTTCACTTAATTTCACCTTAGATCCTACGTTTAATATTTACGAAGCCAATCGCGATTTGCACCGCGCGCGCAGGGCCGAGTGGCATGAAGATTATACGTTACCATCTTTATGGGCATTTTATCAACCCAGTAAAATTTCGCATGGTTCGTATTGGCATGCCTGGGGTACTGAACAGGAAATACAATGGAAGGAGAATTACAGATTGTGGATGACATTTGTAAACGAATATAAAAACCGGGGTGGCCGCGTAACAACCGGTTCTGATTCGGGGTTTATTTTTCAATTATATGGATTTGCCTACATACGCGAGTTGGAGTTATTACGCGAGGCTGGCTTCCATCCACTGGAAGTAATCCGTTCGGCCACCCTGTTTGGTGCACAGGCGCTGGGTGCTGACAAAGACCTGGGTACCGTTGAGATTGGCAAGCTGGCTGACTTTGTAATTGTAGAAGAAAACCCGCTAACCAATTTGCAAACCCTTTACGGTACCGGAGCCATTAAATTAACAGACGAAAACAAGGTAGTGCGCGTAGGCGGAGTGAAGTACACCGTGAAGGATGGAATTGTGTATGATGCCAAAAAATTGCTGGCCGATGTAAAGAAAATTGTTGATGAAGAAAAGCGTAAGGCAGGCTTTACGCTGAAACAACCAGGTATCGAATAAGTAAAGAATAATAAACCATGAAACGAATTTGCGTCCTTCTGTTGGCGGGGGCACTGGTTGCCTGCAAAGAAAATAATCCCAAACAGGCTGCGGCCGAAGCAGCCGAGGTTTATTCGTTGTTAGGGTTGGAATATTATGCCCCTACCGAACCTAACGCCAAATTAGATAGTAACCTGGCGGTAGCTCAGAAAAATTTTGAGGCTGATCCTTCCGAAGAAAATTATATCTGGTTGGGGCGCAGGTTGGCGTATAAAGTAAAATACAACCAGGCAATTGAAGTGTTTACCAATGGTATTGAGCAATATCCCAACTCATATAAACTCTATCGGCACCGGGGCCACCGGTATCTTTCGCAACGAAAGTTCGATGCCGCTATTGAAGATTTTGAAAAAGCTGCAGAACTGATGCCTGCTGCCCCGATAGAGATTGAACCCGATGGGGTGCCTAATAAAATTAATCAGCCACTTTCCAGTACGCAATTCAATGTGTGGTACCATCTGGGGCTAGCACATTATTTAAAAGGCGAATTTGAAAAAGCCGAACAAGCATATTTAAAATGTATGGACGTAAGCGATAACGATGATCTGATTACAGCCACGGTTGATTGGCTGTATATGACCTATCGCAGGCAAGGCAAAACAGATGAGGCCGCTAAACTATTGGAAAAGATTACGCCCGATATGACCATTGTTGAAAACGATTCTTACTATAAACGATTAAAACTTTATCAGGGTGCGCTTCCGGTTGATTCTGTATTAAATGTTAACAGCACCAATAGTGATGTTGACCTGGCCCTGGCTACACAAGGCTATGGGGTGGGCAACTGGTATTTGTATAATGGCGATACAGCGCAGGCTATTTCTGTTTTTGAACGTGTAGTGGGTGGAAAACATTTTTCGGCATTTGGGTTTATTGCTGCCGAGGCGGATTTAGCCAGGTTACGATAGCCTTGGTCAAACTTATTTTTGTTTTAACTTTGCGCTCTTCAAAATCCGGTCCTGCAAGTTTATCAGGGTATTCCGATTCGCATGGGTGGTCTCATAGTTCAACGGATAGAATAGGAGTTTCCTAAACTCTTGATCTGGGTTCGATTCCCGGTGAGACCACCCATGCCTATTGGAATTAAATTTCAGATTCTGTTACGCGTTGCAGCTTCCATTTTTTCAATGCTTACCTCCACCAGGCGTTGTGTAAGAAATACAAACGCACCAATCAAACGGGTAACAATCGTCTTGGGATTATTCTGTTTTTTCCGTTAGGTTGTAGATGGCCTGAATATCTTTTAAGGCTTTGCCAAAATCTATATTCAGATCGATCAACTTGCCGTGTGCAATATCAAATACCCAGCCGTGTACCGTAGGAAATTTATGCTGTGCGTAAGATTGTTGCACAGCCGCTGTCTTAATGATATTAATACATTGCTCCTGCACATTTAATTCTACAAGCCGGTTATATCGTTTACTTTCCTCGGTAATGGCGTTTAGCTCATCCTTATGCAACCGGTAAACATCACGAATATTTCGCAACCAGGGATTTAATATTCCCATATCACGTGGAATCATGGCAGCCTTCACTCCGCCACAATTATAATGACCACATACAATAATGTGCTTTACTTTTAAATACCGAACTGCATAGTTAATTACAGCCATAACATTTAAGTCGCTATTCACCACCAGGTTTGCAATATTGCGATGAATAAAAACCTGGCCTGGTGCCAGTCCCATAATTTCTTCGGCTGTTACACGGCTATCGCTGCAGCCGATGTATAAAAATTCAGGTTCTTGCCCTGCAGCCAGATTTTGAAAATAATTTTTATCGTTTGAAAGTTTCCCCTCAACCCATTTCTTGTTGTTTTCAAATACTTGTTGGTAGAGTGTCATTTGGAGTGAATTGAAATCTAAAATAGAATATTTTCCGGAAGTTGCATTGATGGAAGCTCAGTTCATTGTTAACACCGTACAATCACCCCTTCAATTAGTTTTTGCCGGCACAATTAACTTCAGGCAACGAAACAACTATTATCTCAACACCTTTCCTGAAATTCGGCCTACCGTAAGCCCTTGCACTACAATTGAAAACACAACAACAAAGTAAGTCATTTCCAGTAGCATTTGCCTGTAAACCGGATCGCTTACTGACATCACTAAAGCAATTGATACACCTCCGCGCAAGCCACCCCATACCAACATGGTAAGTGTACCCCGGCTTAGTCTTGGTTTAAAAGGAACAATAAGCGAAGGCATCCAAATTGAAACAAAGCGCGCAAACAGCACCACCAGTATGGCTATTGCTGAAATAAGCCAATAACTTTTCAAATCCTCAATAACCAAAAGTTCAAATCCGATAAAGAGAAACAGGATGGCATTGAGAATTTCATCAATTAACTCCCAGAACTTGGTTAGGTAGTCTTTGGTTACAGAAGACATGGCCAGCCTTTTTCCGTAATTACCAATTATAAGGCCGGCAGCCACCATGGTGAGTGGCCCGGAGATATGAATGGCATTTGCTACGAGGTACCCGCCCATTACTACCGCTACTGTAATAAGTACTGAAACGATGTAATCGTCAATGCCTTTAATGGCTTTTGAAGCTATGAAGCCGAGTAGTATTCCCAGCAACATTCCGCCAAGTGCTTCTCTTACCAGCAGCCATAAAACGGAAGCAAAAGAAATATCTACGTTTGGGGTGTGCGCTAATTGTAATAAAACGGCAAACAACACAACAGCAACTCCATCATTAAAAAGAGATTCTCCGGCAATTTTTACTTCCAGCGATTTAGGAACACCGGCTTTTTTCAAAATTCCCAATACAGCAATTGGATCGGTAGGAGAAATTAACGAACCAAACAGAAGGCAATAAATAAATGGGATATCAATGTGTAAAAGGGGTGCAAGGAAGTACAATATAATACCAATGATAAACGTAGAAAAAATTACACTAATGGTTGAAAAGGTAAATACAGGTAAACGTTGTTCCTTCAGGTCGGCAAGATTTACATGTATGGCCCCGGCAAAGAGTAAGAAATTAAGCATGGCTCCCATCAGTACTTCCGTAAAATCAAAACCCTGTATCAGGTTGAATAATTCGCTGGCTGTGTTGGGGAAGAGTGTGTTGCCGGTTATTCGAAGAATAACCGATACAAGAATGGCCATGAGCATAATGCCAATGGTGGAGGGTAGTTTCAGAAATCTGAGATTGACATAGGAAAACACGGCCGCTAAAACAATAAGTACCGAAAACGAATAGTATAATTCCATAAGCTAAAGTAATGCTGACAAAAATATAGGAAATATCAAGAGGCTGTACCCGGGCCTGCCATCCTTTATGCGATTTGTTGCAAGTATTGGTAATCTATTTAAAAAAAGAGATGCCTCTGCGGGATGGCAGGCGGCATCTCTAATGGGTTAATAAACTTAATTTGCGTACTCACTTAAGAACTTCACCCGCATCAGGCGCAGGTTGTCTTCTGTAAAATCAGGATCTTCGTCTTTCAATGTATCTATCGCATCTTCAATGCTATCGGTTTCCGAGTCCAGAAAGTAATCGTAAATCTGTTGTTGTTTATCTTCATCCAATACCGAGTCGATGTAATAATCCAGGTTTAACTTTGTGCCTGAATAACAGATGTTCTCAATTTCGGTTAGTAACTCATCGAACGTTATATTTTTTCGAATCAGCAATTTCGTCCAACTCTACCTTTCGGTCAATTTGCTGAATAATAAAGATTTTGATCTTTGATTTATTAACCGATGACTTCACCACAATATCAGAAGCTGTTTCGATATCGTTTTCATCTACATAGGTCTGAATCAGGTCCAGAAATTCTTTTCCAAACTTGTTCACTTTACCCATACCAACACCATTTACCGAAGCCAGTTCTTCTTTGGTGGTAGGGTAGGTGGTGGCCATTTCTTCCAGCGAAGGATCCTGGAAAATAACGTAGGGTGGCAGATCTTTTTCTTTGGCAACTTTTTTGCGAAGCGCCTTCAACATTTCAAATAATTTTTCATCATATGATTTGTTGTTGGCTGATGACCGCTCGATCGATTCTTCTTCATCACCCTCGGTAGTAAAGTCGTGATCGCGTGCCAGTTCTATGGGGTGCGGTTTTTTCAAAAAGCCAAGCCCCTTCTTTGTTATTTTAAGTACGCCAATGTTTTCAATGTCTTTTTCCAGGTATTGATAGATTAACGCCTGGCGTATAACGGATTTCCAGAAGTCGGCATCTTGTTCGTTGCCCTTACCAAATACAGGCAGGCTAAAGTGGCCGTAGCTTTTAATATATTCATCCTCTGTTCCGCGAATAACATTTACCAGGTGGCTTAGGCCAAATCGTTCGTTGGTTTGCTTGGCAGCTTCCAAAGCAAGTTTTACAAATGCCATCCCGTCAAAACGCTCGCGTGGGTTGGTGCAGTTATCGCACATGCCGCAGTTGTCCTCTTTGTATTCTTCGCCAAAGTAATGAAGCAGTTGTTTGCGTCTGCACACCGGGCTTTCGGCATAAAATTCCATCTCTTGCAAAAGCACGCGGGCATTCTCGCGCTCTTGCACAGCCTTATCTTTATTGAATTTCTCTAACTTATTCAAATCGTTGTGGCTGTAGAACATCAGGCAATGCCCTTCCAGTCCATCGCGCCCACCGCGGCCGGTTTCCTGATAGTAGCCCTCCAATGATTTGGGCACATCGTAGTGCACTACAAACCGTACGTCTGGTTTGTCAATACCCATTCCAAAGGCAATGGTGGCTACAATTATATCTACCTCTTCATTCAGAAAGTCGTCCTGGTTTTTCATACGCACATCCGGATCAAGCCCGGCATGGTACGGGGCTGCTTTAAATCCGTTCACATTCAGTAGCTGGGCAATCTCTTCTACTTTTTTACGGCTAAGGCAATACACAATACCCGATTTGCCTTTGTGTTCTTTCAGGAAGCGAATCAGTTGCTTCTTGGTTTCTTTTTTGGGCCTTACTTCGTAAAATAAATTTTTACGGTTGAAAGAAGAGATGAACACATCGGCTTCTTCCATTTGCAGGTTCTTTTGAATGTCCAGTTGTACCTTGGGGGTAGCTGTTGCCGTAAGCGCAATCACATTCATATTGCCTAACTGGCTAATCATGGTTTTGATCTTGCGATACTCGGGTCGGAAATCGTGCCCCCATTCTGAAATACAATGCGCTTCATCAATCGCTACAAACGAAACTTTAACTTTTTGAAGAAACTCAATGTTCTCTTCTTTGTTCAGCGATTCGGGCGCTACATACAAAAGTTTTACATTACCGGAGATGCAATCCTTTCTTAGTCTTGTAATTTCGCCCTTGCTTAAGGTTGAGTTTAAGAAGCGTGCATTAATGCCATAGGCATTTAGCTGATCCACCTGATTTTTCATTAGTGCGATCAGGGGAGAGATTACAATCGCCAGGCCATCATTTATCATGGCGGGTAATTGATAACACAGCGACTTACCCGCACCTGTTGGCATAATTACAAAAGTGTTACGCCCGCTTAGTATGTTTTTGATTACAACTTCCTGGTTGCCCCGGAAATTTCCATAACCGAATATTTCCTTGAGTTTTACCTTTAATTCATCTTTCTCTTCTGCCACTACCATGGTATCAACTATAAAATTTTGAATTACTTATCTTTGTGCTTGCGTCAATAGTTATCAGCATTGAATATAACAAAAAATATCAAACAAATCGCCAAAACAGTACTAATAAATGAGGCTAAGGCGGTAGAAAATCTGGCTAATTTTATCGACAACGATTTCGAAGCTTGTGTGCGGGAAATTTTGCAATGCCAGGGGCGGGTGGTACTAACAGGCATTGGCAAGAGCGCAATTATTGCCAGCAAAATTGTAGCTACCATGAATTCAACGGGTACTCCGGCCTTGTTTATGCATGCTGCCGATGCCATCCATGGCGATTTGGGTATGATCCAGACCAATGACATCGTAATATGCCTTTCCAAAAGCGGAAATACCCCCGAAATAAAAGTGCTGGTGCCTTTGTTGAAAAGAAGAGGTTCTAAACTGGTGGCTCTGGTAAGCAATAAGAACTCGTACCTGGCCGAACATGCCGATTTTATACTGAACGCCACCATAGCCGAGGAAGCATGTCCGAATAACCTGGCACCCACCACCAGCACTACGGCCCATCTGGCCCTGGGCGATGCGCTTGCCGTTTGTCTGTTGGAGTTACGAAATTTTTCAAGTGCAGATTTTGCACAATATCATCCGGGTGGAGCCCTGGGAAAGCAACTTTACCTGAAAGTGGAAGACGTTATTTCAAACAATCAATTACCCAAAGTTAAACCCGATGCGCTGCTGCGCGATGTGATTATAGAGATATCATCCAGACGATTAGGAGCAACTGCGGTAGTAAATGAGGCGTCTGAGCTTTTGGGAATAATTACCGATGGTGATTTAAGACGGATGCTCCAAAAAGAAAGTAATATTGCGCAGATAAAAGCGGCCGATATTATGACACGTAATCCTAAAACCATTGATAAGGCTGAATTTGCTGTAAAGGCTTTGCAGATGATGCAGGAAAACAGCATATCGCAGTTGGTGGTGGTAAATGGTACACAGGTAGCAGGTTTTATTCACCTGCACGATTTACTGAAAGAAGGAATTGTATAACGAAATAAATACCCTGAAGGGTTATGAATAAAAATCTTTATGTAGTGCTGATGGCGGGGGGTGTAGGTACCCGGTTTTGGCCATATAGCCGTAACAGCAGACCCAAACAATTTTTAGATGTATTGGGAATTGGTAAAACCTTATTGCAGTCGAGCTATGAACGCTTTCTGCCTTTGTGCCCTCCTGAAAATATTTTTGTAGTTACCAACGAAGAGCATGAAGCCATTACCCGGCAACAACTACCCGGTCTTGCTCCGCACCAGGTGCTTACAGAGCCCATGCGTAAAAACACGGCTCCCTGTATTGCATTTGCCAGCTACAAAATTAACAAGCTAAACCCCGATGCGGTAATGGTGGTTAGCCCTTCCGATCATTTAATTCTGAATGAAGCGGATTTTCAGCAAACCATTTTAAAGTGCTTGGAAAATGCACATGATCAGAACAAACTGATAACGCTGGGCATTAAGCCCACCCGCCCCGAAACAGGCTACGGATACATTCAATACCTGGAAGGTAAACAGGCGCTGAAGAAGGTAAAAACCTTTACCGAAAAACCAGAGCTTGCATTGGCGAAAACGTTTTTACAGAGTGGCGACTTTCTGTGGAATGCCGGAATTTTTATTTGGGGTGTGAAAGCCATTCTTCAGGCATTTCAAAAGTATTTGCCCGAAATGGCCGAAGTATTTGAAGAAGCATCTTTACAGTTTAACACACCCACCGAAAAAGCAGCGCTTGCAGCAGCCTATTCCCAAACAAAAAACATTTCCATCGATTATGGCATTATGGAGAAGGCCGATAATGTGTATGTTTGGTTAAGCAGCTTTGCGTGGTCTGATCTGGGGTCGTGGAATTCGTTGTATGACAATTCGGCCAAAGACGAAAATAATAATGCAATTAGTGGCGATGCTTTGATTTACGAAACCAGAAACAGCGTAATAAAAGGGCCAAAAGATAAATTGATTGTTGCCCAGGGGCTTAATGGCTATCTGATTGGCGCATTCGATAACGTATTTATCGTGTGCGAAAAGGAAAAGGAAGAGTTATTCCGAAGATTTGTAAATGATATAAAAGCAAAGAATAACGGTAACGATTATCTATAAGATTTTTTTTGCGCGAGTGAGATTTTATGCTCCTTTCAACTTCTGCCTTACAGCCTCATAAATTGAAATACCCGCAGCTACCGAAACATTAAGCGAACTTATTTTTCCATTCATAGGAATTTTAGCTAACCGGTCGGCATCTTTCAGCAACTGCGGTGAAATACCATCTTCTTCTGAGCCCACAATCAGCGCAAGCGGTGTGTTCAGATCAAGTTCGTACAAAATATCTTTGGCTTTTTCGGTGCAGGCTACCACCTGAATTCCATTTTCTTTCAAAAACCGGACAGTTTTCTTTAAATCCTTTTCGCGGCACACCGGCAGGTGACTTAACGCACCGGCCGAAGTTTTCATGGCATCGCCTGTAAGGGGAGCGTTGCCGCTATCGCCCATCACAATAGCATCAAGCCCGGCACACTCTGCTGTACGTGCCAGTGCCCCAAAGTTGCGTACATCGGTTACCCGATCTACAATTAGCAAAAATGGTTCGCGCCCTTCCTGGTATGCTTTATCTACAATGCCTTCCAGGTTTGCATAACTAACCGAAGCCAGCAAACAAATTACCCCCTGGTGATTTTTTGAAGATAGCCGGTTAAGTTTTTGCTGGGGTACAAACGTAAAAGGAACTCTCTTATTTTTGGCTACCTGAATCAGTTCTTTAATAAGATCGTTATTCAGGCCTGCCTGCACAAAGATTTTTTCAATTTCGCGGCCCGCGCGAATGGCTTCTATGACAGCCCGGGTTCCAAAAATCATGTCTGATTTTTCCATGAAAATAATTTAGGCAAAGGTAGGAAATCGCAGCACTGTTAAAACCGGCTCTTTCGCCATAAGTCAATGGTACTAAACCACGATTCGGCAAACCGCTTGTTGCGAAGCAATACATAATTCTGCGGATCATAAACACTTCCGCGTTTTACGAAGGTGAAACGCGAACGTGCAGTTTTATAAAACCAGGTTTCGGTGCCATCGTTTATGCTTACTTCATCCGGCAGACCGTAAATAAGGTAAATCATGCCCTTGTCTGTTTTCCATCCTTGTTTGTAGGATGTAAAATAATTGTTGGCTAGTTCTACTCTTCTGAAATAATTACGCATAAAGGTTTTGGCCCGGTCGCGGTCGCCCGTCATACTCAGTATCACCTTATCAAATTTAGCTTTATCGTTACCGGCAAGGTTTATCTCGTTAAATTCTTCGTTGGTGGTAACATATAAAAGGGGCTGGGCCAGGTTGGCAATGGAGGCAAACTTGGGATAAATATCCGTTACACCCAGGTAAGCAAACCCTTCGGCCGCATTTGTATCGCGTTGAAATAAATAGACGCCAGGTCGGGAAGGTGTAAATGTATCGCCCGATGACAGCCGGAAGGTTGAGTCATAAAACATAAACCGATCCACACGGTCAACCGATTCGGCAAACGGAGGGGTGGCTGCATTAAAATCATTAAAGTAGGCTGATACAAAAACGGGTGCATCGTCAGCCATTCTTACCTGGTAAGCATTATGGAGTGTTATAAATTTACTCCGGAGTTTTACACCCTCTTTTTGCAGCCAACCAATGTGGGGGTATTTGAGGTCAATCTGGCAAAAGTATGTCCAACTGGTCTTACTTTCCGTATTGGTAACACGTGCCACCAGTAGCCAGGTGGCCGCAGGGGTAGAAAATGTCCAACTGCCGTGTTTCTGTTTTTCGGTTTCTGAAACTGTAGCAGGTGTTTCTGTAAGCATGGTTCCATCGCGTTGTGTGTACGTGTCTCTGCGTTCCCACACAATGTTGTACTTACTAAGAGGTTGTTGCCGGGCATCGATGGTAAAATCAACACTAATTTTATCGCTTAGCCTCACGATGTTAAAAGCAACAGCTATTTCGGCATCGGGGTTATACCACTCGCGGTAGTTTAGTGAGGTGAGGGCCTGGGCAAAACTGAAAACCGGTGTTACAAGGTACAGAAATAACAAAAGTCGTTTCATATCTGAAAAGGGTTCTATAGCTGTATGCTCAATCCATCCAGCCAATGTTTAAAGGTAAAACGATAATTCTAATAGATTACGCTATTTTTTGCACCATATTTTTTTTTGAATGGCCTCGGTTTATACAACGGAAATAACTTCAGAGTCAATTCCTTCGGACAATCCAATTCACCAACGCTTGTTAAAAGCGTAACGTGTTAGCCCCGCAATTTGTTTCGGGTAACCTGTTGGAGGTTGGGTGTGGTGAGGGCCGCGGCATCGATTGGTTGTTACCCGTAGTGAAGCATTATACAGCCATTGATAAAATTGCCCCGGTTATTGAAGGCTTGAAAAAGCGATATCCACAAAGTTTATTTTACAGTGCAAACATTCCACCGCTTTCAGTTTTTGCTGATAACAGTTTTGACTCGGTGGTGAGTTTTCAGGTAATTGAACATATTGAAAACGATCACCTTTTCCTTCAGGAAATAAATCGTGTGCTTAAGCCCGGTGGCATAGCTTTGCTTACTACTCCCAATCGCCCGCTTTCGCTTTCGCGAAATCCATGGCACGTGCGCG
>LNFR01000050.1 GCA_001567185.1 Bacteroidetes bacterium OLB12
GAGAGTAGGTAATTGATTAATTGATTTGTTTTTGCTTAGCGTGATGAATACACCAAGAAATAAAAACCGGTTAGCAGGCTGGCGAATGGCCCGGCTTTCATACACACCTGCTGCATTGGTAGTTGAGCTAAATTGATATCCGAAAATATTATCGCGGCCCAGCAAATTGGTACACGATAGGTAAACAATCAGATTATTCTTGGGCAAGTAGGCAATGTTGGCACTCAAATCATGATAAGCCGGTGTGCGGTCTTCATGAAACTCATCCGTTGGTCGGTTAGGGTTGTAGTACGGTCTGCCACTGCCGTAACTATACGTAAATCCCACCTGCGATTTCATTTTGCTTATGAAGTGTTTATACACTGCAGAAAAATTATGAGTGGAAGCAAATGCAGGCGTTACGGCAAAAGGAAAATCGAGGTAGGAGCGTTTTGTATCCAGGTAGGAATACGACAACCAGTAATCCACATTTCTAATAGTCTCGCTATCGCGCCAGAAAAGTTCAACCCCCCGCGCAAACCCATTGCCTGAGTTTGAAATCACTTGTGGATTTCCGGAATCAAACTTCACCAGCTTCCGGTATTCTTTGTGGTAGGCTTCAACTCGAAAGGTTTTATTATTGGTAATAACCTGGTAGTTGAGAATGTAATGTTGGGCCGTTTCCTGGCTAAGCCGGGTATTTACCCGCAGGTATTGATTTTGTGCAGATTGTGTAAACGATCCGTATGCAAACGAAAACTGGCCTTGTTTACCGGGTTTGTAAGCAAGAGATAGGCGTGGGCTTACTGTGGCAGATTGCGTAAGATTTACATACTCAAACCGACCACCTGCTTTTGCGACAAGTTTATTATTGAAATAATATTCACCCTCAGCAAAAGTAGCGGATACCAATTCGGTGAACCTCAACGCTTCGCTTTTATCTAATGTTTCGTTGTAACGAACAGCTTCATACTGGCGGTGAATCGCTTCGCTGCCAACCCGAATTTCGAGTTGATCTGATACTGAATGTTCAGCTACAATTTTTGTGTGAACACCGGTTTCAGTTTCCCCCATCGGTTTATCATCCAGGCGCACCTCATTTTGATTGAAGGAATACGAGGCCCCGCCCCGCAAGGTCCAATTTCCAACAGGTTGCTGATAGGAGGCGTTTCCATACCGGTACCTGTTTGTGAGATCATACTTCTGTTTGATTGTCGGGTTTATAATATCATGACTAAACAGTGAAAAGGAAGATTGATTGAAGTTGCCGAAGAATTTAAACATACCACTCTTCCCTACCTGCTGCCTGTAAGCCGCATTACTCTCGAACGATTCCGGTGCAACATTCCAATCTACCCGCTGCCGGATCAACCCAAAGTAGGGCTGAATATTGGTGTATTGTACTTTGCCTGTTAGCGAAGCCCGATCCCAAACTTGTGTATGGGCCACATCAGCACCTACCGATAGAAGACCAATATCTGTTTGGTTCATCTCGGCTTTGTCTTTAGAGTTCAATACCAATGCAGATGAAAGCGCCTGCCCATATTCGGCCGAGTAGCCACCTGTACTGAAGCTGGTGCCTTTAAACATAAAAGGAGAAAAATCTGCCACGCGAGGGAGTATTTGGAGCAGCCGTGCCATATGCATCCAACACCACCATGCCATCGATGAAGGTGCGAGCCTCAGAACCATCGCCACCTCGTACAAACAAGCGACCGCTCTCACCCACTTTTTGTGTGCCGGGCAACGTATTCAATGCACCGGCAATGTCAGCAGTACCTCCGGCTGTCATGGCAATATCAACAGGCTTTAAAATGGTTCTTCGCTTTTCTTCTCCGGCTGTAAACGAACCAGCCGAAATAACCACGCCATCCAGTTGGTTGATTTCTTCTTTGAGAATGGCCGCGATGGTAACATCCTTTCCGGCAAGTTCCACCGCCTGTTCAAATTGCTTGTAGCCCACAAACGTGATGAGGATTGTATGTAATCCTTGCTCTTCTGTTACAAAAGAGAATGAACCATCCAGACCCGAACTGGTACCATCATACGAATCTTTAATCAACACGTTAGCGCCAGGAATAGGCTCACCGGAAGCATCGGTTACCTTGCCCGTAATGCGCGTTTGGCTTAGTGCCGGGAACGCGATAGCAAGAAGTAAAAGTGTAATGAGCGTTTTCATAGTTTGTTTTTGGGCGATTACACGGTAAAAATGAAGGCGGGGGTGGGATTTTTTAAATTGGAGTTACTGAACTGTTGATTGTACCTGCTGAATTGTAGCGACTTGCAAACGGGCCGGTTTTAATGATTTGACTTTTTTGAGGTATCTTTAAAAATGCAACAATCAGCCGCCACCGCCTTGTTTCTTCCCATTGCCCTCGGCATCATCATGTTGGGGCTTGGGCTTTCACTTACGTTGGAAGATTTTAAACGAGTAACCAAATACCCGAAAGCCATAACCATTGCACTGGTTTGCCAAATGATTTTACTGCCGGCACTTTGTTTTGCCATTGCCATCTTCAGCAACCTTAGTGCTGCCTTGAGCGTGGGTTTGGTTTTGTTGGCAGCCTCACCCGGTGGGCCCACTGCCAATTTGTACAGTCACCTGAGCAAGGGCGATGTAGCATTGAATATTACGCTCACCGCAGTTAATAGCGTACTCACTCTCTTCACCCTTCCCGTTGTTGTAAACCTGGGCATGGAATACTTTATGGGTGAAGGTCAGTACATACCCCTGCCCTTCTCCAAAGTAATTGAAGTATTTGTAGTTGTATTGGTGCCTGTGGCTATTGGCATGATAATTAAAAGCAAAGCCCCCGGTTTTGCCGATAAAATGAATAAGCCGGTAAAAATTCTTTCAGCTGTGGTGCTGATCATCATCATTGTATCCATAACCCTTCGCGAAAAGCAAGTACTTACCGATCACTTTGCAGATTTGGGCATACCCGTGCTGCTGTTTAATGTGGCAAGCCTGGCGGTGGGGTATTACCTGCCCCTGGTTTTTAAAGTTGAAAAGAAACAAGCCATTGCCATTGGAATGGAGATCGGTATTCATAATGGCACCCTGGCAATTTACATTGCATTGAATGTGTTGAACAATTCTGCGATGAGCATTCCACCGGCCATCTATAGTTTGTTGATGTTCTTTACGGCAGCAGCCTTTGGCTTTATAGTAAATCTGGGCCGTAAGAGCTCAACCAACTCTTAGCACAGGCATTGCCTTCCAACATTTTACGCCCATGTAATCTAATAATGGCCAACAGTAATTTTTGTTTATGTTTGGGCCCGGATTAGGTGGACTTCAATAGCGAATTCCATCTGACCATTAATAAACAATTATTACCAGATGAAACAACTCACCATCCTTTTCGTTGCCTGTGCGAGTGTCACCTTTGCGCAACCTGTAAACAAACACATCACAGAAGCAAATGTAGCCCGTGTAATCAAAACACTGGCGGCCGATGACATGATGGGCCGCTCAGCTACCCGGCCGGAGCACATCGACAAAGCTGCAGCATTTATTGAAAAGGAATTCAAGACCATTGGACTTATACCCTTGCAAGGATTGAAAGGATTCCGGCAGGAATTCAAAAAAGATATGATTGCGCCCCAAACCCTGGAGGTAGTTATTAACGGCCAGAAGATTGCACCTGAAAACACGTTGCTGGTTTCTGAAAATACAACCATTAACCTGACAAAGCATGCAGGTGTTATTGTTATTCCCTACGATACCGCCATCAAAAACACCCGCCAGTATTTATTAAGCAAAGCCTTTAACCTTACCCGCGATACGGCCACTGCCTTTGTCCTGGTTGCTCCTGAATTCAAAGAAAACTTTAAAGAACTGAAAGGTTACTTTGGCAAGCGGTTTACCAGCGGCCGCAAAACCAATAAGATATTTGTGCTGGGCGTTACTTCTGTTCTCAATTACGCTGTAACGGCAACCCAAAAGATAGAACCGATAACCATGAGCAACGTGGCGGGCATGATTCCCGGCAAAACCAAACCGGATGAGTATGTCGTATTCTCAGGACATTATGATCACATTGGCATACGGCCAGCCATTGCTGGCGACTCAATTGCCAACGGTGCCGATGATGATGCTTCCGGTACAACCGCTGTGATTGAACTGGCGCGGTATTTCAAGAAAATCAAAAACAACAACCGCACGTTAATTTTTGTTGCCTTTACGGCCGAAGAAATTGGCGGGTACGGCTCACGTTATTTTTCCGAGCAACTAAACCCCGATCAGGTGGTGGCCATGTTTAATATTGAGATGATCGGCAAACCTTCCAAGTGGGGTCAAAACTCAGCCTTCATTACCGGTTATGAACGTTCCGACTTTGGTGAAATCTTACAGAAGAATTTAAAAGGCACTCCATTTCAGTTTCATCCCGATCCTTATCCGCAACAAAACCTGTTCTATCGTTCAGACAATGCTACGCTGGCGCGATTGGGAGTTCCGGCTCATACCATCTCCACCGATGAAATTGATATTGACAAATTTTATCACACCGTAAACGATGAAGTGGAAACGCTGAACATGGCCAACATCACTGCCACCATCCGTGCTATTGCACTCAGTTCGCAATCCATTGTGGCCGGAACGGAGACGCCTAAAAGGATTGATAAGAGTACGGTGAGGTAAACTTAGTTAGTTGGCAGTGGGCAGTATTCATTAACTCTATAAGCCTGCTTTACTGCCTACTGCCTACTGCAGACTGCAGACTGCCTACTGTTTACTGCCGACTGCCTACTGAGAACTTCCCTATTGCATACTCCTCAGCACCTCCTTACTTTTGCTGTTCACATTTTACAGAACTGCTCAAAATGGCCGAATACACGAAAGACGAGATCAAACGCATTGAAGAAAAGTGGCGCAAAACCTGGATTGAAAAGGAGGTTTATAAGGTAAAAAACGATACCAGCAAACCTAAGTGTTATGTGCTGGACATGTTTCCGTACCCGTCCGGGGCCGGGCTGCATGTTGGCCACCCCCTCGGCTATATCGCTTCCGACATCTATGCCCGCTTTAAGCGGATTAAAGGGTTTAACGTGTTGCACCCCATGGGCTTCGATGCCTTTGGTCTGCCGGCCGAACAATATGCCCTGGAACATGGTATTCATCCGGCTGTCTCAACGGCCACCAACATCAACACTTTTAAAAAACAGTTGGGTAACATTGGCTTTTCGTACGACTGGAGTCGCGAGGTGCAAACCTGCGATCCAAAGTACTATCGCTGGACGCAATGGATCTTTCTCCAGATTTTTGACAGCTGGTTCAATCGCAAAAAACAAAAAGCAGAGCGCATCAGCGAACTGGTCTCGATTTTTGAAAAGGAAGGGAATGTTAATCATGTAATTCCGAACCTGCCTTCCGGACGGGCAGATTCAAAATTTAAAATTCAAAATTTCGGGGCTGCGGATTGGAAAAAATATTCAGAAAAGGAGCAACAAAGTATTCTTATGGAGTACAGGTTAGCCTACCTCGCCTATACCGATGTAAACTGGTGCGAGGCCCTGGGTACCGTGTTAGCCAATGATGAGGTGATCAATGGTGTAAGTTACCGTGGTGGTTTTCCGGTTGTAAAAAAACAAATGCGCCAATGGAGTTTGCGTATTACCGAATATGCCGATCGTTTGCTGAAGGGCCTGAACGAAATTGACTTTAGCGAGTCGATGAAGGAAATACAACGGAACTGGATTGGTAAGAGTGTGGGGGCAGAAATTGAATTCAAAATTCAAAATTCAAAATTGAAAATTGATGTCTTCACCACCCGCCCCGATACCATCTTCGGAGTAGATTTTATGGTGCTGGCTCCGGAGCATGATCTGGTAAAACAAATCACGACTGCAGAACAAAAAGAAGAAATTGAAAAATACCTGAAGTATGTAGAGAGCCGCTCGGAAGTGGATCGCATGGCCGAAGTAAAAAAGATTACCGGTGCATTTACCGGTGCGTATGCCATCAATCCGTTTAACGGCAAACAAATTCCGGTGTGGATCAGCGAATACGTGTTGGCCGGTTATGGAACCGGAGCCATTATGGCCGTGCCGTGTGGCGATGAACGCGATCATAAATTTGCCAAACACTTTAATATTCCCATCACCAACATTATCGGTTCGCATTACAATGGCAACGAAGCCAACCCCACCAAAGAAGCCATTCTCGAAAACTCAGGCTTCCTTAACGGATTGGTAATGAGCAAAGCCATTGACGTAGCCATCGATGAAATCGAAAAGCGTGGCATTGGCAAACGACAGGTAAACTACAAGATGCGCGATGCCGGCTGGAGCCGCCAACGCTATTGGGGCGAGCCTTTTCCCGTTTACTTCAAAGGCGATGTGCCATACGCCATGAAAGAAAGCGAGTTGCCGCTGGAGCTGCCCGAAACCAACAGCTTTAAACCTTCCGGCAATGGCGAAGGCCCACTGGCCAACCTGCCCGACTGGATAAACTTTGCGGCCGATAAAAAACGCGACAGCAATACCATGCCTACCCATGCCGGGGCCGCGTGGTACTTTTTACGGTACATGGATCCGCACAATACCAACGCTTTCGCGGATAAGAAAGCACTGGACTACTGGAACCAGGTAGATGTGTACATTGGCGGCTCGGAACATGCCGTGGCGCATTTATTATACTCGCGCCTGTGGACAAAAGTACTGCACGACTTAGGCTACCTCAATTTTGATGAACCATTTAAGAAGCTGATCAACCAGGGGAAGATTACAGGCGATTCAAGATTTGTGTATCGGGTAAGAGGAACAACCAAATTCGTTTCGGCTGGATTGAAGAATCAATACGAAGTTGATGAACTGCATGTGGATATTAACATCGTTAACGGACTTGAGTTAAATACAGATGAATTCAAAAAGTGGAAACCCGATTTTGCCAATGCAGAGTTTATTTTAGAAGACAGTAAATATCTCTGTGGCTCAGCTGTTGAAAAGATGAGCAAGTCGTATTTCAACGTAGTAAATCCCGATCAAATCATCAACGATTACGGAGCCGATACCCTTCGCATGTACGAAATGTTTCTAGGGCCGCTGGAAGCCAGCAAACCCTGGAGCACACAAGGCATTGATGGGGTGTTTAAGTTCTTACGCAGATTCTGGAATCTCTTTCATGATAACACCGGCAACTTCCGCGTAAGCGAAGCCGAACCTACCCGCGATGAACTGAAAGTGTTGCATAAAACCCTGAAGAAGGTTGAACAAGACATTGAAAATTTCTCGTTCAATACCTCGGTAAGTGAGTTTATGATTTGTGCCAACGAGCTTTCATCGCTCAAATGCAACAAGCGCAGCGTGTTGGAGCCGCTGGTTATCGCCCTCTCTCCTTTTGCCCCGCACATTGCAGAAGAATTGTGGGCTTTACTGGGCCACCCCGACACGGTATTAAATGCCACCTTCCCGAAATTCGATGAACAATACTTAACGGAAAGTTCGCACAATTACCCCATCTCCATCAACGGAAAAGTGCGTGCACAAATGCAGTTTGCGCTCGACATGCCCAAAGAAGACATCGAGAAAATGGTTCTGGCATCTGAAATTGTGCTGAAATGGACAGAAGGCAAACCACCCAAAAAAGTGATTGTGGTGCCGGGCAAGATTGTGAATGTGGTTTTGTAAGTTTCTGGTTTCGTGTTACCATCTAAAGGCAACAGGAAACTAACAAACATTAGGCATTCCATAACATTTCCTTAATTTTATCGCGCATTTAATACACTTCTATGCGATACTCCAGAATTGTTGGTCTTGGCCATCATGTGCCCGAAACGGTTATTACCAATGCCCAACTTTCAACCATGATGGAAACCACCGATGAGTGGATTACCGAACGCACGGGAATCAAGGAAAGACGGTGGATTGATCCTGCCAAAGACACTGTGGCCAACATGGCCGCTAAAGCCACGCGCATGGCATTGCAACGGGCCAACCTTACCGAAAAAGATATTGAGTTTATTGTTTTTGCAACCATCACCCCCGATTACTTCTTTCCCGGTTCAGGTGTTTTGTTGCAGCGCGAATTAGGGTTGGAAAGCATTGGTGCGTTGGACATTCGTAATGCCTGTTCGGGATTCATCTATGCGCTTTCAGTTGCCGATCAGTTTATCAAATCGGGAATGTATAAAACCATTCTGGTGGTGGGGGCTGAAATTCAATCAACCGCTATTGATGTAACAACCCGTGGCCGAAATACTGCCGTTATTTTTGCCGATGGTGCCGGAGCCGCTATTCTTCAACCATCCGATAAACCAGGAATCCTTTCCACCCATTTGCATTCCGATGGTCGCTTTGCCGAAGAACTTTATGTGCGCGATCCGGGCAGCAGCCGCAAACGGGAAGAGCGCCAACCCGAACAGATTTTGGATACTACCCATTTTAAAGTGGTAATGAATGGCAACCAGGTATTTAAGCATGCGGTGGTTCGTTTTATGGAAGTGATTAACGAAGCGTTGATCGCCAACCAAATGAAGAAAGAAGATATTGATCTTCTGGTACCACACCAGGCCAACCTGCGCATCAGTCAATACATACAGGAAAAACTTGCTTTGCGCGATGACCAGGTGTACAACAACATTATGCGCTACGGCAACACAACCGCTGCATCCATTCCCATAGCGATGAGTGAAGCCTGGGCAGAAGGAAAGTTGAAAGAAAATGACGTACTTTGTTTAGCTGCCTTTGGAAGCGGTTTTACGTGGGCATCGGCATTGATACGTTGGTAAATTCAGAATTAGTTACTCTCAAACTTTGAATCTTGAATATTGAATCTCACACATGAAGACGACATCCTATAACCCCAGCCCACTCGAAGTTGACTTCGCAAATGCTTTATTCATCCTTCAAAAGGAAATTCAAAAGCACCTACAGGATAATGAAATAGTACATATCGAGCCCAACTTAAAGCGCGACAATCCAACGGTTACATTTAATTTACTAGACAAAGATGGCGATCCACACGAAATTGTGGTTCGAATTGTTCAAATTCCCGACAAATTCTAAAACCCGAAAGCATGTCCATACTCATCGTAGCGGTATGCATTGCCTTGCTGGTGTTACTCATCTCTTACTTTAAAGTAAATGCGTTTCTTTCTTTTCTGATTGTTTCTATTCTGGCCGGTCTGCTTTTAGGAATAGACGTTTTCACAAATCAGTGCTTCTGTACAAAAAGGGGTGGGCGACATGCTGGGGTCGCTGGTAATTGTAGTGATTGCCGGTGCCATGTTGGGCAAATTAGTGGCCGATAGTGGCGCTGCCCAACGAATTGCCGCAGGCCTGATCCAAATCTTTGGCCAAAAAAATTTACAATGGGCATTGATGACCACCGGCCTCGTAATTGGAATTCCATTATTTTATAATGTTGGTTTTGTATTGGTGTTCCCGTTAATCGCGTCTATTGTTTACAGGTACAACCTGCCAGCAGTATATATCGGGTTGCCCATGATGGCCGCCCTTTCAGTTACGCATGGGTTTCTTCCTCCACACCCCTCGCCCGCAGCCCTGGTAGCCCAGTTTAACGCACACATGGGTACAACATTATTGTACGGGTTCGCCATAGCAATCCCCACAGTTCTTATTGCCGGATTGCTTTATTCCAAAACTTTAAAAGGCATTCCTACCAACCTGATTAAAACATTTCAGGCCGAAGGGTTACCCGATGATCAACTACCCGGTTTAGCGAATAGCCTGATTTCAGCTTTGTTGCCGGTAATTTTTCTTGCTGTTACCACCGTGGTAAATCCTTATGTTAGCAATAGTTCATCATTCAAACCTGTACTCATCTTCTTAAGCGATCCGGCTATTGTTATGCTCATTTCTTTGGGAGTAGCTACTTTCTCGCTGGGAATTTTGCGTGGCACACAAATGAAGTACATCATGAACAGCTATGGCGAATCTGTAAAAGACATAACTATGGTTCTATTGATTATGGGTGGTGCCGGTGGATTAAAACAAGTATTGATTGATAGTGGAATCAGTAATGAAATAGCAGCCATGCTGGATGGCTTAAATGCCCATCCGCTTGTGCTGGGTTGGATCATTGCCGGTATCATTCGTGTTTGTGTAGGCTCTGCTACAGTAGCCGGCTTAACGGCCGCAGGAATTATGCTGCCCTTTATTGGCCGGCCCGATGTGGATCCAAACCTGATGGTACTTTCCATTGGAGCCGGTAGCCTTATGTTTTCGCATGTAAACGATGCCGGCTTCTGGCTATTTAAAGAATATTTTAACCTCAGCATCCGCGATACCGTACGGTCATGGTCAGTTATGGAAACTATTGTGGCTGTGTGTGGATTGGGGGGTGTGATGATCATCAATTCTATCCTGAATTAATTTTATTGTATGGATACTTTAACACCCGATCAACGCTTTGCGCAACTTAACCTTACATTACCACCCCCACCCACTCCGTTAGGTGTTTACAAACCATTCCTTATTGTAGATAAGTTCGTGTATGTATCGGGGCATGGTACGGTGAAAGAAGACAGAAGTTTAATTATTGGAAAAGTAGGCGTTGATCTTAATGCCGATGAAGCGAAACTTGCTGCACAACAGGTAGGACTTGCTATACTCGCTACACTCAAAGCAAACCTTGGAAGTTTTAATAAAATCAAACGCGTGATAAAAGTGTTGGGCATGGTGAATGCAGTGCCTGAATTTGAACGTCATCCATTTGTAATCAATGGCTGCAGCGAATTGTTTGCAAAAGTATGGGGGCCCGATAATGGTGTGGGCGTACGCAGTGCCGTGGGTATGGGTTCGTTACCCGATAATATTCCGGTAGAAATTGAAGCGATGTTTGAATTAGCATAAAACCAACTGATAGTCCTTAGCTATAATTGCTAAAGACTACAAACCATAAACGATCAACCGAAAGGCTATGGACCCATCGTACCTGATAAAAAATATAAGTGAATTGGATTCTCCTGCCCTCGCAGTTTATCCTGATCGCGTAAAGCAAAACATTAAAATACTACAACAGTTTGTGCCCGATGTAAACCAACTGCGGCCACATGTAAAAACAAATAAAACGCCTGAGGTTTGTAAACTGATGATGGATGCCGGCATTAAAAAATTTAAGTGCGCCACCATTGCCGAAGGAGAAATGCTTGCTTCCATTGGTGCACCCGATGTACTACTCGCTTATCAACCCGTTGGCCCGCGGGGTGTTCGTTTTATACAACTCATTAAAAAATTTCCGGCCACACAATTTGCCTGTTTAATTGATAATGAAGCTACGGCTCAGGAACTCGCAGCTGTTGCACAAGCCAACGATCTTTCCATTCGTATCTTTCTTGATTTGAATGTAGGTATGAGCCGCACGGGGATTCTACCCGAACACGCCTTGCAATTGTTCTTATTTTGTAAATCGTTAAAAGGATTAACTCCGGTTGGCCTTCATGCTTATGATGGTCATCATCGCGATGCTGATCTGAATGTGAGAACAAAGGGCTGCGATGCTGGATTTGAACGCGTTTCAAAACTTCAACAAACCATGCTGCCCACACCGGGGTAAATGCAACCATTGTTACAAGTGGCAACACCACCATCTCCATTCATTGCAAACGAAAAAATATTGAAGTAAGCCCGGGTACTTTTATTTTCTGGGATTATGGCTATCACAAGCAATTTGCTGAACAGCCATTTGTGTTCGCTGCCTTGCTTATTACGCGCATCATTTCAAAACCCGATAACGAAACGCTGTGCATCGATCTTGGGCACAAAGCCGTTGCCTCTGAAAATCCATTAGCCAACCGGGTTTATTTTTTAAATGCACCCGAACTGCAAGCATTTGGCCATAGCGAAGAACATTTGATTCTGAAAGCACCGAAGGAAAATACTTATAAAGTGGGCGATGTATTGTATGGAGTTCCCTTTCACATCTGCCCAACGGTTGCCTTGCATGAAACGCTGGCCGTGGTTGAAAACAACCAGGTTACTAAAACCTGGAATGTAGTGGCGAGGAAAAGAAAAATTACTATTTAAATGTAAGGTCAATCGTTCATAGCTATCATTGCAAAAGACTATACAAACCAGCAAAAGAATGTCAACCTTCATAGTCGATGCTCATTTGGATCTTAGCATGAATGCGATGGAGTGGAACCGCGATTTACGCAAACCTATTTCAGAAATCAGGCAACGTGAAAAAAAACTTACCGATAAACCCGATCGTGGTAAAGGGGTTGTTTCTTTTGACGAGTTGCGCAAAGGAAACATTGGCTTAATAGTAGCAACACAAATTGCCCGCTATGTTGCACCCGATAGCTCCCTGGATGGTTGGCACTCGCCCGAACAAGCCTGGGCACACACACAAGCACAACGTGCATGGTATGCAGAGATGGAACGTGCCGGTGAGCTGAAAGCCATAACCAATCTGGCATCGCTTGAAACACATCTCAAGGATTGGTCGCCTCAAAAACCAATTGGTTATATTCTAAGCCTGGAAGGAGCCGACTCGCTGGTTACTCTCGGCCATTTGGAGATTGCCTATCAATATGGATTGCGCGCCATTGGTCCTGCCCACTACGGCCCGGGCCGATATGCACAAGGTACCAATGCCACCGGGGGTATCGGTTCAAAAGGAAAAGAGTTGCTCAAAGAAATGGAGCGGCTTAACATCATTCTCGATGCCACGCACCTGTGCGATGATTCGTTTTGGGAAGCCCTGGATAATTTTAACGGAGCTGTTTGGGCCAGTCATAATAATTGTCGTGCGCTGGTAAATCACAATCGTCAGTTTAGCGATGCACAACTGAAAGAATTAATAAAGCGCGGAGCTGTTATTGGTGGTGTGCTTGATGCGTGGATGCTGGTGCCTGACTGGGTGCGTGGAAAATCTACTCCTCAAAGTATGAATTGCACGTTAGAGAAGTTAATCGACAACTACGATCACATTTGTCAACTCGCTGGTAACTCCCTGCATATTGGTATTGGTTCCGATTTGGATGGCGCCTTTGGTAAAGAACAATGCCCCACCGATATAGAAACCATTGCCGACCTTCAAAAAATCGCAACCCTTCTTTCCAGGCGCGGCTACACGCCTCAGGACATTGAGAATGTAATGCATGGCAATTGGCTTCGGTTTTTGAGAAACGCCTGGAGTAACTAAAATAAGCCATTTATTTTCAAATAATTTTCTAAACCCGCACCGTCAGTTTTCGTACCTTTCAATGTTGAAGCGTGCGATTATGAAAATCTGGAAGAAAAAACTTGTAGTGGCCGGGTTGATTGTGGGAGGTGCGGTGGCATTCTCATTTACAACACCAGCGGAGCGCTACTTCGAAATAGCCAAAAACCTCGACATTTTCGCTTCCCTTTTCAAAGAAGTGAATGCATTGTATGTGGATGAGGTTAACCCTAATAAAGTGATTCGCACTGGCATTGATGCCATGTTGGAGTCGCTCGACCCCTATACTAACTTTATCTCTGCAGATGAAGTGGAAGACTTTCGCACCGTAAACACCGGCCAGTATGGTGGTATAGGTGCTGTTACCCGCCCAATTGGTAAACGTACCGTGGTAACCATGGTGTACGAAAATTACCCGGCCTATAAAAGTGGCTTACGCATTGGCGATGAAGTTCTAAAAATAAATGGTGTGGAGTTGGCGCGGCTTACTGCCGAAGAAGCTAACCACATTATGCGCGGGCAAGTAGGTACACCGGTTACCCTAACGGTAAAAAGAATGGGCACCGACAAACCGTTAGACCTGGAGTTTAAGCGCGAGAAAATAAAAATCAGCAACGTACCCTATTTTGGAATGTTGTCATCCGAGGTGGGTTACATTCAACTTACCGAATTTACACCCGATGCCGGTAAAGAAGTGAAGAACGCACTCGTAAACCTTAAAGAAAAAGGCGCGAAGTATTTAATCCTTGATCTACGCAACAACGGGGGTGGCTTGCTGCACGAAGCCGTTAACATTTGCAACCTGTTTATCCCGAAAGGAAAAAAAGTAGTAGATACCAAAGGTAAAGTTGCCGAAAACAATATCACGTACGAAACACTCAACCCACCGGTTGACCTGGAAATTCCGGTTACGGTGTTAATCAATCGCGGCAGTGCTTCCGCTTCAGAAATTGTGGCCGGCACACTTCAGGACTATGACCGCGCCCTCGTTGTAGGCGAACGTTCTTATGGAAAGGGGTTGGTGCAGGTACCCCGTTTATTGTCTTATAACTCGCAGGTAAAAATTACAACCGCCAAATATTATACACCCACCGGTCGGTGTATTCAGGTGCTGGATTATACACACCGCAGAGAAGATGGTAGCGTGGCCTCCATTCCGGATTCGTTAAAGAAAGAATTTCGTACAACACACGGCCGCAAAGTGTATGATGGTGGCGGCATTGATCCGGATATAGCCATTGCGGTTGCCGATGATGCCGCCATTACCAAAGTAGTTTTCCTGAACGGATTTATTTTTGATTACGCAACGCTTTACGCACATCAACACCCATCCCTGGCAGAGCCACGCACATTCTCACTATCTGATAAAGAATATTCGGATTTTGTAAGTTGGATGAAAACCAAAGACTACTCGTTTCAATCGCCTGTAGAAACCGAGCTGGAAGAATTGATTGCCGAAGCAACCAGAGAAAAATCATACGATGAATTAAGGAGTAATATTGACCAGATTCAGGCACGGCTGAAAGAATTGCGTAAGAATGAACTAATCAATCATAAAGATGCCATTAAAGCATTGCTGGAGCGTGAAATTGCTTCGCGGTATTACTTTGAACGCGGAGCAGTAGAAACCGGCTTTAAGAATGACAAAGAAATTAAAACAGCGATCGATGTCATGCGCAATCAGGCCGAGTACAAACGCATTCTTAAAATCTGATGCAAGTCAAACTCCTACTGACCAAAACTATTCGGCCACTGATTTTCGTGGCCGTTCTTTTTGGAGTCACCTTTCTGCTGGATTCATGCATGCAGTTCAGAATGAGCAAGTCTGAAATTGATCACTACTTCGAAAACAAAAATCCCAAAGCTGTACTAAAAAACTATTATGTTGGAAAACGAAAACAGACCTACCTGATCAATGGAGATTCGCTTAAACCGTTGGTGATTTTTGTGCACGGGTCGCCCGGATCACTAAGTGCCTTTATTGATTTTCTGGCTGATACCACGCTGCTTAAATCCGTTCGCATGATTAGTGTGGATCGGCCTGGGTTTGGAGGCGCCAATTTTGGATATGCGGAGCCATCATTAAAGAAACAATCGGCTTTATTGAAGCCCGTGTTGCTGGCACATAAAAACAATCAACCTGTAGTTTAGTAGGGCATTCGTTAGGCGGTCCGCTTTTAGCACAAATGGCTCTGGATTATCCTGAATTGATTGATGGTTTGATTATGGTAGCTCCATCCATTGCACCCGAACTGGAACCGAAAGAATGGTTTCGCGCACCATTGGCCACGCCCTTTTTGAAATGGATGCTTCCGCGATCAATACGAGCCTCTAACGATGAAATTTATAAACTGAAGCCACAACTGGAGGCCTTACTACCCCACTGGAAAGAAATTCGCACACCTGTAGTAGTCATCCAAGGCGGCAAAGATTCGCTGGTACATCCGGACAATGCAGCATTTGCCAGGCGCATGCTCGTAAACACCACCGTGGAAGTTGTTTTTGTAGAAGGCATGGATCACTTTGTTCCGTGGAGTAATCCGGAGTTGATACGGGAAGCGGTACTTAAGATGTCTAACCGTTAATTTACTTTCGGGTTTTAGAAACAAAAACAAAATCACTCAGTCGTTCATCATCGCCAAATGATCCAAATCGAGGCAATGTCTTAAGTTTTTCCATAGCCACCTGAATCTCTGATAGCGTAAGTATAAAATCATCTCCACCATTGCTGCGCAGCGATTCAATGAGTTTAGCTGCAAACGGTGAGTGTTGCCCCACCACTCCATCTGACACGTATTCTTTACCACCGGAAGTAAGATATTTTCGTGTTTTATACGAAAACTTCCGAGCCAGCATCTCCCGCTCCGAAACCTCATCCGGCTGCTGAACGTGCGCGGGCTATTACTGGGTCAAGCGTACCTCCAAAACAAACATCCATCATCAACAAAATATGCTGACTCGGTATGTTATTAACAACCCCACGAAGTCTGGAGTGTGCAATGTATGATGTTCGACTCTTGTCATTTGCCAATGAGTTACTCGCCACTACATAACCTTCGCCAAAGGTGTCATCAAACATCCCATGTCCGGCAAAAAATATCAGTAACTGATCCTGTGGCTTAAACCTGCGCAGGTTGTAATCCCTCAGCTTCTCAAATACCTGTTCTACTGTGGCATTCTCTATCACTTCGGTATCAAACCCATACTTCTCTCGCAATTCTTTTGCTATTGTATGGCCATCATTAATCGGGTTTACCAAATCATCCCAGTGGTCGTAGTTATCGGTTGCAAATATCAAAGCAACATCCTTCCGGTCTGCCGAAATATAATCTAATGCATCTTTTCCTATTATCAGATTACGTGTAGCTGTTACTTTAGCACCAAGTGCATTCTGGGCCACCACCTCAATATAATTGGCACCATCCTTCAGGGTTACGGTTAAATCAACTGTGTACGTATTACCCGAACTCACATGCAAGTCTTTCGCTATCGGCTCCCCTCCTTCTGTGGTATTTCCTACTTTTAATACGACAGAGCTCAGTCCCGCATCGGCTGTCACCTGGACTACGATATGAACTCTGTTCTCCGGGCTGCTGCTATAATCCAATGCCGGTTTAACCCATGTAACTACCGGAATGCTGGCCGCTGCCAGGGGTTGCTTAAAATTCAGATGTATCTCGTTGCTTGTCCACGATAGATTTTGGCCCTTCACATTCAGGCTCAATACCAACAAGGCAACCCATATTAATTTTTTTTTCATAGTATAGATGTATGAAGTATCTCTGACTAATTAATTTTTACCCAGGTGGTGTGTTTGGTGGATCCGGAATGTTTCCGTCTTCCCCTGGAGGATTAATAAATTGGCTGGCCACTACTCCGCCAGCCACTATTGGCAAGGCAATCAGTAAAAACGGCACCTTTCGCTTTATAGTAAAAGGTGTACTTTCCACAGCCAGGTCTTTGTTCTTGCTATCCACTATCCTGAACTTATATCCCTTCCCTGCTTTTACATCGCCCGGAAGGGTTACCGTGGTGTGATTAGCTGCCGCATTGGTATTTGCATTCAACACCGTTACCCGTTCGCCCTTTTTATTATACAACTCAAAGTTCAACATGTGCTGGCGAGAGCCGCCCCGCCACGTTAAATCGGTAGGTTTTCCTTTCTTAATTTTATTAAAGCCATCGAACATAATAAATGGAACATACACCCGCGCTCGTATTTCTACTGCAACTTTACCATCAAAGCTATTGCCCAACTCCTGTTGGGCATGCCAGATCACCTTCCTGTCGTTTCCAGCTTTTACCTGCAACCCAAAATCTCCACTCAGTCTTTCAAGGGGGTTAATGTAGTTATCGCGCGAAGTGTACAGGTTTATGGTAAACGATCTGCCCGCAACACTGTCCGACAGTGTGTAATGAAAAATAACATCTGCTCCACTCAATTCTATTCGCTTTACCTCAAGTTGCTGGCCATAACCTACCACACTACTCAACAGCATCAGTATGATCATCTTGTGTACTCTTTTTAGCACGGAGTTGGTATCTTTATTTGTTGTGCTTTTTGTCCTTGCTATATAGTATTTCCACTTAGTCATCGCAATCATCGTTTTAATGTTTGATCACTTTTCCATAACTCATCGCACTGCGGTCTTTCCCCTTAAATGTTACCTGATAAATGTACACACCATCTGCCGTTATTTGGCCAAAGTGGTCTTCGCCTTTCCACACGGGCTTAATTAAACCTCTTTGATTGTTTTGTGTGGCCGTTCGGTAAATTTCTATACCCGTAAGGCTGCGGATACTCACCCACACTTCAACCGGGTCTTCTGTTAAATTGATAAATGAGGGCAGGGTTACTTCGCTGCGGAACGGGTTAGGGTATGGAACACCCAGGTTTACTTTGCTTAAGCCAGGTAATAATTCTTCTCGTGTATAGATAAACTGAAGTTCCCGTTCGGAGGCAGGAACCATATAGTTGCCTTGTGCCCGCATATCAATCAGTTCTTCCGAAATTTTATCATACAACAGCAACTGGCCTATGCCTGATTTTATCCGGTGATGATCCCACCGAAGCTCTACCGGTTCTTTGCTTGAAGAAGATAACTGGAACGTCCATGTATAGGTATTTTGATGTGGCACGACATCACGCATAAATTTTAGAGAGAAGTACTCATCATGAGTAGTGTTTAAATCCAAATGCTCGATAAAACGTGGAAGGGCTACGGCATCAAAGCGGTCTTTACTCTCATCGGCCTCTTCGTGCATACCAAAGGCAGTAAGGGTTTGTTCTCTGTTACCTTGCTTTAAAGCTAACGGTATTAACCAGTTACCCTGGCCTGGCAGTTCTGGAAATTCTTCCGGCAAACTCTTTCGTCCCCCCGAGGAGCCATTGAACACCACCGGAATATTTAAGGTAGTTGCATTATCAGCATGCACGAAGCCGCCTTTCCACGGCTCAAGGTTATCGCTTGTTGTGTAACCCGAACCATTAAATATATGGTACTGGCCAACGGAAGTAGTTGCATTGTGTTCCAGCACGTCATCCCAGCTTATGGGGAACGGAAACGGTGTGGCGATCATGTTCCAGCCAAAATGAAGATTCAACTCAAATGGTCTTGATTGATTATTTTGAGATACTGTACCATCGTTAACACCAAGTTCTATTTTGTACTCCTCACGCGCATTATACCAATAGCTGTCTCCTATTGAAAGACTGCTCTTAAAATCGTTCGGATCATAGTCTTTTCCATTATCACTAATCCGAACAAGCCGCATTTTCATTTTATCACCTACCCATGATGCTGGAAAGGCATTGGATACTGAAGGATTATTCAATTTGTAAGGAATTGAAATAATTTTATAATTCTTTACCTCTCCCCCGGATGGAAGGCTTAGGGTGGTGTTGGCAGGAATTTGCTTTATAAATATAATTTTTTACCGTGGTAGCTGTACCCGATGCATCAGAAGGCTTCAAAATAAAACTCAAGTCCCAACTCATCCAGGTCTGCATGTGGAATTGTAATCTGGTAAGTACTTGTTGTGGAATTAATAATGGCTTCTGAAAACGTATTGCCTCGTATGCCTCTGGAAAATAGTTTTACCGTACGTTGACCTTCACCTCCACTTAGGGTTACCGAAAGCTGTGTACCATTGTTTTGTGTGTCTTTGTTAACCGTACCAATAGTAAGTGGCGACCCGCCCTGGAATGATTGCGTGGTTATAAATTTTGCGGCTGAACTTTCGGACTGGCCGCTTGTATTTACAGCATACACGCGAACATGATACTGCGTTGCCGCCTGTAAGCCGGTTACATTAAAGGCTGTGCCTGTTACATCATGTGTTTGCGCAACCGGATTAAAACTGCTGTTAAGGGAAACCTCAAGCTTATAACCCGTAGCACTTGCCACAATACTCCACTCGGCTACAAAGCTGGAAGAAGTGGGGTTTTTCAGATCAACCACTGGCGCAGCCGGGGCGGTAAGCTTCTCTCCGCTCAACGGGTTAGCGGTTAAATAATTAATGGACTGACCACTGCCATTATACGCATAAACAGCATAGTGATACACCGTGCCGGCCGATAAGCCCGTACTGCCGAAAGATGTTTCACTTCCGTTATGAACTACCGTACTGGTATTGAAGGTTCCTGAATAGGTCGTTCCATCTACCGGAACTTCTGTTGGCGCTGACCCTGCCTTGCGCAGCACTAAGTAACCGGACGGACTGCCCGAAGCAGCCATAAAAGATCCATTCATGGAAATGGCCGATACAGTAGAAAACAAAAGTGCCGCAGGTTGCGCTATCGGCTCTGCCGCCTGCACTACAATAGAATTACTCGTAGCATTGGTAAGGCCGCCACTGCTAACCGTAAGCGCAGTGGTTCCATATGTGGTAAACCTGAAGTTGTTCGGGAAGTTGAGCGTGCCCGATGAAAATACAGAAGGGGTGTTGCTCATGCCGAGCGATGCCGAGTTGCTTACCATAACGGCCGAGGAATAATCCAAGTCTTTGTTGTTAAATGCATCTTGTGCATCTAAAACCGGGGCGGGCGA
Organism: Bacteroidetes bacterium OLB12; assembly: GCA_001567185.1. GTDB lineage: Bacteria > Bacteroidota > Bacteroidia > Cytophagales > Cyclobacteriaceae > ELB16-189. Next base: position 20,161 of record LNFR01000050.1, read on the forward strand.
AACATCGGTGTTTACACCGGTTAACGCTGGCGGTTGTATAACATAAACTATTTTAGTGGCCGTTACCTCTATGCGATTATCATCTCCTGCTGTGGATGTAACCGCCCCGCCTGCGTTGGCTGAAATAAAGCCGGAGTTCCCCACTTGCGCAGTAGCTGCTGTAACGGTAAATGAAAATTGCTGATTATCAGTAACGGTACTATTGAAAGAAACACGCACTGAAAAATTTTTGGTACTGTTATCCGGTGCAATAATGTTAAGACCGGAAAAGGATACCGTGCCGCCAACAGGTGTTGCTTCCGCCAGTTCGGTAGCTCCGTCATACAACGCCACACTTCGTATAAATGAACTGTTGTCTATCGAGAAGGTAATAGCCGTTAACACCGTAGGCGAGTTATCTGCATCGTTTACCCCGCCACCATCGCGTATGGTAAACCGGCCGGCCTCCACGCTTGTACCGGAAGTAATATCAATAGCCTGGTAATTTTGGTACGCGATGTTGGTTGGATAAGAAAATGAAGCCGTTACTATATCGCTTGCGCCTGATGCGGTAGGCGTAGCGAAAGCGGTTCGCAAGGTTCCGTCTGTTTTATAATTATAGGTGCCCGTGCTGTTGCCGTTATAGGGTATAATCAGGTAATTATATTGTGTGCCGGTGGTAAGGCCGCCATCGGTGTAAGTAGTTTGCGATAACGAAGTGATAGTAGTTATTAAGGTTGTGCCCGAAGGCAGCGACAACGAAGCAGGCGCAACACCATCGGTAATACCCGTAATGGAAGGATTGCTGCCATCCTGCCTACGCAGAATAATATACCCCAAACTGTTGGGAATGGATGACAGCGCTGAAAACGACAGCCCCACCTGTATGTTAGATACCGATGTAGCTGTGAACGATGCCGGATGTGCCGAAGGCTCGTGCTGTAGTAGTATGACACTGGCCGGATTACCCGAAGCGGTTCCCGTATTATAACTGGTAAGTACTCCCGTACCGTTCAATTCATATACCCTAAAATGGTATTCCGTGCCGGGACTAAGATTGGTAACTGAAACTGAATTACCTGTACCACGGTACACCACTTTATTGCCTGAACCAAGATCTGATGCTAATACAAAATCTGCATTGCCGGTGTAGGTATTGCCGCCTGCCGGATTAACACTTACCGCGCTGCCCTGCCGGGCAACCACCACCCGCTCGGCACCGTTGCCGTTGCTCCAGCTTACGGTAAGTGCGATGGGTGTTTGTGCTGAAAAGAAAATAGCGCTGGCCTGCGTGGTGGGCTGGGCGGCAACCGTGGAGCGGCTGCCCTGCAAGGGCGAAGCCTCGCGGTAGTTTAATGTAACACCGCTGCCGTTATAAGCATATATGGCATAGTGATAAACCGTTTGTGCAGCCAGCCCTGTGCTGGTAAACGTTATGCCGCTGCCAGACGATACTACCGTACCATCGCCAAGCGTAGCACCGGCGCATAAGCTGTGCCATCTTGTGGCACACCTGTTGGCGCTGCACCTGCGCGCCTCACTACAAGGTAGCCGGCAGGCGAACCTGCGGCCGCAACAAATGTTCCTTCCATAGACGAGGACAGCACATTTGTAAACGTAAGCCCCGTGGGCTGTGCTGTTGGCTCGGCTGCGCGTGTAGTGGCATTGGCTGTTTGTAAGCTGCTTGCCGTGTAATAATTTATAGCCTGGCCGGCCTGCACATTGTAGGGAATAATAAGGTAGTGGTACTGCGTGGCGGCCAACAGGCCTGTATTCTCGAACGAGGTGATTGAGTTGGTACTGATGTTAGCCGCAAGTGTTGTGCCTGCCGGTAATGTGAGCGATGCCGGTACCGTACCATCTTCAATGCCGGTAACCGTGGGGTTAGTTCCATCCTGCCTTCTTAAAATGATATAGCCCGCACCGTTGGTTATGGTACTGGCAGCCGGAAACGAAAGGTTGATTTGCGATGGCGAAGCCGTGACTGCCGATAAAAAGCCGGGTTGACTTAAAGGCTGCGCGGCATAGGCGGTAAAATCCTGGGTGCTTACCACCGGAACTCCAGCAACGGTAACGGTTACCTTACCTGTGGTAGCACCTGGCGGAACCTGCACGGTAAGGCTGGTTGCCGTAGCAGCCGAAACCCAACCGCTAACACCATTAAACGATACCTCATTTACTGAATTAGTTGTACTAAAGCCGCTCCCTGTTATCACTATGGTAGTACCCGGCACGCCTGCGGTTGGTGAAAAAGATGAGATTACTGGATTGGGTACTGTTTGAGCTAACGGAATTGCATATATACCCCCGGCTTCCGTGCCTGCAAACAAATAACCGTTATGTACATGTACCACTTGTGTGCGATTTGTTAGAAACTTCTCTCCTACTGGCACCCAACCTGTGCCCTCATTAGCTGATGCAAAAACACCGGTTTCATTAGCATTCGTTGCATAAAGCACATTATTATCGCTGGTAATACCTCTCACATTCACAGCCCCAAGTCCGGCACCTATCCCGGTCCATGAAACTCCATCAACAGAACGCTGAATTGTATTTCCCCCACAACAAGAAGCGATTGTAGCAGCGTAAATATTGTTATTTGCTGAAACCATAGTAACAACTCTTGAAAAACTCTCTAAGGTTGATGATGTTGGCCAACTTGTTCCATTGTTTGTAGAACGATAAACTGTGGCGCCATTGGCCGCAAACAGGTATCCATCTTTTACTGCAAATGCATAGACATAACCTGGGGTAGCTATACCGGCATTGGATGCTGTCCAGTTTGCTCCATTATTGTCTGAGCGGTACACCCCGCCACCACTACTACCGGCAAGCAGGCGGCTGCCGCTTATAGCAAGGCTCTGTATATCCGTATATATTAAGCCGGTGTTTACCGCCTCCCACGTATTCCCATAGTTAGCCGACCGGAATACACCCCCGCCCAAAGTGCCGGCAAACAGGTACCCATTTCCTTTAGCGAAGGCTTGAATTCTTAAATTTGTTAAACCAGTATTTACGCTAACCCAATTTAATCCGTTATCTGAAGATCGATAAACACCACTTTCGCTTGTGCCACTAAACAAATAACCTCCCTCCGAAATGAAACATTTAATTCCAACTCCCCTTAAACCCGAATTGGATACCAGCCAATTATCTCCATTATTCGAAGACCGGTAAACACTGCCTACCTGAGTGGAGCCATTAGTAGATGAATAATGTAAACTTGAGACATAAAGATTTACATTATCCGATGCAAGCGTAATAAAAGTTCTATACTGAGATAATGTTGGTATCCCGGTGGTAATCGTAGCCCAGGTATTTCCGTTATCCGCTGACCGAACAACCTCTTCTCCACAAGCATATAGGTAAGCACTAGTTGCTATTAAAGATGGATAGCCCCCACCTCTAATGTTTACCCAGTTAGCGCCATCATCAGTAGATCGATAAATACCCAATAAGCCAGATGCAAACAAATCGGTACCCTTAACAATTACCTGAGTAATTGATGCTCCACCAAGGCCCGAGTTTTCCCAAGTCTCTCCATTATCTAGTGATTTATAAACGCCACTACTGTACAAAGCCGCATACAATACGCTGCCTTTTACCGTAAAAGAATAGACAACAGCGCCAGCTGGTAAACCCAGGTTTGCCTGCTGCCAGGTTTCTCCGTTATCGGTAGATCTGAAGACATAGCCAGTAAAATTTCCTGAAGCAAACAAATAGCCATTAACCAGGTTAACCGCGTAAATACGTGCGGTCGTTGATAAGTTGGTTAACTGTGTCCAGGTGTTGCCATTATCAGCCGAGCGAAAAAGCCCTGCATCGGTACCGGCAAATACATAGCTTCCGTTTGTAATAAGTGAGATTACATTATCATTGGTGATCCCCGTATTAATCGCCTGCCAGGTGCTGCCGTGATCAGCTGACCGGAAAACCCCCGCCCCGTAAGTACCTGCAAAAATGTAATTATCGTTAACAGCAAAGGCCCTTACTTCCGCCCCATTAATCCCGCTGTCGCGTTTTTCCCATTGTGCCCATAAGGCACCCGTTGGAGCTATTAGTAAAAGAGAAAAAAGTACCCTTAAAAAACTACGGATGAAAGGCAGGCAGGAAATTAATAAATGCGATCTCATTCAAAAATTTTATAATAGTCGGTGCAATAAATTTAATATCATCTTGTTGACTTGAAAACATCAAGAAGGGTATGGATAATAGATAACAAAAAACTGTATATACTCTACCCAATTTAAGATTATTCCCAACCATTTGAACAATATTTGAGATTATGCCTGCAAACTAACCGTAAGGTAGTAAGCAGATCAATAGCTAAAAATAGCTATCCCAAAAAATCAAACTATTTGCCCCAAACCTTGCCTATTGCTATTTTAGTAGATAGATGGCTCACCACTTACCCAATTCCTACAAGGATTTGCTTACCCGGGCAAGTTTATATAATAATCAGCAGGCTTTTCCGCCAATTGATTCTTTGTTAAACTCTTTTGAAGTGAAGGCTGAGGGGGTACCTGTTCAGACCCCCCTATTTTATGTGTTGGATTATGTGAATAAAAAATACCTGCACATTGCGCCCTCAGTAGCCTCTATTTTGGGTTACACCAATACGCAGCTTTTAGAATCGGGTCCTGGCTTTTACATGAATCTCTGGCACCCGGATGATTTAGCTGTTTACAGTAATAAGGTGGTACCGGCTACTGTTAAGTTTATTAAGGAGAAATCAAACAGCACAAGCGTACTTTACGCAGTAAGCCATAACCACCGTATTAAAAATGCTTATGGGAACTGGCTGATGTTCTTACAGCGCAGTTCGTATATTTGGTCCGATACCGGAGAGATTATTGGCGCTTTTGGTTTTTCGATAGACATCACCCACTATAAAGAGAGCCTTTCTATTATTCACACCATAGAAAGAATTGATATAAACTTCAATCCGCTTGAAAGTGAGCCTTGCTACAAGATGATCTATTACCCCGATAGTGCTATCTTTAGCAAAAGAGAAATGCAGGTACTGCGTGCAATTTACAACGGTCAAAACAGTAAAAAGATAGCGGATAGTTTATGTATAAGTTTAAATACAGTGCATATTCATCGTAAAAATCTATTGGCAAAATCAAACTGTACAAATACTGCAGAACTAATTCAATATTCGTTGAAACAAGGATTATTGTAAAAACATATCTTTACAATAGTCTATCAGCAACTTATTGAACTCTTCAGAACTGTCTATGTTCACAATATGATTACCTTCTAGTTTATAAATCTGACTACGCCATAAAGGAATAGCTGCTCCATCCAGGTAATCCGGATTAACAGCACTTTCATCTTTACCAAACACAATCAGCATACTTCCTGTATAAGTACTAATCAGAGCCATTTCATCACTTAGTTTATCTTGTGCTATGGACTTTGCCAATTCAGACCTAAACACTTCGTTAGTCTTATAAAAATCAGCAATACTATTTTGAACATCTGTTCGATTAGTAACAATCCTTTTAAAAATAGAATCTACCAAATTTCTATCGGGCTTATCAGTAAAGAAAATACTCATATCAATATCTGTTTTGAATATCTTATCTATTGTATATACCCCTCCCACAACACAACTAGATACCAACACTACTCCTTTTGGTAAAATCTTTTTATTTGCGAGCATTTCGGCCACAACATTTGTTCCGAGCGATAAGCCCACTAACAAATAGGAACCCGCTGTAGGTGCAATGGCCAGTACAGCATTTGCCATAGTCTGTCCAAGGGCTATTAGGCTATAATCGTCTTGCGGGTTTGGCCACGCATCGGATTCGCCATGTGCGGGAAGATCGAACACAATTAATCGATATCCTGCAAACAGATCATCTTGATATTGTTTGTACCAATTTCTGGATGAGCCCGAGTTACCATGAATAAAAAACAGAATGTAAGAAGATACTACTTCATTATCCAGGTAAGACAACCGGCCACCATCGAGTTCAATAAATTTTCGTTTCATAAGGCTAATATAGGACTAAAAACAAAACGCAGATTTCTTTTTGAAATCTGCGTTTTCCAACTTATTAACTCCCGTTGAATTATCTCAAAACAACAGCTCTCTGTACTTAACCAATGGCCAGTCTTCATCATCCACCAACAACTCAAGCTTATCCACCGCATCGCGAATTTTGTCAAAGTATTTTTCTTTCACATCATCGCAATAGCCAAAAGCGCGCTTGTGGGTATCAGTTAATTTATTGAGGCGTTTTCCGCTCTTCCACCATTTCGCGCACACTTCCTTTAATGGTTTCAATGTGCCCCGAAATTTCTTTGATGGTTTGAACCACTGCGGTATTATCTACACCTAATCCCTTCAATCCATTTGCATTGGTAATCAATTTATTCTGATAGGCAATGGCGGTAGGGATAATATGGTTCATCGCCAAGTCACCAATAACACGGGCTTCAATCTGCACACGCTTAATGTAGCTCTCCAACTTAATTTCGTTACGAGCTTCTACTTCTTTGTGGCTCATCACCTCGTGTTTCTCGAATAAGGCAAGTGACTTTTTGGATACATAAGCTTCAATGGCGCGCGGCATATTTTTAATATTTTTCAATCCACGCTTTTCTGCTTCCTTCACCCATTCATCCGAATATCCATCGCCTTCAAAACGAATAGCTTTTGACTCCTTGATATACTTGCGCAGTACATTTACGATAGCCAACCGCTTCTCTTCACCTTTTTCGATTTCTGCCGAAACCGTATCGAACAGTTGCGTTAGTTGCTCGGCAACAATAAGATTAAGAACCGCCATGGGCGTAGCACAGTTATCAGAACCTCCTACGGCCCGGAATTCAAACTTATTTCCTGTAAAAGCAAATGGCGAGGTACGGTTGCGATCCGTAGCATCCAGAATAATTTCCGGAATCTGATCAATACCCAACTTCATGTACATATTATCGCCTTTCTCAATTTTTACATTTCCGTTTTTCTCCAATTCATCCAATACGGCCGTCATTTGCGAGCCTATAAAAACAGACATGATTGCCGGAGGTGCTTCATTTGCTCCCAGTCGAAAATCGTTACCGGCTGTAGCAATGCTGGCCCGCAACAAATCGGCATATTCATGCACCGCTTTGATGGTAGTTACAAAGAATGTAAGGAAGAGTAAATTATCGCGTGCGGAACTGGATGGAGCGTAGAGGTTAACACCTGTATCGGTAATCAGCGACCAGTTATTGTGCTTACCACTACCATTTAACCCTGCAAAAGGTTTTTCGTGAAATAGTATTTTAAGATTATGCTTATCGCCTACGCGACTGATCACATCCATCATTAATTGGTTGTGGTCGTTAGCCACGTTTACTTCTTCAAATAAAGGAGCCACCTCAAACTGACTTGGCGCAACTTCATTGTGACGTGTGCGCACCGGAATACCCAACTTCCAACACTCTATTTCAAAATCGCGCATAAAATCATACACACGACCCGGAATTGTGCCGAAATAATGATCTTCCAGTTGCTGACCCCGTGCCGGAGAATGACCAAAAACCGTACGGCCGGCCATTACCAGGTCAGGACGGGCATTGAATAAACTTTTATCTACCGCAAAGTATTCCTGTTCGGAGCCAAGGGAGGCCACTACATGCTGAATGTCTTTATCAAATAACTGGCAAACTTTGGTTGCCGCAACATCAACCGCTTTTAACGCTTTTAGCAAGGGCGATTTGGTGTCCAATGTTTCACCTGTGTAGGAAACAAAAATGGTTGGAATACTCAACGTCTTACCATATAAAAACATGGGCGATGTGGGATCCCATGCGGTATAACCGCGCGCTTCGAATGTAGTGCGAATACCCCCACTTGGGAAAGAGGAGGCATCCGGTTCTTGCTGAACCAGTTCGCTGCCTTTAAATTTTTCAATCCCCGAAAGGGCATCAAAAAATGAATCGTGTTTTTCGGCCGTTCCGCCCGTCATGGGTTGGAACCAGTGCGTAAAGTGCGTGGCACCTTTTGCAATTGCCCACGATTTTACAGCCGAAGCAACGGCATCAGCGGTAGCTTCATCAATCTTTTCGTGGTTTTTAATTGCGTGACTAACTTTTTTGAAAACGGCTGGTGCCAGGGTGCTTCGCATTTGCTCCATCCCAAATACATTCTCGCCAAAGAATTGCGAAATATGTGGTGTTGTTGCATCTACATGAACCTTGGGCCGCTCATTCAATTTTTTGAGGGCTTCAAATCGTAAGTGCGCCATAGTGTGGTTGTTTTGTATATAGATGGGCCCAAAAATATATGTTTTACTAAAAACTAAGGGTCAAATTTTACCTTATTTTTAAAAAATATTGGCGCATACGTTAACAGGAGGGTATAAATTGACCATAACAGTAATTCGTAAAGCTCCCAACACGGTTAGGGGTTCGTATGTGGGTGTGGCTGGAGCTCTTTTTCTCCTTCAAGCAAAACAACCACCTCCTTTTGAGTTCTGGCGCTTATGCAAACCGTTTCGGGCGAAATCTTTTAGATTTTTTTTACCCTTCGTAAACTTAAAATGCGCATTGTACGTCTAAATGTTTGGTATTTAAAGTCAAGCGTTATGATCAACATCGCATTTACACAACCCGATTTTGGCAATACAAAGTTGGTTGGTTCTTATTTTAAGAATTTTAACAAAGCGTTATATAATTGGGAATTAAACCGCCAGGAAGACGGACAAAGAAATAAGCAGACCCGCAAATCATCGCATAAATAAAGCGGGTGTTTCAAAGTCCTTCTGTCATCGCATTATTCCGCAATCTCGATTCTGCGGTATTGAAAGGGATTGTGGCACAGGCCGGAATGACGCTCTTATTTCGAATTCTGAAACAAGCGCTTATAACGCTACCCCCTCCGATTAGTTAGCCTTTTTAACCGAACCGCCACTGCTTGAGTCGGTGTTAATTTTAGCCGGACTTCCCCGGTACCGGATGCTTCCTCCACTACTGGCTCTTGCTATTAATTCTTTAGAAGCTGACACTTTAGCACTACCTGCACTACTTACGCTGGCCCGTACAATTTCAGTATCCAGCGCATACGCATCAACCTCACCAGCACTGCTGGCATCCACTTCAAGAGTTTTGGCTCTACCTTCCAACAAGACATCGCCTGCACTGGATGCCTCGGCAACAACCGAACCTGCATCAATTGAAATTTCTATGGAAGCAGCACTGGAAGCGCTTACATTCAAATTGTCTGCTTTGATTGTACCTTCCGAAAAAATATTGGCGGCCGAACTGGCATGAATCTTATTCAACGAAACATAGGTTACATAAACTTTCACGCTCCGGTTTCTATAGCGGCCATCGCGCATATGAATACGAAGATAACCTCCTGAAATTTCTGTCAGCACGTTAGCAGGATCCGTTCCGGTTACTTCAACGCGCACACTTTCTTTACCTCCCTTTTTCAGATACACATCAATCGCTTCACCGGCCTTTACCCCGCTAAACGCACCCAACGACCGCACATCGCTTTGCTGCGCCCAGGTAAGACATCCGCAAAACAGCATCAGTAAAACTAATACGAGCCTTTTCATTTTCTTTTGCTTTATATAACCCATAGACAAGCCAGTTGAAAAGAGGTTGCATACCCACGCTTTCTGGCTTCTTTTTTTCGTTTGGTGTAAGAAATAATCAATTTTTACTCTAAATTTCGATTACTGACAATATACATTTGCACAAAACTAAAAACTAGTTATGATTAAAGAACAATTGAATGTGCTAATTAATCTGGCGGCCAGCGATCGATCGGTTGGTGAAAAAGAAGCAAAGTGATTCATCTGATTGGTAAAGCTAACGGGTTGTCGAAAGACGAGGTTGAGACCATGATGAAGACCCCCCAACCGATTGGCGATTTAAGTGCGTTCTCCGAAGATCAAAAATTTGAAAACCTCTATCACCTGATCCAACTCATGAAAAGTGATGGCCAGGTGTTTAAAAGTGAAATTCACTTCTGCGAACAGATTGCTGAAAAATTGGGCTATAAGAAAGCGGTGGTTGGCGAACTATCCAGCCGTATTTACTCAGACCCTACCATTACTGCAGACAGAAAATTACTCTTTGAAAGAGCACACAAGTTTCTGAAGTAATATTTAGAGCCTCTCTACAAAAAACCAAACCTTTCAAAAGAACTTCATCACGATCCCGCTAAGGCGGGATCGTGAATAATGAAACTGCTTTATTTTTTCTCGTAAAGGACTTTACCTCCCAATATTGTTAAAACTACTTCCGTTGAAAGTATCTCCGAATCGGGTATCGTCATCAGGTCTTTGCTAAAAACTACAAAATCAGCCAGCTTGCCCGGCTTGATTGAACCCTTCTTTTTTTCTTCAAATGCTCCATAGGCAGCGTCCAGCGTATATGAACGCAAGGCTTGCCCTCGGGCCATTTTTTCGTCAGGCTCAAACCCTCCTACCGGCTCGCCTTTTAAGGTTTGCCGGGTAACCGATGCAAAAGAAAGATGCAATTGGGTTTATGGGCTCCACCGGAACATCGGTTCCATTTACAATTACTGCCCCCGATTTTAATAACGATTGCCACATGTAGGCACCCTCTTTAATCCGCTTCTCTCCTAACCGTTCTATTGCCCACGGCCTGTCGGACGATAAATGAATGGCCTGCATGGCGGGAATTACACCCAGTTTTCCAAAGCGGGCTATGTCATTCGGGTGCAAATGCTGGGCATGCTCAATCCGATACCGGTGGTTTGTCTTGCCCGGATTTTCTGAGAACGCTTGTTCGTACCGATCCAGAATTTCTTTGTTGGCTCTGTCGCCAATAGCGTGCGAACAAATCTGAAATCCATGTTTTAATCCTTCTCTTGAAATTTTCAGTACGGTATCCATCGATAGCGTAGCCATGCCGCTAAAATCAGGCCGGTCGGAATAGGGTTCTAACAGCCAGGCCCCGCGCGACCCCAAGGCCCCATCGCAATTCAGTTTAACAGCTCGGATGGTAAGCAGATTGGCTGTATCTATTTCGGGCCCTTTCTTAAACCATTCGTAAAGCAGGTTGCTATCAAAGCCGGTTAGCATTACGTACAGGCGTGTATTCAATTTACCTGCTGCCTTAAATTTTCTATACAACTCGATATTGTCCCGCGAAACACCGGCATCATGAAAACTGGTAATACCGTTGCGCAAGCTGGCAGCTATGGCCAGTTCAAGCGCTTGTGCATCCGTTTCAGCTGTATTATCCGGAATGTGTTGGGTTATTAAATATTGTGCCCGCTCGTTAAATAAGCCGGTGGGGTTTCCGAGTTCATCCAACAATATTTCTCCACCCTCGCCCAGGTTGCGGCTAAGCTTTTCTACCGATAACTGATTTACGCCTGCAAGTTGCATGGCTTTGGCATTGGCAAAACCTGCATGGCCACTGGCGTGACTCAGAAATACCGGATTATCAGGCGATGCCTCACTTAATAAATGATGCGTTTGAAATCCTTTAATCTGTTTCTCTGGTTTCTTTGTCCATTTATCCTGGTGCCAGCCTCTGCCTATTATCCATTGCCCGGGTTGTGCTTTTGCTACGGCTTCTTTCACCTTCTCTACCATCTCTTCATAGCTGGTTACACTCATTAGGTCAAGATTTAGTTCGCTGTAACCTAAGCCCATAAAATGGCCGTGCCCTTCAATAAAACCGGGGGTCATGGTTTTTCCTGCCAGGTCAATTACGGTGGTGTTTTTTCCTTCATAAACAGAAAGTCCCGCCAGGTTACCGGCATAAACAATCGTATCAGCTCTTACTGCCACCGCTTCCACCGTTGGGTTTTCAGATTCTACTGTATAAATAGTGCCACCTTTAATGATGAGATCAGCCGGGGTTTCCTTTTGGGAGCATTGGGTTAGTACAAAAAGTAACAACACCAATGCGACACATGTGTTTCGGTTCATTTCAAGTTTTGGTTTTTCCTAAAGGTACATTGAATTCCTAAAAATACGTTTTGACCTTTTACCAGTAGTTGAAATTGGTTCTTTCGTTAACTTCGCAACTTCATGCGCTACCGGTTACGTTTCTTTGGGTTGTTGGCTCTTTACTGGATGGCCTACTTTACACTGGGGCGTGTACTCTTCCTGCTCTACCTGCTTCCTCAAACCAACTCGCTCTCTCTTCAGGAAATAACCATGCCCCTGTTGCTGGGTTTACGAATGGATGCTGCCATGACAGGCTATTGGCTCCTCCTTCCGGGATTATTATTTGTGGCTTCTGCGTTTACATCAAACCGGTTTACGTTTTATGCAACAGGAATAATTACAATCATGCTGTTGCTGATTTCAACCATACTGGTAGTAACAGACCTTGAACTTTACAAACATTGGGGTTTTCGCATTAATTCCACTCCGCTTATGTATCTGGAAAGCGAGGCTATCAGCAGTGTAAACTCCGGAGTGCTGGTTGGCCTGATCCTGATTTTTGCTGCACTTTTTAGTTCCTTCATTTTTATTTACTCCCGTTGGCTTGCTCCGCAACTTTTAACATTGCCACCCATTAAAAAAAAGCACGCGCTAACGTGGTTGGTGATTACGACAGCGTTGCTTATTCCCATTCGCAGCAGTTTTACGGTTGCCCCGCTCAATACCGGAGTAGTGTATTTTCATAAAACAAAATCATTCCCGAATCACGCAGGAATTAATCCGGTTTGGAATTTTTTCAGAAGTGTTTCCAAAAGTAAAGCTGTTAAATATCCTGGTGATTTTTATCAAGCCGGCAACCTGGATGCGGAGTTTAAATCATTGATGCAAACCAGCGAAACTCAATTTGCCATTGACAGCACCATCCATCATCCGAATGTATTGTTAATTATTCTGGAGGGTTTTACCTCCAAAATTATTGAACCGCTGGGCGGCTTGCCCAACATCACACCTGAGTTTAACGCCCTGATTTCTGAAGGAATGCTCTTTGAAAATTTTTATGCAAGTGGCGACCGTACGGACAAAGGGCTGGTATCCATCTTAAGTGCCTATGTTGCCCAGCCGCGTACCTCTATCATTAAGTTTCCTGAAAAGACACAACACTTACCCTTCTTATCAAAAGAACTGGAGCGTAACGGATACGCTACATCTTTTATTTATGGTGGCGATGTAGGTTTTGCCAATATGGAATCATACTTAACGATAGCCGGCTTTGGTTCAATTACCGATGAAGATGAATTTGACAGCAACCTGAACGACTCCAAGTGGGGAGTAGCCGATCATTATGTATTTACAAAAATGTTACGTGAGCTAAACGCTGCACCCAACCCATTCTTTAAAGTAATGCTAAGCTTAAGCAGCCACGAACCCTTTGAGGTACCCATGGAAACAGTTATACCAGGAAAGGATGAAGGTTCCATGTTCCTGAACGCCTGCTATTATACCGACAGAAGCCTGGGCGAATTTATCCGCCAGGCTAAACAACAGCCCTGGTGGAAAAACACTCTGGTGATTGTTACAGCCGATCATGGTCATCGCTTTCCGGATTTACTGGAGCTGAAGGATAAATCCAGATTTAAGATTCCTATGTTATGGTTAGGCGGGGTAATTACCAGGCCCGGCACCCGCATTGGCACGTTTGCCAGCCAGACCGACATAGCCAACACGTTGCTTGCTCAACTCCGGATTCAACCTCAATCGGAATTTTTGTTCAGTAAAAATATACTGGCCCGGTCTGTTAATCCGTTTGCCGTTTATGTATTCAACAATGGTTTTGGATACGTAAGTGCTACACACGAAAGTATTTATGATTTCGATATAAAAAATTATGTAAGCCAAACGGGAAACGAAAATGAATTAACCAACGGCCAGATTTACATGCAAACTTTGTTTAACGATTATAACCGCAAGTAATCATTATGAAACGTTTTTTTTCTGATTGCCCTTCTGTGCATTGCTGCCATGGGTACGCAAGCGCAGGACGTTGGCCTGTCATTTTCATACTTCATTCCGCGCAACGGTTATTTCTCTACTCCCATCAGTCCGTTTTCATTCCGGGGGGTGGGCGTAAACCTCACTCGCGTAATTGCATTGGAAACCGGTTTCTCGCTCTACCGCATGTCGGGTATGAATATGCTCGGCCTGCCTTTTGAAACCAAGGATCCATTACTTGGGCCAAACTTTACATTGTTTGTTCCGGCTGAACTCGTGCTCGAATTCAAGGGCAAACAAGCGGAGTTCGATATTAAAGGGGGTGGCTTTGCCTTTTATGGATTTGATCAGAAACTAAACCTCGGAAACTTTGATCGGGCCATTCGCACGTACGAAGATTGGGATGTGGCAAACTCCAACCTGAATTTTGATAACAACCCCGGTTTCGGATATCACGTGGGTGTTGAGTTTACGGTACCTGTAACGCGTCAGTTCTCGGTTGCACTGGAAGTAAACTACCTGGTAGGAACGGCAAAATTTCCATTAACCGGATCGTACACCGGTGGAACAGCAAATGGGCTCGAAACTGTTTCTGTGGAGTACAAAGACGGCAAAGTAGATTTTACCGGACTGGAATTTTCAATTGGAGTTATTTTTGGATCCGGACGCTAACTCCAGGTCAACCCTGCGCACTACACGCAACCTTCTTAGCGTAGTACTACCCACCACTTGCAGCATAGCTTGTTGAGCCAATTCCACATCATAAAAATTACCAAGCATCCAAAGGCCACGATCCAAAGTTTGTTCCAATCCATAAAATTTTATCATCGGGTTTTCCAGTAATACTGAATCCACCACCACATCGTCCGGTAGCCGGATCGAATACACAACAGAATCCGTAGCCAGCGAATGTGTACGCTCTTGAATATTAACATTGTGTTTGGAAAGTAATGCTCTCGAGTCTTTTGCAAATACCTGCATGGCTGCGCGAGCCGTCTTATCCTTCACAAAAACTGTATCGCCTTCAAAATAGCGAAAGGGCCGCATGACAAACTCGTTGGATTTTTGCACCCATTCCAATTCGTACTCGGCATTAAGAATTGATGTGCTTGCACCAGCCGGGGTGGTTATCTTTTGCATATCTATCCACACCATAGCACCGCCATCGCGGTAACGCGGGCGTTGGCCTGATATGAAATTACCCAACGAATAAACAACCAGTTGATCCTGCTCTTTATTCCATTCCATAGGTTGCAATACGTGCGGGTGTGCGCCAATCACCAGCCTGGCACCTTCCCTGAATAATAACCGCGTTAATTTCTTCTGTGTGGAGTTGGGTAAACTCTGATACTCATCGCCCCAATGCATAAACACAATAATCGCATCGGTTTTTTGTTGCCTGGCCTGCGCTAAATCAAGTTTAATCTGTACGGTATCAATCAGGTTTACAATGTTGGGTTTTGTTACAGGAATGCCATTGGTACCATAGGTGTAATTGAGCAAAGAAAACCTGAAGTCATTTTTTTCGACAATTAATGGATAGGTGTTAGCCCGCGTGGCCGAGTCAATAAACGTACCGGTATGCAAAATCGCTAATGAGTCCAGTACGCGAATGGTTCGCTCTACTCCTTTTTTTCTACGGTCCACACTATGATTATTGGCGGTAACCAACACATCAAAACCGATTCGCTTTAGTTCAACCGCTAGTGCATCGGGCGCACTAAATTGCGGGTATCCTTTATAGGGCGAACCAGCCAGTGTAAGTTCCAGGTTGCCAATGGCCAGATCGGCCGGACGGATGATGGGCGCAACGTATTCAAAGCAGGCCGAATAATCATAGCGTTTGGATACCGGATCGTATGCCATGGCAATGTTTGAATCATGACTGCATGATGTCGCCCGTAAACAACAACGAAATTCTTGTGGTATCCTGTGCCCTGCCGCACACGGCCAGCAATCCATAAAAAAAATACAAGTACCAGTTTATTCATGGGGATAGGCGATCACTTTATTTTCTGCAATTACAAAAATTCTGTCTTCTTTTTTTTGGAACAATACGAGCCATTCCGGTAAACGAACCAAATGCGGGTAAAATACCCTGCTGTTTTCCGAAATAAAAACATGGCAACATGACGGATTGCCGGCCGGTACCCTTTAACCGCACAGCGGGATGGATGTGACCTGAAAGATTATACACCCCCTCTGGTACCTGATCCATTGGTTCATGCGTAAGCAATTTATAACACAGTACTCGATTTATGTACCTGTCAGGTTGTTTCGTTCGTATTGCAGGGCTGTCTAAGGGATATCGAGTGATTACCCAATACCAATTCAAATGC
>LNFR01000051.1 GCA_001567185.1 Bacteroidetes bacterium OLB12
GGGTGAATAAACCGAACCTGCGGAAACGGAGGGGCCATTAAATCATTCTCGATTGCAGCCATTAAACTTAGTTTAACAAGAGTGTTCAAATCATTTTCGCTTATGGGTTGAGTAGAAATGGTATTGTATAAAAAACCAAGTTGCCCATCGCCCTCCACTAAAAACCTTCCTTCATGATTTATCAGCAGCCGCGCAACCAGGTACCCAGGGTCGTTCATCCGGTTAAATTTTAATGAATCAGACATGAAATTATAAACCATAATCTGACCAAAATACCGGTTCACCTCCTTCTCCCTGATATAGGGTGTCTTCATCACACCATGTTCTTCATCAAAAGTTACCACGTTGGTATGCAACACAAACACCAGTAAATCGCCCGCAAGTTTTACGTGAAACTCGTGCTCGTTGATCCACGAAAATTCAACAGTAACGTCTGTATCGGCCGGGTTAGCGGTCTTTAATTCATCAATAATCCGCTCCGATTCCTTACCCAGTATTGAAAATGCAGCCAGCAAATTTTTATAGGTAATCTGTTTAGCTGTTGATTTACTTTCAAGCAACTGCCGGATGCTATTAATTGGATCTTGTTGACTGTTCATTTTAAATACTTTAGATTAGTAAGTTGAAAAAATAAACCTGGTTATGGAAGAAAAGACAGAAGGAAAAGCAGAAAAATTTTTCAAAGAATTTGGAAAAAAGGTGGATTCGTTTTTGGTAGAACTAAAAGATGCCGGTTCGCGTGTGGAGGCAGATATGAAAGACAAGTATGAAGAGCTGAAGGTAGCTGCGGAAAAACTCAAAAAAGAAGCTGAGAACAAAGAGCGGTGGAAAGAAGTAGAGGCCGCACTTAAAAAAGCGGGGGAAGAATTAAATAACGCAATGAAAGCAGCATTTAAGAAACCACAATAGTAGATGGTTAGCTGGTCGATAGTCCATCGTAAACACGGTGTTAACGATGGACTATCAACCAATCAACCCTTGTTATTCAAATCTTAACCTCCTTCCACTTACCTCGCCTAAAGATTATTATTGCGGCAATGGCCATTAATGTTTCGGCCAGAACAATTGCCAGAAAGACCCCTTTTGCTCCTAATTCAAAATGAATAGCCGCCAGGTAAGCAAACGGAATCTGGAAAACCCAAAACCCAAATACGTTTAGTATAGTAGGTGTGTAGGTGTCGCCCGCTCCGTTCAGGCCTTGTGCCACTACCATTCCGTATCCGTAAAAAATGTAGCCCAGGCTAACATAGCGCAATGCTTGCGTGCCATACTGCAACACATCGGGTTGTGTGCTGAAAATACTGATAATATAGGGTGCAAACAGCAGGAACATAATCATGACAAACCCCATAAAGTAAGCATTATAGTAAGCCGATCGCCATACCGCAGCTTCCGCTCTTTCGGGATGCTTTGCTCCAAGGTTTTGTCCAACTAAGGTTGCTGCTGCATTGGCCAAACCCCAGGATGGCAATAGAGTGAAAATAAAAACACGAATGGCTATTGTATAACCTGCCACAGCATTATCGCCAAAGGTTGACATCACACGCATAAGGAAAATCCAGCTTGCTGAGCCAATGATGAATTGTAAAATGCTACCGCCTGATACCTTTATTACATTTAAGATAATGTTGGCGCGCACGGCCAGGTTGTTCCAGTTAATCTGAATTATGCTTTTAGAACCCAGCAAATAATAAAGTTGAAACAACACCCCAACCCCACGCCCAATGTTTGTGGCAATGGCTGCCCCCTCCACACCCATTGCAGGAATAAACCCAAACCCGAAAATGAAAATCGGATCGAGCAGGATGTTTAACCCATTTGCCAGCAACAATGCTTTCATGGCGATAGCGGCATTACCAGCTCCACGAAATACGGCATTAATTAAAAACAACAATGTAACCGTATAGTTTCCGGCAAACATCCACAAGGCATACGATGAACTTGTGTTCACCACTTCCTGCGAAGCGCCCATTAGGAGAAGTATATCTTTATAATAAAATATACCGACCGTGCTTATGCAAAACGCTACGCCAAGCGCCAGGTAAATAGCTTGTACGGCCGCAATGCTGGCTCCTTCAGGGTCGCGCTCGCCAACCCTGCGTGCTACAATGGCAGTAGCACCCATACCCAAGCCCATGGCAAGCGAGTACAAGATGCTTAGAACCGATTCGGTATAGCCAACCGCTGCTACGGCATTGCTGTCATTAAGTTTACTTACAAAAAAAATATCTACTACTGCAAAAATGGATTCCATACCCATTTCTACTACCATGGGTATGGCAAGTAAAAAGATAGCACGGTTAAGGCTTAGCCGGGTATAATCTTGTTCAACTCCCCCAACGGCTTCTTTAAAAAGTTGAAAAACAGAAGTAATTCTTGAAAACACGCTTTCCATGAAAAATGAAAATAAAATAAATGATTGGAACTCTTGTATTTGCCCTTGCTGGTTAAAAGGCAGGACTACCCGGTGCATAACCGGAAAAATTCAACCGACCCCTAAAAACAGGGATGCCCTGATGGTTGAATTTAGAATACAAGCTTCATGGTTCGTTGGAATTTTGTGATGTAAATATCACGTAAAAAACCGAGAAATGTTTCATGATGCATAAAAAACAAAAAAGGAGGCCCGCGCCTCCCTTTTCATTTCTCATTCAAACAGCTTATCCAATAGCTACGCGCTTAAACTCAACAACGGTTAATCCTTTGGTTACGCCATCTAAATATTGAGCTACCGTTTTTGAACTGTCTTTTACGAAAATCTGTGGTAACAAGGTGTTATCCTTAAAAAACCGATTCAGTTTACCTTGTGCAATTTTCTCAACCATGTTTTCAGGTTTTCCTTCGGCCAGAATCTGCGCTTTGGCAATCTCCATTTCTTTTTCGATCAGGGCTTTGTCCACACCCTTCTCATCTACAGCTACCGGATTCATAGCGGCAATCTGCATACCTACATCTTTACCGGCCTCACTCACGTCTTTACCATTCACACCCTTCAGCGAAACCAACACACCTAATTTGCTTCCGGCATGTATGTACGGAACAATTGCCTCGCCCTTCATGTGCACAAATGCGCTAACCTCCAACTTCTCACCAATCTTTCCTACCAGTTCGGTTATTTTATCATTGATGGTTAAAGAACCAACCGATTCAGCCAACAGCGCTTCTTTGGTGGCTGGCTTTTTAGCAAACGCTGTATCTACAATCAACTTACCTAAACTCTGAAACTCTTCGTTCTTGGCCACAAAGTCGGTTTCACAGTTCAATGCAATCAAAAATGCTTCTGTCTTATCGTCAGATGTTTTTACAAATACAGAACCTTCTTTAGCATCTTTATCCGAACGGCTAGCCGAAACTTTCTGTCCTTTCTTTCTCAAAATTTTCAATGGCCTTTTCGAAATCACCATTGGCTTCGGTTAACGCTTTTTTACAATCCATCATTCCGGCACCGGTCATGGTGCGTAGCTTATTTACATCTTGTGCACTAATTGCTGACATACTAATTTGATTTTATTGATTTATTTTTTTGTAGTTCAATTTAAAAAAATAAACACCGGCCGGGGGCCGATGTTTAATTTGGTTTTTACATTAAACGTGCTGCAACGCAGGCATCGGCTTATACTTCCTCAACGGCTTCGTCAACTTTACGCTTCTCTTCTTCATCCTTCTTATGACCTGCCTCTTCTTTGTCTTTCTTGCGTTCCATCAAGGCTTCTTCAATTGCTTTACCAATGTAACCAGTTATAAGCGTGATGGACTTGAAGGCATCATCGTTTGCCGGAATCGGGAAATCGATATTAGACGGATCTGAATTGGTATCAACCATTGCAAATACCGGTATATTCAATTTCTGTGCTTCGGCTACGGCAATGTGTTCGCGCTTCACATCTACTACGAACAAAGCGGCTGGCAACCGGTTTAAGTCGGTAATACCTCCTAACAATTTTTCCAGTTTTGCCTTCTCGCGGGTAATCATCAACCGCTCGCGCTTCGCCAGGTTATTGAAAGAATCGTCTTTCATCAACTTCTCAATCTGAGCAAGTTTCTTTAACGATTTGCGTATCGTAGCAAAGTTGGTAAGCATACCACCTAACCAACGCTCTGTAACATAGGGCATGTTTAAGCGGGTAGCTTCCTGTGCAATAATGTCTTTGGCTTGCTTCTTCGTAGCCACAAACATGATCTTACGACCTGAGCGCACAATGTTCTTCAACGCATAAGAAGCTTCTTCTGCGCACTTCAGCGTTTTATTCAAATCGATAATGTGGATACCATTGTTTTCCATGAAGATGTACTCCGCCATCTTGGGGTTCCACTTGCGGGTGAGGTGTCCGAAGTGAACACCTGCATCCATTAAAATTTCGGTTGTTAATTTCTCTGCCATGCTGTTCTGTCGATTAACGCTTGCTGAACTGGAATCTTCTTCTCGCTTTTCTGCGGCCTGGTTTCTTTCTTTCCACCATGCGCGAATCGCGGGTTAACAAACCTTCCTTCTTTAAAGGAGGACGGTTTTCGGTATTGATATTAACCAACGCGCGGGCAATACCCAGGCGAATTGCTTCGGCCTGACCTTTCGTTCCACCACCCTCTACGTTAACAGTTACATCATATTGGCCATCCGCTTTTACAATTGCGATTGCTTGTTTTACTGTGGTTTGGAGAATTTCTGACTTGAAATAATCATTCAAGGCACGGTCATTAATTATAATTTCTCCTTTGCCTGGCTTTACATATACCCGGGCTATTGAGGTCTTTCTTCTACCGATGGTGTTAATAATCTCCATTTATCAGAACTTTATTTCTTTAGGTTGTTGTGCGGTGTGCGGGTGCTCGGTGCCGGCATATACATGCAGGCTGCGGAATAACTCGCGGCCCAGGCTGTTCTTAGGAAGCATGCCTCTTACAGAATGTTCTACCAACCGTTCCGGATGTTTACCCGTTCCAATCATTTTTGGAGTTTGAACGCGCTGGCCACCCGGATAACCCGAATAGCTGAAGTACACTCTGTCCGTCCATTTTTTTCCAGTCATGCGGATTTTGTCGGCATTGATAACCACTACGTGGTCTCCCGTATCCACATTTGGGGTATAGCTCGGCTTATGTTTACCGCGCAATACGCGTGCTACCTGGCTGGCCACGCGACCCAGTACCTGGTCTTTTGCATCAACCAATACCCAACCTTTTTCTACGGTTGTCTTGTTGGCATTGATTGTCTTATAGCTGTTGTGATCCACTTTTTTTACTTTAAAACTGATTAAATAAGATTACCCCTGCTTAAAAAGGGACACAAAAGTAGATTTCTGAAACTGAATATGCAAGCCGGGGCCCAGATTTACCGGATTAATATGATTAAAGAAAAAAGGGCATTTTTAGCGATTATGGCCTGTTAACTGCCGGATAAGGGCTTGAAAATCTTTCGGATAAGGAGCTTCGATTGAAATTTTTTCCCCACCGGGAAGCAAAAATTGCAGGGATTGAGCGTGCAATGCCATCCGTTTCATTAAAGGTTCTTCCTCGGTCATTTTTTTTAGATTAAACCCTCTTTTTATTTCCGAAACAAAAAAAGGCTTGCCTCCATACAGGGTATCTCCGGTAATTGAGGCCCCCAACCGGGCCAGGTGGATACGGATTTGATGCATACGGCCTGTTACGGGTTTACATTCTACCAGTGTATGAGACCGATAGGTCTGTAGGGTTGTAAACCATGTTTGGGCATCCTTGCCGGTTTTTGAAATTTTAACCGTACCATCATTCTGCTTTAAAATGGGTGCATCCACCAACTGGTTGCTAAAATTGTGAATGCCATCCACAACGGCATGGTAAATTTTGGTTACCTGGCGGTTTTCGAGTTGCATGCTTAAATGCCGGTAGGCTTCTGCGTGGCGGGCTATCGCCAACACGCCCGAAGTGTCCTTATCCAGCCGATGACAAACCTGTGCGTCAGGTTCATACTGGCGGGCTAATGCCAGTATATTAATGGGGTCGTTCCTGTCTTCTAACGTAGAAATAAAAGGCGGCTTATTAATAAGTATAAAATCTGCGTCCTCATGGAGGATTGCCTCTTCAAACCTGAACTTTGAAATTTTCACGGGCGCAAGGTACTATAGTGCTTCCGATTCTGAATGATAAAGCCGGGTGCGTGGAAGTTTAAAACTGAAAACAGAGCCTTTACCCACTGTACTTTGTACCTCGGCTTTACTCTTATGCCCCTCCAGAATGTGCTTTACAATAGCCAAGCCCAGCCCGGTGCCTCCTTTTTCGCGGCTGCGACTTTTGTCAACCCGGTAAAACCGTTCGAAAATTCGGCTGATATGCTGTGGTGGAATTCCCTCGCCCGTATCTGTTATATACGTGGTTACATTCTTTTTTCCCAAATCAAATGTGATTGTAACCTCCCCGCCTTCCGGGGTATAATTAATGGCATTGGAAACCAGGTTAGTTACCACTTGGGTAATACGCTGCCAATCTGCAAATACTTCTATTTTATGATGGGCCTTTAATTTTAACCTGATATCTTTTTTTTCTGCTTTTTCTTCAAATTGATCCACCACCTCTGTGCAAAGCGCATTCAGATCGATGTTCTCAAACTTCATCTTGATATCACCCGTTTCGATCTGCGAAAGCGTGAGCAGGTCTTGAACAAGCATATCCAAACCATCCAGGCTTTTAGCTGCCTTCTTCAAAAATTTAGTACGCACGTTTTTTGTCGTTCACCGCACCATCCAACAACGTATGCACAAAACCCTGGGCCGCAAAGATGGGGGTCTTTAGTTCGTGCGATACATCCGCCACAAATTCTTTGCGAAAGGCTTCCAGTTTTTTCAGTTCATCAATCTCCTTTTGCTTTAGTGTGGCAAAGTTGTGAATCTCATCGTTAATCTTCTGAAACGGGTTTAACACGCCCGATTTTTGTTTGCCGATATTGGCGAGTTCTTTCTTTCGCAACTTCTCCATGATTTTGTAAATCTTATTTATCTCGCGAAAGACGAGAAACTCCAGCACCACAAAAATTAACAGGTAAGAAGCAGAAAAACTTATTCCAGCCGCCACCAGCAGCGCCCCCTGGCTCACACTATCCATCAGCGACAGAAACAAGGAAGTGACCAGGGCTATAGAGGCAGCCAAAAGTAAAGCCAACGTACGGGCACTATATACCATGCACTAACTGAGATTAAACTTATAGCCCACTCCTTTTATAGTGGTAATATAGTTATCTCCTATTTTTTCACGCACTTTGCGAATGTGCACATCTACCGTGCGGGCCAGCACATACACATCCGATCCCCAGATGTGCTGCAATAAATCATCGCGACTGAACACTTTATTGGGCTTTGTGCCAGGAAAAATAATAGTTCGAATTCTTTTTTAGGAAGGCTTACCTCCTTGTTATTTATCAGCACGGTGTAACTGGTTCGGTCTATCACCAATTCACCGATTTTAATCTGGCCGGATGTGTTTTTATTTTTTGAACCTCTTCGAAAAAGCGCCTGAATGCGGCTCATCAACGCGCGTGGTTTAATGGGCTTTAGTATGTAATCATCAGCCCCTACATCAAACGCGGCCACTTCTGAATATTCTTCGGCCCGCGCGGTAAGGAATACAATAAAAGTATTCAGCATTTCTGGCATAGCCCTAATCTGCCGGCAGGCTTCTACACCATCCATTTTGGGCATCATGATATCGAGCAACACCAGATCGGGATGAAATTTTTTGGCTTGCTCTACGGCTTGCTGGCCATCTCCTGCTGTGCGCACATCATATCCTTGCTTTTCAAGATTGTATTTCAACAATTCAAGAATGGGTTCTTCATCGTCAACCACCAGCACCTTTTGCGTTGGTTTATTACCCATAGTTTATTTCATTTTTTGCGATAAAAGTAGATACAAATCAAAGCAATTAAAAACCCCTGCACACTCCTTAACAATTCCTTAATGATACGGATAGATTGCCTTTACATTGTTAAAGAAAAGGATGCTTTTGTTCCAGGTGTTTAATGTACTTGCGCAAATCGTTATTAAAATCTTTGTTCAGCTCAGCACTAAATGTGTGCTGCTTTGCCTGATATAAATGGTACGACATAAAATAAGTATTGTTTGGCAGCCGTCCGGATGTTTTTCGGGGCTGATATAATTGAAGCGTATCTGCAGAGTTCATTATTCTTTCAATCATATTTTTCTTTTCCTGTTGCTTTACCAGCACAGGGGTGGAATCGGTAAAACTCTGATATAAACTATCCAGCATGCGGGTGCCCCGCAGTATATGCTTGCTGTACCTGCGGTAGTCCTGATCTTCCTGCCAATACTGTGTAAACTCCGCTGAGTTTTTGCCATACCTGGAAGCCAGAAAATAATAGGCAGCGGTATCGGCAATAAAAGACGCCAGGTTTTCATTAAAGTCCACATCGTCTTTTACAAAAATGGTGGCGTGTACCATTTCGTGAATGATCAGGCTGGCCAAATCGCCTTCATTACGTTTTAGCATGCTACTCAAAACCGGATCGGTAAACCACCCCAGCGTTGACCACCCACCCGGGTTGCGTATACTTACATCATAACCCTCGGCTTCAAGTTTGGCACGCTCATCCAGGGCTTTCTGCTTCTCGAAAAAACCTTTGTACGGAACTGTTCCAACCACCGGAAAATCCCATTGCCTGGCCTTTAGCTGATAGGGTTCGCATGCCTGAACAACCCACATGATCTCCTCGCCTTTTTGATCGAACAGGGTTTTGTAGTTTTCTGTATCCTTTAACCCCAGCGAGTCGATAGCATACGTTCGAATTTCCTGGATGAGCAATAGCTTAGCTTTAAGAGAATCAGGAAAGTGGGGGTTGGCCAGAAATTCTTCAATGGGTTTGGCATTCCACACAATGCGCATTTGGCCATAACCTTGCCGCACACCATAAACTACCAATTGCCAGTTCCAGAGTAACAGCACCAGAATTATCAGGCCTACAGACCAAAAGATTTTTTTTTAGCATTGGCCAGCAAATTAAGTCCCGCGTTTACTAAAACCTTTACTTTTAAAGGAAAATCGGGCAACTACAAATTACTAAAAATATTAGCTAAAATTATTGACAATACTATAAATAGTAGTAATTTCAACCCCAATATTTAAGCAGAAACAAACAAATCAATTATATGAGTGACGCTAAAAGTGATGCAAAAGAGAAGTTAAAGGCCCTCCAGCTTACCATCGATAAACTGGAAAAGACCTACGGAAAGGGTACTGTAATGAAGTTGAACGATACCAAGGTGATGGATGTAGCCGCCATTTCTACGGGGTCGTTGGGTTTGGATATCGCCTTAGGAATTGGGGGTATTCCACGTGGCCGGGTTACGGAAATTTATGGCCCGGAATCATCCGGTAAAACAACCTTAACCATGCACGCCATTGCAGAGGCACAAAAGAAAGGTGGCCTGGCTGCTTTTATTGATGCGGAGCATGCGTTCGATAAGAGTTATGCTGAAAAGTTGGGTATCGACACGGAGAACCTGCTGATTTCGCAACCCGACAATGGTGAACAGGCGCTTGAAATTGCCGAACACCTGATTCGCTCTGGTGCAATTGACATTATTGTTATCGACTCAGTGGCTGCTCTGGTTCCAAAGGGCGAACTGGAAGGCGAAATGGGAGAAAGCAAAATGGGGTTGCAAGCCCGCCTGATGTCGCAGGCATTAAGAAAACTAACGGGAACCATCAGCAAAACCGGATGTGCCTGTATTTTCATAAACCAGTTGCGCGAAAAAATTGGGGTAATGTTCGGAAATCCGGAAACCACCACCGGTGGTAATGCCCTCAAGTTTTATGCATCCGTTCGTCTGGATATCCGAAGATTGGTCAAATCAAAGAATCGGCAGATGATATTACCGGAAACCGGGTAAAGGTGAAGGTAGTTAAGAACAAAGTAGCACCTCCTTTTAAGGTAGTAGAGTTTGATATCATGTATGGCAGAGGTATCTCCAAGTCGGGCGAGATTGTGGATCTGGGAGTTGAATTAAATGTGATTCAGAAATCCGGATCGTGGTTCTCATACAACGGCAACAAATTAGGCCAGGGAAGAGATGCTGTAAAACAACTGATTGAAGACAACCCGGAGTTATCGGAAGAACTGGAAAAAGAAAATCAAGGAGAAAATATCCAGTGGTGCCGAAGTGAAGGAAGAGGTTGAATAATTTAAGATTCAAGATTCAAGATTCAAGATTTAAGATTTAAGATTCAAGATTTAAAATTCAAGATTAGGGGTTACGAATCTTGAATTTTAAATTTTGAATTTCGAATTATTATGCAGCCCTGATGGCGATTACCGGGTCGAGGCGGGCGGCCATGGCCGCAGGAACAATACCGGCAATCAACCCGATTACGGATGATACACCTAATCCCAGCACAATATTTTTTACAGTTAATATCACCTGTAAACTTCCAAATGGTGCCAGGGTAAGTAGCCACACCAAAAATAATCCGGCCAATCCCCCAATCAGGCTAAGGAATACTGATTCAAACAAAAACTGGAATAGGATAAAGTAATTCTTGGCACCCAATGATTTTTGCAACCCAATAATGCTGGTGCGTTCTTTAACCGATACAAACATAATGTTTGCAATTCCAAAGCCACCCACCAACATAGAGAAGCCGCCAATTACCCAGCCGGCAACACTCAACACATCAAATACACTTCCAATCATATTGGCAATAGCCTCAGGCCGGTTTAGTGCAAAGTTATCTTTCTGAACAGGCTTTAAGCCGCGCTTTACACGTAACAATCCGCGGGCATCGTTTTCCATTTCAACCAGCCCGATATCGGTACTAAATCCTTTCAAGCCAATATTTGATCCGAGTTCATTCCACCGCCCGGTGCCCGTTTGGTATAATTTTCGGAAAGCATCGTAGGGAATAATCACACTGTAGTCATTGCTGGGTGTGGTCAGAAAGCTTTCGCCTTCCCGTTTGGTTACACCCACCACAGTAAACTTAAGGTTCTTGATTTTTACGGTTGAACCGATTGGAGAACGCTGATTGGGGAAAAGTGAATTTGCCACTTCATACCCGATAATCACCACATTCCTTCCTCCTTCAATTTCGTTGTTGGTAAGGTATCGGCCATTCTCAATATTAATTTCAAAGATTTTATCATAATCCAGGTCTGCTCCTTTTAACGTTATCTGGCTTACTCCGCTATTACCACTTTTTACGGTAATGCCATCCACATCAGCAAAAATGGAAACAGTTTGAGCGGTTTTTACATTTGCCCTCAAAAACTTGTACTCCGCATAACTTACGTTGGGGCGCATGATGTATTCCTTCCACCAGTCGGGGCCGTTGCCACCCGTAAAGGGCCATTTGCCTACATAGATTACATCGCTTCCCAAGAAATTGAAACTATCGCGAATATTCTTTTCCAGCGAATCGACCAGGGTAAGTACTGCGATTATGGAAAAGATACCGATTGTTACACCCAGCAGGGAAAGTACAGTTCGTAAGATGTTGGATTTGAGGGCACGCCAGGCAAAGCCCAGACTCTCATAAATAAGGCGTAAAGTAAGCATGTGGGTTTAACGGGATAAAACCATTTTGAGGTTGCAATAATCGCGGTTTTTCACTCAATCTGGCTATAAACCTGCTATAAATGGTTTAAATGGCTATCCTTTTGGTGAGTAAAACCAACAGGAAGACGGCCAGGTACACGAATTTGTTTCTAAAAACTTTCAGGAAATTTCCATTTAGGCCAATTCATGCCCTATTTTTGCGACCTTATTAAAAAAAGTACTGCCTCATTGCAGAATCCTAAAAGCCCGTAAGCTTATGAAACTTTCAGAATTCAAATTCGAAATCCCCAACAGTTTAATTGCCTCGCATCCAGCCGAAAACCGGGATGAAGCCCGCATGATGGTAGTAAACCGCGCTACCGGAAAAATTGAGCACAAAGTTTTTAAAGACATTGTTAATTACTTTGAAGAAGGCGATGTAATGGTTGGTAATGATACCATGGTGTTTCCGGCCCGTTTATATGGTCGTAAAGAAAAGACAGGAGCTAAAATCGAAGTTTTTCTACTGCGCGAACTCAATGCCGAAATGCATTTGTGGGATGTGCTGGTGGACCCGGCACGCAAAATTCGGGTAGGCAACAAACTATATTTTGGCGATGGTGATTTAGTTGCCGAGGTAATCGACAACACCACTTCGCGTGGAAGAACCATTCGCTTTTTGTTTGATGGCGACTCTGCCGCTTTTGATAAGATTGTAGAAACACTGGGCGAAACTCCCCTGCCAAAATATATTAAGCGGAAAGTGGAGCCTGCCGATAAGGAAAGATTTCAAACCATTTTTGCTAAAAATAAAGGTGCCGTATCGGCACCAACAGCGGGTATGCACTTTACCAAACAACTGGTAAAACGCTTACAGATAAAAGGCGTGGATATGTCTTTCATTACGCTGCACATCGGGTTAGGCACATTCCGCGCGGTAGATGTTGAAGATCTTACCAAGCACAAAATGGATTCGGAGAATTTTATTGTTGGACCTGAAGTGGTGAAGACTGTTAACCGTGCTTTGGACGACAAGAAAAAAGTTTGCGCCATTGGTACTACCACCATGCGGGCCTTGGAAACTGCCGTATCTGCAACCAATCGTTTAAAGGAACGCGAAGGCTGGACAGATAAATTCATCTTCCCTCCTTACGACTTCAAAATCTGCAGCGCCATGGTAACCAACTTCCACCAGCCTGAATCGACCTTGTTGATGATGGCTTGCGCCTTTGGTGGTTTTGACCTGGTAATGAAAGCCTATGAAACCGCTAAGAAAGAAAAGTATAAGTTTCTTACTTATGGCGATGCCATGTTAATAATCTGATCTTTTCGATCAGCGGATTTTTGTACGAAATAACAAACACAAAGAATGGCAAGAACCCAACCCGGTAGCGCGACAGCGTGCCGAGGTTGGGTGAACTTATCGCCATCAGTACACATTCCATCAGTACATAAACTACCACGGCTGTAACCAAAAGGCCATCCGTTGTTTTCCAGGTTTTTCGAAAGAAGGCGCCAATAAGCAGAATTGTTAATGCAAGGTTTTCGAGTGCGGCCATAAACCCGGTAAGTCCGTTGGCTTCACCCAACCAGGGCCGGAATAATCCGGACACAATTGCAAACGGTGCATGCATTACAATACTCCACCAATCCGGGCGCAGGTTGCTAAACTGTATCAGGGTTTCGGGTTTCGAAATTTTTACAAAAGCATTGTGGTTAGATATAATTACTTCCAGCAAACGATCGAGGTAAAAATTGGGGTGTAACCGGGTTGCTACCAGACCAATGCCAATAAACGTTAAGCTCCATGTGAGTGGCCAATACGTTTTAAGTAAATCAATTTTTTCCGAGAAGGAACACAACCAGAGAGGTAAGTATAACCGCTATAAATAACGCAGTCCAGTAATATTTCAGGTTCCATGAAACCCAGCCCGCTACAAGACACAGGAGCACGTGCAACACCGTTATCTTATCTCCTTTCATAAATTCTATAAAAACCGCACCAATAACCATTATGCCAGCCAACGCCAATGTTTCCTTTACCAACCCCGAACTCCAGAACACAACGGAAGGAAAAAACAAAAACGATAAAGCAGCAGCAAGTTTCGAATGTTCAAACCAGGTGCTGATGGTTTTGAAAAAATACCACGAGGCACCAAAAGCTAACGTGGCTATGTAGATGGTACATGTCCAGTAATTATCACCACTAATCAAAGCTAACAAACTGATACTCTTTACCAGAAAAAGCGAGCGCTCCTGCGCAGAAAACAAAGTCTGAAGGATTTCCGGATCCGGTTGATTTGCTAACAGAAACTGAACGTATTCCGAAAAATTAGTGCGGGCAAGGTTAGAAAGCTTTACAGCATCTTCAAAAAAATGCCAGGTATCGTTCGCATCATAATAGTAGGTATAAACCAGGCCAAGCGATACACCCATTAACAAGCGGTAAAGCCAGGCAGTCCAAAACAATCCTTTCTCTGTCCTTTCTATTCGCCTGGCAAACACGTACATCAAACTCACCAATATCAACACATGCAGGGCAATCATACCGAACCGGGCTTTATAATTGTTGATCCTATGGTGCAATTTAAGCAAGCCCTGCGTTGGCAAAAATTATTGTAAAGCTCAATTAACCCTTGTGTTTCAAACGCATTTGCGGTTGTAAATCCCAACTGTTGCCAACTGCGAACAATCTTGTTTTTCTCCGGAGCAATCTGTTGTAGAAATTCTACAGCACGATCTACATAGCTCCAGTCATCGCGCGACTGACCATAGGCGATTAAGAGCGGAATAACTGTATTAATCAGAATTACATCTCTGCTATCGGCACCTAATGCGGGTACCGAACCGGTAGCCGGTTTACCAAACCGGTAATGCTGTTTCCAATACAGTGAAGTTTGAACCTGGAACAATGATTCAATTTCCTTATAGCTATTGGTTGTTATCAAGGTTGAAAAAATATTATCGCAACTATAAAGCAAGGCAGCAAACTGGGCAAGCCTGATGGTTGGGAAATTTGCAGGCCGTAACCGTAAAAATTTCCATTGCGAGGGCTGCAACTGTTTCAGGTTATATTTCTTATTCAGAAACTCAAATTCATTAAAAAGTGTGGTGAGGTATTCATCTCTTGTTTTTGTCACCAGAAAACCCGCTTGCCCAAACAAAAGCGCTTCAGTTTGTTCAATTTTTGAGCGGTGTTTCCGGATAAGTTTGTAAGGCAATACAGTTGATAATTGAAGAAAAGGTTCTTTGTTTATTTTAAATCCAAAACCGGATGCCAGCAATTGATAGGTTGTTTCTTCCCAATCACCCTGGTTCGATTGAAGCCGTTTTAAAACTTGTTTTGATTTTTTCTTCCAGCCGGATCATGGCGGCTTTGTCAACCATTGCCTGCCTGATTACCGTACTTACAGAAGGCACGATCCGCTGGCAGGGTATATGATCTGCCTGGTTAACTAACCGGTTATAAGATTTCAACAAGCTTTTATCTACGCGCTCTTTCAATTGCAACGTTGGCAGGCGGGTTCCATCAGCCCGATAAACAGGTTTGTTCTCTTCCCAAACTACATGCAGCACTACATTTTCGTAAGCGGCATCTGTTTGGTGTTTGTGTTCATACCAATCGGAAGATTGAATGTGAATCTCCACACTTCCCGCCCAATGGATTTGATCAATATTAATTTTTACCTGTAAAAAATCAGGCCCTGCATCTGTGTTCAGGATTCCGGGTGAGATAATGGGAAACCTGCTCTCCGGTCGGTGGCTGGTTGAATTCCTTTTTATCAAAGTACTGAAACTGCCAGAGGTAATGTAGGAAGGATTCAGTCACGTGCGATAACTTTTTACCTGACAAACTTATCGAGATATTCTTTCATCTCCTGCTGTACCTTTTTTGCTTCAGCCCGGTGCTGCATCTGCAAAATCTTCATTAGAAGATGCATAAATAATAGCACGCGAAGAATTTACCAGCAGTCCGCATTGCATATTCATACCTACTTTGGAAACCGATTCGAGATCACCGCCCTGGGCTCCAACGCCCGGCACGAGCAAAAAATGATCGGGGGCAAGCGCCCGGATAATTCCAACCTTATCCGCTTTTGTGGCCCCCACCACGTACATCATCTGATCGGCCGTAGCCCAACGCTGCGAAGCCATTATTACTTCTTCGTACACAAACCGGCCCCCCCGCGTTTCAAGTTGTTGCACATCTACACTTCCGGAGTTTGACGTGTGCACCAACAAGATTACCCACTTCCCGGAAAAATTCAGAAATGGCTTCACGGAATCTTCACCCATATACGGTGCCACGGTAATAGCATCAAATTGTAATTTTTCAAAGAAAGCTTTTGCGTACAGGGCAGAAGTATTTCCGATATCGCCCCGTTTGGCATCGGCAATGGTAAGGCAGTCTTTGGGTATATAGTCTAATGTTTTTTGTAATGTTTGCCACCCCATTGGGCCCAGTGCTTCGTAAAACGCGGTGTTGGGTTTGTACGCCACACACAGGTCCTTCGTTGCATCAATTATTTGTTTGTTGAATTCAAATACCGGATCGGGTAACGAGAGCAAGTGTTTTGGAATTTTGGTTATGTCCGTATCTAATCCTACACACAAATACGATTCCTTTTTCTGTATCTGTTTAAATAATTCTGCTCGGTTCACAACAGGTTCAGTTTAGTGGGTTTAAGTTACACAATTGGCGGGCACCAGAAAATAAAAAAGGCCGCGCCCTGGCGACCTTTCCCTTTTAATTATCCTGAATGTTTTTTATCGCAAGTCGATTACCTCCACACCCGGATACTTTTTTACATCGAACGTAAAAAAAGAATCATCTACCTTAATATTGGGTGTAAACTTGGTGATGGTGTATTTATACCGGTTACCCGATCGATCGAACATGGTCCAGCTTTGAATGCTTTTGTCCTTTTTCGAAATCATCATTTTGATTTTGAAATACTGCGCATCTTTTTTTTCAGGTACCAGGTCAACCTCTTCGCACAATACTCCGCCTTCCGTCTTATCGGCCAGGTATAAATACTTAAAACCTTTTTTGTACATATCGAAAATCTTGGTGGGGTTTACATCATCCGAACCCGGATCGAAATTATCGATGTTCACTTCTTTGGCCGAGGGCAGGTATGTCCAAACGGTTGTACCATTATTAATTACCTCCTGGTCGTCCAGCACCAATCTGAATTTTTCTCCCTTCACCGTAATCTTTCCTTTAAATTCTTCACTTACCCCCTCCGATTCGTTCGTCAGGCCCGAGGTAAGGTTGGCCTCGAAGGTGGTAATGGCCTTGTATTTTTTACTCATAGCCTCCAGAATTTCAAGGGCTTTGGGATCGTACTGGGCATGAGCGGATATTCCTGCAACGAGCAAAATGGCTGCTAAAACGAGCTTTTTCATCATCAAAAGTTAGGATTGCGAATGTTTTTCTTTCAAATCGTTCAATAATTGTTCCAAACTCATCGGGTCTTTGATCAGCACCTCCCGGGCTTTGGAGCCCTCAAACGGGCCCACAATTTTAGCGGCTTCTAACTGATCTATCAAACGTCCGGCCCGATTATATCCCAATTTCAGCTTACGCTGGATTAACGAGGTACTACCCTGTTGATGGTTTACAATCACGCGGGCTGCTTCTTCAAACAAAGCATCCCGCTCTGATAAATCCACAGCCGCTGCACCACCCTCATCTTCGCCTTCAAATTCGGGTAAAAGATATGCCGAATCGTACCCCCGCTGCGAGCCAATAAAATCACAAATGCGTTCAATCTCCGGGGTATCTACAAACGGGCTTTGCAACCGCACAACCTCCGATCCGGTTGAGAGCAACATATCGCCCTGGCCGATTAACTGATCGGCACCTCCGGTATCCAGAATAGTACGTGAATCTATCTTAGAAGTAACTCTAAAGGATAATCGGGCCGGGAAATTAGCTTTGATAACACCCGTAATTACATTTACCGATGGTCGTTGTGTGGCTACCACCAGGTGAATTCCAATGGCTCGTGCCAATTGAGCTAACCGGGCTATGGGTGTTTCCACTTCTTTGCCGGCCGTCATCATCAAATCGGCCAACTCATCTATCACCAAAACAATGTAGGGCAAAAACCGATGGCCTTCTTTCGGGTTAAGCTTGCGCGAAACAAACTTGGCATTGTATTCTTTAATATTCTTCGCACCTGCATCTTTCAGAATCTCATAGCGGTTCTCCATCTCGATACAAAGTGAGTTGAGTGTGTAAACCACTTTCTTGGTATCGGTAATAATCGCTTCTTCGCTATTAGGAAGTTTGGCCAGGTAGTGCCGCTCAATTTTACTGAAGAGCGACATCTCCACTTTCTTCGGATCGACCAATACAAATTTTAATTGCGATGGATGACGCTTGTATAAAAGTGAAGTGAGTATAACGTTCAATCCTACCGATTTACCCTGACCGGTAGCACCTGCCACCAGAATGTGTGGCATCTTGGTAAGGTCAATTACCATCAATTCGTTTGAGATGGTTTTACCGATGGCTATTGGCAACTCGCGATCGGTTTTTTGAAAACGTTCTGAGCCCAGTACTGAACGGATGCTCACCATCTCGCGGTTTTTATTGGGCACTTCAATACCAATAGTACCCTTGCCGGGAATAGGGGCGATAATACGAATACCAAGTGCTGCCAGGCTTAACGCGATATCGTCTTCCAGGTTTTTGATGCGTGATATCTTTATACCTGCATCGGGTACGATTTCATAAAGCGTTACGGTAGGCCCGATGGTAGCTTTTATACTTTGAATACCAATTTTGAAGTTGGTGAGTGTACTGAGAATGCGATCTTTATTCTGATTGAGTTCCTCGGCTGTTACCTGCACTTTGCTGGGCTCGTACTCATTCAGCAGTTCAATGGGTGGTAGTTTATAATTGCTCAGGTCGAGTGTAGGATCATACATACCTTGCGCCTCTACCAATTGCTCGGCCAGTTCTTCGGTATCGTCTTTGGTTTCTTCAACCGTAAACAAAGGCTCATCTCCTTTTGCTGTTTCTGTCTTCTCTGCTTTTTCCGATGTAGCCTCAAGAATAACCTCATTCTTATCTGGTTCTTCAACTGGTGTGGGTGTTACCAATACGGGTTCCGGGATTATTTCTGCTTCTGTTTTTTGCTCCGGCCAATTGTCGCGCTCATCTGAGTAGGTAGTCTTTTCCGGTTCGTCCACCACAAGGGCCTCATTCCCCATGGGTTTAGGGTCTTTTACCTGAAAGGCATGGATAGCAGTAATGTTGAAGTAATAGATTATGAAAACGAAAAGCGATAACGCCAGAATCAGAAACGTGCCCCATCCAAACAATCCGGTAGAAATTTTTGCCAGCTCAAATCCCAGCCCGCCACTTAAAAACCGATTTCCGTTACCCCCGAAATACTGTGCGTAATATAGCCGAGCAACAAACTCAACCACAATCCGGCAAAGACCGAAAGAATAAATGCCGAAAAGATGGAAACCAACTCGCGCTTAAAAGCCAGTTTAAAGCCCAGTAAAAACAAAAAGTGGTGGAATGAAGAAAGCCGAAATACCCAGCCATTGGTGAATTAGAAAATGAGAAGTGATAGCCCCATATAATCCTAACCAGTTATCCACTTCCTGGCCCGATTCTGCCAACGAGGTATCAAAAAAAGCCAGTACCACGCTCTGATCGGCCTTGCCCGTAAACAGGTAGGAAACAAACGCCACAAAAAGGTAGAGCGATGTAATCAACAGGAAAAAACCCAGGGCAAGAATAAAACGGGGGTCTTTAAAAAAACCGAAAGAAAACCGGGACTTGGATTTACTGGATTTCGATTTTTTTTCTTTTTCGGGTTTCTTAAAGGTGTTGGATTTGTAGGTGTTTTCGGCCATCAGTTTAAAAAGTACCCAAAGCTAAGAAAAAAAGGAGAGTAACCCCATCTTTCTAATTCATCCTTCATTCTCTATCTTCATCTTATCAAATGTTGGTCATTCATGCAAAAAGGCCTTCCAATCGAACCCATCTTTCATACAACTTTATGTTAACCAGTATTAGAAAACCAAATACAAACGGTTTAAGCTTTCTGCAGTTCTTTGTATTCTTATTTCTATCCTTTAGTCCATTGATGGCGCAGGTACCCAGGCTGGAATGGGCAACCAGTTTTCAAAACTCCGATATAAACACAGGTTACGCCATTGCCGTGGATGGGAGCGGCAATGTATATACGCTGGGTACTTTTTCTGAAACGGTTGATTTTGACCCCGGTGCAGGTGTCTATTCGCTCACTTCCACCAATGGCTCTAATGATATTTATATTCTGAAACAAAATGCTGCCGGAGATTTTGTTTGGGCCATTCCATTCGGTGGAGATGGTTTTGAGGAAGCTCTTGGCCTGGCCGTTGATGCTTCCGGAAATGTTTACATCGGTGGACTTTTTACCAGTTCTCTTGTTGATTTTGACCCGGGGCCGGGAGACCAGAGTTTATCCAATGCCGGAGGCAACGATGGCTTTGTTTTAAAACTGGACACCGATGGAAATCTGGTTTGGGTTCAACAACTGGCCGGTACAGATGACGAATGGGTTTACTCCCTGGCTATCGATTCGGATGGCAACGTTATCACAACCGGGAATTTTAGCGGTACAACAGATTTCGATGGAGGACCCGGCACCTTTGAACTAACCGCAGCCTCCACCGGTGTAGGTGATATTTTTATTTCCAAATTAGACGCAAGTGGTGCCTTTGTTTGGGCCAATGCAATTGGCACATCCAATTATGAATCAAGCTACGATGTGGCGATTGATAGTCTTAAAAATATAATTATAACAACCGAGGTGCCGGCAGGAACAATTGATGTTGATCCAGGAGCCGGAGTGGTGGACATGGTACCCACAGGAATTTCAAACAATCTGATTCTGAAATTGGACGAATTCGGAAATTTTGTTTGGGCCAAAGTATTGAATGGCGACCTCACCCTCATCGGATCAACAATTGCCACCGATCAGCTTGGTAATATTATTGTAGGCGGCAATTTTGTAGGGACCACGGATTTCGATCCGGACGCGGGTATCTTTAATGTAAATTCAAACGGAGACGAAGATGCTTTCCTTCTAAAACTCAAACCCGATGGGTCCTTTAGTTGGGTCAGAACTTTTGGATCAATCAATTCTGAATATTCCAACTCCATAACAACCGATGCTTCAAATAATGTGATCGCCACCGGGCAATTTGGAGGTGATGTGGATTTCGACCCCGGGGCAGGTACCGCTATTCTTACCCCGGTTGGTACCAACAATGTCTTTCTTCTGAAACTGGACGAAAACGGTGATTATGTTTGGGCCGGACAGATAGGGAGCACCGTTGGAGGTCAGTTTGCCTCTAGCATAATCACCGATATCAACGACAACGTCTACTCAACCGGTTACTTTCAAGGCACTCATGATTTTGATCCATCACCGTGTGTATATACGATGACAAAATTAGATAATGTAACAACGTATATTCTGAAAGTTGGAACTACGGCAGCTACGTGCTTTGCTATAAGTCAACAACCTCAATCCGTTACAACCTGTGCGGGACAAACGGCCACGTTTATGGTAGAAGCGGTGGGAGCTGCTAACATTCAATACCAATGGCAGTTTTTTGATGCCGGCATTCCGGGTTATGTTGACCTAACGGATAATGCGAACCTGAGTGGTGCCAATAGCCAAACACTTACCATAACCAATGCCAGCGCTGCCAATGAAAAAACCTATCGTTGCAAGGTTTCCGGAGATGGATTTCCGGATATTTTTTCGAATGATGTAACGTTGGCGATCAGCGAGCCTCCGGGTGTTACAAATGATACAAGGTGCGGTGCGGGTGTTGTTACATTGGTTGCCAATGGCGGAACGGATGGTCAGTATCGGTGGTATCCCTCCGCCACCGGATCAGAAATAACCGGTGAGGTTAACAGCTCATTCACAACTCCTGTTCTTACAGCAACAACCTCCTTCTTTGTTTCCATTCACAATGGCACCTGCGAAAGTGCCCGCATTGAAGTGGTGGCAACGGTTAATACACCCCCCGCTAAACCCACCCTCTCCGGATCGATAACTCCGGTGGGCAACGCCATCACCGTTTGCAGTTCGAATACACTAACACTTTCAGCTCCTAACGGATTTGCTTCTTATGTCTGGTCCAACGGAGAAACAACCAGCACGATTACCGTAACAACCGATGGAAGTTATTCGGTAATTGTTACCGATGGAGCGGGCTGCAGCAGCGTGGCTTCAGATGCCATCGCTGTTACCATCGTGCCGGCTCCCTGCAACAACGTGGCACCCGTTATTGCCTCTTCCTCCCTTACTACCACCAGCGGTGCGTCTGCTTCACTCAACCTGCTCTCGCTCATATCCGATCCCGACAATAACCTGGTGGCTTCTTCGCTCGCCATTGTGCAAGGCCCCTCCAGCGGTGCGGCTGCCTCCATCAACAGCGGGGTGCTGACCATCGATTATGCAGGCTTGAACTTTGCGGGAACCGATTTGATCACGATCGAGGTGTGCGATATGTTTGGTGAATGTACCCAACAGCAATTTGCAATTGAAGTAATTGGTGAAATGAAAATCTACAATGCCGTATCACCCAACAACGATGGCAAGAACGATTTCTTTAAAATAGAACACATTGAAATTCTGGAACCCGAAAATACAGTTACTATTTACAACCGCTGGGGCAGCAAAGTATTTGAAGTAGAAAATTACTCAGAAGCTAATGCGTTCAGGGGGCTTGGTCAAAATGGAAATGAACTGCCCTCTGGAACGTACTTTTATAGAATTGAGTTTTTGAGCGGCCACAGCATGAAAACAGGCTACCTCTTGTTGAAGAGGTAATAAACACATTGTTTACATTTCGATGTTTTTTGCCTTGAAGAATGTTGCGTTTGAATCGACCATCCTTACACTATTCAACCACATTTTTTACCCCATAAACATGTAGGTACCGGTTATTGCTTTTCGTTCCTGTATTTCATTACTTTCAGCGCAAACCAAAGTTGCTACACATACAATCTTAAAATAAAACTTATGATGAAAATATTAAGTTTAC
The DNA here is from genome assembly GCA_001567185.1 of Bacteroidetes bacterium OLB12. GTDB lineage: Bacteria > Bacteroidota > Bacteroidia > Cytophagales > Cyclobacteriaceae > ELB16-189. Next base: position 22,596 of record LNFR01000051.1, read on the forward strand.
TTGTTATGCTATTCCTTTCCACAGTTGCATTTGCCAAAATCTGGATTGTGGATAGCAACCCCGGAAGCACCGCTAAAGATTTTACTAACCTGCAGGCTGCCCACGATGGCGCAGCTGCTGGTGATACGCTTTACCTGATTGGCTCGTCTGTTAATTACATCACCACAAAGGTTACGGTTACTAAACGACTGGTGATAATCGGGCCGGGATATTTTTTGAACGAAAATGCCAACACCCAAGCCAATGTAGCCTCTGCATTCTTAAATAATACATCGGCCGGAATATGTGAAGAACTTGAACTTGGTTTGGGCAGCGAAGGATCGGTAGTGATGGGACTGGAAATAATCGGAAGGGTGATTATCAATGCGAACAACATTCTTTTCAAACGAAATCATATTCGACAAGAAGCGGGATGCAACGAGACAATGCTTTCCATCAATGCCTCTAACATTATGGTTGTTCAGAATTTTATGGATGGCAACCTGAATTCATCAAGTAAATCGGTAATAGTGGTATCTGCATTACAGACTGGAATTATGATTTCTAATAACTACGCGTATCATTCCTGTTCAGGATGTGGTGCCGGAGTGTTAGCACTTTACTCTCCGGCAAGTTCTTCGGTGGATGTTTCCAATAATATTTTTTATGGAGGTATAAATGTTGCTAACGGTATAGTACAAAACAACCTGTTTCTTAGTAATACGTTAACTTTTATCTCCTGCCTGGTTCGTAATAATACATCTGAACATGGAATGAATTACTTACCACCCGGAAATGGTAATGAAAATAATACCGGTTTCAACTTCGTTGCTACCGGTAGCACAGATGGTAAATGGCAACTAGCAGAATCCTCGCCCCTAAAAAGCAGTGGGTTTGGAGGCACAGAAAGAGGTTTGTTTGGAGGAACAGAGCCGTATATACTTTCGGGCATACCGCCCATTCCAACTATCTATTCATTTACGGCACCGGTTATTGGCGAGAAAAATACCGGACTACCCATTCAACTAAAAGTAAAGTCAAATAACTAACCCTTGCGTAGCCTTACTTTCTTAATTGCTTTTCTAAGCAGTTTAGCTGCTGCCGGGCAAGATGTAACCCGCATAGAATATTACTTTGATACAGACCCCGGTTTTGGTAATGGCATTTCTATACCCATAACAGCCGCGCCCGATCTTACCCGCAACTTTACCATTCCCTTGGGCACAGTAAGCGAAGGGTTTCACAAACTGTACGTGCGCGCTAAAAGCAATGGACTTTGGAGTATTCCCGTTGCAAAAACTGTATTTGTTCAACACCATGCACAAACTACTGCTGCAGCCAACCTACGGAAGCTGGAATATTTTTTCGATACGGACCCGGGCTTTGGTAACGGAATTCAACTTGCAGCCTCCGGAAACAACTTTGATCAACTGGTGGTAATGGATCTTTCGGTTCTGGCAAATGGGTTTCACACGTTCCATATCCGGTCATTAGATGAAAACGGCCAATGGAGCCATCCATACACCAAACCATTTTTTGTTCAACAATCCGGGTCGGACATTGTAGCCATTGCGTATTACTTTGATGATGGCACTACCACAACACCGGTCCGTATGTATTCAAATTTTACTCCGGGCAAAGATATTACCCTCGACTTTGCAGCCGTACTGGATGGGCTGCTGCCGAACACAACTTACACTATTCATCTTGCAGCCATAAATGCCGATGGACAGCGGAGTACGGAGGTTACACATGTTTTTACCACACCGGCAGTTCTCTGCGATCCACTTACACCTCCGGTAACCACGGGAGCCAGCCGTTGCGAGAGCGGTACGGTTACACTAACCGCAACCGGGGCAACCAACACGCAATCTTATAACTGGTATGCGAACGCCACCGACATTACACCAATTGCAAGTACAAGTAGTAATGCATTTACAACACCCGTACTCAATACTACCACATCCTTCTATGTTTCAATTGTAAATGGTACCTGCGAGAGTAATCGCACAGAAGTAATAGCAACCATTCTGAGTTGTAATCAGCCTCCGGAAATAATCGCTACAGAAATAATTGCTTCGGCTCAGGCCATTACTGAATTTGATCTAAACCCATTCCTTACTGACCCGGACAACAACCTTGATCTTTCCACTTTACAGATCCTTACCGCACCCGCACATGCCATAGCAACCCTAAACGGTACAACCCTGAGATTAGATTATAGCAACTCCGATTTTGTGGGTAACGAAACCCTGCTGGTGGAGGTGTGCGATCTATTGGGAAGTTGCGCCCAACAAACATTAACTCTCAGCATAGTTGGCGAACTGGAAATTTACAATGCAGTATCGCCCAATAATGATTTAAAAAATGACTTCTTCTATATCCGGTATATCCAGCTTATTCCCGATGCCCGAAAAAACAAAGTTTCAATTTTTAACCGGTGGGGTGCGCGGGTGTTTCACATTACCGATTATAATGAAACCGATCGTGTGTTTAAAGGACTTTCAAACAACGACACCGAGTTGCCATCAGGAACTTATTTTTACACCATTGAATTTGAGAGCGGACGCAAACCAATCTTGGGCTACTTAACACTGAAACGGTAGCCGGTAACCTCCCATGAAGGGATTGTGCATTACCCCAAATCTCAGTAATTTCATGCATCTCTCTGATATAAATTTAGAGTTTATGGTACCTGTTTCCATTCAGAAAATACTGGACGAACCGTTCAACCTTACCCAGCAGCAAATTGATTTTTACCAGGAAAATCGCTTTATCAAAATAAAGCATGTGTTTGATGTCGATACTATGGCATACTTCGATTCAATCATTTCTAACAAAGTGGCAGAAATGAATACGGTTAAAACAAAATTAGACGAGCGAAATACATACGGAAAAGCCTTTCTCCAGTTGTTCAACCTGTGGCGTGAAGATGAAGGCATTAAACAATTTGTTTTCAGCAAACGGTTGGCAAAGATTGCCACCGAGCTTATGCAAGTTGATGGGGTACGGTTGTACCACGATCAGGCTTTATATAAAGAGGGTGGTGGGGGTATTACACCCTGGCATGCCGATCAATATTACTGGCCTTTGGAAACAGATAAAACCATAACCGCCTGGATTCCGCTGCAGGAAACACCATTGGAAATGGGACCCCTCGAATTCAGCGCAGGCAGCCACCAGATTGTTGAGGGCCGCGAACTTGAAATTAGTGACGAGAGCGAAGTGTTTATACAACAACGGTTGCGCGTTACGGATTTTAAACATGTTATTGAAGGATTTGACCTGGGTGAAATAAGTTTTCACTCCGGATGGGTTTTTCACCGCGCAGGCGCCAACACAACACAACAAATGAGAAGGGTGATGACCATAATATATATGGATCGTGAGATGCGCCTGAAACAACCTGAAAATAAAAATCAAATTACCGACTGGAATACCTGGTGCCCCGGGGCTGTTGTGGGCGAAGTGATCAATTCTCCGATAAACCCCGTATTATACTAAATACTGCGCAGCATCTTGTATTCAGAAACAGTCGAGAGGGCGCTTTCAACAAAAGAATAATTATTGCGCACCATATATATCAATCCTATTTTACCAGAAACATACCATAAAGTTGCCATAGGTTTTTGCGCACCTAAGCTAAAGACATTAGCAAAAATTTTTTATCTTACTGGTTAATGGCAAAACCCATCTTCATGCGATTTATTTTTTTGGTTCTACTAACCTTAACTATAAAGGCCACGGTTGCGCAAACGCCTGTTATCGACAGCCTGAAACAAATTGTTGCGCTTCAAAAGCATGATACGGTTGAGTTTGAAACCCTGCTCAACCTAACCTATGAGTTTATGCGGAGAGATTTAACCCGGGCCAGGCAATACAGTTTTGAGATTATAAAACATGCCAATGCTACGGCTCATGCAAAGTGGCTTAGTGGTGCTTACAACTATCTGATCACCATCTACCAGCAAACTGGTATGGCAGACAGCGCATTATATGCCATTGAACTTTCTGGAAAACTAGTAAAGCAAAACCCGGACAACAAAAAAATCTTATATAATTACAACCAGGCTACAGGTTTGTTTTATAAAAACCGCGGAGAATACAAGAAAGCCTTGCCGTATATGGCAGACAATCTGCGACTATGGACAAAGCCTGATGAAAACCGGGCCGGGTTATTACTCAATCTTGGCAATCTATACTTCAACATGGGTGAGTTCAAAAAATCTACAGACTATCACCTGCAGGCGCTTAAGTTGTTTGAAGAATTAAAAAATTTACGTGGTCAATCCTTTTGCCTGCAAAGCCTTGGAAATGATTTCTATAACCTGAATCAATTTGTTACTGCAAAAAAATATTACGAAAGGTCACTCCAATTAAAAGAAAAACTGGGCGACAAACGAGGCACATTGAATTCCACCATCAGCCTGGGTGATGTGCACAAAGACCTGAACGACTATCAAAAATCCGAAGCCTATTTTCAAAAAGCACTGGCAGAAGCAAGAAGCATGAATTTTCCTGCAGAAGAAGCGCGCATCCTGCACCAATCGGGTTTGTTATATAAACGCATGCAGGAGATTGAAAAAGCACGCGGGAGTTTTACACAAAGCATGGCACTCTCGAAAAAATTGAACGATAGTGTAACGTTTGTTAAAACACAATCGGAGTTGTTAAATCTTGACTTGATTGAACAAGATAAAAAGAAAACAGAAGCCTTAATGCTAAACGGTCTCAATACCCTTATCCGCACTGGCGACCGTCAACAAGAGGCTATTGAGTACCACCGGCTGAGCGAGTATTACGCGCTTAATAAAGATTATGAAAAAGCATTGTACTATCTGAAGAAACATGAATCGTTGACGGATAGTATAGAGGGAGGTGCAGTGCTTCTTCAACTGAAAGAACTGGAAGAAAAGTACAACAACGAAAAGAATGAACAGGAAATAGCACTCCTTAAAAAAGACCAGGAACTACAAACCCTTGAACTGCAAAAGCAGCGCGCTAACACCACCATCCTGATTACTGTCTTCATTTCAGTAATCGTTGTCAGTATTCTGCTCATTAACCGATACCGTGTGATGAACCGGATAAAACGGCAGGCAGAGCTGGAGAACATGCGCCAGAGTATTGCACGCGATCTGCACGATGACATCGGCTCTACCCTTTCCAGTATTAATATAATGAGTAAACTGGCCATGCAGCAAAACGATAATTCCGGTCAACTGGAAAAAATTTCCACCTACTCCAGCCGGATGATGGAGACCATGAGCGACATGGTATGGTCCATTAATCCGTTAAACGATTCGGTTGAACAAGTGCTGGCAAAAATGAAAGAGTTTGCCAGTGAAATATTGGAGCCTAAAAATATGCAGTTCGAATTTACTTGCGATCGTACGGTTAGTACAATCCGGTTGGATGCAGAAAAACGCAAAAGCCTCTTTCTCATTTTTAAAGAAGCCATCAACAATATTGCCAAGTACAGTGAAGCTACCCAGGTTTTTGTTTACCTGAACTGTACCAGCGAAACATTACATATGAAAGTGCAAGACAATGGTAAAGGATTTGATACAGCCGCTATCACGTCTGGAAATGGATTAAAAAACATGGCAGCGCGCGCACGTGCAATAAAAGGCACATGGAACCAATTGACTGAACCCGGCAAGGGCACAATCATCACAGTCGAAATACCCATCACATGATTGGGGTATAGAAACAAACCTTTCAACCATTTTAATTTGATGCCGGATGTCAATAAAAATACTTGTATTTGAAGATAATGACCTGCTGCGCGAAAGCCTGAGCAGCCTGGTTGCCCAACAGACGGGCTTTGCGCTTGCTGGTGCCTACCCAAATGTGCTTCAGGTAAAAAGTCAAATTAACCAGCATCAACCCGATGTTGTACTGATGGATATTGACATGCCCGGCAAAACCGGAATTGAAGCAGTACGGGAAATAAGAAGTTTTAACACATCGTTACCGGTAATCATGTTAACCGTATTCGATGATAATATTCATGTATTGGAAGCGATAAAAGCAGGAGCTTCCGGTTATTTATTGAAAAAGCATATCTCTTCGAAATTATTTGATGCCATTACTGAAGTGTTGGATGGTGGCGCTCCTATGAGCCCCAGCATTGCGCGCATGGTAATTGGCAGTATGCAACGGCCGTCCGAAAATCCCTATCAGCTAACCACACGCGAGCGCGAAATCCTGAATGTGTTAAGTACAGGCAACAGTTATAAAATGATTGCTGCTCAATTCAACATCAGCATTGATACGGTACGCACACACATTAAAAAGATTTATGAAAAATTACAAGTGCACTCGCAGACAGAAGCAGTTAGTAAAGCTATAAATGAAAAGCTGGTATGAAATCAATTAAAGGTTTGATTATCCTATGTATTCTAATGGGATGTTCTTCTAAGCCTTCAAACGTAACATTGGAACAAGGTACTTTGATGCTTGATTCCATTGCTGACACAACAATCGATAGCAAATAAACCTAATCAACCAACCCATTAAGATGGCTAGCTGAGCGACAGCTTTTCATCTCACCTGGATTTTCCTATATTTACTACACTTCACGTTTCAAGCTAGTAGAGTTTCCCTCAAATTCAGGTTAATAGGCGTTAGAAAGCTGCATATGAAAAAAATACTTTTGTGCTTCCTTTTAGCAATTGCGGCCAGTGTAGGGCTACAGGCGCAGGTAATTCCACCTCCGCCTACAATTACAACTCAACCCGCCTCTCCGGTAACCTATTGCAGAAATGTTCAGGCAACAATACCCTTTACTGCGTCTGGTTTCCTTCTTACTTATCAATGGTATTACAGGCCTACGCTTTCCTGCGAGTTTTGTGAAGTTGCCCTAACCACTAATTCAACCTACTCTGGAGTAAATTCAAATACGCTGCGCATCAATACGGGCACGTTAAGCACTGGAAACTATTATTACTTTTGCCAGGTTTCCAATGCCGGTGGTACGGTTTATACTACCACCGTAATTTTTACAATATCAACAGCGGTAGCACCAAATGCCCCTACTACAACTAGTGCAGCCAGGTGTGGCGTTGGTGCAGTAACATTAAGTGCTAGTGGCGGAACAGCCGGGCAGTATCGATGGTATACCGTGGCTTCAGGCGGAACAGCCATTGCCGGGCAAACCAATGCTACGTACACTACACCCAC
>LNFR01000052.1 GCA_001567185.1 Bacteroidetes bacterium OLB12
AGGCAACTGGAGGTTACCTCATTCGAAAGAGCTAATGCGCACCCAGATTATGATATGTTATTCAAAAAGTGGGTATGTACGGAGTGTAGTGTAAGAATGCCGATCGAAATAAACATTGGTACAAAGGTTGGAATAAAATCTGTAGGAGAGGTTGAATTAATTTTCTATGATTGGTACCTTTCTATGTACAGTAATACAATATTGCTTACTGGCCCTGAAAACGCTCCACCAATCTATCCAGCTTACTATACGTTTGACTTTATAGATAATGGCCGAAAGCTACTTATTAACCATGGAGGGATAAAAGAACTTTATAAATCGATTAATTAACCCCTTCGCCCACGTTGGAGTTCTTCTCCAACGTGCATGATGAAAGTTAATAACCGATAAATGGTTTCAATTTAAACCCCTTTGTTGTTGTAGGCCGCCTGACCTCCGGAGTTTCCCGGTTGTACTTGCCTTACGGGATGTGACCCGCTAATTATTTTGTAATTTGTCGTTCGTAAAATATTTTGGTTAAGCGGTGTTCTGAGGTATAGAAATCGCTTTTAGACGGGATATATTTATATATGGGTGAATATGCATGGATTTAAAAAATCCTTTCGTTGTTGCAGGTCGCCTGACCTGAACGTGAATCCCCCCACGACCGTGCATGATGAAAGTTAATAACCGATAGATGGTCTCAATTATAAGCCATTTGTTGTTTCAGGTTGCCTGAGTTTCCCGACTGTACTTGCCTTACCGGATGTGGCCCGCGACCCGTTTTTTTTGAAGCTAATCCACTTATTTGTTAAATATCTGATTATCAGTTATTTAATTAAGTTCGACCATTTTTATGGCTTGTATTGTGGGCTTTTGTGCAAGAAAAATGCAAAAAAGTGGGTTAAAGTGGTTGGAAGTGGTTGAAAGTTACTTAAGTTTGCTTAGGAGAAATAGACAACCACTACAAAGTCATGACTTTCTTCACCAGTGAATATGAGTGTAAGCTTGATGCCAAAGGCAGAATAGTGCTGCCTGCGCGGATCAAAGCCCAGCTCCCCGAGCCGGAAGGTGGGGTGCAGGAGCTTGTGATCAGGCGTGGTTTTGAGCAATGCCTTATTATTTACCCCATGGTGGAGTTTAAAAAGGTCTTCTCAAAAATTTCCGGACTCAGCGAGTTTAACAAAGAGTTTCGCGATTTGCAGCGCAGCTTTTTGTCGGGGGTAGTAACCATAGAACTGGACAGCAATGGCCGGTTTCTTATTCCCAAAAACATGCTGGCTTATGCCCAGGTCGATAAAGAAGCGATGTTGGTAGGCACGGGCAGTAAAGTTGAAGTTTGGAACCCCACCGTGTATGAGAAGCACCTCATCCAAGACCCAGGTGAATTGTCTAAGCTGGCCGAGAAGTATTTGAACGAATAACGCATGGAGATGAGCTTTCAAAGTAAATGCTTTGAATACGGCTCCATAAAAGCTGCAGATTACAGGCTTCACACTCCAGGTTTTATTTAAAGCGGGAAGCGAAGTGACGTGTGATCTAAGTTCATTGAAAGACTTGAAAACGAATTGTAGCATGTAGCCTGAAGCTTACAGCCTATGTACCACAAACCAGTTATGTTGAACGAGTGTATTGAGGGATTGCAAATAAATCCATCAGGCACCTATGTAGATGTAACGTTTGGTGGTGGCGGCCATAGTATAAAAATTCTTGAAAACCTGCGCGAAGGAAAGTTAATAGCCTTCGATCAGGATGAAGATGCAAAGCGACAGGCTGAAAATATTCATAGTCGTTCTTTTACATTTTGTCAAACAAACTTTCGGTACATGAAACAGTACCTGAAGTTGAATGGAGTAACTCAGGTAGATGGTATTCTGGCCGATCTGGGCATTTCATCGCACCAGATTGATTCACCGGAACGAGGTTTCTCAACCCGGTTTGAAGGTCCGCTGGATATGCGCATGGATCGCAACAGCAAACAAACAGCTAACACCGTTCTAAACGAATACAGTGAGGAGGAGCTGCATCGGATTTTTGGCATGTATGGCGAATTGAAAAATGCACGTACCGCAGCCAAAGCAGTTATCGTTGCCCGGTCGCAAAAGCCATTAACTACCACGCTCGAATTAAAAAACGCCTTGCAAAGCATTGCTCCCCGTGGTAAGGAGCACAAATATTTCGCCCAGGTGTTTCAGGCGCTGCGCATCGAAGTAAATGCGGAGATGAAAGCGCTTGAAGATTTTTTGCACCAATGTGGCGAAGTGGTAAAGCCGGGTGGCAGGCTGGTCATGATGAGTTATCATTCATTGGAAGACAGGATGGTAAAAAATTATATCAACACCGGAAAGGTGTTCGGAGCGTTGGAAAAAGATTTCTACGGCAATCCGATTAAACCTTTTCGGGCAATAAACCGAAAGCCAATCGAAGCTTCGGAAAAAGAAGTAGAAGAAAATAAACGCGCCCGCAGCGCAAAACTGCGGATAGCGGAGAGAATATGAAAGAGTAGAAGACTTATGAGCGAGAACAAATTCAGAGTAATGGAGCCCTCAAAAGGAAATGAAGCGAGGGTGAAAGAGAAAACGGCCACCGCGGGCTCCAGCATTTTTTCTGGTTTAGAAAAAAGAATGAAACTCGAAGCCTATTTCGAAGAAGGTTTTCCGGTTCAATACCTGCCAAAAGTATTGTTTGTGGTGTTGTTGAGTTTAATCTACATCAGCAATACACACTTTGCCGAAAAGACTACGCGTAAGATTGATAAAATTCAATCTGAGGTAGAGGACCTGCGTGCAGATTATACTACGCTGAAAGCGGATATCATGTATGCCAGTAAGCAAAGTGAAGTGGCACGAAGAGTTAAAGAAATGGGATTGAGGGAAAGCTTAAATCCACCCTATAAAGTTGTAGTTGACGGAAGTGAATATTAAAAAATCCATATTAATCCGGGTTCGGGTAGCCTTTTTAGGTGTGATGATTTTTGCCGTTTGTGTAGCTGCAAAAATTGGTCATATCCAGGTGGTAGATGGTGCCAAGTGGGAAAAACTAAGCGAAGAAATTCACTTTGATTACCGAAAAGTAAAAGCTACGCGAGGCAACATTTATTCTGACAATGGAAGTTTGCTGGCTACCAGTCTGCCATTTTATAAAGTGGCTATCGATCCAACCTTAGCGAAGCAGGAAGTTTTTCGGGCAGGCATCGATTCTCTTAGCCTTTTACTTTCCCGGTACTATAAAGATCGTTCGGCAGCCGAGTACAAACAGCTTTTAAAAGATGCGCGCGCGTCAGGTAAACAATACCTGGTACTTAACCGCAAGCAAATTAACTATCAGGCAAAAAAGGAAATGATGAGCTGGCCTATTTTCCGCGAGGGCCGGTACCGGGGTGGTGTTATTTTCGAAAAGATTGATGTGCGTTACAGGCCCTTCTCCAACCTGAGTCGCAGAACCGTTGGTTTTGTAAACGAAGATGGAAGAGGCGCTGGCCTGGAATATAGTTTTGATGATGTACTGGGTGGCCAGGATGGCGAGGCGCTCTTTCAGAAAATTGCCGGGGGTACCTGGAAACCCGTCTTTGATGGCAACAACACCAAGGCCGTTAATGGATTGGATATTCATACTACCATTGATATTAACCTGCAGGATGTAGCCGAAACTTCCTTGTATCAGGCCATGCTTAAACACAATGCCGATGAAGGTACTGTGGTAGTAATGGAAGTTAAAACAGGTCACATCAAAGCTATTTCTAATCTGAGCAGCGATGGGAATGGAGGGTTCTACGAAAAATTCAATCATGCGGTGGGAGGTTCGATGGAACCCGGCTCTACGTTCAAGCTGGTAACCATGCTTGCGTTGTTGGAAGATACAAACCTGCAGCTAACAGACAGCGTCAACACCGGTAATGGCGAATACACGTTTTATAATCGTAAGGTGCGCGATCACCATGAGGGGGGATATGGAAAAATTACCGTACAGCAGGCATTTGAACTTTCTTCGAATGTGGCAATGGCAAAACTTACGGATAAATACTTCGGAACAAAGCCATCGCGGTTTTTAGAATATGTAGATAAACTAAAGTTATCAAAGCCATTGGGCGTTCAGGTATCAGGCGAAGCGTATCCAAAAATTCCAAGGCCCAATACCAAAGAATGGAGTGGCATTACACTTCCGTGGATGGCCTACGGCTATGGCCTGGAGATGACACCCCTGCATACACTTACACTATACAATGCCATAGCCAACGATGGTAAAATGATCAAACCTGTTTTTGTTACCTCGGTAAGCAAAGCCGATAATGTAAAACAGGACTTTGAAACCGAACAGATAACCGGAAAAATCTGCTCGAATAAAACATTGGATAAACTTAAACTTTTGCTGGAAGGTGTGGTGGAAAATGGTACAGCCATGAATTTGAAAAACACACATTACCGCATTGCTGGTAAAACAGGTACCGCGCAGATATTGATAAACGGTCGCTACGAAAAGAGGTACATCACTTCATTTGTAGGATATTTTCCGGCCCACGCTCCAAAGTATTCAGCAATTGTGCTCATCAAAAACCCACGGGGTTTTTATCAATACGGTAACAATGTGGCCGGCCCGGTGTTTAAAGATATAGCCGATAATATTTATTCGCGCAACATCAACCTGCATTTGGCCATGGAAAAAAGCCAGGTACAGGAACCCGGAGTGTTTCCGGTAATCCGTGCCGGTAACCAGGAAGAGCTTACCCGCATCAGCAACGAACTGGGGGTAACGAATCATTCCGCAACGGATGAAGAGTGGATAAGAGCAACTAAAAATGGTAACGCGGTAGTGTGGAAAAATAATCCGGTTGTAAAAGATCTGGTGCCGGATGTAACCGGCATGACTTATCGCGATGCCGTTTACCTGCTGGAAAAATCCGGATTGCAGGTTTCGTTTGAAGGGAAAGGACGCGTAACGCAACAATCGCTTGCACCGGGAACTAAAATATCAAAGGGATCCAGAATTTATGTTCGATTAGGCTAATGGCTGAACTGAAAGACATATTATATAAAGTACACATTACTTCTACCTCGGGTAACATGGGTGTGGCGGTAAAGGGTATTGCGTTCGATTCACGCAAAGTGCAACCTGGGTTTTTATTTATTGCAGTAACAGGAACTCAATCAGATGGACACAGTTTTATTGAAAAGTCAGTAACGAGTGGTGCCATTGCAGTGGTATGTGAAAAACTGCCGGAAGTAATTTCGGAAAACGTTACTTACGTAACAGTAAAGGAGAGCAAGAAGGCGCTGGGCATTATTGCAGGAAACTTTTATGGTAACCCGTCTGCTAAATTAAAACTGGTGGGTGTAACCGGAACGAATGGTAAAACAACCGTTGCTACGTTGTTGTTTAAGTTATTTTCAACATTAGGTTACCGATGCGGAATGTTATCCACAGTTGTGAATAAAATTGTGGATAAGGAGATACCAGCCACGCATACCACTCCCGATCCCATTCAGATTAATGAATTGTTAATACAAATGCTGGCAGAAAACTGCACGCATTGTTTTATGGAGGTTAGCTCGCATGCGGCAGACCAGGGTAGGATTGAAGGATTAAATTTTGCAGGTGCGCTGTTCACTAACATTACACACGATCACCTGGATTACCACCGCACGTTTGAAAGTTATATCCGGGCCAAAAAGGGTTTCTTCGATAATCTATCGGCCGATGCGTTTGCTTTGGTAAATGTAGATGACAAGCGCGGCATGGTGATGTTGCAAAATACAAAGGCTCGTAAACTTACCTACGGCCTTAAAAAAATGGCCGACTTCAAAGGGAAAATCATCACCAACTCAATTGAAGGTTTGGAAATTGAAATAGCTGAGCGCAGCGTTTGGTTTAAGCTGATCGGTGATTTTAATGCATACAATTTACTGGCTGTTTATGGTACCGCTTGCTTGCTGGGCGAAGATTCTGAAATGGTATTGATGAAGCTTTCCGCCTTAACCGGTGCTTCGGGCCGATTTGAGTTGGTGTTGCCCGGTTCCAGGTTTACGGCTATTGTTGACTATGCCCATACTCCCGATGCATTGAAAAACGTATTGGAAACCATCGAGCATTTCCGCTCCGGAAACGAGCAGGTAATTTCAGTAGTTGGCTGTGGAGGCGATCGCGATAAAACCAAACGTCCGCTAATGGCAGCAATAGCCTGTAAATATTCGAACAAAGTGATTCTTACTTCCGATAACCCGCGCAGCGAAGATCCGATGGAAATAATTCGTGATATGCAGAAAGGAGTTGGGCCTGGCGATGCAAAAAAAACATTGGTGATGGTAGATCGGGAAGAAGCTATTAAAACTGCCTGCATGATGGCGCGTGAAAAAGATATTGTGTTGGTGGCAGGAAAAGGGCATGAGAATTACCAGGAGGTAAAGGGTGTAAAACATCCATTTGATGATAAAGAGGTATTGTTACGAATGATTAAGCTGTTTAGTAATTAATGCTGTATTATTTATTCGACTATATCGAAAAGAATTTTGATCTGCCAGGGGCGGGATTATTTCAGTACATCTCGTTTCGTGCCGGTGCCGCAGCGGTATTGTCGTTAATGATCACGATCCTGTTCGGAAAATCATTAATCAACTACTTACGCAAAAAGCAGGTAGGTGAAGACATTCGCGATCTTGGGCTGGAAGGCCAGTTACAGAAGAAGGGCACACCTACCATGGGGGGGCTGATCATCCTGGCAGCCATTCTAATACCCACCTTATTGATGGCGCGCCTCGATAATGTATATGTAGTCTTACTAATCGCCACTACCCTCTGGTTAGGGTTAATTGGATTTCTGGATGACTACATTAAAGTATTTAAGAAAAACAAAGAAGGCCTTGCCGGCCGATTTAAGATTGTAGGCCAGGTAACCATCGGGTTGATTGTAGGCCTTACCTTATACTTTAATGAAAATGTGGTAATACGGGAAGTGCGCCCCGCAACCAACGTAAGCACGCTGGTGATTGAACCAACCGAAGGTACAAAACTGGAATACCGCGATGTTAAATCCACTTCTACTACTGTTCCGTTTTTTAAGAACAATGAATTTGACTACAGCGATATACTTCCGTTTTTAGATAAGAACTATACGTGGATTGTGTTTACGTTGATCGTTATCCTTATCATCACGGCAGTTTCAAATGGCGCTAACATAACCGATGGGATTGATGGACTGGCGGCCGGTACATCGGCCATTATCGGATTAACGCTTGCCATCTTCGCTTACCTGTCAGGTCGGGTTGACTTTAGTTCTTACCTCAACATCATGTACATTCCCAACCTGGGTGAATTGGTAATTTTCTGTACTGCTTTTGTTGGAGCATGTTTGGGATTTCTTTGGTACAATGCTTATCCCGCTCAGGTGTTTATGGGCGATACCGGCAGTTTATCGCTGGGTGGTATTATCGCAGTACTGGCCTTAGCAGTACGAAAAGAACTCATGATTCCACTGTTGTGCGGAGTTTTTTTTGGTAGAAAACTTATCAGTGATTGTGCAGGTATCGTACTTCAAGTACACGAAAAAGAAATACGGTGAAGGGCGTAGAATTTTACTGATGTCGCCTTTACATCATCACTATCAAAAGAAAAATATTCACGAAGCTAAAATCGTAACCCGGTTTTGGATTGTAGGAATACTGTTGGCTATTCTTTCACTCGCAATGTTAAAACTAAGATGAACAAGAAAGTTGTCATAGTAGGTGCAGGCGAAAGCGGAACGGGTGCAGCTTTACTCGCGAAGGTGAAGGGCTATGATGTTTTTGTTTCAGATCAGGGATTGATTAAAGACAAATACAAAACCGAATTACTAACAGCAAAAATTGCTTTTGAAGAAGGAGCACATACTTCGGAAAAAATTCTTGCGGCTGATTTAATCATTAAAAGTCCAGGTATTCCGGATAAGGCCGATTTGATTAAACAAGCTAAAGCAAAAGGTATTGAAGTAATTGACGAGCTGGAGTTTGCTTTCCGCTACCTCACCGGTAAAGTGATTGCTATAACCGGAACGAATGGAAAAACCACCACTACGTTACTTACTTTTCACCTCATGAAGACGGCCGGGTTTAAGGTGGCCCTGGCTGGCAACGTGGGCGAGAGCCTGGCACGAAAAGTTGCCGCGGGTGCTCATGATTGGTATGTGATTGAAATCAGCAGTTTTCAATTGGATGGGACAAAATCGTTTCGCCCTGAGATTGGGATACTAACCAACATTACACCCGATCACCTGGATCGGTACGAGTATAAAATGGAGAATTATATCAACTCCAAGTTTCAGTTGGTGCGCAACATGACAGAAAATAACTTCTTCATCTACTATGCAGATGATGCTGTTACAAGCCAACAACTGCAGCAGCGTACTATTGCTCCGGTTAAAATTCCGGTATCGTTAACAGACAACTCCGGTTCAATTCATTACGATGGCGAGAAAATGATATGGACGTTTGGTGAAACTACATTTGCTGTACGGCAGTCTGAAACCACGTTAAAAGGTCCGCACAACCTGATCAATACCATGATGTCCGTAGCAGCTGTTTACCTGGCAGGCGGAAGTATTCAATCCATAAAAGAAGGTCTTGGAACGTTTACAAATGCACCCCATCGCCTGGAGTCGGTAGGTATGATAAAAGGAGTTGAGTTTGTGAATGATTCAAAAGCCACCAACGTAGATTCGGTGGTGTATGCACTTGGAAGTTATGCGCAACCTTTAATATGGATAGCCGGAGGTATTGATAAAGGAAATGATTACAACATCATAAAAGCGGAGGTAGCTAAAAAAGTAAAGACGCTAATCTGCCTGGGTAAAGACAATACCAAACTGAAGGAGTTTTTTAAAAATGTTGTTTCTGAAATTCATGAAGTACAAACAACAAAAGATCTCGTAAGAGTTGCATTGAAAGCCGCGCATGAGGGCGATGTGGTATTGCTTTCTCCGGCTTGTGCCAGTTTCGATTTGTTTAAGAATTATGAAGATAGAGGGAATCAGTTTAGAGCGGCCGTGCTTGAGTTGAAGCGGGAAGTTGAATCCTAAAAGCGATACAGTATGAAACTTAGTAAAATAAAAGAATGGGCTGATAAAAACCTGCAGGGCGACCGGGTAATCTGGGCGGTGGTGTTTGCGCTTTCGCTGATCAGCATCCTGGTGGTGTATAGTTCAATCGGCACCCTGGCCTACAAGCGCTCGACCAGCCCCGAAGTGTTTTTGATTAAGCACACATTCATGGTATTTCTGGGCCTGGCGGCTATGTGGTTTGCGCACAAGATAGATTATCGCTACTACTCCAAGTTGTCGCGGTTGGCGTTGTGGGTAAGTGTTCCGCTTTTGATTTATGCATTTACCAATGGGGTAAGTATAAACGGAGCTGCCCGGTGGATATCCATTCCTGTGTTTGGTTCATTTCAGCCATCAGATTTTGCAAGCCTGGCTTTGATTATCAACCTGGCCAGTATGCTTTCCAAGAAGCAACAAAATATTACTGACATTGCAGAATCTCTATTTCCGATTCTGATCTGGTGTGGTGTAATATGTGGTTTGATTGCACTCACCAACCTGTCAACCGCCATATTGGTGTTTGCTACTTGTATGCTCATCATGTTTATTGGCCGTGTACCGGTTCGGTACCTTGCCATGCTGGTGTTAATCGGATTATTGTTTGGCACGGCCGGGCTTTATTTCGGCCAACGATTTGAAACAGCCATCAGTCGGGTAAAGAATTTTTACTCGCACGTGGTAGAAGGAAAAGAATTACCATTTCAGGCAAAGCATGGAATGATTGCCGTTGCAACGGGTGGTTTATTTGGAAAGGGCCCTGGCAATAGCGAGCAACGTAACATTTTACCACATCCTTATTCTGATTTTGTGTATGCTATTGTAATTGAAGAGTATGGATTGGTGGGTGGTATTACAGTTCTGATTCTCTATTTGATTTTACTGCATCGGGGAATGAAAGCGGCCTATAACAGCGAGCGCGCCTTTGGCGGATTGCTCTCGGCCGGGCTTGCTTTTGATCTTGTGTGCCAGGCTATGGTAAATATGGGCGTGGTAGTGGGGCTTGGGCCCATTACCGGACAACCGTTGCCATTGATTAGCATGGGAGGTACAGCCATGGTGTTTACCGGTTTGTCGGTGGGTATAATTCTAAGTGTAAGCCGGGGCGAACAAGAGCAGAATTGGGGTCAGCAGAAAACAGCAGGTGAAGAAAAATTGAAAGAGAAAAATTTAGACGCAAAAGCAGCTTAATACTTGAACGCAAAGCAACCATATCGATTAATCATTACCGGTGGCGGAACTGGCGGCCACATCTTTCCTGCATTGGCTATTGCCAATGAGTTTAAGAGCCGCTATGCCGATGCGGAAATTTTATTTGTAGGTGCCCAGGGCCGGATGGAAATGACACGTGTGCCTGAAGCTGGGTATAAAATTGTGGGTTTGTGGATAAGCGGGTTGCAACGCAAGCTAACCCTATCTAACCTGTTGTTTCCGTTCAAGCTTATTGCCAGCTACTTTAAAGCGCGCACCATTCTTAAAAAATTTAATCCCCATGTGGTGGTGGGCACCGGTGGTTATGCAAGCGGTCCTATTTTATTGGCTTCAACAAAGAAAAAAATACCATCGCTTATTCAGGAACAAAATTCATATGCGGGGCTTACCAACAAACAGGTAGGGCACAACGTGCAACGCATTTGTGTGGCTTATGCAGGAATGGAGAAATATTTTCCGAAGGAAAAAATCGCATTAACAGGAAATCCGGTTCGGAAAGATATTCTTGACTTAGCCAACAAAAAGGAAAAAGCACTCAACCACTTTGGATTTACCTGCAGCGAAAAAACACTTTTAATAGTAGGAGGAAGTTTAGGAGCCCGTACAATTAACGAGAGTGTAATGGAGGGGATTGATAAACTGATTGATGCCCGGGTGCAGGTAATCTGGCAAACCGGAAAAGTATATTATGAAAGCGTTAAAGCCCAGGTTCAAAATAAAGACTTACGCAGCATCCGCATTTATGATTTTCTGAAGCAGATGGATTTGGCCTATGCCGCATCGGATGTGGTGGTTTCGCGTGCGGGCGCGTTGGCTATTTCTGAGTTGTGTATTGCCGGACGGCCCAGCATTCTGGTTCCTTCGCCAAATGTGGCTGAGGATCACCAAACAAAAAATGCACGTACACTGGTAAATTCAAACGCAGCCTGCATGGTTAAAGACATTGAAGCAAAGTCCTTGCTTATCAGCGAATCGTTGAAATTGCTTTTTGATGAAGAGCAGTGTGAAACACTTCGCAAAAACATTATAAAACTGGGTAAGCCTCGTGCTACCGAAGAGATAGTAAACGAAATTGAAAAACTGATTGTATAAAAGCAGTGAAACTGGAGCAATACGATAGCATTTATTTTTTAGGTATTGGCGGTATCGGCATGAGTGCATTGGCCCGTTGGTTTAAACACAAAGGCTTGCGCGTAGCTGGCTACGACCGTACACCCACTCCGCTTACACACGAGTTGATTGAAGAAGGAATGGAAATTCACTTTGATGATAAAGTAGAATTTATTCCGGGGTATATCAGTAAAGAAACCACCCTGGTGGTGTTTACCCCGGCTATTCCCAAAACGCACGTGGAATATAACTACCTGAAGGCACAGGGCTACACCATTCTGAAACGTTCGGAAGTGTTAGGCTTGCTTACCAAAAATTATAAAACCATTGCGGTGGCAGGTACACACGGTAAAACCACCACCTCATCGCTCATTGCCCATATTCTAAAGACTGCTGGAAAAAATATGGTTGCATTTTTAGGTGGCATAACGGCCAACTACGAATCAAACCTGGTTATGCATGGCGAGGTAAACAAGGACACACTGGTTGTAGCAGAAGCCGATGAGTTTGATCGTTCCTTCTTGCGTTTATTCCCACACACTGCAGTAGTTACTTCAGCCGATGCAGATCATCTGGATATATATGGTGATCATTTGCAAATGCTGAGTTCGTATAAAGAGTTCATGAACCAGATTATCCGCAGAGGAAATCTGATCCTGCATGAATCCATTGCACTGCTGGCAAATGAAATTCAGCATGTAACTAAAGAAACCTATGGTATGAGCCGGGGACAGTTTTTTGCCGGCAACATTGTTCCGCTAGGGCGGGATGGATTTTTTGAATTCGACCTCCTGGGATTGGACAGGAAGTTCGATAAGATCAAGCTCGGTGTCCCCGGTTTTCATAACATGGAAAATGCGATTGCTGCCATACTGGTAGCGCGCAAGTTTGGCGTGGACGATAAAACCATTCGCGAAGCACTCACTTCATTCCGTGGAGTAAAACGCAGGTTTGAATTTATTATCCGTACCGAAAACCTGGTTTATATCGATGACTATGCCCATCACCCTACCGAGATTGAAGCCTTTCTAAAATCGTTAAAGGAAATGTACAAAGGCAAAAAGATAACGGTAATCTTCCAGCCACATTTATTTACGCGTACGCGCGATTTTGCCGAAGGATTTTCAAAAAGCCTAAGCCTGGCCGATGAAGTATTGCTGATGGATATTTATCCGGCCCGCGAGGAGCCAATACCAGGAGTTACATCAGATATGTTATTTAAGGACATCACCAGCCCGGTAAAAATCCGTTGCTCTAAAAAAGATGTGCTTCAAAAACTGGAAGATCTAAACGTGGAGGTATTAGCTACTGTTGGAGCTGGCGATATTGATACGTTTGTAAAACCCATTAAGGAATTATTGAGCAGAAAAAAATGAAGTGGAAGCTGAACATACGGACGGAAGTAAAAGTGGTAACAGCCCTGTTGGCCATTTCATGTTTGATTGCCTTTAGCGAACGCAAGCGGAGCACCGTGGTATGTAAAGATATTGTGATTGAACTGGATAATGCCAGCGAAAATCATTTCATGGATGAAGCCGATGTGTTACGCCTGGTTGAAAGCAGCAGTCAATCCATTAAAGGAACTAGCCTGGATCGTATTGATTTTAGAACCATTGAGAAAAAACTGAAGCAAGACAAACACATTTTAGATGCCGATCTGTATGGCGACCTGAAAGGTAACCTGGTTGTGAATGTGAAACTGAGAAGACCGCTTGCGCGAATCGTGCAGTCCGATGCACCTGATGCCTATATCGCACAAGATGGCGTAGTGATGCCCGTATCTGATAAATATACATCGCGGGTTGTATTGATAAGCGGGGCTTATGCAAACAACTGCTGGAGTGGGAAGATTTGAACACAAAGAAGAGGGAGGGAACTGTTAAAAATGATTGCATTTATTCAGCGCGATAAATTCTGGAAGGCCCAGGTGGCCCAATTGGATATGAACAGCCGGGGAGAGATTACCATTTTACCACAGGTTACCGGGCAACTGGTAGAATTTGGAAGCGCTGTTGATTTTGAAAACAAGTTTCGGAAGTTGATGATATTTTACAAAGAGATACTTCCAACGCGTGGCTGGACACGCTATAAACGGATAAACCTGGAATACGATGGACAAATAATAGCAGAATAACTTTTTAATCATAAAACACCAAACAAATAACAACCACTAACAAAGAATAAAGATCATGGAAAACGAAAAAATAGTTGTAGGTCTTGATATTGGAACTACCAAGATCTGCGCCATTGTAGGTCGCAAAAATGAATTTGGAAAACTCGAAGTGTTGGGCCTGGGCAAAGCCGAATCAGAAGGGGTAATAAAAGGTATTGTTACCAATATCGACAAAACGGTGTTTGCCATTGAAAAGGCTATTAAAGAAGCCAGCGATATGTCGGGTATAGATATAGGTGTGGTAAATGTGGGCATAGCCGGCCAGCACATCCGCAGTTCCATACACCATGGCAGCATTACCCGCACTTCTAAAGATGATGAGGTGAGCATTGAAGATGTGAATCGCCTTACGGAAGATATGTACCGTATTGTAATTCCGCCCGGCAGCGAAATTATTCACGTAATGCCTCAGGATTACATGGTGGATTATGAAGAAGGAATTAAAGATCCGGTTGGTATGAGTGGTGTAAAACTCGAAGCCGACTTCCACATCATTACCGCCCAAACCAGTGCGATCAACAACATTAATAAATGTGTGCGCAGGGGTGGCCTTGAGATTGATGATCTGATTCTGGAGCCCCTGGCCTCCAGCCTCGCTGTGTTGAGCGAAGAGGAAAAGGAAGCAGGTGTTTGTTTAATTGATATTGGTGGTGGCACCACCGACATTGCTGTGTTTCATGATAACATCATTCGCCATACAGCAGTAATTCCTTTCGGAGGAAATATTCTCACTACCGATATTCAGCATGGATTAATGGTAATGGCAAAACAAGCCGAACAATTAAAGGTGCGATTTGGTAAAGCCATTGCTGAAGAAGCCAGCCCGAATGAGATCGTTTCCATACCGGGCATTCGCAACAGAACCGCCAAAGAAATTTCAGTAAAAAATCTTTCAAGCATTATTCAGGCGCGTATGGAAGAAATTATTGAGATGGCCCACACCGAAATCATCAACTCGGGTTATGAAAACAGGTTGGCCGGTGGCATTGTAATTACCGGGGGCGGCTCACAACTCAGTTGCCTGAAGCAGTTGGTGGAATACATGACAGGTATGGATGCACGTATTGGCTATCCGAATGAACATTTGGGTAAAAGCAAACTGGAAGCGGTGAAGAGCCCGATGTATGCTACGGCAGTTGGGCTGGTACTTTCCGGATTCCGTTCGCTGGACGAACGCGAAGAGCGGTATAAAGAAAAATCGAATCAGAAACAGCCGGTGAAGGTGAAAAAGGAAAAATCAACATCTGATTTCTTTACCAATATTTTAAATAAAACAAAAGGACTTTTGATCGATGACCTCGATGGAAAGAACGAATACTAAACAAATGACCAATCACTAAATCATAACAGTCATGTTTGAACCAGTAACAGGATATAAATTTGACCTTCCCAAACACCACAAGTCGATTATAAAAGTGATCGGTGTAGGTGGCGGAGGTAGCAACGCGGTGAACCACATGTTTCGGCAAGGCATCAAGGATGTCGAGTTTGTAGTGGCCAACACCGATCTGCAGGCGCTTAACAGCAGCCCGGTGCCACATAAACTTCAATTGGGTGCAAACCTTACCGAAGGGTTGGGGTGTGGCGCCAATCCGGAAGTGGGTCGTGCGGCAGCCATCGAAAGCAAGGAACAGATTCGCGAAATGTTGGCAGGTACCAAAATGGTATTTGTAACGGCCGGTATGGGTGGTGGCACGGGTACAGGTGCTGCTCCAGTAATTGCCAAGATTGCCAAAGATATGGACATCCTTACCGTAGGTATTGTAACAGCTCCTTTCTCGTTTGAAGGAAAGAAGAAGATGAACCAGGCTGAGTTGGGTATTGAAGCATTCCGCTCAAGCTGCGATACGGTGCTGGTAATTCTTAATGACAAGCTGCGCGAGATTTACGGAAACCTTGCCATCGGCCAGGCATTTGCCGAAGCGGATACGGTGTTAACCACTGCTGCAAAAGGTATTGCAGAAATTATTACGTGTGCAGGTTACGTAAACGTTGACTTTCAGGATGTGCGCACGGTAATGTGGAATGCCGGTGCTGCCGTGATGGGCTCAGCCGAAACCCGTGGCGATAATCGTGCGATCAAAGCTGCCCAACAGGCGCTTGCTTCGCCCTTGCTGGATAACAAAGATATTATGGGAGCGAAGAAAATCCTGCTCTCCATAATCTCGGGCGAAGAGGCAGAATTGCAAATGGATGAACTAACCACCATTACCGAGTACATTCAAGAACAAGCCGGAGATGAAGCGGAAGTGATTTTTGGGCATGGTGTAGATAGTGGTTTGGGCGATCGCATCCGGGTAACCGTTATTGCTACCGGCTTTATCGCAGAAGGAAAAATCAAAAAGAAGGAAGAAAAGAAAGTTCACGAACTTGATAAGTCGCAGATTCCTTTATTCGGTGCTGTTGATAACTCGGTGAATCAGCAAAGTGCGGAGTTACAATTAAAAATAAAGCCCGATGGTGATAAACCCATTTTAAAAGAAACGCCCAAGGAAGAAACAGAGGTTGAAAAACAGGAAACTCCTGGCGAGGTGAAAGAAGAGCGCTCTTATACCTTCGAGATATTTAATAAGAACGAGCAACAGAATGAGCAGGAGGAGGGTGAAGAGAGTTTGTTTAGTGAAGAAGAGGAGTTTGAAGTTGGAAAAGAAATTTCGGCCGATCAGGTAATTAATGAAGATGGAATGATGGAAGTGCGCAAGACCAAAGCACGGCTGGAACAACAAGCGAAGGAACGCAGGGAAAAGCTTAAGAACAAAAAACAGGAAATGTCTAAAGAGGATTTTAATGAAAAGTGGTCGGCACCGGCATACATACGCAGGGGCGTAAAGATGGATAACGTGCCGCACTCCTCAGAGTCATTTATCTCGCGTTATAATCTGAATGATGATAACAACTTGTTAGGCAACAATAAGTTTTTGCACGACAATGTGGATTAACAGAAAACAATCCACCGGTAATGATCAACGGTGGGTTTAAAGACATGGCATATCCGGCACGACTGGTTTTTACTCCATTCGTAGTGGTTGTTGGTGGTAAATATTTTTTGCCGGTGCCGGAGTGCCTTATTTTTTAAACTGAGTTTAACCCATTTTTTAAACTCAAAAAATCCCCCCGACTTGTCGGGGGGATTTTCATTTGTAACTGATTGATAATCTGTTTCCTGATTTCAGGAAATTGAGCACTTGGAAACGCTGTTGGCATAACTACCAAACCAGAGCAAGCAGGTTTGGCGCGAGGCTTGCATTTACACGTTGTAAACTGTTATCAATTATGAAAACCACACGTTTACTCTTCGTTGTCCTGGCGCTTGTTTTTTCTGCCTGCGAGATTACCGTAGTAGAACCCCGGTATGATGATCGTGACCAGGTGGTAGGCTCTTACCGGTTGGAGGAGTACAGTCAATCGTGGCGCGTGTATTCCAACTTCACCATTAATATCCGGAAAGTTGGCACCGGCTACGGATCGGATGAAATACGGATCGAAAATTTTTACAATGCCGGTATTACTGTAATGGCCCGTGTGTATGGGAATAGTATCACCATTCCGTTGCAATATGTAAACGGATATGAGGTAGAGGGTTCTGCTTCGGTTTATCTGAATGAAATTTCATTTACCTACCGGGTGCGCGATACCTATACCCGCTCGAGCCCTGATTATTGCCAGGCCACAGCATGGTTTTAAAAACAAAAAAGAGATTGGCGTAAGCCAATCTCTTTTGTTCTTGTTTCGTTCACCACGAAAAACAAATCTTACTAAGTACCGTACTTAATTTTCTTCATAGTAATAGGAGTAGTCAATTCCTTAATGCCGTTGTAATCCAGCATATCGGCCAAACGCTTTTTACCATCAGGAGCAAGAAATTTCAACTGGGTAGTGGCACTAACCACTTCACTATTTTCTTTTTTTAGCTTCGCTTTCAAGTATTTCCAATAGTTGCGGGTCTTAGAATAGTCACTTTGGTTAGTGAGTACAGCCACGATATCCAATACACTAAACCACCACTTGGATTTTTCTTCATCCCAAACAGCACGCACTTCGCGGTCGTTAAAGAAACGAATTGAAATTTTTTGATTGCTCATCCTGTGGTTTTGCAGTAATTAATTAAGTGCGCCCTTTGATCTTTTATAAATATACCTAAAAAACAAAAGAGATTGGCTCTTGCCAATCTCCAGTGTTTATTTTGCTGTCAATTTTTTGTGTTGACACGCCTGTTTTCGTGCTACCACGAGAACATTTTGTTTTACCCCACCTGTGCCTGCAGTTTCTGCGAAAGCACAGACTTGGGTACTGCGCCTACTTGCTTATCTACCACCTGGCCATTTTTAAATACCAGCAGGGTAGGGATATTGCGCACGCCAAAACGCGCAGTAACCTGCGGGTTTTCATCTACATTCAGTTTTGCCACAACGGCTTTGCCTTCGTAGTCGCCAGCTAATTCTTCCACCACGGGGCCTATCATTTTACAGGGGCCGCACCATTCGGCCC
Source organism: Bacteroidetes bacterium OLB12 (assembly GCA_001567185.1). Lineage (GTDB taxonomy): Bacteria > Bacteroidota > Bacteroidia > Cytophagales > Cyclobacteriaceae > ELB16-189. The sequence goes on from LNFR01000052.1 coordinate 18,024, forward strand.
AAAAATCTACTAACACTGGCTTTTCGGAGTTAATTGCCTGATCAAAAGTTGAATCGGTGAGTTCTATTGTTTTACCCATGGTTTATAAAGATTAAAGTGTTTTTTTGTCAATCTACTGGTTCCAACATAAAGGTAGAAGAAAATGTTCCAACTTCAGTATTTTCTGTTCCAACTGTTTTTTGAACCACATCTGAGAGCCAGCGTGTTTCCGATTTGTCGGTAATAATGCCCACTTCAGTATGTCGTTTAAGTTCATTAATAAAGTCGTTGCTTACTTTAACGCGTTGGGCCCTGGCCAATAACTCGGTTTGAATTCCTTCGGCATCATCGCGTACAATTAACCGAAGCGTTGAATTGCCAGAATTTTTCTTACAGATTTTTTCAAGGGTTTCTACAAAATCTTCCGAAATGGCATCAACAGAACAGCGCAAAGCCAAACCCTGCACACGTTTGCCTGCCAGTTCGTTCAGTAATTCGATGGTTCGGATTTTAAATTCCAGTTGCTGATCGCCCCAGCTTTTGCGCACTACATTTCCTTCCACAAAAAGGAAAAGCCCCGGCATCAGGTAGGCTTTGAATTTCATGTAGTCATCACTCCACAGGGTAAACTCGAATTTGCCGCTGTAATCTTCCAGCACCAGCTTGCCAAATGGCCGGCCGGTTTTTGTCATGCGGTGTTCTACACCCGAAACAATACCGCCCACTTTACATTCCATGTTTACTAAACTGTTCAGGTCGGTAAGCGATGCAAGGTTTGCGGTACAAAATGAATCCATCTCAAATTTAAAATTATCTAACGGATGGCCGGAGATATACACGCCCACCACTTCTTTTTCGAAGTGAAGTTTTTCAATTTCGCTGAAGGGCTCTACCGGGTCAATCTTGGGTGGTGGCATGGCGGTGCCGGTGGCTTCGCCAAACAAGCTGGCTTGTGCGCTTTGTGCCTCCTGTTGCATTTTGCCGGCATAGCGAATTACTTTTTCGGTAAGCGAAAGATCGCCTTCTTTGGCGGCCATGTATTGCCTGCGGTGGTATTCCGTAAAGCAATCAAAGGCCCCGCTCAGCGCCAGGCATTCAAATGTTTTTTTATTTACCGCGCGGTTGCTTAAGCGTTTGGCGAAATCGAAAATGTCTTTGAAAGAACCGTGGGCATCGCGTTCTTTAATAATAGCCTCTACCGCTGCTTCGCCTGCTCCTTTAATAGCGCCCAATCCAAACCGGATTTTACCTTCTTTGTTTACTTCAAAATTCACACCCGATTCATTCACGTGTGGCCCCAACACTTCAATACCTTGCTTGCGACTGTCTTCAATAAAGTAGGTAACATTATCTAAGTTGCTTTGCGAGTGGGTGAGAATCGCGGCCATGTATTCTGCCGGATAGTTTGCCTTTAAATACGCTGTATGATATGCGACCAGCGAGTAACACGTTGAGTGCGATTTGTTAAATGCATACTGGGCAAACGCTTCCCAATCTTTCCAGATTTTTTCTGCCACTTCTGAGTGGTGCCCGTTGGTTTTACAACCTTCAATGAATTTATCTTTCATTTTGTCGAGCACTTCTTTCTGCTTCTTACCCATGGCTTTACGCAACACATCGGCATCGCCTTTCGAGAAGTTGGCCAGCTTTTGCGAAAGCAGCATCACCTGCTCCTGGTACACCGTAATTCCATACGTGTCTTTCAGGTATTCTTCCATTACGGGCAAATCGTACTTGATCGGCTCGCGGCCATTTTTGCGCGCTATAAAAGCGGGAATGTATTCCATAGGCCCTGGCCGGTACAAGGCGTTCATGGCAATCAGGTCTTCAAACTTATCGGGCTTTAGCCCCCGTAAGTAACTTTGCATGCCGTGCGATTCAAACTGGAATGTACCGGTGGTATCGCCCCGCTGGTAGAGTTGATAGGTTTTGGCATCGTCAAGCGGAACAGAATCAATATCAATGTCAATCCCTTTTGTTCTTTTAATATTGCGGATGGCTGTTTTAATGATGGAGAGGGTGGTGAGTCCGAGAAAGTCCATCTTCAAAAGGCCCGCACTTTCTACCACGCTGTTATCGAACTGGGTTACCAGCATCTCCGAATCTTTTGCAGTAGATACCGGTACAAACTGTGTTAGCTCATCGGGCGTAATGATCACCCCGCACGCATGGGTACCTGTGTTGCGCAACGAGCCCTCCAGTACAATGGCTTGCTTCAGTACCTGTGCTTTCAGATCGCTTCCGTTCTTTAGTTCTTTCAGTTCTTTTACTTCTTCAAATGCTTTTTCAAGCGAAGTACCCGGCCTTTCCGGAACCATCTTTGCCAGGTTATTGGCTTCTGCCAGCGGCAGCTCCATTACGCGGGCGCAATCGCGAATGGAAGATTTTGCAGCCATGGTACCGTATGTAATTATTTGCGCTACCTGCGTGTGGCCGTATTTCTCAATTACATACCGCAATACTTTATCGCGGCCTTCATCATCAAAGTCAATATCAATATCGGGCAGCGATACGCGGTCCGGATTTAAGAAACGCTCGAACAGTAAATCGTACGCAACAGGATCTACGTTGGTAATGCCAATACAAAATGCAACAGCCGAACCGGCAGCTGAACCACGTCCGGGCCCTACGCTCACACCCATCTCGCGCGCCTTCGAAGTAAAATCCTGTACAATCAGAAAGTAGCCGGGATACCCGGTTTTTTTTATGGTCTCCAGTTCAAAGTCAAGGCGCTCGCGTATCTCCGTTGTTACTTCTTTATACTTTCGTTTCGCGCCTTCGTAGGTAAGATGGCGCAGGTAATCGTCTTCGGTTTTAAATTCCGCTGGAATCTGAAACCGGGGCAGCAACACCGACCGCTTCAACTCATAGGTTTCTACTTTATCAATTATTTCCTGAATGGTATCAAACGCCTGGGGCAAATCGCGGAAGAGCATTTTCATTTCGTCTTGCGATTTGAAATAATAATTGTTGTTGGGTAACCCATAGCGGGTGCCACGCCCCGTGCCGATAGGGGTAGATTGAAACTCGCCTTCTTTTATACAGAGCAATACATCGTGTGCATTCGATTCGTCTTTCTCCAGGTAAAAGCACTCGTTGGCTGCAAAGTATTTCACATTGTATTTTTTCGAAAACTTAAGCAGGGTTTCGTTCACGCGATCTTCTTCACGTGTATCGTGGCGGTTTAATTCAATGTAGAAGTTATCGCCAAATAGGCGATGCCACCAAACAAAGGCATCTTCGGCCTGCCGCTCGCCCACATTCAAAATCAGGTAGGGTATTTCGCTGCCAATACCACCGGTGGTAGCCATCAGCCCTTCGCTATGTTGCGTAACTAATTCTTTATCAATGCGCGGATAGATTCCGTAAAGTCCTTCAATAAAACCGATGGAACTAAGCTTGGCCAGGTTCTGGTACCCGGTTTTATTGCGGGCCATCAATACCTGTGTAAATCGTTTGTCCGGGTTGTCTTTGGTGAACTTTAGTTTTTTCCGATCGTCCGACAAATAAAATTCGCAACCTACAATCGGCTTAATGCCATGTTTCAGTGCTTCGCTCACAAACTTGAAAGCACCATACATATTACCGAAGTCGGTAATAGCCACAGCAGGCATTTTTTGTTCGATGGCCTTGGCAATAATTTCGCTCATATCGGGCACAGCCTGCAGCACAGAGAATTGTGAGTGTACATGCAGATGGCAGAAGAGTTTATCCGTTAAATCGGATTCAACGTGATTGCTGTAATCAACGCCCTTTATCGTTTGCCTCTTACCGGAGTTGCCCGCCTCCAGGTCGGGTTCTTCATAAACAAGTTTGTCGGGCGCAAAGCCATCAAAGGTTGGGATGATTTTCTTTTGCAGTAACCCAAAGAACGATCGCGCAGTAGCGGCTACATCATAACTCGCATCGTGGGCGTCTTCAAACGGTTTTCCAAAAAGTTTTTCGTGCAGTTCGGTTAGCCGCGGCATTTTCAACTTTCCACCCAGCCCACCTGATAGTTGACAGAACTCGGTTGCACTTATGCCGGTGTCAATTTTATTCAGCGCCAGAAAATTTTCGATGGCTATGCCTTTGCGGATAAACTCGGCCCCTATAATATTAATATCGAACTCAATGTTATGCCCTACCAGAACCTGAGTGCGTTCTAAGTCTTTTAGGAATTCAGCTAATACCAATTCCAGGTCGCGGCCTTCGTCAAGAGCCCGTTGGGTAGAGATGCCGTGTACTTGTTCTGCGTTGAAGGGAATATCAAACCCATCGGGTTTTATAATAGCATTGTTGCGCGATACTAGTTTGCCGGTACCATCATGCAGTTGCCAGGCAAATTGTACCAGCCGGGGCCAGTTGTCCAGATCGGTAAGGGGCGCAGTTTTATTACGCGGAATACCCGTGGTTTCCGTATCAAAAATCAGGTACATGAATTAAACGTAGTGGTGGGGTAAAATTAGCCCTAAATGAGGTTCTGACCAATTGCTCCCACTGTGGGAATTTTTGGGGTGTTTTAAGAAAATCGGATCCATAATTTTATCGTAATACCCTGTATTTCAATTATTTGATTTCTGTGCTGGTTTTTTGCGATGCAAGTAGATAAGAAGAAAAATTTCAAGAAATGAAACGCTTGCTAAACAGGATTAAGAAAGAGTGGTTTTGGTAGTGATGCTTACTACAATTGCCCTGATATTATATGTAGCAAGTTTGTTTTGAGTTAGCCCTCGATGCATTATCCTATTTAGAACATTTCAAATTCACCAATCAATTGTTTGGTAGAGCGCTGGGAAGTAATTTTGGTTCGATTCAATTCAAATCAATTACGTTCAACCGAAAACTATGAAATGGTTTCTAGATCTCTTCTCAAGTTCGCTTGGAAGAAAAGTGCTCATGGCCTTAACGGGCATCTTCCTGATTCTCTTTTTGGCGGTACACCTGGCCGGTAATCTTCAATTACTGAAAGATGATGCCGGTAAATCATTCAACATTTATGCTGACTTTATGGGGCACAACCCGCTGATTCAGCTTATATCTAAAGGAAATTTTGCCTTTATCCTGCTGCATGCCATCTGGGGTATTATGCTTACCATCAAAAACCGAAAGGCACGCGGACCTGAAAGGGTATGCGGTTACCAACAAAAGCTCAATCTGGCTTCGCGCAACATGGGTATTTTGGGTACGCTTATCCTCATCTTCCTGGTTATTCACTTAAAAGATTTTTATGGGCAGGCACATTTCGGAAGTTTGAGTACCCAGGTGTATGATGGCAAAACCGTAACCGATCTTTACACACAGGTTGCCTATTGGTTTAAGGTAGAGTGGTACGTTATACTTTATGTAGTATGTATGGGCGCCCTGGCCTTTCACCTGTGGCATGGCTTTACCAGCGCTTTTCAAACGCTTGGTCTAAATCACATGAAATACAATCCTGTAATAAAATTTGTAGGTAAGGTATTTGCCGTTGTGGTTCCAATTGCTTTTGCCATCATCCCGGTATTTATGTACCTGGGCATAACAATTTAATCTCTGTTTTCTATAATCATTAAACATACACCATGAAGCTAGAATCTAAAATTCCGGAAGGACCCTTAGCCGAAAAGTGGACAAAACATAAATTTAATCTGAAGCTGGTTAACCCGGCAAACAAAAGAAAGTACGATGTAATTGTAGTGGGTACGGGCCTGGCCGGGGCATCGGCAGCGGCTTCGCTTGGCGAGTTGGGTTACAATGTAAAAGCATTTTGTTTTCAGGATAGCCCGCGCAGGGCACACAGCATTGCCGCGCAAGGTGGTATTAATGCAGCCAAAAATTATCAGAACGATGGCGACAGTGTGTACCGGTTGTTTTATGATACCATTAAAGGTGGTGACTACCGCGCCCGCGAAGGCAACGTATATCGGTTGGCCGAAGTGAGCGTAGATATTATTGACCAGTGCGTGGCACAAGGAGTGCCGTTTGCACGCGAGTACGGTGGCTTATTAGCCAACCGTTCATTTGGTGGGGCACAGGTATCGCGCACATTTTATGCACGTGGCCAAACCGGGCAGCAGTTATTATTAGGTGCTTATGGTGCCCTCAATCGGCAGATCGCCAATGGAAAAGTAAAAATGTATAACCGCACCGAAATGCTGGATGTGGTGGTAGTTGATGGCAAGGCCCGTGGTATTATTACCCGCGATTTAATTACCGGAAAAATAGAATCGCATAGTGCGCATGCTGTGTTGTTGTGTACGGGTGGTTATGGAAACGTATTTTATCTTTCCACAAACGCAAAGGGCTCGAATGTAACAGCCGCCTGGCGCGCACACAAGAAAGGCGCATTCTTTGGCAATCCATGCTTTACGCAGATTCACCCTACGTGTATTCCGGTTTCGGGCACACACCAATCCAAGCTTACGCTCATGTCTGAATCGTTGCGTAACGATGGCCGTGTGTGGGTTCCTAAAAAAGCAATGCCGGGATTGAAATCCAAAGATGCGATGAACCTGCCTGAATCTGAGCGCGATTATTTCTTAGAGAGAAAATACCCTTCGTTCGGAAACCTTGTTCCGCGCGATGTGGCTTCACGCAATGCCAAACAAGTATGCGATGAAGGCCGCGGGGTAGGTTCCGGCCTGGCGGTGTTCCTGGATTTTACCGATGCCATTAAGCGCGATGGCGAAGATACCATTCGTGCCAAGTATGGAAACCTGTTTGATATGTATGAGCAGATCACAGGTGAAAATCCCTACAAAGGCCCGATGATGATTTACCCGGCCGTGCATTATACCATGGGCGGCTTGTGGGTTGATTACAATTTGATGACAACCGTGCCCGGGTTGTATGCCTTGGGCGAAGCAAACTTTTCAGATCACGGTGCAAACCGGTTAGGAGCCAGCGCGCTGATGCAAGGGTTGGCCGATGGGTATTTTGTAATTCCCTACACCATTGGCGATTACTTAGCTTCCATTGGCTGGAACGATAAAGTAGGAACCGATCATCCGGCTTTTAAAGAAGCTATTGATGCGGTGAATGAGCGGATCAACAAACTCGTCAGCATCAAAGGCAAGAAAACGGTTGATGAATTTCATCGCCAACTGGGCCTTACCATGTGGGAGTATTGCGGTATGTCGCGCAATGAAGCCGGCCTGAAGAAAGCAAAACAGATTATTCGGGACTTGAAAGCCGAGTTTTGGACCAACGTAAATGTATTGGGTGGCGCTAACGAACTGAATCAGGAATTGGAAAAGGCCGGGCGGGTTGCTGATTTTTTTGAGTTGGGCGAATTGATGGTAGATGATGCGCTCCATCGCTCGGAATCGTGTGGCGGTCACTTTCGTGAAGAATCCCAAACTCCGGAAGGAGAGGCCATGCGTAAGGATGAAGAATTTACCTACGCTGCTGCGTGGGAATATAAAGGCGACAACCAACCGGAAGTGTTGCACAAAGAAGAATTGAAATTTGAAAATGTAAAACTTACTCAACGTAGCTATAAATAATATGAAGATTACGTTAAAAGTCTGGAGACAAAAAGACAACAAAAGTAAAGGGGCTTTCAAAACCTATCAGCACGATCATGTATCGCCCGATATGTCATTTTTGGAAATGATTGATGTGTTGAATGAGGAACTTACCCGCAAGGGGGAAGAGCCCATCGCCTTCGATCATGATTGCCGCGAAGGTATTTGTGGTATGTGTAGTTTGTATATTAATGGTCGCCCGCACGGGCCCCTTCAAACTACTACCTGCCAGTTGCACATGCGCTCGTTTACCGATGGTGAAGTAATTACTGTTGAGCCCTGGCGCGCCAATGCTTTTCCGGTTGTAAAGGATTTAGTGGTTGACCGCACCGCTTTTGACCGGATTCAGCAAGCAGGTGGCTATGTAAATGTAAACACCGGTGGTGTACCCGATGCAAACGTAATTCCCATTCCTAAAAAGGTAGCGGATGAAGCGTTTGATGCGGCCACCTGTATTGGATGTGGTGCCTGTGTGGCAGCTTGTAAAAATGCCTCGGCTATGTTGTTTGTTAGTGCCAAGATTTCGCAGTTTGCGTTACTTCCGCAAGGAAAAGTTGAAAGTAAAGAACGCGCTGAGAAAATGGTAGCGCAAATGGATGCTGAAGGTTTTGGTTCGTGTACGAATACCTATGCGTGCGAAGCCGAATGCCCGAAAGGAATTAAGGTTACCAACATTGCGCGCATGAACCGCGAATATCTTACCGCCATGTTAAGTTCGTATCAGGTAGAAACGAAGGGTGGGGGGGATTGAGTAGCCGATGAGGAGAAAATAAGAGAGAGACTGTCAAAAAAAGACAGTCTCTTTTTATTTTTTAGTAACCCCGCCATTGCCGGTGTTCTTCCGGTAACTTTGGTGTCAAATCAAATTGATTGTGAGTGCTTGGAAGCACCACCCCTCATACCCTGTCATTGCGGGCAAGCAAACGAGTTTGAATTTGTTGAAAAAATCGTATGAGTATCGTTGAGTCAGTTTTTAATCTCAGACCCTGCGCGTTCCGTAATCCCGCAAATGTTATTAAAATTCCTTCTCAGTTTCCCGCCTTGGCCCGGCTCGCAGGAGGGACTCAGTATTTGAAAAAGCTAAATGCGTCTGTGTATGTAAGCAATGAAATGCTATCTTGGAGATGTGTGGAAACCCTTTCCCCGAGTCGAGAGACTCCATGGAATTAGCCGGTGAAGAACACCGGCAAGGGCATGGGGGCCTAAATGAAATGAAACATGTCTATAAGTTGGTTGGGAAAACTGCAGAAATATTTGGTTATAAAACAGTGAGTTAAGTAAATTGGCAGATGAGTTAAAAAAATAAGCACTTTGCTACTCATTTTAAGTTTAATCACGCCTCCTTATTAGAGTACCATGAATGCAAAACTTTTATCCATTATAGGGCTTTGTTCAATCATCTTATCCTTTCAATCACCGCGTTCATATGAAATGAAGGAGTTTCCAATAAAACTACTTAAAGGTTATGGGACTGTTCCTGCTGGATTTATAAGGCTCAAGGAGTTGGGAGGTACTGACGATTTGATGCATGAGCTATAAGGCAAAATATTACGGGAATTCCAAAGAATTGGACAAGTATTAGTATTAAGTTTATCTTATTTGAACCTAATCAGTTTGTGTTTCAAAGTTATAAACAGGGGTTAGTCAGTGAAGAGTATTTCAACGATTTTAAAAAAAGGCGGTACGCAAATTTTGAGAAAAGACCACTATCTGAGGAACCAATAAAATGTTTGGTCTATGTTCTTTATGGTAGAGACGAGAAAGGTATTTGGAAACATAAAGTAGATGCAAATAACAATTATAATTTTGCTGATGACTCTGAAATTTTACCGCCTAAAGTAGATTGGACTAAATTGGATTCACTTGCAAAAGAATATTCTTTTGAAGTAAAATATGAATCATTCAGAAATGGAAAAATAGTTGAATTATCAGCTCCAGTACTAATAGTTGACTTAGATAATGGATTTTTTGGAGTAAATATTCCACAACACGGTGAAACTGAAATCGATGGAACTAAAATACTTATTTCTTCCCAAGGTTTTACAACAACCGATTATGATTCAGTAAGCGTTTATAACCTAAATAGAATTGATGAGCGTATAAATGAGAAGGAATACATTACTATTGGTTCACATGCTTATCGAAACTTGGGCTGTAATATTAACAAAATGGTTTTACAGCTAGAGAAATTGGATTAACGGCAGCGTACCTCGTTGTTGCAGGTCGCCTGACCGGCAACCCCCGCCATTGCCGGTGTTCTTCACCGGCAACTTTGGTGTCAACTCAAATTAAATTGAATTAAATTGATTGTGAGTGTTTAGGAAGCACCGCCATCATACCCTGTCATTGCGGACAAGCAAACGAGCTTAAATTTGAAATCGTGATGAGTATTGTTGAGTCAGTTTTCAATCTCAGAACCTTGCGCGTTCCGCAATCCCGCAAGTGTTATTAAAAACCCTTTCTCAGTTTCCCGCCTTGGCCCGGCTCGCAGGAGGGACTCAGTATTTGAAAAAGCTAAATGCGTTTGTGTATGTAAGGGTACTAGGCTGCTTTTTTTGAACAGGTTAAAAGTAGAGTTTTTTTAACTTTAACCTAACAAAAACAGCAAATGAAGAAAATGCGCTTTACAGAAGCCCAGATCATTGGGATTCTCAACGAACAATCACAGCAAGATCAAAAAGTTTCAGAAATATGCCGCAAGCATGGGATCAGCGAGGCCACGTTTTACAACTGGCGTAGCAAATATGCAGGCATGAAGGTAGACGAACTTAAGCGCCTTAAGGAACTGGAGTATGAGAATGCCAGGCTTAAGAAAATTGTAGCCAACCAGAGCCTGGAGATCGATGCTATAAAGGATTTACTCACAAAAAGTTTTAACGCCTGAGCAAAAAGAACACGGCTTGGAGTATCTGGCAGAGCACCACCAGATGAGCCATGCCCAGGCGTGTAAGGTGGTGGGCTGTTCGCGAACCAAAAGTACTACCAAAAGCGAATGCCCGCCAAGGATGCCGTAGTAAAAAAAGCGATTGAAGAAGTTATTGGCAGCAGCCGTAAAGGAAGAACGAAAGTGATTAAGCTGGTACAGAAAAAACATCCGGAATTAGGCGATAGCAAAATCCGCAGGGTCTATGAGAACGAAGGGTTTTCGTTGAGCAAAAGACTACGCAGGCGCATTAAGGACAATCCCGCTAATCCCATCTCTATTCCGCTCAAAGCCAATCAGGAATGGGCTATGGACTTCATGAGTGACGCGCTGGACAACGGACGAAGGATTCGCACCTTGAATATCATCGATCACTTCAACCGACAGTGTAAAGGCATTGAAGCAGATCTCAACTTACCGGCTCGTAGGGTGATCGAAATTCTTGAGCGTACTATCGAGCGTCATGGAAAACCCTTACGAATACGAACCGACAATGGACCGGAGTTTCGCTCTAAACGATTTCAATTATGGATGAAAAACAACCACATAGAATGGAGTCGTATTCAAAAAGGAAAGCCACAACAAAATGCCATCATCGAACGCTTCAATAAAACCTATCGTGAAGATGTATTGGACGCCAACTTGTTTTATTCCATTGAACAGGCTAATGAAGTAACAGCAAAGTGGGTAGATGATTACAACCAGGAAAGGCCACATCAATCGCTCAACTATCAAACTCCGATGGCGTATGCAGCGTAAGGTTTTCTTAGGCATACAAACTCTTGGAATGATCCAAAAGAAAAGCCCCGCACAAAAGGCAGGGCTTGACCATTCCAGTCGGTTGAACCTAACCCTGTCAGGTTGCTCCTCAGCAGAGCCTACTTCCGTTTCAGTTCAACAATGCAAAATTCAAATCATTAATCTATATTTACAACCTGTCAAAATTATCAGCCATTTACCTAAGCAATGAAAATGCTATCTTGGAGATGTGTGGAAACCTACCCCACGGAGTCCCTGCCAGCCTCAGGCAAGCCCGAGGCGGGAGACTCCGCCTGGAATAGTAATTGAAATTATTTAATGTGTCCCAAAGTTGTATTTTACTTTTTTTATTGCTTGTAAACTTGCCATTATCAGCGCAAGAAATAAGAGGATTGAAAGGATATGTTTTGACTTTTGATAATATTCCGATTTCGGATGTGCACATCTATATTGGAAATACTTCTAATTTGAGTTGTATTTCAAATACAGATGGCAGTTTTGAAATGAGAAGCTCAGTTCTTGAGCCTAACACTGTTATTCATTTTGAACATATTTCGTATAAGGAATTATCATTATCCTATTACGAGATACTACAAGCAGAAGGAATAGTTCAAATGCAGGAATCCGTACGATTTCTGGACCAAGTAACCGTACACCCATTAACTGCAAAACAAATGTTTCTAGCGGCTATGGAGAATATGAGAAAGGTAAGTATAAACAACCCATTGTTTTCAATACATACTACCTGGAAAGCCAATGCCATGGTTAATGATTCTATACATATCCAATCATTATTGGATTCATTAAATAGAAATACTTTGCAAATCCCTATTCTAGATACGATTGGTACTGAGGGTTACTTTGATTATGTCAGATCTCAAGCGGCCGTATTTAATAGTACAAACCAGGATGATTATTCTTTTGAGTACGTAAATTCTGATACATTATCACCTGTTCATACACTAATAAAATGCTCTAATAGGAATATCAGAGGAAACGAATTTCTAGTAACAGTAAATAATAACGATTTCAGTATACGAAAGGTCGGATTCCGTTATTTGTGGATTGGGGCCTCTCATATATTGACAAAAGATTTGCGGTACAGAATCTCTACTTTGTGTGGCGAATCTGTCTATGATGTAGAGTCAAAAGGCCTTGTTAGCATAGAGGCCAAGGCAGTTGTCTTTATTGGTATTTATGACTCCATAAATCGAAAGTTTAAACCTATAATGACTGCGGAGAAAGAGTATTATGGGAGGCAGTTATAACAGGCTTTGGAATACGCTCCCCCACTACTGCCGGTGTTCTTCCCAGCTTTGGTCAAATCAAATTAAGTTGAACTGAATTAATTGTGAGTGTCTAGGAAGCATCCCCCATCATTCCCTGTCATTGCGGACAAGCAAACGAGCTTGAATTTGAAATCGTAATGAGTATTGTTGAGTCAGTTTTCAATCTCAGAACCTTGCGCGTTCCGCAATCCCGCGCACGGTATTAAATTTCTTTTCAGCAAACACAAGGATTAATAATCCTTTGTTACTTCATAGAGAAAAAATGGTGGCACCCTGTTGTAGGTTATTTTTTTGGTAGCAAAATTTAGCCTGATTACGTTAACACCATCCTTTACCTTGTAGTTTATTCTTTTTAAGTAATAGGAATTCAATGTCTCAAAAATATCCTGATCAAAACTGTATCTCTTTCGTACCAAAACTCCATTCCGATACTCTAATACAATACTGGAGGGTTGTGTATTCAGGAAATTGAAGCCGGGATAATCAGCTGTGTAGAAATCCAATAAATCCCCATCAATAAATTGTCCATAATGATGGTAGTATTTTAAGTCAGCGTCAATTAAGGCAGAACCTAGCTGAACATCTTTAGCAAACAGATTAAACATGTAAGGCTCAGACTTTGCTACTTTGGCTGTTTCAAAATTTTCGATTTCCTGAACTATTTCAGGTGAGGGCTCACAGGATAAGCAAAGTAAAGCCAAGCAGAATAGGATACTATGCGTTTGCAAGATTACTGACACCGATTAATACTATACTGTGAGATAGCTAATTTAGTAATCTTGCTAAGTTTTTACAACGATACCCCTCTTTTCCACGGAATAAAATCATCTTGTTGTAGTTGCACCGCCTTGGGTTTAATGCGGCCGCTGGCTACTTCAATGATAAAATCAAGAATCTCAGCACCCAGTTGGTCTATCGTTTTTTCACCCGAAATGATGGGCCCGCAATTAATGTCAATAATGTCGGGCATTTTTTGTGCAAGCTTTGTATTGGATGAAAGTTTGATCACCGGCACAACCGGGTTTCCGGTTGGAGTTCCTAAACCGGTGGTAAACAACATCACATTGGCACCGGCACCGGCCATGGCCGTGGTGCTTTCCACATCGTTGCCGGGTGTGCATAATAGTGTAAGTCCGGAAGTTTTTACGTACTCACCATAATCCAATACATTGGTGATGGGCGAGGTGCCACCCTTCTTGGCCGCTCCGGCCGATTTCATGGCATCGGTAATCAAACCATCTTTAATATTGCCGGGCGAGGGGTTCATATCAAAACCAGAACCAACTGATTCGGCAGCCCGTGCATACGCCTTCATCAATTGAGTAAACCGGTTGGCTACCGTATCGTTTATGGTGCGGTTAATCAACTCCTGTTCCACTCCACACAACTCCGGAAACTCCGACAGAATGGTGGCTCCACCCAGGGCAGCAATCAGATCAGAAGTATGCCCAATAGCCGGATTGGCCGAGATGCCCGAAAACCCATCGGAACCACCACACTCTAACCCTACCACTAATTTGCTAAGGGGTAGGGGTTGGCGTGTTTGCCGGTTTACTTCCGTTAATGCTAAGAAAGTTTCGCGTATCGCGCGCGCCAGTAACTCTTGTTCAGTACCTTCGGTTTGTTGTTCAAACACAAGTAATGGTTTTGCAAAGCCCGGGTTATGTTGCTGAAGTTGCTGGCGCAGAATACTTGCCTGTGCATGCTGGCAGCCTAAACTCAACACAGTAGCTCCGGCTACATTCGGGTTATTAATGTATCCGGCCAGCAAGGCGCACAACGCATCCGAATCCTGGCGCGTGCCCCCGCAACCGCCTTCGTGGGTTAAAAATTTTATTCCATCCAGGTTGGGAAAAAGTTTCTGCTGGGTGGTTTCTTCAAAAGTTCGTAAGGATGTGCCGGGAATTTTATTTTCTTCTCCCTTGCGGTATAGGTGTACCAGTTCCTGCACATAGTTTTTATACACGTTGTGCTTTCCAAAGCCGAGTGCTTCTTCAAATGCTTCGCGTATCACATTCACATTCCGGTTTTCACAAAATACCAGCGGTACCACTATCCAGTAATTGGCCGTACCTGCCTGCCCATCCGGGCGCAGGTACCCCATAAAGGTTTTATCTAACCACGGACTTACATCCGGAGGTTGCCAGGTAACAGTTTTAGTTCTTCCTTCGTAAGGGGCAGCTTCGTGTTTTACATTTTGCGTGGTGATGGCATCCCCGGCTGAAATGGTAGTGATTGCTTTTCCTACAACTACCCCATACATAATTATCGCTTCTCCGGGTTGCAGGGTATGTTCGGTAAACTTGTGTTTGGCCGGAATGGTGTGCCTGAGTGTAACCTTGTTGCCATTGCAATTAATTGTTTCGCCAGCGGGCAAATCGGTTAGCGCAACCCAAACGGTATCGGCCGGGTTAATCTTTAGCACACGTACGCTCATGGTAATCTTATTGATGTGAAGGTATAAATTTTTAATGTTTAAGATGTACTTTTAAAACGGATTACCAACAAATGAAAAACGTTATTTCACTAGGCGATGTGATGATGCGCCTTTCCACCCCGGGCCACGCTCGCTTTATTCAGTCAGAAAGCTTTCAGGTGCGGTATGCCGGCTCGGAAGCGAACGTAGCCGCTGCGCTGGCTGGCTGGGGTATTTCTTCGGCACACGTAACACGCTTCCCTGAAAATGATTTTGGCCGGGCCGCCACCGAAGCCTTGCGAAGATATGGTGTGAATACTTCACATATTATTTACGGGCCTGAACGATTAGGCGTATATTTTTTGGAGAACGGAGCCATGCAACGGGCTTCCCGCATTGTTTACGACCGGTACGATTCGGCTTTTAGTTTTATTAAACCCGGCATGCTAGATTGGGATGCTATCATGCAAAACGCTTCGTGGTTTCATTGGTCGGGAATAACACCGGCACTCTCGCAAGGTGCAGCCGATGTGTGTCGGCAAGCTATTGAAAGTGCCCGTAAGCACAACGTTCCGGTATCGGGCGATATTAACTATCGCAGAAACCTGTGGCAGTATGGGAAACAACCCAATGAAATTATGCCGGCCCTCATCAGCCTGTGCGATTTGATTGTGGGCGATGTTCCTGATTTTGAAAATTGCCTGGGTATTTCCGGAAACGATTTTGAGTCGGTATGTAAAGCAGTAATAAAAGCAAACCCGGCCATTAAGCGCATCGCGGCCACCACGCGCGAGTCAATCAGTTCATCGCATAATAAAATTTCGGCATCCCTGTTTACAGGCAAGTCCGTTATCCAATCCAAAACGTACAACCTTACCCACATTGTGGATCGGGTTGGTGCAGGCGATGCTTTTATGGCGGGTCTGATTTATGGTTGGCTGCAATCAAAACCGGATGCAGATGCGCTGGAATTTGCAACAGCCTCCTGTGCTTTGAAACATACCATTGAAGGCGATGTAAACCTTTGTTCGGTTGAAGAAATTGAGGCCCTCGTTCGCGATGAAAATATTGGTAAACTTTTGCGCTGATGAATTTTAGTAAACAGCAAATACTTTCCGCTATTCAGGAAACAGGTTTTGTGCCCTTGTTGTCGCACAACAATGCAGCGCTGGCACAACATGCCATGGAAGCGGCTTACCGGGGTGGTGTGCGTGCATTTGAATATACCAACCGGCAACCCAATTCTTTTGAAGTGTTTACGCACTTGTTGAAAGCAGCAGCGCAACTTCCCGGACTAACCTTAGGCATAGGCACGATAATGGATGCACCAACAACTGAAAAATATATTCAGGCTGGTGCGCACTTTATTATTTCGCCTGTTCTAAAACCGGAAATGGCATCGGTGTGTCATGCACACGATAAACTTTGGATACCCGGTTGTGCTACCCTAACGGAAATAGTTACCGCAAAAGAATTAGGTGCTGCGTTAATAAAACTCTTTCCGGGGTCGGTATTGGGGCCGGGTTTTGTTAAAGCCATCATGCCGGTGGTGCCGGATCTAAAGTTGATGATAACGGGTGGTGTTGAACCCACAGAAAAAAGTATTTCCGAATGGTTTGGTGCCGGGGCCACGTGCGTGGGATTAGGCTCGCAGTTATTTACCAAAGATGTTTTTGAAAAACAGGATTGGAATAAATTGGAGCAAACAGTACGGTTTGTACTGGAGTTAATCCGGAGTATAAATCCTAAAACCACGGCATAGCCTGGTTCAAACTGGCTATGTTAGTGAAAGGCATTATACCCCGGTATAATTAAACGGTGAAATTGCTTTTAGTCTTTCTTTCAATTCGTTTGTTACCTCCAGGCCATCGATAAACTGATGAATGCTGGCCTGGGTAATTTTTTCGTTTGTACGGGTAAGGGCTTTTAACGCTTCGTACGGGTTGGGATAATTTTCTTTCCGAAGCACAGTCTGGATAGCTTCGGCTACTACGGCCCAGTTTTCTTCCAGGTCAGCATCAATAGCCGCTTTGTTTAATTCCAATTTACCAATTCCTTTTTCGAGCGATTTAAGTGCAAGCAGGGTATGGCCGATAGGCACTCCAATGTTTCGCAATACCGTTGAGTCGGTAAGGTCGCGTTGCAGGCGCGAGATGGGAAGTTTGGCCGCGAGGTGTTCATACAAGGCGTTGGCGATTCCGAGGTTGCCCTCTGCGTTTTCAAAGTCAATCGGGTTTACCTTGTGCGGCATGGCACTGGAACCTACTTCTCCTGCTTTTATTTTCTGCTTGAAATAATTCATCGAAACATATTGCCATACATCGCGACTAAAATCTATCAGAATGGTATTAATGCGTTTCAGATTATCAAACAAGGCAGCCAGGTTATCGTAATGTTCAATTTGTGTAGTAGGGTTGCTGCGTTGTAACCCCAACTGCCGGTTCACAAAATCATCGGCAAATTCAACCCAATTGATTTGCGGATAAGCAATGTGGTGTGCATTAAAATTGCCGGTAGCGCCACCAAACTTGGCGGCATGGGGGATTGTATTCAGTAACTCAACTTGCTTTTGTAACCGAACCGCAAACACCTGAATTTCTTTTCCGAGGCGGGTGGGCGAAGCGGGTTGGCCATGCGTGCGGGCCAGCATGGCAATGTCTTTCCAGTCGCCAGCCAGTTTATTTAACGTGGTAATGATATTGGTAAAGCCGGGTAATAGCACCGCATCTAATGCTTCCTTCGCGGAAAGGGGAATAGCGGTATTGTTTACATCCTGCGAGGTGAGGCCAAAGTGAATGAACTCTTTAAATGCAGGAAGCCCCAGTTCGTCAAATTTTTTCTTAATAAAATACTCAACCGCTTTTACATCGTGGTTGGTTGTTTTTTCTATTTCCTTTACCGTCAAGGCATCTGCTTCGCTAAAGTTTTTATAGATGCTTCTCAGGGCTGCTATTTTATCGGTAGGAAATTTTTTCAGATCGGGCAAAACTGCCGTGAGGGCAATCAGGTATTCTATTTCTACCCGCACGCGGTAATGGATCAGGCCATATTCCGAGAAGTAGGGTGAAAGCGATTGGGTAGCAGAAGCGTACCGCCCATCAAGGGGCGAAAGAGCATGAAGCGATGCGGACACGAGTTATCTGTTAAGGTGTAAAGATACAAAATTCAAGTTATCCGGTAAGCCAGCACCTGTTAGTGCATCTTAACCAGGTTGCGGTGCAGGTCATCTGTAATTTTTTTAAGACTTTTACCCGGTTGTTTAACATCCCCTTAACACCGTTCGTCAAAAACTCAAGAACTTTGCACTGATGCGGCCGTATAACGCTTTAACCTAATCTGCTTCCTATTCATGACCCCTCACTTTCTCAGTATAGTTATTCTGGTTCTGCTTCCGTTTGTTTTGCCGGCCCAAAACAAACCCGGCACTCCTTTGCCTATTAATAGGGCTGTAGATGCTATTGTGTTGGATGGTAAACTTGATGAGGTTACCTGGCAAAAAGCATTTAGCGCCACCAACTTTTACATGAATTACCCCTACGATACGGCATTAGCTCCTTACCAGACAGAAGCCCGCCTTGCTTTTGATGAACATATGCTTTACGTGTCGTTTGTATGTTATGATGACGATACACCCGATCTGATGCAGTCTTTGCGCAGAGATTTTGATTTTGAACGTACCGATAATATCGGGATTTACCTGGGTACGTATAACGACCGCATCAATGGATTCTTTTTCCAGGTAACACCGTATGGTGTGCAAGCCGAAGGGGTTGTTTCAAACGGTGGAACAAATGATCAAAGTTTTAACGACACCTGGGATAACAAGTGGTACTCAAAAGTTGTGCGTGAGAAGGACAAGTGGATAGCCGAACTGGCAATTCCTTTTAAAAGTTTCCGCTACAAAAGTATTGCCGAATGGAACGTAACCTTCATGCGGTGGGATCGCAAACGTAACTTTGCCTCCAGTTGGATTGCAACGCCTATTCAATTTATACCGGCATCGCTCGCCTACTCGGGCCAGCTTACATGGAGTGAACTACCGCCCAGAAGCAAAGGCAATGTGTCCATTATTCCCTATGTGGCAGGGGGTGCTTCACGCGATAGCCAAGGTACACCCACCACCCGCAGCACCGATTTTCAGGCAGGCTTTGATGCGAAGATTGGAATTACCCCAGCCCTTAATCTCGACTTAACTGTTAATCCGGATTTCTCGCAGGTGGAAGTAGATCGGCAGGTAATTAATCTTACCCGTTTCGAATTCCAGTTTCCTGAACGCAGACAATTTTTCTTAGAAAACAACGATTTGTTTGCCGGTGCCGGATTTCCGGAGGCCCGTCCTTTTTTCTCGCGCAGAATAGGAATTGCCAGGGATAGTACCGGTACCTTAACCCGTGTACCTATTTTGTATGGAGCAAGGCTTAGTGGGTCATTAAATGAAAACTGGCGATTAAGTGTTCTCAACATGCACACAAAAGAGAAACTTTCGGCCGGATTGCCCGCTCAAAACTATACAGTAGCAGCCGTGCAACGAAACTTCTGGAAGCAAAGTAGCTTTACACTCATGTATGTGGATAAGCAATCGTTGGGGGTAAACGATAGTGATACACTGAAATATTTTCACGAAGACTTATTAAAATACAAGGTGCAGGGTAATGATACCGTGCCAGCCTTTAGCCGGTACAATCGTGTACTCACAGCCGATTTGGACATGCGCAGTGCCAACAATACCTGGACGGTTAATTTTTATTATACCGGTTCTTTTGCACCCATGGTTACGGATAAGCGAATGTCGGGGGGTGGATTTATTACCTATACCAAGCGTAAAGTTAATGTGTTTGGAGGTAGCACGTTTGTTCAAAAGAATTATAACGCAGAAGCTGGTTTTGTTCCCAGCAGGAATGTGTACCCGGGTGTAATCAGCTATTTTGGAGGAGGTGAGTACACCATGTTTCCAAAACTGCCGCAATTGGTAAATATGGGTGTGCGGTCTGAAATCAACATGAGTTCGATTCCGGGGGGCATGATTACAGACAGGTCGTACAACTTAGGTTATGGGTTAAATTTTCGAAATACTTCCGAACTGGAGGCCTATTATTTCAGAACCTATCAGCAACTCACTCATTCGTTCAACCCGATTGATAGTGAACGGTACACAGAATTTATAGCGGGTGAAGAATACACATGGAATGGAGTGGGGGTTGAGTTTAATTCGGATCAGCGAAAGCGATTCTTTTATGAGCTCGAGGCCCGTTATGGTGGTTTTTACAACGGAAAAAGTTTTAACCTGGAAGGTGAGTTGAATTACCGGTATCAACCGTATGGAAGCGTGGCTGTAAGGTTTGATTATAACGATTTGAGACTGGCAACTGGTTACGGGAAGGAAAAATTGATGTTAGTCGGACCCAGAATAGATTTTACATTTACAGATAAACTCTTTCTTACCACCTTCATACAATACAATAACCTGGCAGACAATGTGAACCTCAATGCGCGCTTTCAATGGCGTTACAAACCAGCCAGTGATTTTTTTGTAGTTTATACCGAGAACTACCTGCCCGAAAATCTGTATAGCAAAAACAGGGCATTGGTGTTTAAATTCACCTATTGGCTCAATTTGTAAAGTTCCTGCTGCTAAGAATATTGGCTTCCGGGTAGTACCTTTGCCTAAATATTAATTCGATATGGCATTTGGTTTTTTTAAGAAGAGCGATAAGACCGAGAAGAAGGAAACACTAACCGGCCCTCATTATTTTAACCTGGTTGTAAAACAGGTAGTACAGGAAACAAAAGACGCAATCAGTATTGTTTTTGAACAGCCTGAAAAAAAGATAGTCTATAAGGCGGGTCAGTTTCTTACGCTGATCGTTACCATGGCCGGTAAAGAGGTGCGCAGAGCGTATTCTATTAATACATCACCTGTTACAGACGCGGATTTATCAGTAACCGTAAAACGGGTTGAGGGCGGCCTCATGTCAAACTGGTTGCCCGATAATATTAAGGCCGGCAGTTCCATTAAAGTAATGGAGGCGATGGGGCACTTCACTACTGAATTTAAGAAAGATAATAAGCGCCACCTGGTAATGTTTGCCGGTGGTTCGGGTATCACACCCATGATGTCTATTATTAAAACCACGCTGGTAGAGGAACCGGATAGCATCTGTTCGCTTATTTATGCCAATCGCGATATTGACAGTATCATTTTTAAAAACACCTTCGATCAGTTGCAAACTCAGTATGAAGGTCGCCTGCACGTAATTCACGTGCTGGACAATGCACCCGTAAACTGGCAGGGGCATTCAGGTTTGCTCAATCATGAAATGCTCACAAAAATTCTGGAGCGTATTCCGGATTGGGGCATCAGCAACACTACCTACCTGATGTGTGGCCCGGAAGGCATGATGAAAAATGTGCAAACCTTATTGGAAGCACGGCAAATACCCACCGATAAAATTTTTAAGGAAAGTTTTGTTCAGGGCACCATCGATAAGGAAGCTAAAAAAGAATCTGAACCTGCCCCGAAAAGCAACACAGGTGCGCACGAAGTAACCGTGCGTTATGATGGCCAGGAATATAAATTTATGGTTGAGCCCAACCGCACAATTCTTGAAACAGCCTTAGATAATGGTATTGATTTACCTTATTCCTGCCAAAGTGGTTTGTGCACCGCATGCCGCGGCAAGGCGTTAAGTGGTCAGGTTAAATTAGACGAAGAAGAAGGGCTGTCACAATCAGAAAGGGCAGAAGGATACGTGCTCACCTGTGTGGGCCATCCTTTAAGTGATGATGTAGTAATTGAAATCGGGTAATCTCTAGTAGGCACGATCTACAGCACCCGATCCGTACACTTTCTTGGTTACGCTTTTGGTATTGCCTTTGTGCTTAACCGATCCACTTCCCAAAACAGTTGCATCTAACGAAGCCGATGCGGAAAGTTCGCAAACACCTGAACCGCTCATTTTTACCTTCGCATTTTCAAGTTCACAGGCGTAGCTATTCAACGATCCGCTTCCACTCATTACAATATCATTGGTTGAAGCATAACCTTTTAAGGTAACATTACCCGAACCGCTGATTTCTGTTTTTACATTATTACCCTTCAAATCCAGATCAATTCCGCCACTACCCGATACAGCCAGGCTTATATAATCTGCGGCAATTGAGTTTTCCGAAATAATTTTACCACCACCGTTTACCTGAAGTTCGTTCAGATTTTTTACACTTACCATAATTTTCATGGTAGGGCGAATCTTTATGTCGTCAATCTTCGACCAGATGCTTTTGTTTGGATTGTCTGGTTTACGCTCTACGTTAACCAGCAAAACTCCGTTTTCAACCTTTACAGTAGTTAACTCCCAAATTTCGGTAAGCGCCTCTACCGTAACTTCCTGCTTGTTGCTTTGCTTAACATACACGGTATAATTCGAGTTCACATAAATACTCTTGAACTCCGGAAGCTCTAAGGTCTTTTTGGTAGTTTGTGCAAATGTGAAGGATGCTACCGACAGCAGTACTAACGAAACAAGGATAATGGCAAACAGGAAATTAATTTTTCTCATCGTAAGTAAATTAGGAGTACCAAACTGCAAAGCTTTATCAATTGCAGAATTAATAATTCGATAAAGATACCAACCGGCAGATTAACTGACTAAACCGGAGTTAAACTTATTCTGCCCATGTTATTTTTCCTGAAAATGTAGCGGAAAAGCACCAGAAAAAGGGCTAATCCAACGCACATAATGAAAAAAACCATGGGGGTAATGAGTTTTACAGCGTGCATAGATTTGGATGGTTACAGCCTGAATCGGGCCTGAAATTTAAGATCATTCTTTGTATTTCCATCAATCATTTCGCTGCCAGAACCAAGGGTCTCGGTGTTGGAATAGGTGCGGGCCCAGCGCATCCAAAGCATTAGGGAGGGCGAAACCTGGTATTGAACTAACACATAACTTCGTACGCCAACCCCGTAATATGCTGGAAAAGAGAATGCAAGCCATGCATCTTTTTCAAAAACATATAGCCGGTTGTCATAATCGTCTGTGTCGAACAATGCATACCGGCTGTTTATAGTAAGCCTTTTATGTTGAAAAGTGATGTCCTGAATGAGTGCCAGCCCTCGGGTTGATCTTCCTGAAAATTGAAAAGTGCTGAATTGGGCCCGGGTTCGTAATGACAGGGAAGAAGTAGCCTGATAATCGGCATTAAGCCAATAGTTGCGTTTGGTACCAGGTGCTGTCAGGTACAAGTTAGTTTCGCTTGCCTGATTTCTGATTTTGGTTTCTTCGCGCAATTGTGCAAAAAAACTTACATGGCGTGTGGGCTTGTAGTTTAGCCGGAGAAGCCATTCCGTACCCTCCGAGGGGCTATAACTCCGGTAACGCAACCAATTAAACCGAAACCAATCGAAGTAGCCGCTGGCCCAATATTTTTTGCTGAAGGCGTATTTCCAACCCCAGTACAGGGCACGTTCATTCTGGGGTGTGGAGTTTTCGCTAATTGCATTGCTGTAAAAGGTAATATAATTGCGACTGTAGTTGCGATAAAGCACGGCCACATCCAGCGCAGATGTTAAACTTACTGCGCTTCCGGCAATGGCGGCTGCGCCATGGTTGAACGTGTAAGCAGCTTCGCTAAAAACAGAAACATTGCGATAAGCATAGTTGATATACAAACTGCTGTTGGTATTGGCATCACCTTGAAAATAAAACTGATTATAAAGCGTGGCACTACGCTGCAGCGGAACACTGAATTGGGTGTGGTGCAATGTGAGACCCGCATCCAGCCGTTGATGTTTAAATGAAATAACACCACCGGTATTCATCTCCTGTATGGTGTTCTGATTGCTGCGTTCATTTTGAGTGCGATGCAAACCGGTTGTACTTAAAGATGACACACGCCAGGCATCGCTGGAGTCCGCCTGCAGATTTCCATCGCGCCAGCGCAAGGAATAGAAACCATGAATGGTTACGGATTTGGAAATAGCATAGCTGGTAGCTGCGCCCCTTAAGTATCCGGCTTCATAGGCCGAAGTATAGGGCATAAAACCAAGCGTGGCTCTGCGCGTGGTAGAAACTGCTTCGGCATTTTTGCCAATTCCAAAGGCTGAGCCCAGTACCAATCCCTGTCCAAACTGCGCCTGGTAATCGCCAATAATCAGATTCCTGAGTTTCTTTTTGTTCAACACTTGCGCATGAAACGAAAGAAAATCGGGACCGTACTGTTTGCGCTGTGGTGCCCACTCCATTTTTTCTCCGGCATCTTTCTCAGCTGTAAAACCCAAACTAAAATCTCCGGGCCTGCTGGTGCGAAAGCGGGTATATAATCTTTCGGGGGAGCCTGGTACCGGCTGGCATCAGAACTGGTCTTGCTGTATCCAACTTTTTCTTCAAGCGTTCTATCCAAACGAAGCAGGAGGTAGTTATTCTTTTCTGATAGAATTCGTTTCAACAACGAACGGTTAACCATGCTATGCGGGTCGATAATAGTTATAAATTGAGTTAACCGCTCAAATGCTTGCCGATCCAGTTGCGGAATGGATTGCAACTCATATAATGAAATGAATGGCCCCGTTTTTTCGCGATAATCCAGTATAGCTTGTATCTGCGTTTCGCTGAGAATGTATAGCGCGCGCAATTGTTCGGCTGTAACCTGGTTCAGGTCGGCCGGCTGTGCAAGCAGCAGGGCAAGGTTTTCGTATAACTCTTCATAATTAAAATCTTCATCCTGTCCGGCCAGCAACTCATCCACCAATTTTTCAAGGTCCACTTCTTTACGGATTATTTCCTGTGCAAAACAGGTAAAAGAAACAGTTGCTGCCAGGCAAGAAAAAGCACTCTCATATTTTCCTGCTTTTAAGCCGGTAGGTTACCGATGCCTGATGGCTGGCTCCGGTTATAGAATTTAACTGGATGGCATAGTCAGCCTGCAGTAATTTTTTTGTGGTACCCAACCCAAAAAAACCGCTGGCGGGTTGCAGATTAAAACCGGTTCGAGCAAAAAAAATTGGGTTTGATTTCATACTCCAGGCCGGTGCGCCAGGCAACCGGAAAAAGCAAATCTTTTTCTAACTCGGTAGCAGCCCGGATTTTCTCACTGAGGCGGAAGGTAAGCCCTGCCGTTAATCGGGTTGGTAAAATTTCATCTCCATTTTCAAAATTTAATTTAGACTGGGTTAGGTTGTTGATACTGGCCGAAATGGTAATTACATCACTTAGCTGAGTAATACCTCCAAAGTCAATGCTCAAAGCCCGGTGTGTATCAAACCCCTGCGCCTGGTATTGAATGTAATTTACCTTTATCCCGAGGGAGGTGATACCGAATTTATTGGCAAAGCCGGCACTTACCATTTGTTCGTTGTACAAATCATCGCCAAAACGGAAGGCACCCACAGAAACAACACCTTTTTTAAGTGGCGAGTTATACGCAAAGGCCATTCGGTTTGCGTTAACAAGCCGTGCCTGTACCTGGTAGGCTGCCGAAGCGGAAGATTCAGTTAATAAACCAATGGAACCGATGTTATGGAATAAACCCCATTCATAGGCTAAACCGTTGGTAGCATTTCCCATTCCCAATCCGCGCGCCCCCCATCTGTGTGGATGTACTTTGAGCATTTGCTATCTTTACAATCCCAAATGAGAACAGGAAGATCAACAACCGTTTCACAAGCCAGGGTTTATTTACCTAAGATAATTTTTTTTATTATACTTTTTATGTTTGGTCCCGAAATCTACTCGCAGGAAGTAAAGGAGTATTATGCCACAGGCACACTAAAGGCCGTAGGTGTAAAAGAAGCGGATGTGAAGACGGGGCAATGGATGTATTATTATCCGAACGGGCAGCAGAGTGCCATTGAGTTTTTTGAAAACGGATTATTGCACGGGCAGGTAACATACTTTTATCCGGATGGCAAGTTGCAGGGAAAGGAGCACTGGAAGGCCGGAGCATTAACAGACTCTGCCTGGTATTATCATCCATCGGGTAAGTTGCAGCGTAAGGGCAGGTATGAACACAGCGAGTATGCTGGCAGATGGATGCATTACTTTGAGAATGGAAAGGTTGAGCGTGTGGTGAATTATGAGTTTGGAATGCCCGAAGGCCCAACGTGGGTGTATAACGAAGCAGGAGTATTAATCCAGGAAGGAGGGTATGTGCAAGGTAAAGAAGATGGCGAGTGGAAATTCTATTCCGAAACCGGAGAGCTTGAGTTTACCGGAAGTTACAGGCAAGGGAAAGAATCCGGAACCTGGTACCGGTTTGAGAAAGGAAAGAAGAAAATCTATAAACGATATTGATCAGAATTCTTTCTTCATGTGAAGGAAAAGCCCCTGAGTTTTCTCTCTGGTAAAGGTGTACTCCAGGCGAAGCACGGCATCATATGCGGTAACAATATCAATACCCGCACCCGTTCCGGCCAGCAACCGGTTAGACAGGCGGGTATTTAAGTTCATATCTTCATAATACGGATAGTTACCTACATAACCCATATCCAGGTAGCCCTTCAGGTAGATGGCTAATGGGAGATACCTAAACTGTTCTATTGGAAATCCATCCAACTCCCATGTTCTTGAAAAGATTTTTTTCCGGAATGTACTTTTATTCAGAAAGAAAAAGGGACCTTCAATTACATAAATCTCGTATCCTTTTACCAGTTGGCGCCTGTAGCCTAATGCATTGTATAAATTGTAGGGCTGATTATCTGGCGAACTGGCGTATGCCGATGAGTAGTTTGAAAAATAATAGTCGTGGCCAAGGTTTATATAACGCGAATAACTGGCGCTCCATTCCCACTGGTTAACTTTTCCAAATCCTAATCCTGATTTGGAGATCATGGTGGTAAACTGATATCCTTTTAAAGGATAGGCAAAGACATCGCGGTGGTCGGCATTAAAGAAATAGCGTATGATGCTGTAGGATTGTGTTTTGCTGCCGGCACCAAAGTAGTTAGGGTTGTAAAAGGCAATAGAATCAGAAATGGTGTGTTGTTGGTTTTGAAACAGGAATGAATGTGTCTGATAAAAGTTTTTGCGGAAGGTGTAAGAAATACCGGTAATGTAGGAGCTGCGCAAGCGCTGTTGGTCGCGCCTGAAAACAAGTTTGTGATCATCGGTATAGTAAGCCAGGTTACGAGGCCCACTATAGCTGAAATCGAAACTTAAACCATGTTTTTGTTTCTGATCGATATAGGGAATGCGATAGCTGAGCTCGAAACGCCTGGTAAAACCAAATTGAGTCGTGAGGCGTAAGGTTTCGTTCCGTCCGCGAAAATTGTATTGAAACAACCGCAGCCCATAGTTTATACGCCTGAAGTCGTGATGATAGTTTTGCCACCATTCATTAAAGTTTCGATCGGATAATTCGAAGATAGGAACGGGAAAGGTGTACCATCGTTCGTTTACATCGATCAGCAGATCTACCTGATGCTGTGTAACGGGCAGCCACCGTATTTCAACTTTGTTGAACAAGCGCAGGTTATAAATTTTTTGACGGTCCTGCTCCAGGATTTTTGTAAGTCTTTTGATGCTGATCGTATCCCCCGATTTTACATCCAACTCCCTGGAGATAATGTTTGCCCGCGTAATCTTGTTGCCAACAATCAGAATGCGATTTACAGTTACTACCCGATTTGTGGTATCGCTAAGCGGACGAAGCGTATCAGGGGCAACCGGTTGCGCTGTGAATCCAAACAAACCAACTATCAATGCCCACATGTGCTGCCACCCTGGCCGTTCATTAAATGTTAGTTTTTTCTTTATTGCGAAGCGACCAGATCAAAATGAGAATACCGGCAATAAAAAGTGGTATGCTAAGTATCTGGCCCATGTTGAGTGCCATTCCTGCTTCAAAGTCAACCTGATCTTCTTTCAGAAACTCGTAGGCAAAGCGCAACCCCCACAGAATAATCATGAATAAACCAAAGATTAAACCGGTAGGTGTATTTTCTTTTTTGCGATTCCAGATCAGGAACAGGATTACGAATAGTACTACGCATGATATAGACTCGTAAAGTTGTGCCGGATGCCGGGCAATACCAAACGTACTGATGCGGGCCGTATAATTTCCATCGCCATCGATATCGGCTTTGTATTTTAATGCTGCCCCCTGGTTATCGATATGCTCGTTGAAGTAGTTGAGGTAATATTGTACATCACTCTCCAGGTAATTTTTTGCAATCATTTGCTCCACGTTGGGCTTAAAAACCACGTAGATGTAAATGGGTACACGGCCGTTTGCCCCTTCGGGCAAATCTTTGTTGCGTTCTACCTTTACATATTGTACAGGGCTATCCTTTTTTGAAATAATACTTTCAGTTACCCGGTTTACAAACACCACACTTAGCGGATTGTTGGAGGGCAGCCCTATAATTTCCGAATTGAAGAAATTACCCAACCGGATCAAAGCACCGGTAAGGGCAACAACTATTACAATCCGGTCTAATACCTGCAAATAATTTTGACCAGGTTTTTTCTTTCGGCTGTACAACCACAACGCAAATAAAATTCCTATGGCACCGCCATGGCTGGCCAATCCCTGTAATCCGGTAAACCGGAATGGAGAAAATTCAAATGGCAGTAAAATGCTAAGCGGGTCTTCAATAAAAAGTTCGGGCTGATAAAAAATGACATGACCCAAACGGGCACCTAAAATTGTAGCCACTACCATATAGATGGTGAGTGTATCTACGTCCTTTTCTGGTTTGCCTTCTTTTCGATAGATGTAATACAACACTTGCTGGCTCAATAAAAAACCCACTGCGAAAAGCAATCCATACCAGCGCAGGCCAAACGACCCCATGGAGAAGATTTCAGGACTTGTGTTCCAGATTATATAACTTAAGAATGCCATAGTCTGTTAATTTTAGCCAACTTCTGTATCAGCAAAGGGCAAATATAAGGGCTATTTGCTCAATCGCCACAGTCTTTAACCTGCCGATAGGTGTTGATTTTAAAGGTTCTCCAACTCGTCCAATTCAACCTTAAAACCTGCCGAAAGGATAGGAAACCGGCACCAACTGCGCGGGTCAACGTTCCACTCGTCAAGGTGGAAGGAGGGAGCTAACCGCTCGCGCTTCCATTGATTGGCAGCCCACATTCTGAAAAATTTATGAATGTATGTTTTCAGCGCATGTGCACTTGGGTTGCCCGGCAACTCGTGTTTTTGAAGTTGCAGGTAAACCTGAACAGGGGCGAGGCGCTGTTGAATGGCCAATCGTTCTATTTCCAATAAAATGGGGTAGGGCATCAGGTCTTTTTCATCGGTCTGGGCCCGATCGCCCGGTCGTAATTCGGCCGTAGGTGTAAGGTTGTTTACATAGCGAAGGGCGTCATAGCCTAATTCTTTTTCGGCCCATGTTAACCATTGCAGAATAAACGGTTTATCAATTCCGGCTATGGGGGCAAGGCTGCCGCTGGTATCTCCATCCATGGTGGCATAACCTACATCGCCTTCGCTGCGGTTTGATGTGGTGAGTAAAATCGCTTGTTTAATGTTAGCCAACAACCAGATGATTGGTGAGCGGCTTCGGGCCTGAATATTTTGCCGCGCTATATCGTCCTGATCCCAGGTAAGTTTACGGCCTAATACTTTTTCAATTTTACTTTCGTACGATGCTACCTCCTCATCTATTGACCAATGATGAAACCCTGCCCCAATAGATTGAGCTAATTGCTGCGAGGATATAAAGGTTGCTTCCGATGAATTTTTGGTACGCTGATAGGCACAGGTTAGGAGTATTCCAGTAATTTCTTTTACAGCGGCTGTTGCCGGAATATTTACTGCCTCACAAAATTTTTCAGCACCTAATTCCGCTACCCCGCGCCTTACCATTTCGGCAACCAATATGGCACAAAGGGACGAATCCGCTCCACCACTCAGGCTTAGTACATACCCTTTCGCTTTGCTTTTGCGCAGGTAGTCGAACAAGGCCAGCGATGTGGCTTTCACAAATTCTTCGTTCTTGTTTTTGCTATCGGTTAACTTGTGTTTTTCTGTTTTATCAGAATCTGAAAAATTCACATCGCACCAAAGCAGGTTGAATGGCTTTAACGACAACCGGTTATTCAGGTGAATGATTTCACCTTTCAAACCAAAAATAATATCGCCATCGTAAATCATGCGGCCGGCTTCATTACCCAACAGGTTAACAAAAAGGTAAGCGCAGTTAAATTTTTTTGATCCGTCTTTAACAGCCTCCTGTTCGCGTAGTTGGCTTTTGCCCATAGCAAAGTGGCTGGCGCTGGGGTTTAAAATAAGACGCACACCACGCTGAGCCAGCCGGTTTCCCGGGCGGTTTTCTTTTCGCCAGGCATCTTCACAGATTTCAAATCCGAATTTGATCCCTTCCAACTCAAAAATAAGATCACCCACCGGAAAGGTGTGGTTATCTCTTGTTAGTTCAATAACGGTGTTTGGTTTCCAGGCATTGAACCAACGCGGTTCATAGTGCACTCCATCACGGGCCATATTTTGTTTCAGTACAATGCCCAGTATTTTCTTGTTACTGATTACACATGCTCCATTATAAGTAATGTTGTCCAAGCGTAACGGTAAACCTACGCAGGCTGTAATATTGGTTGTGTGCGGAATAATTTCGAGCAGCACCTGCCAGGCTTTTTCGCTCAGCCAATCGCTTAGAAATAAATCTTCGCAGCCATACCCGGTAATGCTTAACTCCGGAAAGCAAAGAAGTTTAACCTGATTGGCTTTAGCAGCTTCAATGGCATCAATTATATGAGTTTTGTTTCCCTGCCAGTCTAAGGGAGTTTGGTTTACGGTAGCGCCACCAATTCTAATCGTGCTCATTTTTATTACTATCAGATGTTCAACAACTGGCAGGTTTTTTCAGCGGCATCCTGTTCTGCCTTTTTCTTGGATAACCCGAACCCCTGGCCAAATGCTTCATCGCCCAGGTAAACCTGGGCGGAGAACTCGCGCGAGTGGCGGCCTTTTTTTATTTCTTCAACTTCAAATCGAATTTCTTTGTTGTTGCGTTGAGCCCATTCAATAACCTTGCTTTTATGGTTGGAGTTTGAATTTACCACTACTTCCAGATCGAAGTAAGGCTGAATAAGTTTATCAAGAACAAATTTTTTGGTGCGCAGGTACCCTTTGTCCAGGTAGATGGCGCCCACCAATGCTTCGAGCGTGTTTCCTAAAATAACGTTTTGTAGTTGAATGTTCTTGTTATCGAATTGCACGATAGCGGCAACACCAATTTTTTTTGCCAGGTGATTCAACGATTCGCGGTTTACAATACGCGATCGGATTTCGGTAAGAAAGCCTTCGTCTTTGAAAGGATATTTTTTGAAAAGGTAATCAGCAACGGCTGCACCCAGAATGGCATCGCCTAAGTATTCTAATCTTTCGTTGGATTCGCGAAAGCCGTTTTTTTTCTTTGCTGCGCGAACTGTGCAGCGTGGCAAGTTTATATAAAGCCAGATTGCCTGGTGCAAAGCCGGCAATGGTTTTAATTGCCGTAATTAATTTTTTGTCTTCTTTTGAGTTTGATTTGGCTAAGGAAAGTAAGGTCCACACGGCTTACTCGGCCTTTTTCAATATAATAGAGGCATTGTGGCCACCAAATCCAAACGTATTGCTAAGCGCAACTTTGATTTCGCGCTTTTGCGCTTTGTTAAACGTAAGGTTCAGCCGCGAATCCAGGCCATCGTCATCGGTAAAGTGATTGATGGTAGGTGCAACGATGCCTTCTTTTAATGCCATAATGCAAGCCAGCGCTTCTATGGCTCCTGCTGCTCCTAACAAGTGGCCTGTCATTGATTTGGTAGAGCTGATGTTCATTTTATAAGCTTGCTCTCCAAACACAGCCTGTATGGCTTTTATTTCTCCAATATCGCCCAGCGGGGTGGAGGTTCCGTGCGTATTGATATAATCTACTTCTTCGGGTTTTATGCCGGCTTCATCCAGCGCATTTTGCATTACTTTAATAATGCCGGCTCCTTCCGGATGGGGTGCGGTAATGTGATAGGCATCGGCCGAAAGGCCACCACCAATTACTTCGGCATAAATTTTAGCGCCTCGTTTTTTGGCATGCTCATATTCTTCCAGAATCAATGCCCCGGCTCCTTCACCTAATACAAAACCATCGCGGTCTTTGTCGTACGGTCGGGATGCCGTTTCGGGCGAATCGTTTCTTTCGGATAAGGCTTTCATGGCATTAAATCCACCCACGCCTGCCTCGCATACGGCCGCTTCCGATCCACCCGTAACAATTACATCGGCTTTGCCTAATCGTAAATAGGTAAAAGCATCGTAAATGGCGTTGGTAGAAGAGGCGCAGGCCGATACGGTTACAAAGTTTGGCCCGCGAAATCCGTATTTGATTGAAATGTGCCCGGCACTTAAGTCGGCAATCATCTTCGGAATGAAGAACGGATTGAACCGGGGGGTGCCATCGCCTTTGGCGAATGATTTAACTTCTTCCTGAAAAGTAAACAACCCTCCGATACCTGAACCCCAAATTACCCCCACACGGTCGGGGTTAAGTTCAGTTAGCGGAAGGTTGGAATCAGCTATAGCTTCGTCAGCTACTACCATGGCGTATTGTGCGAACGGGTCAAGTTTGCGTCCTTCTTTGCGATCCATAAAGTCTTCAATCTTGAAGTCTTTAACCTCGCAGGCAAACCTGGTTTTAAAAAGAGAAGCATTAAAGCGTGTAATAGGGGCAGCACCACTCTTTCCGGCTTTTAAACCTTCCCAGTATTGCTGAAGGTTGTTTCCGATAGGGGTTAATGCGCCTGCACCTGTAACTACTACTCTTTTAAATGTCATACAATCCGTTAATGGAGCAAAAGAACTGACGAAACCTATTATTTCTTAACGTTCTCTTCGAGGTAAGAAATCGCCTGCCTACGGTGGCAATGTTTTCGGCCTGGTCGTCAGGTATGGAAATGTTAAATTCTTTTTCGAACTCCATAATAAGTTCTACGGTGTCCAGCGAGTCGGCACCAAGGTCGTTGGTGAAACTTGCTTCAGGAGTAACTTCAGATTCTTCTACGCCAAGTTTGTCGATGATGATCTGTTTTACTTTTTGTGCGATTTCAGACATGTTTTTAAAGTTTAGAGGATTCAAAAAATCTGTGCAAATAAAGAGATTTGATGCAATATTGTCAAAACATTTAAAACTAGCGTTGCTATTGCAAAACAGGTGGCAAAAAATGAAGAAAAAAGCGGCTTGAAATCGAATATTCATTCGATTTTGAGTTAATCGGCATAATTTCGTCTGCCAAGGGCTACAAGTTAGCCTGGGAAGTAAATCATATTATGGGTAGCCGGCTTGTTCGCCAGCCCGATTTAACGGTGCTTTTAGATAAAGATTCTTTTGCCAGTTATGTGTATTATGCCTTTGAAAACGAGGTTAATGTATTAAAACTGTTCCGGAACAAGCCGAATGAGGCCGATCAGATTAAAAATTTATTAGTACCGGAATTTCCACACTTCGATTACATTTTACTTACCCAGGGCGAGGCCCACATGTCCAGCAATCGATTGCAGGAACTCTTAAAAAATATTCCTTCCATCGAACTAACTGCTTTTATACCTTTACCGGCCTTAAAATCGAAGGATAACTTTATTTTCTAACCCCACCTCAATCGCGCATGGAACAACGTGTTTCGTATAACAAAACCAAGATCGTAGCAACTATTGGCCCGGCCTCTAACAATAAGGAAATGTTAAAAGCCCTTGCCCGCGAAGGGGTAGATGTATTCAGACTTAACTTTTCGCACGGCAAGCACGAAGATCACCAAAAGGTGGTGAACTACATTCGTGAAATAAATGATGAGTTGGGAACGCACATTGCCATTTTGCAGGATTTGCAAGGTCCCAAAATCCGGGTAAACGAAATGCAGCCCGGAGTTGAGATTAAAGCGGGCGATACCATTATAATTACCACCAAAGAGGTTTTAGGAACGAAAGACCTTGTTAGTACATCGTACGAAGGGTTGCCTAATGATGTGAAGATTGGTGACATGATTCTGATTGACGATGGTAAGATTGAATTACGGGTTAAAGATGTGCGAGGTGTAGAAGTTACGTGTACCATTATCTATGGTGGCCCCCTCAAATCCAGAAAAGGAATAAACCTGCCTTTTACTAAGGTATCAGCTCCATCGCTTACCGAAAAAGATCTGGAAGACCTGGAGTTTGGTTTGAAAAACAGAGTGGATTGGGTAGCGCTCTCTTTTGTGCGCAAAGCCAAGGATATTGAAACGTTACGGGCTATCATTAATGCCCACAAGTCAACTACGCGCATCGTAGCTAAAATTGAAAAGCCAGAGGCACTTGAAAATATTGATGAAGTAATTGCCGCTACCGATGCGGTGATGGTGGCCCGTGGCGATTTGGGTGTGGAGATATGGATGGAAGAAGTACCTATGGTGCAAAAGATGTTGGTTGAAAAATGCAACCGGGCATCTAAACCGGTAATTGTGGCTACTCAAATGATGGAAAGCATGATTGAGAACCCGCGGCCTACCCGTGCCGAAACCAACGATGTTGCGAATGCCGTTATGGACGGAGCCGATGCCCTGATGCTTTCGGCCGAAACGGCTGCCGGTAAATACCCGGTGGAGGTAATCCGAAGCATGGTGCGCACCATTGGATCAGTAGAAAAACAAGGTAACATTTATTTCCGCTTTCGCGGACTGGATGTGGATTCTCCCAACTACTTTAACGATAGCTTGATTTTAACGGCCTGCAAACTGGCGCAGGATGTTAATGCCAAGGCAATTGTTGGCATGACCCAATTAGGCTATGCCGCACTAAAGGCAGCTTCGCACAGACCCAATGCCAATATTTTTGCATTTACCAGCAACGATACTATTCTGAATACAATGAACCTGGTGTGGGCCACGCGTGCTTACCATTACGACAAAGCCAGCAGCACCGATGAAACCATTGCCGATGTTGAAAAGATTCTGAAACGCGATGGCCATGTTAAAACCGGAGATATCTTTATTATTCTGGCCAGCATGCCTATTCAGGAGCGTGGTCGCTCAAATATGATTAAGGTGCACGTGGTAAATTAAATCTGTTTCTGGTTTTAGGTAACCAAAAGCGTTTAAAGTTTAGGCGCTACCAGAATTACCTGTTCCTTCTCAACCACTACAGCACCGGCCGGATCGCCCTTTCGCTTGCGCACAAACTTTTTGGATGTAACAATAACCGGACAAAGCGAATCGGTTTTGCGTTTGGAGTTGTAGGCAGCTAATTGCGCAGCCCGTTCAATTACATCTTTAGGAAACTTTTTTCCAGCCTGGTGCTTGATGAGTACGTGCGAACCAGCCACATCTTTGGCATGCAGCCACAAGTCTTCTTTATAGGCCAGTTTTAAGGTAAGCACATCGTTTGCTTCGGCATTTCGCCCTACCCAAATTCGAAAACCCTTGTGTTCAAACTCATGATAGGGAAGGATTTCGTTCTTAGACTTAGGTGTTTGGGAAGCAGGTTGTTTAAGTTGCTTGAGGTCGGTCGTTTTTTCGACATCGGCCAATTGCTGATTCAATTTTTGAAGCTCGCGGGTTTTTAGCTCAATGGTTCTTTTTAGTTGGTTGATTTCGATTTGTTGATTCTTCGCCTTGCGATAAAATATCTCCGCATTTTTTTGTGGCGATAGTTCGGGCTTTAGTTTTATAGTAATCGGTTGGTGGTCGTAAAAACTTATTAGGGTGGTTTGGCTTAATCCGCTGGTAAGTTGATGGAGGTTGGCCATCAGCAAATCGCCCCAAAGCTGGTAATGCGTGTCGTGCTGAAGTTCTGTTAATTTTTGTTGATTCTTCTTAATGTAATTCTGCCCCGCTTTAATCTGATTATGCAATGTGGTTGTCTGTTGCTGCTTGCGTGAAGTAAAAGCCTGCTGATATACATACGCTGCAAAAAATGAGTTTAACGCTTCCAGCGGATTATCAAATTGTTTTAAAACATGGCCAACCGGCAATAGGGAGAGATGAAGGTTGTTTGAATTTTCAACCAGATAATACGTGGGCGACTCCAATGCCTGAATGAGTTGACAGAATGCGGGCCACAAATCTTTTTGAGGTAATTCCGTTGTTTTACCTTTCCAATATTGCCACACTAATTTGCCAAACGTAAAGTAATAGACAGGTAGGTCTGCCTGATGTTTCCAAAAAACAGACTCGCTGAAATCCAGCGGACGGTTTAGTTCAATGAGCGAAAGCGTTAAGTCCTGCTTCAGATGGCCGCGAAAAATGGATTTTGCAACTCCCGCGTAAAACAGAATAACGTTAGCCCGGTTACCATGCATTTTAAACAATACGGTTAGCTGGTCTTCCAGTTCCATAGCCAGGCAACGCTCATTGTCAAAATGGTAGATTTGTTTAACGGGCTTCAGAATAATTTCTGTAAAGAGATCGATGCTGTTTTTGCGTGCGCGATTAAACTGATCGGGAAACGACAGGCAGCAAAAAGTGGACTGCAGACTTGCTTTCAGAAAGAAAGACTCGTGCGTATTGTTAAATTCCAATATCAGTTCGTCTTTATTCTGGCTAAAGCAGGCCACTACCCGATAACCTGAAAGCTTCTGGTGCAATTGCTTGCCGAGTTGTTTTAAGAAATAATAATTGTTGTGCACAAATCAGGCTTCTATAGTCAGGCCATCGTAAGCCAAAGCTACTGAATTAGGCAACTCGCGTTCAACAATTTTATGACAGCCCAATTTATGGCTGATGTGAATGAAATAGGTTTGTTTGGCTCCAATGCGTTCGGCCATAGCCAATGCTTCTTCCAGGTTAAAGTGCGAAAGGTGTTTTTCGCGCTGCAGGGCATTTAAAACCAACGTTTCTGTGCCCTTCAATAAATCTAAAGTGGATGCAGGTATTTGGTTGGCATCGGTAATGTAGCTGAAGTTATGGATTCGAAAACCCAACACCGGCAATTGATAATGTAAAACAGGTAAGGGCTGAATTTTAACTGAACCAATACTAAACAACTCATGATTCAGTTCATGAAGTTTTAGTTGTGGAATGCCAGGATACTTGTTCTTTTCAAATGCGTAGTAAAATTCGGTTTTGAGTTGCGCCAAAACATCGGCATTTCCATACACCGGCATGTCTTTTTTTTGCAGGTAGTTATAAGCCCGCACATCATCCAGCCCGGCAATATGATCTTTGTGGCTGTGTGTAAACAGTACTGCATCCAGTTTGTGAATATGCTCGCGCAACATTTGCTGGCGGAAGTCCGGCCCGGTATCAATAACCAGGCTAAGCTCATTTACCTGTAGGTGTATAGATGAACGTAACCGTTTGTCGCGGTAATCCAACGATTGGCAAACCTCGCACCCACACCCAATTACAGGTACACCTTGCGAAGTTCCGGTTCCTAAAAATGTAATTTTCAAAAAACTAAAACTGGTAAGTTTATTTTTTTACGGGCATTAAAAATGCCCAGGTTGTTTAGTCGTTCTTTACTTCAGCAGCGTGTAGCTCATCGTATAACTTTTTACTCTTTTCAGAAAACCGGGTAGGGTCAAGTTCCAGGTTTTTCAAAATGTCCAACAGGGCATTTATTTTTCCTTCTACGGTAAAGAACTTGTTCACAATCATGATCTTCTGCTCTTTCAGCAGGCAATAACCCGATTTGAAATTCCCTTTTTCGTAGCGCAGGATGTAATCCGATTCGGCAATCAGATCTTCCAGCTTGGTTAAAAATTGATTGGTGTACTTAATCATTCGTAGTGGCGAATTTTAGCTGGCAAGATAATCTTAAATTTATGATTTAGGAATTGTGATTAGCGAATTACCATTTGATTGGTTCAATCGTAATTTGTAATTCGTAATGAAATCGATGAAAAAACTAATTGTTATTGTTGGCCCAACCGCGGTTGGTAAAACGGCACTGGCTATCCGGCTGGCTCAATTCCTTCAAACCGAGATTATTTCGGCCGACTCGCGCCAGATTTACCGGGAGCTGGAAATTGGCACGGCAAAACCCAGCCCGGCCGAACTGCAACAGGTTAAACATCATTTCATTAATACACATTCAATTACTGACGATTACGATGCCGGAGCTTACGGTCGCGATGCACTCGCCCTTATTCATTCATTGTTTCAACACCACAACCACCTGATACTTTGTGGAGGCTCTGGTTTGTATGTGAAGGCTGTGCTGGAGGGTTTTGATGAAATGCCGCCCGTACCGGAAGGCATGCGGGAAGCAATTATTGCTGAATACGAAACGCATGGATTGGCATGGCTTCAAACCCAGGTAAAGGAGGTTGATCCGGACTATTTTGATGTAGTGGATAGCCAGAATCCGCACCGGCTAATCCGCGCCTTGGAATTGTACCGGGCCTGGCAAAAGCCGATGCATGAACTGCGCAAACAAAAGAAACTGGAACATCCGTTTCAGATTGTAAAAATAGGATTGGAGGTGGAACGGGAAGAACTCTATAATCGCATTGATACGCGCATGGATGCCATGATTGCGGAAGGGTTGTTTGAAGAAGCAGAAAAGTTTTACCCATTCCGGCATCTGAATGCTTTGCAAACAGTAGGCTATCGCGAAATTTTTGGGTTGATGGATGGGCTGTATGATAAAGAAGAAGCGATTAGGCTGTTGAAGCGCAACTCAAGGCATTATGCCAAACGGCAGTTAACCTGGTTTAAAAAAGATATGGATACGAAATGGTTCAGGCCAGATCAGTTTGATGAAATTATCGCCCACCTGGAGTAAATATTTAAACAAGATTACTTACGGCCTACTTCCAACTGCCTATTTTTGTTTATTATGACTAAGCGCGTGCTCATTATTACCTACTATTGGCCACCCTCCGGGGGAAGTGGTGTGCAGCGTTGGCTAAAGTTTGTAAAGTATCTTTCTCAAAAAGGTTGGGAGCCTTACGTCTTTACTCCCGAAAATCCACACTTCGCTATTCAGGATGCCTCGTTGTTGAAAGATGTGCCACCTCCGGTTGAAGTAATCCGCTTTCCGATCTGGGAGCCCTATCGATTATTTAACCGGCTTACTTCCATTTTTTCAGGTAAGAAAGTAGAGCAAGTTGATTTTGTTGCTACGGAAAGGAGAAGCTGGTTCCAAAATTTTGGAATGTGGGTGCGCGGAAATTTTTTTATTCCCGATGCACGAAAGTTTTGGATAAAACCATCAGTTGAATACCTGATTGATTTTGTGCAACGAAATAAAATTGATAAAATAATAACCACCGGTCCTCCCCACAGCATCCACTTGATCGGGAGAAATCTTAAAAGAAAAAATGCGGCTTTAAAATGGGTTGCCGATTTTCGCGATCCGTGGAGTGAGTGGGATCTTTTGGATACGCTGCACTTGTCGGCATGGGCCAGGCAGCGCCACAAAAAAATGGAAGGCACAGTATTGCAAGAGGCCGACCTGGTGTTAACGGTTACACCGTATTACGTTAAGCAGTTAATGCAATTGGGTGGAAAAAATGTGCACCTGATAACCAATGGATTTGATGAAGAAGATTTTAAATCTGTTGAACATCAGCGTACCGGTAAATTTACTATCCGTCATATTGGTGGAGTTGATGAATTGCGCGATCCAAGACCTGCTATGTTGGCCCTCAAACAACTTTGTATTGAACAAACCGATTTTAGTCAATCTGTTTGTGTGGAGTTTGTTGGCTCCGTAAATGCTGCATTCAAAAAATTTGTGGAGGAAGATAACGTGTTGGCATCGCATGTAACTTTTGTGAACCAGCTTGCACACAGCGAGTTGTTGAAACTGTACGGAAGCACCGATGTGCTTTTGCTGGTGCTGGCCCATGCAGCTCATGCGTCCGGAAATATACCGGGCAAATTGTTTGAATACCTGGCTTCCGGTAACGAAATAATTGGTGTGGGTGTGGCCGAGGGCGATTCTGCAACTATTTTAAGGCAGGCGGGAGTCGGTATGGTGTATGATCCTGCCGATGGGCAAGGTCTTCAGCAAGCCTTTCTCAACTGTTTTGCAAATTGGAAGGCAGCTATAAAACCAAATGCTAAGTCGCTGTCAAAATATTCGCGCAGGGAATTGACGGATACCCTGATCTCGTTGCTTGAAAAACTTGATTGATTATTTTTTGCGGCCAATCCCAAAGCGATTGAGTTGTTTTAACAGAAACTCGTTCCCGTCTGGTGTAGCTTTCGAATAAAAAATCAGTAGAGAGAATAGTATGGTGATGGTTGCGGAGCGAAGGACAATGTCAACAATTGTATTTTCAAATGTTGGAATGAATAGGTTTAATCCAATCATGATCGCAGCAATAATCAGCACTTTCAGGGAGTTCCAGTCAAAGGGCTGTATCTTTAGTTTATACCAGATGAAGAAGTATTTCAGAACATTGAATGAAATCAGCGCCAGTGCAGAACCCATTGCAGCACCGTTGATTCCGTAAACCGGAATCAGGATGTTGTTACTCACAATCACGATAACGGCCAGCAAGGTGAGTAACAAGATATTGAATGCATAGTATTTTGAGAGCACAATAATCTCACTGCTGGGACCAAACAACATATCCACCAACTTGCCAAACCCAATTATAATCACGACCCACTTTCCGGCCTCGTAAATTTCCTGTTTCGGTATAAGCGAAAAGATATTATCGAGATTAATGTACACACCAATCAGCAACAAAGCCCCAATAATAAACTGGTTGATAGCAGTTTTTTGGTAAATCGTTTTTATATCAGCCAGATCATTTTTCTCGAAGGCCCGGGCAATCAAGGGCATGGCTACCTGGCTTAAAGCTCTTTTTGGAATTTCAATAATGGTTGCCATATAAAATGCCGTGGTATAAACCGCATTGGCGGCCAGGCCCAACATGCCCGATACCATCATACTATCCACTTTGCCAATCAGGATCATACCTGCCGTGCCCGCAAAACTCAATGAACTGAAAATTACCAGCGATTTTATCTTATCTCCTGGTATGGCCTCAGGTTAAAAGTGAATGAAAACTTTTGAAGGAAAATGAGATAACCCACCAGCAGCAACAAACAAAACAGATAGCCCAGTACCGTGCCAACAATAAATTGATTGTAGGTATATAACCTTGAAAATAGGCAAGCACCAATAGCGCCAGCATGAGTCTTACCACAATTTCGCGCAGCAGGCTGGGAAAGATCATTTTTAATAATGAACGCGAATATGCTTCCAGCAATGAAGTGATTAATAAAATCAAAGTAAGCCATAGAACTATAGACGCATACTGAATGATTTCACTAGCATTGGCTTGAAAGTAAGAAAGAATGTTTCCTTCAAATAATTTGAAGGTGATAAAGAAAATAGCGAATCCACTTAAGGCAAGTAGCGTAATCAGGCTGATAAAACCGGCCTCGGTAGTTTTGTCTTTTACCAGTTGCGGATAAAACCTGAAAATGCTTTGGGCTAATCCAAATGTAGCAAATGGTGCCAGCAGAATGGCAGCATCCTGAATGGTGCGAAGCAAACCCACTTGCTCCGGTTCCAGAAATTTTGGGAACAGGTACAATAAATTGATATAACCAATTACCGCCCCGGCATAGGAAATAATAGTGGTGTAAATGCTTTGGCGGATGACGAGGCCCATTATGAAATAAACGGTTGGTAGTTGTGAGGAGTGATTACGCGATGTTCGCTTTCAGGATAGGCATTTGTAAATGTTGTCGGGGCTTTCTCTTTTTTTACGGTTCCCCATTTAAATTCGAAAGTATAAAGTTTGCCATCCCGTTCTTCGATGTAATCAATTTCTTGTTGTTGCTTGGTTCTCCAAAAAAACTTATTCGACCAAAGATTTGTGTAACTCGTAAATTTCAGACGCTCGGTTAGAATAAAATTCTCCCAAAGAGAACCAATATCCTTCCTGAGTTCTGCTGGTTGAAAGTTGGCGATAATAGCATTACGCACCCCGTTGTCATAAAAATAAATCTTACGGCTTTTCTTCAGTTCATTTCTAAGGTTTCGGCTAAAAGAAGGCAACCTGTAAACCACCATTGTTTTTTCCAGTAAATCGATGTACCGGCTTACGGTTTGCGGATCGGATTTAACCAGATCAGCTATCTCGTTGTAGCTTACTTCAGAACCAATTTGAAGGCTTAATGCCTGAAGTATTTTTTCAATAACCTCCGGTTTTCTAACATCTTTAAACGAGAAAAGATCTTTATATAGATAGCTGTCAGTAAGATTTTTCAGGATGCTTTTTTCTGAGCCGGGATTATTGACAACATCCGGATACATTCCATAAATCAAACGTGTGGTTAATAACCTGTTCTCTTCCAGAAAAGAGTTGTGTTCAATTAATTCGGCCATCGACAACGGGTACATAATGAACTCCCATTTTCTACCTGTCAATGGCTCGTTGATTTCATTGGCTAGCTCAAGCGCGGATGAGCCTGAAACAATTAACTGCACAGATGTAAGCTGATCGAGAATGAGCTTGAGGCTCAGGCCAATGTTTTTTACCCGTTGTGCTTCATCTATAATCACTAATGTATGGTTGCCTATTAGTGCTTTAAGCTCGGTAGAAGTCTTGTTAAAAAGTAAGGTCCGCATATCGGGTTCATCGCAGTTGATAAATAATACCTTGTTGCGCCATTTCTCCGAAATGCTCTTCAACAGGGTAGTTTTACCCACCTGGCGCGCCCCAATTACAATTACGGCTTTTCCTGCGCTTAAGTGCGATTTTACCAATATTTCCAGCTTTCTTGCGATCATAATCCTATAAAGTTATAACTTTTTTGGATTATAATCTTTAAAAAGTCATGAAGTGCGCTTATTAGAAATTCAAGGAAGCATGTGCAGCAAAATTGGAGAAACAAATTGCCGAGTAGTGTAAATGCTTTGGCGGATGACGAGCTCATGAGTCTTGCTTGTGTTATCTTTTAGCTTCTACAATATAATACCTGGGGGGTAATATATCGCAGCAACGGACGAACACCGAACACTCCGGTGGGTGAAGTCCATTTTTCTGAACGAACTATTTGCCAACCGCTTTTTTCCAATAACCAATCAAACTGCCAGTCTTCAAATTCATGAAAGTGTTGATCCCATCGATCATTTTTATTGCGATAGGCTCTGGCAAACCAGAGTGACAAGGGGATGCTTGCATATAATCGTTTTGCCTGCAGATTTTTTAAAACTCCCATTGGATTAATGAGATGCTCAAGAATTTCAAATGCAAAGGCAGTTTCCGTATTAAATTCACCAACAGATTCAGGATAGATATCCAGATCTTCCCCTTTTGTATTGACTATCGCGTATCCTGCTTGTTCGAATAGTTTTGAAAGCGGATTGGTTATGCCAATGTCTAGCACCTTACTGCCAGTTGGCAAGGTTTGCTTTACAAAAGCAAGAGTTCTTGTATAACGCCTGCTTAATGTTTTATTGCTAAGACTATAGCTTTCAGTAGAATCCATTTTAATACTTGTTGTAGATATTCAAAAGTGCTTCTTGCTCGTGTTCCCAATTATAGTTTCCTTCCAGAGTTGCTTTTCTGCCATTAGCACCCAACGTAGCACACTGTGCTTTATCCGCATAGAGTTGATTGACTTTTTGTGCGAAATCCTTTTCATCGCCAGCCGTAAATACCAGGCCGCTGTTGCATGATTCAACTACTCGCTTTAACGGAGCACTTGAACTTACCAGTATGGGTTTGCCAGTCATCATCCCCTGAAACAATTTATGGGGAATCGTATGATCTGTATGACCATTCGATTGATGAGGAATCACATTCACATCGGCCAGCGACATATAAGAGAAAAACTTAC
Source organism: Bacteroidetes bacterium OLB12 (assembly GCA_001567185.1). GTDB lineage: Bacteria > Bacteroidota > Bacteroidia > Cytophagales > Cyclobacteriaceae > ELB16-189. Next base: position 61,604 of record LNFR01000052.1, read on the forward strand.
TAAAAGGCTGGTAACCCAGAAAGTGAACATTGCTTAGTTTACGCTCAGCAACCAATTGTTGCAAATTCTGCATTACGGCATTACTTCCAAAGCCTACAATTACCAGGTGAATATTTTCAGGATTGCTCACATGGCTCATTCCTTTAATTGCCACATCCACGCCACGATGCGGGCCAATGCCACCAGAATAAACTAATAAAAACTTGCCTTTCAGGTCTTGATACACCGTGGCGTCCAAGGGTTGCTCAAGAAAGGATTTTTCTTCGGTGTTGGAAACCACTACAACCTTGTCAGGATTAAAATCATATTCCTTTACCAACCTGGCTTTCATTTCATCCACCACGGCAATCAATGTGTCTGAATCTTCACATGCTTTTTTCTCCCATTTAGTCCAGCGATCCGGATTCATGAAAAGATAATTTTTAAGACGTACAAAGGGGTTGGTTTTCCACGTGAACCAGGTGCGGAGTGCTTCCGGATAATTTTCATGCATGTCGGCAATTACCTTCAGCGAAAATTCTTTTTTAAGGGCAAGGGCAGTTCCTACCAGGGGCAGGTCATGCACATGCACTAAGTTGATTTGTTCATTTTTTAAAATGGTTCTCATGGCCGCTTTAAACTTTGGATGAACGAAAGTCATGGACATGATCACATCCCAAAATGCCAGTTGGTAATTATTTTTTCCTGCATCAATGCGATGCACCTGGATTCCCTCCACGAGTTCAGAAGTGGTCTCACCTTTTTTTTCGTCTTAAACAGAGCAGATGTACCTGATGGCCGGCCCTCAGTAATGAACCTGTTTCCTTTTTAATACGAACATCGGCCGGGTAAGGCGCGTTGAGCAGCATGAGAACTTTAGTAGGCACAATTACTTTTTCGGCAAAGAAACACAATCGGGGTGAAGAATTTTAATAAACCAGTAAATCAATGCTTTGTATTATCCTTGATTTTTGCCAGGCATGCAAATAGGCATCCTTGAAAAAGTCAAATGCTATTTGAAATTTTCAAGGATGGGTGTACGCAGCGTGAGTGTGGGAATTTTTATCAAAAAATATTTACCAATGCTCAGGTAAACTTACCTTTGCAACGATTTAATGCAGCGTTTAAGTTTCACCGATTGAAAAGCGTCCTCTATTGTCACGAACCATCAACTAACAAACGACTTGGCCAGTGTCTTTGCACCACAAATATTGTTAAGCGTATGAGAATTACCCTGATAGCCGGAGCCCGGCCTAACTTTATGAAAATAGCACCCATTATCCGGGCTATTGAGCGGGCACAGAAAGATGGCTATAAACTGGACTACCGGCTGGTACACACCGGCCAGCATTATGACGACCGGCTGAGTAAAATCTTTTTTGAACAGTTACAAATACCCGCTGCACATGTTAACCTGGGGGCAGGATCCGGTACACAGGCCGAACAAACGGCCCGCATCATGATTGAGTTTGAAAAAGACCTGCTCTCCAATCCTACAAACCTTGTAATTGTGGTGGGCGATGTAACCTCTACCATGGCCTGCACCATTGTGGCCAAAAAACTCAACACAAAAGTAGCCCATGTGGAGGGCGGCATTCGTTCGTTTGACATGACTATGCCCGAAGAGATTAACCGGATTGTTACCGATTCGCTTGCCGATTATTTCTTTACAACCTCGCAGGTGGCAAATGATAACCTCAGGAAATCGGGCGTAAAAGATGAGCAGATATTTTTTGTAGGCAATACCATGATCGATACGCTGCTCACACAACTGCCGCGCACAAAGAAGCCTGAATTGTGGCCTGCGTTTGGTTTGCAATCCAAAAATTATTTTGTGCTCACACTCCACCGGCCCAGCAATGTGGACGATCCTGAAAAATTTGCAAAGTGGATGCAGGTTTTGGATGATACCGGGTTACCCATTGTTTTTCCGGTGCATCCGCGCACTATGAAAAATTTTTCAACGCTTGCGCAGAAGCCAAAAAATATCCGTGCATGCGATCCGCTCAGCTACCTGGAGTTTATTTATCTGATAAAAGAATCGAAAGCTGTAATTACCGACTCTGGTGGGGTGCAGGAAGAAACTACCGTGTTGGGTGTGCCGTGCCTCACTTTGCGAAATAATACCGAACGCCCGGAAACAGTAACGGAAGGAACCAACGAGATGATTGGCGATGATTTTACGGCACTTACCAATGCATTGGAAAAAGTAAAGAAAGGCGAATGGAAGCAGGGAAAAATTCCGCAGTTGTGGGATGGCAGGACTGCCGAAAGAATTGTGCATGAACTTGTGAGAATCGGTGGTAAGTAATCGGTAATCAGTAATCAGTTTGCCGATTACTGATCACCAACCACCGAATACCGATTTACTTTCCTCCCGAAACCCGCCCCGGATTTGCTTTAAAGAAAATCGGCCCAGCCTTTCGCTTTTGGTTTAATGCTGCCTTGCTGGTAATGATGACATACAGCAACGGCCAGTGCATCGGAAGCATCAAAAAAGTTTGGGTATTTCTTTAATGCTGAAAATCTGCATCAGCATTTTAGCTACTTGTTCTTTCGAAGCATTTCCATTTCCGGTAACGGATTGCTTTACTTTTTTAGGCGCATATTCTGTAATTGGAATTTCACGGTATAGTGCGGCCGACATGGCAACGCCTTGTGCACGGCCCAGCTTTAACATCGACTGTACGTTCTTACCAAAGAAAGGAGCTTCCAGGGCAACTTCATCGGGCTTAAACTCATCAACCAAAGCAAGTACCCGGTCAAAAATTTTCTTAAGCTTCATGGCATGTGCTCCGGTTTTTCCCATTTGGATTACACCAAACTGCAACACAGTAACAGAACCAGTTCGAATCAGAATTACCCCATAGCCCATCACGTTGGTGCCGGGGTCTAATCCTAAAATTATCTTTTCAGTTATCGCTTTTTTATCAACTTTGTTCACGTCTCAAACTTACTGATAAACACGCAATGGTTATCTGGCTCAGCATTTTTGTAATCTATTTTATTTTTTTTACCCTGATCAGCGGCCTAAACCGGTGGAAGAAGGATTTATCTTCATCAACGGTAACTCCGCCCGTTACGGTAGTGGTGGCCATGCGCAACGAAGCACACAACCTGCGTATGTTGATACCTTCGCTGGCCCAACAAACGTATGCAGGCAAGTGGGAGTTGATTTTGGTGGATGATCATTCAGAAGATACCTCGGTGCAGGTAGCACAGGCGCTGCAACATGAATACCCGCAATTTACGTTCACCCTTATTAAGTCGGCAGGTAATGGAAAAAAGCAGGCCCTGGCTATGGGCATTAATGCAGCGGATGGTGAAATTATTGTAACTACCGATGCGGATTGTGAGCTTCCACCTGATTGGCTGGCAGATCTGGTGCGTTCGTTCAAACCCACTACGCAACTGGTGGCAGGAACGGTTTGCTTAAAAAATGATGCAACTTTATTTGGTAACCTGCAGGCCGTTGAGTTTGCGAGTGTTATGGCGATGGGGCTTGGTATGCTGGGCTGGCACAAGCCGGTAATGTGTAACGGGGCAAGCCTGGCTTTTAGAAAATCGGCCTTTGATGCGGTTGGTGGATATACGGGCAACGAACACATTGCTTCTGGCGATGATGAATTTCTGATGCGCAAAATTTCAGTACAGTTTCCAAAATCCATTCGTGCCATTATTTATGGAAACAACAGCTGCAAGACCATTCCACCCCGATCGATCGGTGATTTTTTGAGCAGCGCATTCGGTGGGCAAGTAAATGGAAAGCTAATACTTCAGCGTTTACAAAATCACTGGCAGTATTTGTTCTCTTGTTTCAACTACTATGGTTGCCAATGCTCGGTATGGCTCTTTTTACGCTTAATCCTTTTTTATTGGCTGGCGTGCTATGGAAGTTGATGCTGGAGGGTGTATTGCTGGCCTACACATCAAAGTTGATTCAGCAACGGTTCAGTTTCCTGGCTTTCATAGTTTTACAGGTGTTTTACCCACTTTACGTTGTTGGGGTAGCGCTAACCTCGCAATGCGTTGGTTATAAATGGAAAGGTCGTAATGCTTTGCTATAGCCACTACCTGTTCCGGTTGGTATTGATGTCCGGTTTGATTCAGATTTGCCAAGAAGTCAATTTAATTTTTTGTTATTCTTTTTTATCTGCACCTGCCCGCATAGTCAAATTGAGATGGCTTTAGTATTTTTACCAGTAACCTATGGATGAGTTAGAGTTAAAAAAGAAATTGGAAAGAAAAGAGCTGGAACTCAATGCGTTGCTGGAGGTAACGCAATCCATCAATAATAACGTTCCGGAGGATTCACTCTACAAGATTTTTAACTTCACGCTACGTTCTAATCTCAACATCAAGAAGTTGGCACTGTTTGTACTTGATGAAATCTGGAATTGCAAAGTAAGTTTTGGTACCCAGTCAGATTTTCAAAAACATGGCCTGGATGATCGGTTTAAAATGATCCGGAACATCCACCGCATGGATGAATTTGATGAGGAATGTGCGTTTCATGAGTTTGACCTGGTTATTCCGGTAGCTCATAAATCGGATACTTTGGCACTTGTGTTTGTGGGCGGGCTGCATCCCAGTAAATATGATCGGGAAGAGAGCATAAAAATTCATTCAGGCGCTAAGCAACATTATTATTGTTGCTATCGAGAACAAGAAACTGGCGCGTAAACAATTAGAACAGGAAGCCTTCCGTAAAGAGTTGGAAATTGCCAGCGATGTGCAGCAGTTCTTATTCCCGGATCGGTTGCCCTATACCGATCGGTTAAAAATAGAAGCCAGTTATTTACCACACGATAGGGTGGGTGGCGATTATTACGATTACGTACCCATTAATAAAAATCAGTTTTTGATTTGTGTGGCCGATGTTAGCGGTAAAGGAATAGCGGCCGCATTAATGATGTCCAATTTTCAGGCCTCGTTAAGAACATTACTACGCCAGACACCTAACCTGAAAGAAATCGTAGAGGCACTCAATTACCAGGTAATAGAAAATACCAAAGGCGAAAAATTTATTACCTTCTTTGGTGCGATTTATGACCTTAGCCTCAAAACAATGGTGTATGTAAATGCTGGCCATAACCCACCTATTCTGTTAGATAAAAACGGGGTACACCTGCTTGAAGAGGGTAGCACTGTATTGGGAGCAATGAATCCTTTACCATTTTTGAACGAAGGTTTCATAACCAACCTGGATGATTTTACCTTGTTCGCTTATACCGATGGGCTTACTGAAACAGTAAATGAAGCGGGGGCAGAGTATGGCGTGCAGGCATTGGTAGATTACCTGCAGGCTAATCGCAACAAAGACATTCGCACTATGCACCAGGATATTATTGTTAACCTGGATGGTTTTAAAGGCCGCAACGGGTACCGCGATGATATTACAATTCTTTCGTGCAGAGTAGAGTAGTTCAAAATTTCAAATTCGAGATTTAAAATTTTGAATCTTAGCAATCTTAAATTTTAGAATCTTGAATCTGTTTCAAACACCTTTTTTTCTTCCGTGGCTGTATCCCCAATTGATCTGGCGCATGCCAGCAACCGAAAAAAAAGTTTACCTGACGTTTGATGATGGGCCTGTTCCCGGTGCTACTGATTTTGTGCTGGAAACCTTGAAACCGTACAACGCGGTTGCTACTTTTTTTTGTATTGGCGATAATGTACAGAAGCACCCGGATGTATTTACAAAAATCTTACCTGCTGGCCACGCAGTTGGCAACCACACATTTAATCATTTAAACGGTTGGAATACGCCCTTGCAGTCTTACCTCGATAATACGGTCAAATGCGAAACAATACTTAACACGCATCGTACCGACCTCCTGTTACCCGTCACCACCCCGCTCTTCCGTCCGCCTTACGGCCGAATAACCCGCCAACAGATTAAAGCGCTGAAAGAGAAATATAAAATCATGATGTGGGATGTGCTTACGCAAGATTACCGCCAAAGCATCTCTCCGGATAAATGCCTTCGGGGAACAATTCAGGCCACGCGACCCGGTTCTATTGTGGTATTTCATGATAGTTATAAAGCCGAACGAAACCTGATGTTTGCTTTACCGCGCTACCTGGAGTATTTGAATGCGGAGGGTTACTCATTTGGGTTGCTCTGATTGTATATTTGCACATGCATGTTTTGTTGCTGTATTAAATTGGGGGCTGGGCATGCTACGCGTAGCATCCCGGTCATTAAACAATTAGTACATCGGAAAATCGAAGTTACCATTGGGAGCGATGGCGCGGCACTGCATTTATTAAAGCAAGAATTCCCAACCCTTCGGTTTGTCGAGTTGCCGGCACATAAAGTGGTGTACCCGGCCCATGGTTCATTCATGTTAAATATGATCATGCAATTACCCAAGCTGCGAAAAACCATCCGGCAGGAGCACCAACAGGTTCAGCAATTAATAACCCAACTTTCCATTACACACATCCTATCCGATAACCGGTATGGGTGCTACAGTGAAAAAATTCCTTCCGTTATTATCACGCATCAATTGCGAATATTGTTTTCTGGAGTTTGGAATTTGGGGGCCACTATTATTAATACAACCCTAAAAAAAGCACTGGCAAAATTTTGATTCTGTTTGGATTCCAGATTTCGGACCTTCCGGTATTACACAACCCTTTACTGCAGGTGTAAAATTACCCCATCGGTTTGTGGGTATGCTCAGCCGGTTTACGCCTCCTCGCAAACCAATAAACGATTCGCTGATTCTCGGTTTGGTTTCCGGACCGGAAAATCAACGCACACTGTTCGAACAAGCCCTGCTTTCGCAGCTCACCAAACTTATGCGCCCGTCTGTGATTGTGCGTGGATTAACAGATGCTGCGAGTGTTCGGGTGCAAAATGGAGTTGAACTGATTAACCACCTTCCGGCAGCTGAGTTGGAACAACTTATGGTAAATGCTCGGTAATAATTGCACGAAGCGGTTACAGTACTATAATGGATTTATATTGTTTGGGAAAGCAACAGGTAATTCTGATTCCAACTCCGGGCCAAACCGAACAGGAATACCTGGGCCGCTATGTAAAAGAAAATAAGATTGCCGTAGTTCAAACACAGGATAACCTGAATGTGGAAAAGTATCGGACTGCTCCCAACTTGTACAGGATTTAAAAGTAGTAAGAACGAAAACCTGTTGAACGCGGCTTTAGATGAATTCTTAAATTAGCCGCATGAGTTTCTGGATTGACACACATGCCCACATCTACACGCAGGACTTTGATACCGACCGGCACGAGGTGCTTGCGCAATGTACAGCGTTAGGCGTGAACCGGATTTATATGCCCAATGTAGACCATACGTCTATTGATGCAATGCTGGAGGTAGAGGCAAAGTTTCCGAACCAATGTATTGCGATGATGGGCCTGCACCCGTGTTCGGTTAAAAAAGATTTCGAAAAAGAGCTCTACCTGGTTGAAAGTTGGTTGCACAAAAAACGGTTTGCTGCAATTGGTGAAATGGGAACCGACTTATACTGGGACAAAACCTTTTGGGAACAACAACAGGAAGCCTTCAAGATTCAAACGGGGTGGGCAAAGCAATACAAACTTCCGTTGGTTATCCACTGCCGCCAATCGATTGATGAAACCATAGCCTTGCTGGAACCTTTTGCCGGCCCGGCCTTAACGGGAGTGTTCCATTGTTTTTCCGGAACGATAGAGCAGGCAAATAAAATTGTGAGCCTTGGATTTTACCTGGGTATTGGTGGTGTGGCTACATTTAAAAATGGAGGGCTGGATACAGTTATTCCACAAATTGATATTAATCGCCTGGTTCTGGAAACCGACAGTCCCTACCTGGCGCCTGTGCCCCATCGCGGTAAACGCAATACTCCAGAATATATTCCCTTAATTGCGGCCCGGGTAGCCACCTTGCGAAATATGCCTGTTCTTGAATTAATGCAGCACACGTATTCGAACGCCTCTAAGTTGTTTAAAGAATGAAGTACACACGCATCAGCATTAACACTGCCACCCCGGCCGAAGCACGCTCGCGGGTAATGATTATCTACACCGGAGGTACATTTGGAATGACCTACGATGAATCGGGCGTATTAATTCCGTTTGACTTCTCCTTAATAAAAGAGCAATTGCCGGCTTTGCGGAATCTCTTTCTTGAAATAACCGTTGTTTCCTTTACCAAGCCGATAGACTCTTCTAATATTTCGCCTGAACACTGGAAGGCGATTGGCGAAATTATCTTTGAGAATTATCAGGCGCAGGATGGCTTTGTGGTACTGCATGGTACCGATACCATGGCTTTTACCGCCTCGGCCATCAGTTTTATGTTGCCCAACCTGGCTAAACCGGTAATTTTCACAGGTGCTCAGTTGCCCATCAGCCAACCCCGATCAGACGCCCGCGAAAATCTGATTACTTCGCTGGAGATTGCTTCCGCCAAACAAGATGGCAGGCCGCTTGTTCCCGAAGTCTGCATTTATTTCGATTATCAGTTGCTGCGGGGCAACCGTTCCAAAAAGGTAGAGAGTATGCACTTCGATGCTTTCGAGTCAGGCAACTACCCGGTGCTGGCAAAGGCCGGGGTTAAAATTGATTACAACCTGGCTGCAATTTCTACCCCGTCAACAGGTACCCTCAGGTTATTGTCAACCTTTGATTCCTCGGTGGCAATCCTGAAGCTTTTTCCGGGCATTAGTCCACAAATGGTAGATGCGGTACTAAATACAGAAGGTGTAAAGGCGGTGATAGTTGAAACCTATGGATCGGGAAATGCCCCCACCGCGCCTTGGTTTGTGCATAGTTTAAAAGCGGCCGTAGGGCGGGGGTTAATTTTGCTAAATGTATCCCAATGCCCGGGCGGTATGGTAGAGCAGGGCCGGTATGAAACGAGCAAAACCTTGGCTGATATTGGGGTTATAAGTGGAGGTGATATTACCCTGGAGGCAGCAGTTACCAAATTGATGCTGCTGCTGGCTGAATTTGGAAGTGAAGAGACCCGTGCAAGGATTGGGGTTTCACTGGCCGGTGAAATGGCCTGACTAACATAAGTGCGGAGAGAGCGGGATTCGAACCCGCGATACCCTTTCAGGTATACACACTTTCCAGGCGTGCTCCTTCAACCACTCGGACACCTCTCCCAAAAAAAGTCCCGCAAAGAAATGGATTAATCCACCCCTTTCCAAAAGCCTCTGGGATCGGATTTTTGGTTGGGGAGCCAAATTGAAAGAGCCCGAACAAAATCAAATTTTGCGTGACTAACGGACGTATTTTGAATTATATGGCAGAAAGCAGAAAAGCACCGAATAGAATTTTAGATTTTTTTTAAAATCTTGTTTGGCATTAACCAAAACCTTTAAATTTGGCCACTTCAAGTATTATCTAAACCTTAAACCATGAAAAAATTACTTTCGATTTTTGCATTAATCGGGCTGCTCACGTTCAGCACTACACAGGCTTACACGCAGGATGCCCAGGAATCTACTGAGGAGGTTGCCGCACAGGGAGATTCTTTCCATCAAATTGTTAAAGACAAGTTTATTGAAGGTGATCCAACCTTCATGTGGCCCATTTTGATATGCTTGATTTTAGGTTTGGCTGTTTCTATTGAAAGAGTAATTACCCTGAATCTTGCAACAACAGATACGAAGAAACTTTTAGCTAAAATTGAAGATGCGCTTGCTAAGGGCGGAATCGAGGCAGCTAAAGACGTAACAAAAAATACCCGTGGCCCGGTTGCTTCTATTTTTACACAAGGCCTGATGCGTTCATCAGAAGGCATCGAAATGGTTGAGAAGTCAATCGTTTCTTACGGTGGCGTTGAAATGGGTAAATTAGAAAGAGGGCTGATCTGGATTTCCTTGTTTATTTCACTCGGTCCAATGCTTGGATTCTTTGGTACTGTAATCGGTATGATCTTCGCGTTTGATGCGATTCAGGCAGCTGGTGATATTTCTCCTAACGTTGTTGCGGGTGGTATGAAAGTGGCGCTTATCACAACAGTAGCGGGTCTTATTGTGGGTATGATTCTGCAAATCATGTACAACTACTGTGTGTCAAGAATTGATGCTATTGTTAACTCCATGGAAGATGCTTCCATTAGTTTGATTGATATTTTGGTTAAGCATAAGCTATCTAAATAATTGTAAGATGTTAGATGCAGGACTTTATTTTGGCTATGCTCTGGTTGGCATAGCAATTATTAGTGCGTTTTTTTATGCCACTAATTCAGATACTGAAATCTCCAAGTAACCTTGTTAAATCAGGTATTTCTATTGGAGTTCTGGCTGTAGTATTTCTTATATCGTACTTCCTTTCTGGTTCCGAAATATCCCCGTCAGGGAAGTTAATGGGTATTACAGAAGGCGCTTCAAAACTGATTGGAGCAGGCTTAATCATGTTTTACATAACATTTGTTTTTGCTATTGTAGGAATAGTTTTTTCTGAAATTAATAAAACCTTAAAGTAGATGGCACGTGCAACACCAGATATACCTAACGCATCCATGGCGGATATCGCCTTTCTGCTGTTAACATTCTTTCTGGTTACTACTACTATGCCAAATAACAAAGGTTTGAGCATTGCGTTACCACCACCACCAGAGGCTACTCCTCCGGAGGATGTTAAAATTCAGGAGCGCAACATGTTCAAGATTCAGATTAACTCGTCTGATGCCTTGCTGGTAGAAGGTGAACCAAGAGAAGATGTAACTGGTTTGAAAGAGGAAATCAAAAAGTTCATCCTGAACAATGGAAAAGACCCGGCTAGTTCGGATAATCCGGAAAAGGCTATCGTGTCCTTTAAGACCGACCGGGGAACAAGTCATAAGCGTTTCATAGAACTGCTCGATATTGTTCAGGGTGCGTACTATGATATATATGCTGACCAGGCAGGTGTTACTAACGCTGAGTTCCGGGAAGCCGCATCGGATCTAACTGTTCCGAGAAATAAGGCAATCTACGAGAAAGGTAGGGCAGGAATTCCGCTCAACATCTCAATTGCAGATCCAACAAAAGCGGGTGGTAACTAAAACATAATTTGATATGTCAAAGTTTAAGAAAAAAGCAGAGGTAAAGCAGGAAATCCCTACATCCTCTATGCCAGACGTTGTATTTATGCTTCTCTTTTTTTTCATGGTTACAACAGAGATGCGTGAAACAACTATTGAAGTAAAACAGCAAATCCCGCAGGCTACCCAATTAAGAAAATTAATGCGTAAAGGATTGGTTGCTAACCTCTATATCGGAGAACCTACCAAGACTCAGCAATATGGTAAGGAGGCGAAAATTCAGGCCAATGATGCTTTCATTGATACCAAAGACGTAATTCGTTGGGTGAATGAAGAAAAAGCAAAACTGGACGAAGTGGAACGCGATCAGCTAACAGTTTCCTTAAAAGTAGATAAAGAAACCAAACGAGGAATTATTGCTGATGTTGAGACCGAGTTGAGAAAGGCAAATGCCAGAAAACTTCTGTATTCAACAATTGAAGAACGACTGGAAGATTAAAATCCTTAGTGGTGACATTATTCAATAGCCTTCTCTAAACCAGAAGGCTATTTTTTTTATGCAAACATCAGCCACATACCGCGATATAAAAGTTATCAACGCCTGGTGTATGTACGACTGGGCAAATTCGGTGTATAACCTGGTTATCACCACTACTTTTTTTCCAATTTATTTTGCTGGCATTACAAAAGCAGCTTATGGTGAAGATACGGTGCCGTTGCTGGGGCGTACATTTAAAAATACCGCACTCTATGATTATGCGCTGGCTACTGCATATTTCCTGATCGCCCTTGCGCTACCGGTATTATCTTCCGTAGCCGACTCGCGTGGTAATAAGAAGAAATTTATGCAATTCTTTACCTACCTGGGTGGTGCCGCTTGTATTGGTTTGTTCTGGTTTAAGGGGCCTCAACCAAGTGTGGGTTGGGGCGTATTCTGTTTTATCATGGCTGCTATGGGTTATATCGGCAGCCTGGTGTTTTATAACTCGTACCTACCGGAAATTGCTGCCTCCGAAGATCGCGATTGGGTGAGCGCACGGGGGTATTCAATGGGTTATGCAGGCAGTGTATTATTGCAACTGGCAGGTTTTGGGCTGGTGCTTTACTTCAGTGCAAAAGGGGATGATACCTCCGGCCCCCGGTTTACTTTTTTATTAGTTGGCTTGTGGTGGTTAGCATTTTCGCAGATAACCTTTGCATGGTTGCCGGAAAGTAAAACACCAAAAGAAAAATCAATAAAGGAAGTTTTACAAGCCGGATTTATCGAGTTGAAAAAGGTATGGAGCCAGGTAAAGCAACTTAAGTTGCTGAAATGGTTTTTAGTTGCCTTTTTCTTTTACAGCATGGGTGTGCAAACGGTTATGCTGGCCGCCACCTTGTTTGGTAGTCAGGCGTTGGGCTTACCGGCTGATAAGCTGATTGTAACAGTTGTATTGATTCAATTGGTGGCCATTCCCGGGGCCATGCTTATGTCTTATTTGTCGGGTAGGTTGGGAAACTTGCCGGTATTGATGGGTGTGGTTTTATTCTGGATTTTGGTTTGCATGGCTGCCTACCAGGTAGCCAACCTGAAAGACTCCGGGCTTGAAGTAGAATTTCATTTTTATGGATTAGCCGTGGCTGTGGGGCTGGTGATGGGAGGCATTCAATCCTTAAGCAGAAGTACCTATAGCAAGTTGATGCCCGTAACCAATGATACGGCCTCCTTTTTTAGTTTTTATGACGTAACTGAAAAAATAGCGATTGTCATTGGCATATTTAGCTTTGGCTATATCGATGAAGTTTTTGGAATGAAAAACTCTGTGTTGGCTCTCATCGCTTTCTTTGTGTTGGGCTTGCTTGCACTTTTGGTTGCAAGGAGGCATGCACGTGCGGTTTAGTAGCGCAGGTGTTTCACCGTCATGCCGTTGTTAATAAGTTGCTTCAGCGATTCGATTCCTATTTTAAGATGAAGGTCAACATAACTGGTGGTAACTACTTTATCACTGGCTTCTGTTTTGATTCCCTCCACAATCATAGGCTGATCGGAAACCAGCAGGAGCGCACCGGTAGGAATTTCATTATAAAACCCGGTAGAAAAAATGGTAGCGGTTTCCATATCAATTGCCATGGCTCGGATTTTGACCAGGTAATCTTTAAATACCTCATCCCATTCCCACACCCTTCGGTTGGTGGTGTAAACCGTTCCGGTCCAATAGTCCTGGTTATTATCCCGAATGGTGGTTGAAATGGCTTTCTGTAAAGCAAAAGCAGGTAAGGCAGGCACTTCGGCAGGGAAATAGTCATTCGATGTACCCTCGCCCCGAATGGCAGCAATAGGGAGGATGAAGTCGCCCAGATCATTTTTTTTCTTTAAGCCCCCGCACTTTCCTAAAAACAGGCATGCCCCGGGCATAATTGCGGTAAGGCAATCCATAATTGTAGCTGCGTTTGGGCTACCCATCCCAAAGTTGATAATGGTAATGCCACCGGCTGTGGCACTGCGCATGGCACGATCCATCCCCTTCACTTCCACATCGTTCCATTCGGCAAACTTCTTAACGTAGTTATCGAAATTAGTAAGCAAGATATAGCGGCCAAAATCTTCCAGTTTTACACCGGTATATCGCGGAAGCCAGTTTTCAACAATTTCCTGTTTTGATTTCATGGTGGGTATATAATGAATGTGTTACAATGTGGTGTTCAAAGGTTAATTTTAGCACATGTATAAATTAAACCTTCCCGAATTTAATATTGCTTTGCGCAAAGAACAGGGAAAAGTTTGGATTTTTGATATTATTCGAAAAAAGTATGTGGTGCTTACACCCGAAGAATGGGTGCGCCAGCATTTTATCCATTACCTGATTAACGAACTGTCTTACCCCAAGGCATTGTTTAAGGTTGAGCGAGGCTTAACCTACAATAAACTTCACAAGCGTTCCGACATTATTATTCACGACCGAACCGGAAAACCCTGGATGTTGGTTGAATGCAAGGCTCCTGAAATCAAACTCACACAAAAAGCGTTTAACCAGGTTGCTGTGTATAACATGACCGTTGGCGCACGCTATGTAGCAGTTACCAATGGAATGGCGCAGTATTGCTTTGAAGCGCTGGCTAAACCTGGCTCCCCGGTTCAGTTCCTTGAAGCATTTCCAAAATTTGATGTCTAAAGTATTTCCTCTACGCTGGTGTAAGGCAGGTTGAAGGCATCGGCAACAGCCTTATACACCACTTTTCCCTGCACCACATTAAGCCCCTTCTTCAAATCTTCATTTTCGCTGCATGCTTTTTTCCAACCGTTGTTTGCCAGTTTTAAAGCATATGGAAGGGTAGCGTTTGTTAATGCAAGGGTAGAAGTATAAGGTACAGCACCGGGCATGTTGGCAACACAGTAATGTACAATATCATCAATAATGTAAGTAGGATCTTCGTGTGTAGTAGGTTTGCAGGTTTCAATACACCCGCCCTGGTCAACCGCAACATCAACAAGTACGGTACCGGGGCGCATGGTCTTGAGCATATCGCGCGTAATAAGTTTGGGTGCTTTGGCACCAGGAATTAATACGCCACCTACAATCAGGTCAGAAGTTTTTACCAGTTCGCGCAATACGTAATCGTTAGAGGCCATGGTATGCACGTTCTTCGGCATTACATCATCCAGATAACGCAAGCGGTTTAGATTTACATCGGTAATAGTTACATCGGCACCCATGCCGGCAGCAATTTTAGCAGCATTGGTTCCAACCACACCACCACCCAGAATTAAAACCTTAGCTGGCATTACGCCAGGCACACCGCCCAGCAATATTCCGCGGCCTTTCAAAGGCTTCTCCAGGTATTTGGCTCCTTCCTGAATTGACATACGCCCTGCTACTTCCGACATAGGAACTAATAACGGAAGACTCCTGTCGGGGCGCTCTACCGTTTCGTAGGCAAGACATACGGCACCGGTTTTAAGCATCGCATGTGCCAATGGCTCGTACGAGGCAAAATGAAAATAAGTAAATACCAGTTGATCTTTGCGGATAAGGCCATATTCCTGTTCGATGGGTTCCTTAACCTTTACGATCATTTCGGCCACATCGAAAACTTCTTTAGCGGTTGACAGAATTTTTGCACCTGCTCCTTTGTATTCTTCATCTGAAAACCCGCTGCCATCGCCAGCTTTGGTTTGCACATAAACGGTATGGCCCTTCTTAATAAATTCCTGAGCTCCGGCAGGAGTTACCGCCACGCGGTTCTCATTGTTTTTAATCTCTTTGGGTACGCCAATAATCATATCGGATAATGTTTAAGATATTTCAGGTTAAAATTTCGCTTTAGATAAAGTGCTCACAAAGATAACATTCGTACACGATTGCAAAATGCCAAGCACAAGATTTCCATAACCGACTTTTTACGGTTTCGTGTGCGCAGCCAGGCCCATAGGCGGCAAAAGGAATTTTTGATATCGAAACAACTGTGGGTTGTTATTTCTCAGGAAGAGGGATTAAAAGTAGATTAGAAGCCATCTCAAAAATACTTTGTCATCGCGGACAGCGTTCCGCGATCTCAGAATCTGTGCAGAAAGGTTGGGATGCCGGAATAAATCCGCCATGACATCCTTAAGTGTTTTTTTGAAATGGCTTCTAGTTTTCTCGTTCTATTTGCCCGATATATCACAAACTATCCTAATGAAATTTTTAATGATTGAATGACATTATTCGGTGAATGAAGAAATTAGCCTGATTTTATATGGATAAAATTTCACTTTTTGCCACCTCCTTTGTTTTTGCCTATTTTTACCAATAACCAAACTGGATTTCGAAGTGGCGCAAACAAAAACGTTGGTTACCGGATTATCAGAAAAGAAAGTAGCTGCTATTCTTGCTGATTATCGCCTTGCCTGCGAAAGTCGCGAGGCTAGTTTGCTGGGTCGCAAAGAGGTGTTTATGGGCAAGGCCAAGTTTGGAATCTTTGGCGATGGCAAAGAGTTGGCCCAGATTGCCATGGCGAAAATTTTTAGACCGGGCGACCATCGTGCAGGTTATTATCGCGATCAAACTTTTATGCTCGCAATTGGCGAGTTAACCCTGCAACAATATTTTGCACAACTATACGCACACACCAGTGTAGAGGCTGATCCAGCCTCGGCCGGGCGGTTAATGAATGGCCATTTTGCTACCCGAATGATTGATGAACAGGGAGCTTTCAAAAACCTGGCACACCTAAAGAACAGCAGTTCTGATATTTCGCCTACTGCCGGGCAAATGCCACGGTTGGTGGGCCTTGCTTATGCATCCAAACTTTTCCGGAATAATCCCGGACTGGCTGCCTACCCCGAATTGAGTACAGCTGGAAATGAAATCGCATTTGGAACCATTGGCAACGCCTCCACATCAGAAGGTCACTTCTTTGAAGCCATTAATGCAGCCGGAGTTTTACAGGTGCCCATGCTTATTTCCGTATGGGATGATGAATATGGTATTTCGGTTCCGGCTGAATATCAAACTACCAAAGGAAGCATTTCGAAAATACTGGCCGGCTTTCAACGTAATAAATCGGAAAAGGGTTATGAAATCTTTACCGTAAAAGGTTGGGATTATCTTTCGATGATTTCCGTTTACGAAAAAGCTGAAAAAATTTGTCGGGAGGAACACGTGCCGGTGTTGGTACATGTTACAGAGATGACTCAGCCGCAAGGTCATTCTACCTCCGGTTCGCATGAGCGCTATAAATCAAAAGAAAGATTAGCGTGGGAAACAGAATTTGATTGCATTCGCAAGCTTCGGCAATGGTTGATTGAAAATGGAGTCGCATCTGCGGACGAGTTGGATGAAATTGAAAAAAATGCCAAGACCACTGCGCGGGCTGCTAAAGATGCGGCCTGGAAAGATTTTAACAAGGATATTCAGAAATCGCAAAAGGAACTTGAGCAAATACTAAACGAGGCAATTGGTGAACAGCCTGCCATTGAAGATATTTTACAGGAGCTTCGTAAAACGATTAACCCGCTCTTGATGGATGCTGTAAAAGCAGCACGCAAAGCAGCACGATTACTTAGGTATAGTTCGTCAGAAATACGTAGCCAATTGGTGGCGTGGATAAAGAGTTCAGAAGAAAAAAACTTCGATCGGTTTAGTTCCTATCTCCACAGTCAATCCTCCTGGTCGGCATTAAAGGTAAATCCGGTTGCTCCGGTCTATCATGATAATTCGCCCTTAATAGACGGACGAGAAATTTTGCAGGCTTGCTTCCGCGAGGCGTTGCAGCGCGATCCGAAGGTGTTGGCTTTTGGTGAAGATGTTGGCAAAATCGGAGATGTGAACCAGGGCTTTGCCGGCCTTCAACAAAAGTTTGGAGAGCTGCGCGTAACGGATACCGGCATTCGTGAGTGTACAATTATTGGGCAGGGGATAGGCGCTGCCTTGCGTGGGTTACGGCCCATTGCTGAAGTTCAATATCTTGACTACTTGTTATATGCTTTGCAAACACTATCGGATGATTTAGCCTGTTTGCAATACCGAACAAAAGGAGGCCAAAAGGCACCGCTAATTGTGCGAACGCGGGGGCATCGGCTGGAAGGTGTGTGGCATGCCGGATCACCTATGGGTATGATTTTGCATGCGTTGCGGGGCATGTTTGTTTTGGTGCCCAGAAATATGACCCAGGCTGCTGGTTTTTATAATACACTACTTCAATCAGACGATCCTGCTTTGATTGTGGAATGCCTGAACGGATATCGGTTGAAAGAAAAACTACCCGTAAATATTGGTGAGTTTACAGTACCCCTGGGCGAACCCGAAATATTAAAGCAAGGCAATGATGTAACCATAGTTACCTATGGCTCTATGTGCCGCATTGTACTGGAGGCGGCCAATGAGCTTGAAGCTATTGGTATTTCGTGCGAGGTGATTGATGTACAAACTTTACTGCCCTTTGATTTGCCAAAAACTATTTTACAGTCGATAAAGAAAACCAATCGTGTTTTGTTTACCGATGAAGATGTGCCCGGTGGCGCTACTGCATTTATGATGCAACAAGTTTTAGAAGAACAGGGGGCCTATCAGTTTTTAGATGCGGTACCGCGTACCCTTACAGCCAAGGAACACAGGCCCGCGTATGGTTCGGATGGTGATTATTTTTCGAAACCTAATGCTGAAGATGTATTTGATTTGGTTTATGCCATTATGCACGAAGCAGACCCTGGCAGTTTTCCTGAATTATATTAGCGAATATTCTAAAACGTGATTTCAGGGGTTTCAATAATGTTACTCCGGTTTAATGCCCGGTCTTTGATTTGAATCCGGAATTTTAAAGTCTTTAAGCTAAACTGAGCTTTAAAAGCAGGCGAACCAATTCCAAACCTTATCTTTCCTTCAATGGGCGAGCCGGGTCTGTCCTGGTATAAAATCGGAAATCTTCCATTGTAGGTGATACCGCAATTCGGGTAGTCAAATTCTTTTGTAAAATCGAACTCTGTAAAAGTTCCATTTGGATTCTTTACCAGAAAATCAATATCAAAATTGTGGTGATTGGGGTTTAGTTGAAAATAAATAGTATCGGTAACATCTCCGTTACTATCCCGTATAACTTCCCAGTTTATACAATTATAGGGTTTTATAAATGCTGGTAGCGCAGCGTATTCCGGGTTTGTTCGCTTATCTCCATAAGTTACCGGATTGAGATCGGATTTCAGAATTAAGAATTTGCTGTTATAGCAGGTGGTTGCCTGATTACAAGGTGTGCCTGTATCCACTATCCCATACTGTCCATCTTCCGATCGTTGATAAAGCGTATAGAGTTTATTTTCGAAACAAATTTGATTGTTATCGGTACTTAGGCTGCAATTTAGCTCGGAGCTTTCAAGGCCCAGGTCGCCATCGCCATCGGTAAAGGTTAAGAAGAATATTAATGAGTCAATCCCATTCACCCGTTTATAAGTCATGTCTTCAAACTCAATTCGGGGTTCGATGGGAAATTCCGGTGCATGAAAGCAGGAGCCTGCAACGGCAGTTAAGATTCCGAACATCAGCAAATGCTTAATCACTCTCATTTTTTACCTTTATTGCTTGTAAACATAAACAACGCCTGAACACATTCAAAAGTTTTGAAGCTGGTTTGCATGCTGTTAACGACAGCAACTTTGAAGATATTGCAATCCGTTTATTCCGCTTTCAGGCAGAAAATAACCCGGTTTATAAACAGTATTTGCAAAATCTGAAGGTAAAACCAGATCAAATTGAGCATTTAACCCAGGTGCCGTTTTTGCCAATCAGTTTTTTTAAAACTCAAACAATTCGAACCGGCCAATGGATACCCGAAACAGAATTCAAAAGCAGCGGAACCACCGGTTCGCAAACCAGCCGCCATTCAGTAGCTAACCTGGCTTTTTACCAGCAGCATGCAGTAAAAACCTTTGAGCAATTTTATGGATCATTAAAGCAATACCATATACTGGCCTTGTTACCGGCTTACCTGGAGCGTGCGGGATCTTCGTTAATTGCCATGATCGATCAGTTTATCCGCGCCAGCGAATCGGACCATTCGGGATATTATTTGTATAACCATGAAGCGTTGCTTCAAAAAATTAACGCGTTGAATTTAGGGCCGCGTAAAATACTATTATGGGGTGTGTCGTTTGCATTGTTAGATCTGGCCGAAAACTTTGAGATTGACTTAAGCCGGGCCCTTGTAATGGAAACCGGAGGGATGAAGGGTAGAAGGCAGGAAATAACAAGGCAGGAATTACATGCGTTTTTGAACCAAAAGTTTAATACGAAAGTTATTCACTCCGAATATGGCATGACAGAATTGATGTCGCAGGCCTATTCGCAAGGTTTTGGTTACTACAGGTGTCCCCCGTGGATGAAGGTGATAATCAGAGAGATAAATGATCCGTTTACCTATCTGAGCGGAAAAGTGGGGGGTATTAATGTGGTAGATTTGGCAAATTTTAGCACTTGCGCATTTATTGAAACCCAGGATTTGGGCAAATTGATTGAAAAAGAGCAATTTGAGATTTTAGGCCGGATTGATAATAGCGATGTGCGGGGTTGTAATTTACTGGTTGAGTAGTCGATTTTGTCGATAAACAGCATTTTTGGTACATTCGATTTGGATGATTTTAAAAGATTGATATTTTTGTTCCTTTAAACCACTGGTTATGAAGAAAATTCTCGCTTTTGCAGCCCTTCTTGCGTTTCTTACATCGTGCAGCCAATACACCTGCCCAACGTACAGCAAGAAAGAGGTTAAGAAACCTACTGAAAGCCGGATATAAGTCTCTAGAGGTATTTTTTTACTTCCTCTGGTCCAATAACTGGTCCATCACTCATTATCACCAGCCTTTCTACAACATTTCGTAGTTCGCGAATGTTGCCCGTCCATTTGTACGATTTTAATAGTGCAAGGGCTTCTTTGTCAATCTCTTTCTTCTTGTTGCCATAGTCATGGGCAATATCGGCCAGAAATTTTTCTGTTAAGGCTGGAATATCATCCAAACGATCATTCAGGGCAGGAACCTTAATTACAATGACAGAAAGCCTGTGATATAAATCTTCACGAAATCGGTTTTCCTCTATTTCTTTTTTCAGGTCTTTATTGGTGGCAGCTATAACGCGCACATTAACTGAAATGTCCTTTTCGCCACCTACACGGGTAATCTTATTTTCTTGCAGCGCCCTCAAAACTTTGGCTTGAGCTGCAGCACCCATATCTCCGATTTCGTCCAAAAACAAAGTGCCGCCTTCAGCTTGCTCAAATTTTCCAAGTTTCTGTTTGATGGCGGACGTGAACGATCCTTTTTCGTGGCCGAAAAGTTCACTCTCAATCAACTCTGAAGGGATGGCCGCACAGTTTACTTCAATGAATGGCCCCTGGTTGCGCGTACTCTGTTCATGAAGCTGGCGGGCTACTAATTCTTTACCCGCTCCATTTGGCCCGGTAATCAAAACCCGGGCTTCTGTTGGGGCAACTTTTTCAATCATTTGTTTTACTGCCATCAGGCCGGCTGAGTTGCCAATGATTTCATACTTGCCCGATACCTTCTTCTTCAGAATTTTGGTTTCCCTTACAAGATTATTCTTGTCCAGGGCATTGCGGAGTGTAATTAAAAGCCGGTTGAGGTCGGGTGGTTTTTGTAAAAAATCAAATGCACCAAGTTTGGTTGCATCTACAGCCAATTCGGTTGTGCCATGGGCTGAAATCATTATAAAGGTGGCTGGGTTACCTTTGGCTTTGGCTTGTTGCAATACTTCCATGCCATCCATTTTGGGCATCTTAACATCACAAAACACCACATCGTAGGCGCTATTTTCGAGTTTGGCCAACCCTTCCTGGCCATCTTTGGCTTCGTCCACCTCCAGTTTAAGTTCTTTCTGGTCTTTGAGAATATCTTTTAACACCGCACGTATGCTGGCTTCATCTTCAATCAGTAAAACTTTTGGCACAGGTAATTCAGTTTTGTTGATCCATGTTTAAAAAAAATGCAAGCCTGTAAGCCGGGTTCTGTATCGCACCAATGGTGCGATGCTTATCATTTATCTGGCTCTGATGTTGCCATCAGAATCTAGCAGCCTACCCAATCACACCAGCTTGCGCTATTAACGAGCAGCTAATCACTTGCGTGCGTGTGACCTATTTGGCCTTTCAACTCGTAAGGTTTGCCGTGCCTCTGATGTCACCATCAAAGCGGTGGGCTCTTACCCCACCTTTTCACCTTTTCCCCGATACATCGGGGTAGTTTGTTTTCTGTGGCACTTTCTGTCCCCAACAAGTCGGGGCCTTCCTGTTAGGAAGTACGATGCTCTGTGTTGCCCGGACTTTCCTCCCCAATAGCTATTGGAGCGATAAGCCGGCTTGCGAATGCAAAGTTACGGATTGAACGCGAAATCAATTGATTTTTTAATGAATGTCTGCATCAGTCAGCTTCAGCTCGTATTGGTCGGCCAGATTAGCAACTTCCTGCAGCATTTCGGTTAAGGTACCTTCATTTACGGTTTCAACAGCCGCAACAGATTCCATCTGGAGGTAATTTTCGTTTACTACAAACCGGCAATAGTTAAAGTAGGCAGCTTGTTCCAATAACATTTTAAAATCAAGCGAAGGCCTGAGTGTACACACTTTTGAATTAAGGGTTATCATGCTGCGATTGTATAGTTCATTCTTTTTTATCGTACCGATTACCGTTTGAAAGCGATTTCCGGATACGGGCATAATGATGATAGAGTGATTGGAGTCATATTGTGTAAACTGACCACCAATCTGGTCAGCATACTTTTTCATAAAAGCAGTCAGGTCCATGACAAAGGATTTAGGTATTCCGAAGGTAGCAAAACTTCGGGTAATCAAAAATAAAGGAGGTGGCCGGTGGCCCTTCTATTTGAAAATTCAAGGGCAGGAGCTGGCAATCGCACCATGTTTGCAATAAAAATTAATGTATTCAAGGTCTTATTTCTTGATTTAAGGGCTGTTAAATCAAAATCAACCCCTATAAAAAATTTGCGATACGGATGATAGCCGGCATTGTGATTACTGGCATCGGTGGCAAAAATCATTCCTTCGGCACCATAGCCAACCGATATGTTTAACCATTTAGGAAAGCGCATAAACTTATCCATATCAAATGATAACCATTGTGTTTGGCCGTTATAATCTTTTACAATTTCTTCTGCCAATCCATCTCCCAAAAGAGAAGGCCGTATGGGTGCGTAACGTGTACGGTGAAATGAATACTTGGGGTAAATTCGGGTTTCGTTCCAAAGTACCTGTTGGCCCCAGTAAAGGCCGGTGCCGGCTGCGTTCGCAATCAAATCAGTAAGCGAAGCACCATAACCAGCCGAAAACCCATCTAAAATTTCGATGGATGACATTACTCCAAAACTGGTGAGCGCTCCTATGCGATCTGACTTTTGTTTTGCTACGTTGCTCCATTGCCAGGTGGCCGAGCTGATGGCGGATAATTGGAAGGCTGAAAAGGTGTGCCCAAGTTTATCCATCTGTTTCCACTCGCGGGCATCATTAAAAAAACGAAAGGATTGCCGATCGTTCTGGTTGTACCAGATTGCGCTCAGCGCAACCATACTTCCGGTATAGGCCAGCGATGAACCAATGACTACCGCATACTGTCGCTTTTTGTTAAGTTGTTCAGAAACCGGCTGGGCAGGCGAAGCGATACTTACGCTTATTAAAACACAAATGATAAGAATCTTATTCAGTTTCATCATCCTGCATTTGCGTGTCGGGGGTCAGGTTTAATTGTTTTCGCCTGCGATCGCGCGTAATGCGCAACAAGTCTTTAACATTATTAAAACTTTGTGTGTGCAGCAAGCTTACACCCGTTGTTACAGAGGCCTGTGTGCCCAGGGTATTGGTAAGTTGATTAAAATTAGAGCGACTATACATTTTTACTTTAAACTTTCCATCGGGGGTAAGCATGTAATCAATGGTCCAATCGCCAATCATGTTAGCTACATCCGATTGATTGGTTTGATTGCCGAACGTTCCATCGCGTGTTACGCGCAGGCGGCCATTCAGAAACGAGTAGGAGAGGCGCAATTGAAAGGTGTTAAATGCTTCCTGATCCATCGCGCCAATGTCCAGATCAATTTCAAGATTTTGATCTACTTGTGTAAGCCAGTAACTCAGTTGGTTGGAAAGTAATTCGCTTACACTATTGGAAATGGAACCACTTGTACTGAAGGCATCTGGTGGCGAAAACCTGCGCAGTATAATGAGGCTAAAAACCTGGCGTTTTAATTCTTGCTCATCCAATTTTGCTTTAAAAGCTTTAAAGGCAAAGTTCAGTTGCACACTGTTACCGTTATCAGCGGTGATGTTATCGGGTAAATTTTTGGCATCAATATCAAATGCTATTTGAGGCGAAAGCATGGGGCCATCTAATTCCAGCAGCACTTCAACAGGATATTTTCTGCGTACCTGCGAGGAGGTTTGTGTTTCTTCGCTTTGATCTGGCAGAATGGGCCCCAGCGAGGCCATCTGCCGGTAGCTGGCGTGTAAGTCTAACACACCACCATATGGATCGCCATACCAACTTATTCGGCTACCCTTGGTTATGGAAAATTCTTTATTGATGATGTCGTACAGGGTAAAGTTGTAATAACCTTGTTCAAATTCATAGAGGCCAAACATATTAAACTCACCTTTGGTATCAATTTGTAGTTTAATATCGCCATAGCCATACCCTCTTATAATATCACCTGCTTTTATGTCGAAGATGATTTCGGTGTATGCATCGGGAGTAATATCCAGGTTAAGGTCAAGGATAATGCCGCTGGGTTCATTATTTTTTGCGAGGCTCTCCTTTTTGTCAGCAATTTGTATCGTATCGCTAAAGTGAACAAAGTTTATAAACTCACTCTTCTCAACTGATTCAGATCCGCTAATGGGAATAAAGATGCGGGTATTTTTGGAGGTGCGTGCGGTAGCCGAAATTTTCATATTGTTTAGAGGGCCCAGCATGTTCAGGTTTCCGCTACCGTATGCCTGGCCATAGAATAAACTATTGTCTTTACTGGTTGTATTTAATAGTTGTAAGTTGGTAAACGAAGCATCGAGGTTTATTCTGAAACGAGCGTAGTTGCGATGGGTAAGGTAGCCATCCAGCACCCCTTTGTTTTTGAAAGGATCGTAAAGGGTAAAATCATTGAATATTATTTTGGTAGGGGTCATGGCCAGCGTACCGTCAAAGGTGTACAAGGTCTTCAGGTAATCAATCATGATTTGTCCGTTCACAATTTTTCCTTCGCCCTCAATAAGGGGTTGGGCAAACTTGCCGGTTATCTGGTATTTTCCGGTAAGGGTTCCTTCTATCTTTGAAAAAATTCCCTTCAAAAAGGGTTCTATAATTTTTAAGTGAGTTTCTTCCAGCGTGGCGTTTATAAATAGGGGGCTTTTTTTGTTGGATGGATTATATGACCCGGAAAGATTTAGGGTACGCATGCTTTGTCGGTCGATATAAAAGTCGATAAGAAACTGACTGGTTTCATGATCCCACAAAGTGGTGCCGGTAACATCGCCAACCAAAAACTTATCCACCTCTAGGTTTTTAATGGTTAGGTTATTCTGCAACGCGAAATCGTTATACAATCCTTTCACTTCTACAAAACCATCTATGATGCCCCCCAGTGCAGAGGGGCTAATTGAGTTCAGAATTTGTAAATTCAAACCAGAGAGTGACAGAACCAATGCTTCGGACGAATCTTTAGAAATAGCTCCATTTACTAAAACGGATTCGTTGTTGTGAAAAAGTTTCAAATTGTGAATTTGCCACTCATTGCCTTTTACCAACGTATAATTCTGCGTGTTAATCTGCCACGATTCTTCTAATATATTTAAGCGCGAGGGAAGGATTTTAATTTTTGTACTGTCGGCCAGAAAATCAATTTCGGATTGAAGCCGCACATAGTTTGTAGTTCCTTCCTGGTCAAAATCCAGTCCAAGATCAATGTGGTCTTTATTCCACACCGCTTCGGCAAATAAATCGCGGGTGGCAAATTTTTTTGGAAAACTGCTGGCGTTGCGATTCGATAGAAAGTACGGCAAGTACGGTGGTGCTGTCGCGTATTTTCGATCCTGAAAAATCAATCTCATTGTCGATGAAATATTTTCCACTATACGATATTGTATCAATTCTGGAGAAAGCCTGCAGGCGTGACGTGTATCCGTTGGTAAACGCACCGCTAATACTGGTCTCATTTGAAATAGTAACAGGTAGATTGAATAGCTGCAGCAGCGGGTTAATTTTTTTAAATCCAATTGAAAAATTTACCTGGTACTCCTCGCCATTCTTAGGTTTTTGCTTATAGTAAGATACCAACGCTTCTTTATCGTTACTCAGGTTGAGTTGAAACTCATGACTTAATTTTTGAAGATCGCCAAACAGGGAAGAAAAATAGAACACACCATTCAGTTGGGCATCTGCAAACGAACTGCTTAAGGTCAGGTTTCGTACACTATCCTTTATGGAAGAGGTGAGCGATACCTTTTCAATATTTATAGCTTGTTCATTTAACTCGATGTGGTTGTTTGACAGCCGGATGCTTCCGAAAAGACTATCAAGTTTCAGCCCTTTAATATCTACATCAAGATCGGATTTTATAAAAAGGTGATCGCGGGTTAGTCCGATTGGTTTTGTAAGTAACGTATCTAATTGTGCTTTTACTTTTATCACTTGTTGCCCGGCTGATATTGATTCCGCCAAACGCACGTAATTGCAGGTTTGGGTCATCAATTGAGACGATGCCGTTAAACAATTCGCGGGCAAAGCGCGCATTGGTAGCAATATTGGTATAGTTGTAATGGCGGATGCCGATGGAATGAATTTTTCCATTCAGGTTAAAGTCGGCTGTTTCCTGTGTTAAACCTTTACCATTGATGCGTCCGGCCAATGTTACTTTTTGAAACAGCGTGGTATCATTAAACATAATTCCTAAATCAAATTGATTGAGATTCAGGTTACCGCTGTAGGTTGATTGGTTTATGTGTTGTTGATCAATTTTCAGGTTGATGTCTGAGATAATTTGCCCAAACGAGCCTCTGAAATTTCCATTGGCCACAAAGTCATCAATAAATCCGGTAAACTTTCCAACGAATTTGAACTTACCCAGCGGCCTGAGAATATTGTTAATGTTGTTCGGAAACAAAAACCCGAGGTCATTAATAAAAATATCACCGGCTTTCAGATCGAGATTAATAAACGTTTCGCCAAGTACCGGTAGCCCGTCCAGTTGTAATTTTCCGGCTACATGCGTATCGCCCGATTGGAGCTCCATATTTTGAACGGTTAACCGGTTTATGCGACCGCTTACGTTGCCCGATACTTCGATAGGTCGTGGCAACGGTTTTATACCCGGGGTAAATTGGGCCAGGTCGTTTGGATAAATTATAGTATTGCGCAACGATGCCTGGAGGTTTACCTTATTATTAAAGTCGTTCAGATCGGCTAATGACGTGTATTTAAACCGAACCGTATCCGAAAGTTTACTTTCTCCTATCTGTGCGTGAATATTTAAGAAGTCCATTCCGGTTTGCGATAACCGGAAAAAGGTAGATAGGTTGCGGATGGGCAGTGTACAGTTTTTCTCTTCTCCAATCAGGGTATTGAGTTTTAGCTCAATGGTGTCGCCAATTACTTTAAAGTTATTGGCTTGTGCTTCATCAATAAACAGGTTAATGTGATTGTAGTCAAATGCATTGCGGATTGAATCTTTTTGGTCGTCATGCAGTTTAAACCCGGTGCGGTAAATCAGGATTTCACCAATGTTAATGTGTTTGGCATTACCCTGGCCACCGCCTCCTTTAAACTGCTTGTTGATTTCGGCAATAAACAGGTTGATGTTCAGGTCGCGGATGGAATCGTCCTTATTAATTTTATAAAATTTCAGATCAGCACCGTCCAGGATTACAGCATCCAGGTTGATATTATTGTTGCTTAACAAGGTTGATAAACTAAAATTCACAAGCAGTTTTTCGGTACCAATCATGGGATTGCCGGCCGGATCTGTAACAGTAAGGTCTGTAATCTCCAGCCGGTCGTACCACACGAGGTGAATGCGTGCGTAGTTAATTGTAAAGGCAGAGAGTTTGGTAAAGTTTTCAGTAACCCGTTGTGCAATACTTTTTTGAACGGCCGGAATCTGTAGCAGGAAAAAACTAACCGTTACAAAAAATCAAAAGGGAGTAGGTGGTGTAAAGCAGTACACGCTTTAACCATAGAAACACACGATTTTTAATAACTTGCGGTTTCATTTAACTTAAACATGCAACCCATAATCCTTGCCATTGAGTCTTCGTGCGATGAAACTTCTGCATCGGTAATACAAGCCGGCAAGGTACTTAATAATGTAATTGCCTCACAAACAGTACACCAGAAATATGGTGGCGTGGTACCCGAACTTGCTTCGCGGGCGCATCAGCAACAAATTCACAAGGTAGTAAACGAAGCGCTGGCATCGGCTGGTATCCAGCTTCATCAATTAAATGCAATTGCCTTTACGCGTGGCCCCGGGTTGCTTGGGTCGTTGCTGGTAGGGGTATCGTTTGCAAAAGGTATGGCGTTGGGGTTGGGGGTTCCTTTAATTGATGTAAATCATATGGAAGCGCACGTATTGGCACACTTTATTGATGACCCCAAGCCGGCATTTCCATTTCTGTG
The DNA here is from genome assembly GCA_001567185.1 of Bacteroidetes bacterium OLB12. GTDB lineage: Bacteria > Bacteroidota > Bacteroidia > Cytophagales > Cyclobacteriaceae > ELB16-189. Next base: position 89,708 of record LNFR01000052.1, read on the forward strand.
CTTAACGGTTAGTGGCGGGCATACACAATTAGTGGTAGTGCATGATTATCTTCACATGGAGGTGATTGGTGAAACCCGCGATGATGCCATTGGTGAAGCATTTGACAAAGCAGCCAAGATGATGGGGTTTCCATATCCGGGTGGTCCTCTGATTGACCGGTACGCCCAGCAGGGAAACCCCAAGGCGTTTACGTTTCCGCATACTTCTATTCCGGGGTTGGATTTTTCCTTTAGCGGAATTAAAACTGCTTTTTTATACTTTCTTAAAGATAATAAAAAAAAGGAGCCTCGTTTTGAAGCGTTATTCTTACATGATATTTGTGCAAGCCTTCAGGCGCACCTGGTAGGCATGGTAATGGAAAAATTGAAGCGGGCGGTGGAACAAACCGGTATTAATCGGGTAGCAATAGCCGGGGGCGTAGCGGCAAATTCTTACTTGCGAAAAAGTTTGCAGGACCAGGTTAGTCAATCGGGTTGGGATGTGTTTATACCAAAATTTGAATATTGCACAGATAACGCGGCCATGATAGCCATCGCAGCACATTATAAATTTGTAGCCAAACGTTTTGCATCTTTGAGTGTTGCTCCATTGGCTAATTTAGCCATTGGCGATTAAGGTTTTGGATGAAAACTATTTTTAAACCTGGTGATAAAAAACAATACCGGTTGCGGGTAACCGAAGCGGATTGTGCGGCATTTCATGGTCAATTGGTGCACCCGGTATATGCTACGTTTGCGCTGGCCCGCGATTTTGAATGGTCATCGCGGTTGTTTTTTCTTGAGATGAAGGATGCAGACGAAGAAGGCGTGGGCACTATGCTTTCCATCGAACATAAAAGCGTGGCCCGGCTGGGCGAAGAAGTATTGATTACCGCTACAGTAGAATCGCTTACCGGAACAGAATTGATTTGTACCATTGAAGCAACTTGCCAGGGGCGCCTGATCGCCACGGGCAAAACTGGACAAAAAATGTTAAAAAGAGAAAAACTTAACAGGATAATGAACGGATAAGCATGGCAGAGAAGCGGTTTTCAAATACAATTAATGTGCGCAATAAGCAGGCAACATTTAATTATGAATTGCTGGATAAGTTTATTGCCGGAATTGTATTGCGTGGTACAGAAATAAAATCCATTCGCGAGGGAAAAGTAAATTTACAAGATGGATATTGTTATTTTAGCAGAGGCGAATTGTTTGTAAAAGGTATATCCATTACACCGTATGCCCAGGGTACACATTATAACCACGAAGCAGGCAGGGAGAGAAAACTGCTGATGAAAAAAAGTGAGTTGCTAAAACTGGAATCGAAAGTGGAAGAGAAAGGGCTGGCACTTATACCGGTTAGATTGTTTATCAACGATCGTGGCTTAGCCAAATTGGAAGTTGGGTTAGGTAAGGGTAAGAAAACACACGACAAACGGGAAACCATTAAGGAGCGGGATATAAAACGGGAACTGAATCGAATAAAATTGCGGTAACATAAAATGGATGTGCTTGGTTATGGAGTTTGCAGATTAGCGCTGGTGCCTGTTCGCCTCGGCCCCGAAGCGCATGCCCCACAGGTAACCCAATTGCTTTTTGGCGATCATTATGAAATGTTGCGCGTAGATGATAAGCGTAACCGGATTTACATTCGTGTGCATATGGACGGTACCGAAGTTGGATAGATGCCGGCCACCATCATGGTATTACGCAAGAATACTTTGATCAAATTAACCTGGCTAATTTTAAAATCACCACCGATCTCACCTGCAGTATATTATATAAAAAAAGTCCGCTTACAATTTTATTAGGAAGCATTGTTCCAATTTCAAATTCGGAGTTGTTTAAAATAGAAGAACAATTTGCCTTTAATGGCGAATCAAAAAGTTTAGGACAAAAACGGGAATTTGAATTTGTAAAGAGTATTGCTCAAAAGTATTTGAATGCACCCGAGGTGCCGGGTGGCAAAAGCCCGTTTGGCATCGATGCTTCGGGTTTTGTGCAAATGGTACTGAAAATTGCCGGCTACCCGGTAGGGCGATTGCCCCAGCAACAAATAAATGAAGGCCACAAATTGCAGGCATTGAATGAAAGCAGACCCGGAGATATCGCATTTTTCAAAACTTCCGACTCGGGTTTGCATACCGGAATTATGCTGGGTGATGACAGAATAATTCATGTGGATGGTAAAGTGCGGATTGATCAGCTTAGTGAAGCAGGTATTTTGCGCCTGGACACTAATAAAATCACGCATCCGTTAACTGATCTTCGCAGGTTTATACTCCCCGCCTGATTCATATTACCCCTTGATAAACCCAAACTTTGGGTTTATCTTTCATGCTATGAATAACCGGGTTCTGGTGCTTAATCAAGACGACAGCCCTCTTATGGTTTGCTCGGTAGAACGTGCATTTGTGCTCGTTTACCTGAATAAGAGCGAATTGGTAAGGCCTGCAAACGGCTACCGGCTCCACTCAATTACCCAGTCGTTTCCCATGCCTTCCGTTATCCGGCTAAACCGATATGTGAACGCACCTTATAAAGGTGTTAGCCTCACGCGTCAAAATGTTTTTAAGCGCGACAATTTCGAGTGTCAGTATTGCGGCACGCGGAAAGACTTAACACTCGATCATGTGATGCCCAGCTCGCGTGGGGGTACACACACGTGGACTAATCTGGTAACTGCCTGTAAGCGATGCAATGCCCGAAAAGGTGACTTTACACCCGATGAGGCTGGAATGATGCTGCATCGGAAACCGTACAAGCCAACCTACTCGCTGTTTCTTCGTGATGGAAATAATGCCCGTACCGAGTGGGATGATTATTTGAATTAAAACCTTAATGTAAATGTGGTTTGAACATCGGGTTCAGATTGAACCGTAAGTGTTCCATTATGCATTTGCATAATTTGACGTGATAAGGCAAGCCCAATACCCGATCCTGTTTTTTTAGTTGTAAAGAATGGAACAAACACCCGTTCAATAGCTTCCGGAATAATGCCTGGTCCGTTGTCAATTACTTCAATCAGTACGGCATTGTCGGAATACCATCCTTTTAGCAGGATGTGCGATTGTGGTTTGTCTTCAACGGCTTCCATCGCATTCTTTACCAGGTTAATCAAAACCTGTTCAATCATTTCGGCATCGGCTTGTATAGTGAGGTACTCTGATTCGCAACTGCTTTCAAAGTGGATGTTGGTTTTTTTGATTTCCGGTTTCAGCAATTGTGTAACTTTTTCAATCAGGTCTTTTAATAAAATGGTTTTTAACTTTGGCTGTGGCACCGAGGTATATTCGCGGTACGCATCAATAAATTTGATTAGCCCTTTGCTGCGGCTCTCAATGGTGGCCAAACCTTCGCCAAGATCCTCTGCACCTTCTTGCTTTAGTTCGTAATGTGTTTCTTTTTTGGTGAGATCGTGTTCCAGAATTTCGCGCAGAGTAGAAGTGAGCGATGAAATAGGCGTAATCGAATTCATGATTTCATGGCGTAATACGCGCGTCAGGTTTTGCCAGGCTTCCAGTTCCTGCTTTTGCAATTCGGTTTGAATGTTTTGCAGCGTTACCAGTTTTACATGGCCGCCCCGTATGCGTAGCTCGGTAGCCTGAAGGGTAAGCAACACATCGGCTCCGCCTTTGTAAAGAATACTCTTGCCCGATTCTACTTCCAATAAAGCTTCGTGTATTTTTGGGTTACGCGTGATTAGTTCATTAATATTCTTGATGTTGCTGATGCCGATAAATTTTCTGGCAATCGGGTTTATCAATTGTATTTCACCTTCCGGATCGAATGAGATGATACCCGTTCGCACCTGCTGCACAATGGTGTTTAGGTATTGCCAATGTTCTTCCTTTTCGGTGCGTGCCTTGCGAAAAGCTTCCAGTACCTCGTTAAAGGCGGTGTTTAATTCACGAAAACTTTTGCCTAATTTATTGTCGTAGGCAAACCCCGAAATAAAATCTGAATACCGGACCGACTCGAGAAATCGCGTAAGCTTGCGATTGGTTTGCGAGGAAAACCGGTAAAGCTCAAGCAACTGGCCTAAAATGATCAGGGCCATCAGCACGGCAGCAAAAATCATATTGGGCCGCGTTACCATATAGACAAATATGGCCATTGTTAGGCCCACCAGTACCACCCTGTATGCTACCCTAAACCGGAAATCGTTAAAAGCCATTTTATGAATTACGGATTACAGTCCGTGTTTTTCTAACCTTCTGTATAGCGATGATCGGGTAAGCCCCAATTCTGCTGCGGCCTGGGTAATGTTGCCATTGTATTTTTTCAACACTTTTCGAATCAACAATTTCTCTACTTCATCCAGGTTAAACTGATCGAGGTTAATTTGTTGATCGCCATCGCGCGTGGCCGGGCTATTGAAATTAAAATCTTCGGGTTGTAATACGGTTCCATTACAAAGAATAATGGCGCGTTCAAGTGCGTGTTGTAACTCGCGGATGTTTCCCGGCCACGGATGCTTGCTCATGCGTGTCATAGCGGCCTCGCTTATTTTATTTACACTTTTACCATAACGTGATGCATAATGCTTTAGAAAATGTTGTGCCAGCAGCGGAATATCTTCAATACGATCCCGTAAAGGTGGAATTTCAATTTCAATTGTGTTAATACGATACAGTAAATCTTGGCGGAACCGGTTTTCTTTTACCATTTCGTACAATGGCATGTTGGTAGCGCAGATAAAACGGAGATCAATGATAGTATCTTTGTTTGAACCCACGCGGCTTACGCGTTTATTCTGAATTGCGGTAAGTAACTTGGCCTGCAAGGGCATGGATAAATTTCCAATTTCATCCAGAAACAATGTGCCCTGGTTGGCTAACTCAAAACGCCCGGCCCGATCTTCTTTCGCATCGGTAAAGGCTCCCTTCTTATGCCCGAATAGTTCACTTTCAAAAAGTGTTTCTGTAATAGATCCAAGATCAACTCCCACAAACGATTCGTTTTTGCGGGCTGAATTGCGGTGGATGGCGCGTGCAATCAATTCTTTACCGGTGCCGTTTTCACCCAATATCAATACATTGGCATCGGTTTGTGCAACCCGTTCTATGGTTTGAAAAATCCGCTGCATGGCCTGGCTTTGGCCGATGATATCAGCATACTTTTCATTTATCGATTGGTTGATCTCCTGATTTTTTGTTTTCAATGTTTGCACCTGGTCGCGCGATTCGCGCAGCCGCATCGATGAATAAATGGTAGCCAGCAATTTTTCATTCTCCCAGGGTTTCAACACAAAATCGGTAGCTCCGGCTTTTATGGCTTTCACAGCCATTTGCACATCGCCATAAGCCGTAATTAGTACAACCACAGCTGATGGATCGATGCTTAGAATTTTTTCCAGCCAGTAATATCCTTCGCTTCCACTGCTTACATCTTTTGTAAAATTCATATCGAGCAGAATTACATCGTAATCCTCGTTGCTCATCAACGCAGGTATTGCTTCGGGGTTTTTCTCAATATCTACCTGGGCCACATGGCGTTTCAGGTACATTTTGGCCGCCTTTAAGAGATCTTCGTTGTCATCTACAATCAGAATTTTTCCTTGCTTGGATTCTGCCATACATCATTTGATTGGTTCTCATGTCCGCCAGTGGGCAATATTGGTACCGAAATCGGAACCATCCTGTTTATGGCGTTTTTGTGGAATTTGCTGCCCCAAAGGTACAATACTCCGTCCGCAATCGGACATATCCGTTCACATTTGAACTTGAAAAAGTCTAAAATCATACTTAAAAGGCCAATTTGGATAGCAGAAACCGGTTGGCACACTTGTTGGCAACGGTGCAGGCATAGAAAACTTTTTACCCTTTTGTTTTAGCGCATGGATAAGAAAATTGCCAAGAAGACCTGGACTGTTAAGCGAATTACAACGTTTGGAGGTATTGCCCTGTTTGTCGGGTTTGTTGTTTATATGTTGTTTTTTACGGATCGCAGATCAACGTTTAAAACCGATAAAGACAAACTAACCGTTTCAACTGTACAACGAGGCGAGTTTAAAGAGTTTATTCCGCAAACCGGTACCGTGGAGCCGGCCCGCACCGTTTACCTGGATGCGATTGAAGGGGGTAACATCAAAAACATTGTAAGCGAAAGCGGAAAGTTACTCAAGAAGGGTGATGTGATTCTGGAACTTACCAACCTGAATCGTGAACTTTCAGTACTGCAACAGGAAGCTTCCTTCAACGAAAGTATTAACCGGGCCCGCGAAACCAAATTGAATATTATGCGAAACGATTTGGAACAGCGCCAGTTACTTACAACCATTCAGAATCAACTGGATATTTTAGGGCCACAGTACGAACGGCAAAAACAACTTTACGAAAAACGATTAATTGCAAAACAAGAGTTTGAACAAACCGAAGCCAACTACAAGTTTAACAAAGAACGCTACCGCATTGCACACGAAGTTTACAAAGCCGATTCGGTTGATCGCATCCGGCAGCTAAAATTTACCGCAGAGTCTGAGCAGAAAATGATGGTGAGCCTGAATAACCTTTCCAAGATTCTCGACAATCTTGAAATAAAGGCTCCGATCGATGGACAACTTTCTACCCCGCATTGGGAAATAGGACAGGCTGTTACAACGGGCCAGCGCTTAGGGCAAGTGGATATTGTTGGTAGTTATAAAGTTCGTGTACCAATTGATGAGTTGTACTTGCCAAAAATTTCTGTGGGATTGCCGGCCACCACCAGTTTTGCTAACAAAGATTACCGGTTAGCCATTACCTACATCTATCCCACCATTCAGAACGGACGGTTTGAAGTGGATATGGAGTTTGAAGGTGAAACCCCGCAGGGAATTCGCAGGGGGCAGTCGCTGCGCATGCGCATTGAGTTGGGTCAGGCATCGGAAGAACTCTTGTTGCCGGTGGGTGGATTTTATAAAGATACAGGCGGCAATTGGGTATTTGTTTTGGAAAGTGACAATAAGGCGGTGCGGAGAAATATTAAACTGGGCCGCAAAAATTCCGAGAACTTTGAAGTACTGGAGGGACTTCAGCCGGGCGACCGTGTCATTACCTCATCGTACGAAAATTTTGGAAATAACGAAGTATTAATTCTGAATTAGATGCAACTATTTGTCAAAGCTGGCGTCTAATAGGAGAATCTTACATGAACTGTAACTTTTATGAAAATAGCCGGTATTTTATAGAACTAAATCCAATCACATAACATCTAACACTTAACCCGCAACGGTCATGATCAAATTAAAAAATTTAGAGAAGGTTTATACAACGGAAGAAGTAGAAACCACAGCCCTCAATAATATCAACCTCGAAATAAAAGATGGTGAGTTTGTAGCCATCATGGGGCCGTCCGGATGCGGCAAATCTACGTTGCTGAACATCCTGGGATTGCTGGACAACCCTACCGGGGGCGAATACCACTTTGGTGAAAACGAAGTAGCCAAATACTCGGAGCGCCAGCGTGCGCAATTGCGTAAAGGATCAATCGGGTTTGTCTTTCAAAGTTTCAATTTGATTGATGAATTAACTGTATTTGAAAATGTTGAATTGCCGTTGTTGTACCTCAAGGTGCCTTCGGATGAGCGTAAGAAAAGAGTGGAAGAAGTGCTGGAGCGCATGAACATCATGCACCGCAGAAATCACTTTCCACAGCAGTTATCAGGCGGACAGCAACAGCGGGTGGCCATCTCGCGCGCCATTGTAGCCAAGCCCAAAGTAATTCTAGCCGATGAACCTACCGGTAATTTGGACTCCGCCAATGGGGAGGAAGTAATGAAGTTGTTGTCGCAATTGAATGAAGAAGGCACTACCGTAATCATGGTAACGCACTCGCCATACGATGCCAACTATGCGCACCGCATTGTAAACCTGTTTGATGGGAAGGTGGTTACTGAAAACATCAAAGAGCAGTTTCATATATAATTGATTTAAGATTTCAGGGAACACGCTTCCTTGATTCGTTCTTTATAGTTTAGGTTTAGGTTAAGAATAAGGCCTGTTCCCCTCGGAATGGGCTTTATTGTTTTTGTACACCTGCCTGTACAATTCTGAACACAGCCGGGCTGTGTGCCCATCAAATTTTTCAATCAAAGCGGAAAATGGCGGATGGCACATTTATTGGGTTTGGCATGCAACTTCTATTACCCCGAAAGGTCTTTGCCTCATTAAAAACGAATTGCATGATTAAAAATTACCTGCTTATTACCCTGCGCAGCCTGGCAAAGAATAAACTCTTTATTTTGATTAATGTATTTGGTATGGGCATTGCCATCGCGTGCTGCGTGGTGGCCTATGTGAATTGGGATTTTGCTGCTAAGTGGGATTCCATGCATACAAATGCTGCCAATATTTACCGGGTACAATCCTACCGCGATTTTCAAGGTAAAACCACCCGGTATGGCATGGTTCCCAACCCGCTAGGTAATTTTATAAAACAAAATATTAAGGAGGTAACAAAGCGGGTTCGGTATCAATCAACTTATACCGACATCCGCATTGGCGAAGAAGTGTTTGGAACCCGAATGGTATTTGTGGATTCTGCTTTCTTTGATTTGTTTACCTATAAACTCAAATACGGAACATTTTCTAATTTTTACGATAAGAGTAAAGTTTTTTTAAGTGATGAGGTAGCCCTCAAATATTTTAATGACGAAAATGTAGTGGGTAAAACTATTACCCAGATCATCCTGGGTGCTGATGGTGTACGGAGGCCAAAGGAATTTGAAGTTGGCGGAGTATTTCAGCAACAACCTCAAAACTCCAGTTTTAGGTTTGATGTTGTATCCTTATATGACAATTTCTGGGATGTAAACCTTGATAAAGACAATAACGATACCAGCTGGAAGCGTTGGAATACATTGTTTCTAGAAATTCCAAATGCACTGGATGTACCAATTGTTACGCAACAACTTCAGCAATATATAGAACCTCAAAACCTGGCCCGAGAGGATTTTAAGATAGCAAGTTATTACCTGGAAAATTTTGTTGGAATGATGAAACGCAACCGGGCTAACCCGCGCGTGGATAATGACTGGCTGCGGGGAGGTATTCCCGATGAAGCCATCACTTTACCTGCTGTGATGGCCGGGCTCTTAATGTTGCTGGCGTGTTTCAATTTTACAAACACCTCCATTTCTATTGCAAGTCGCAGGCTAAAAGAAATCGGAATCCGGAAAGTGATGGGTGGATTGCGAAGGCAATTGGTTTTTCAATTTATGAGCGAAAACCTGATTCTGTGTGTTGGGGGATTGGTAGCAGGATTGTTAATAGCCGAGTGGCTGGTACCAGCTTACGATTCGCTTTGGCCCTGGCTAGAATTGAAACTAAGCTATACCGAAAACATCTGGTTTATTCTTTTCCTGTTTGGTCTGTTATTGATAACGGCCCTGATTGCCGGGGGGTATCCATCCTTTTATGTTACCTCATTCGAACCGGTAAGTATCTTAAAAGGTAAGGCTAAGTTTGGTGGTACCAACTGGTTTACACGCATTTTGTTATGCTGCCAGTTTGCCATTTCGCTGCTTGCGATTATTATGAGTATTGCCTTTTACCGCAATGGTACTTTTCAACGCGATTACGATTTAGGGTTCGCAACGAGCGGTGCCATTTCCGTTTGGGTAAATAACGAAAGTGGATTTAACACCTACCGGGATGCACTTGCTTCCAATAAAGACATTGAGTTGATTGCTGGCACCCGTCACCACATGGGCAATGGCTGGTATAACGATCCTGTAAAGTTTGAATCAGTAGAAAAAGAAGTGGACATCTTTGATGTGGGTGATGATTACTTTGAGGCGATGGAAATGACGTTGATCAGCGGCCGCAAGTTTATGAAGGATTCTGAAACCGATCGCAAAGAATCGGTTTTGGTTTCGGAAGAGTTTGTTCGCCAGTTTGGCTGGACGGACAATCCAATTGGCAAGCGATTGGTTTGGATGGATACCGTACAGCTATTTGTTATTGGAGTAATCAGAGATGTTTATCCTGCTGCTTTATGGGATCCACTCAGTCCGGTTATGATTCGATACGCTTCGCCTTCGCAATATCAACAGTTGGTGGTAAAAGCCGACCCTGGTAAGATGGCTTCAGTAAATGAATTCATGGAAAAAAAATGGAAAGAGGTTTTTCCAAACACCGTGTATTACGGCCGCCTGGTCGATGAACAATTGCAGGAAACCAACGACATTAATAAAAATATTGTAACCATGTTTGGCTTTCTGGCTGTATTTGCTACCCTGATGACGGGTATCGGTATGTACTCGCTGGTGTCGTTGAATATTGTGAAGAAGATGAAAGAGATTGGCGTAAGAAAGGTGCTGGGGGCATCGGTGTTGAATATAGCCGGTGTTATCAATTTAGAGTTTATTGTTAACCTGTGTATTGCCATGGTGTTAGGCGGGGCAGGGGGGTTCGTAATGGCCAATGGGTTGATGAGTTCCATTTGGAAGTATTACCTGCCGGTGGGTGCATTAAGTTTTGGTTTATCTGCCCTTACATTGCTGGCTATTGCACTTGCTTCAGTTAGGATACAAAACCATTTCTACGGCAATGCT
>LNFR01000053.1 GCA_001567185.1 Bacteroidetes bacterium OLB12
CCTGGCCAATAGTCATATTGCTATAGTTACGCTGATAGGCAGCAATATCGTTTTGCAGACTTTGCGCCCGGTTCTGAAGATCCTGATCTAATTTTTTTCCCTTCGCCTCAAGCTTTTCCACATTCGACTTGAAGAAATCATAATATTTTAAAACCGTATCAGAATTGATATAGGCTATTTTAATATCGGTGGGAATGGTGCTTTCGGTTGCCGGGGTAGTTTTGCTTCCGGAGGAGAAATGCAGGAAATACAGCACAGCAACAGCCACTACCAGTATCCCGTTAAGGGCAAGAGAAACGTTTTTCATTTGTCAGTAATTTTTAGTCACATCATGGCCTGAATTAGTGCCCGATATGAGGTTCATAATTTTGTTAGGGCGGCAAATATAGCCAATGCCCCCTAATTCGGTGTATGCAGGGGCAATATTTTCAATCTACTCAAAATCGGTACTCACCTGGAAGCTGTAAAGCGTAGGATCAAGTTTAAGTGTACCCGCCCGGAATGACGCAATGAACCTGGCCATCACATCGTTGGAGATTACCGGTACATTTAGCCCGGCATCTATCCCCAGGCCTACCGGATTATCGGTATCCAGTTCAAGATGTTCCTGAACTTTTATTGCTTCCTCTTCTTCAAGTTCCAATAAAATTTCTGCCATCATCATCCCAATTTCTTCTTCGCGCATGGCTGCATCTGCATCTTTTGATGTAAGGTATTGTTCAAATTTTTCAGCAGCCCGGGCCTCGGCTGCCTCGTGCATTTCACTTTCGTGATGAAGGCGTAAGGTGTATAACACACAATCACAAATTACCTCCTGCCCTTCCTGCATCGTTAGAAAGTAAAAGTGAACACACTCATCGGTTGGTTCGTCCTCCTCATCTATGATAAATAAATCATTACCCAACTTTTGACGGATGCGGGCAATCAACACCTTATCTTTTGAAATTTCCATTCTTATTTTGTTTTAAACCATTCCGCATACATGGGGTAATTGCGGGCAGTGCGTTCAATCACCGCTTTCATTTCATCGCCTACATCTTTTACTTTTTTGGCGGGCATTCCGGCATAAATACTTCCCGGCTCAATAATCGTTTTGGGTAGCACCACTGCACCGGCTGCTACTACCGAGCCGGCACCTACCACGGCATCGTCCATAATAATTGCGCCCATACCAATCAGTACATTATCCTCAACCGTACAACCATGCACAATGGCATTGTGCGCAATAGAAACATTACTTCCAATTACAGTTTTCGCTTTCTGATACGTGCAGTGTATAACTGCGCCATCCTGTATATTGGTATTGTTGCCAATGGTAATAGAATGCACATCGCCCCGCACGATGGCATTAAACCATACGGTGCAATTATCACCCATCAAAACCTCACCCACCACTACCGCGGTTTCTGCCAAAAAACAGTTTGCACCAAATCGGGGTGTAAACCCTCTTACTTCTCTTACAATTGCCATAATGTGCTGATTATGGCTCAAAACTAATCTATAAAAGGATGTTTTAAACCACCTGCCAAGATGTCATTAAAGCTGGAAAATGTTTTAAATTTGCACCTCGAATTTGTCAAAAATGAAGAACCTGATTGAAGATATTGATGTAATAACCCCGGTTTCAGGCGAAGCATGCGAAACCATGAAAGTAACCACCGAAAACAGCAGCGGCAAAAGCCGCAAACTATACATTGAGAGTTATGGTTGCCAGATGAATTTTTCGGATAGTGAAATTGTGGCATCTATTCTTCAAAAAGAAGGTTTTGATACAACTTCAGATCTGGCGCAAGCCGACCTGGTGTTTCTCAACACCTGCTCTATCCGCGAAAAGGCTGAGCAAACCGTTCGGAACAGGTTACAGCAAATTCAATCCTTTAAGAAAAAGAAACCTGAAATGCTGGTTGGGGTTTTGGGGTGTATGGCCGAACGTTTGAAAACCAAATTTCTGGAGGAAGAAAAGATTGTGGACCTCGTAGCAGGTCCCGATGCGTACCGCGATTTACCCAAACTAGTAGCCCAGGTAGATGAAGGAGATAAGGCCGTGAACACCTTCCTCTCGCGCGAAGAAACGTATGCCGATATTACTCCGGTTCGGCTCGATTCAAATGGAGTTACGGCCTTTATCTCCATTATGCGGGGCTGCGATAACATGTGCTCTTTCTGTGTAGTACCTTATACCCGTGGTCGAGAGCGCAGCCGCGATCCGCACTCCATTGTTGCCGAAGCTAAAGACTTATTTAGCCGGGGTTATAGAGAAGTGACTTTGCTTGGCCAGAATGTAGATTCGTACAAATGGAGCGAAGAAGAAAATAACAAAGCACGTTTAGAAAAACAGGGTATCCATCAGGTTGTAAATTTTGCCAACCTGCTGGAGATGGTGGCGTTAGTAAATCCTGATTTACGTGTTCGTTTTTCCACCTCACATCCAAAAGATATTACCGATGAGGTGCTTGAGGTAATGGCCCGCTATGAAAATATTTGCAAATACATTCATTTGCCCGTACAAAGCGGTAGCTCGCGAATACTCGAATTGATGAATCGCGGCTATACCCGTGCGTGGTACCTGGAAAAAATAAATCGCATACGCCAAATCCTGGGGCCTCAATGCGCTATTTCATCAGATATGATTACCGGCTTTTGTACCGAGACAGAAGATGAGCACAAGGAAACACTTTCGTTGATGGATGAAGTACAGTATGACTACGCCTACATGTTTCAATATTCAGAACGGCCCGGTACGCCTGCTGCTAAAAAATTTGCAGATGATATTCCAAATGAAATTAAAACGCGCAGACTGGAGGAAATCATAAATAAACAACGCGAGCATTCCTTGCTGCGTAACCAGCAAGATGTAGGAACCATTCAACGCGTACTTATAGAAGGTAACTCGCGCAGAAGTGATGCACACTGGCAAGGCCGCACTTCGGCCAACCGGGTAGCGGTATTTGCCAAATCAGAAAACACAAACAAGGGCCAGTACGTAAATGTTTTAATAGAAAGTTGTACGGGAGGCACCCTGATAGCACGAATAGTAGAATAAGATGGCAATTTCAGAAGCAGATATTCAAAGTGTAAAGCAACGGTTTGGAGTAATTGGTAATTCGCCCTTGCTCAACAACGCGGTGCGGGTAGCCATGCAGGTTGCCCCCACAGATATGTCGGTATTGATTACAGGCGAGAGTGGAAGCGGTAAAGAATCATTCTCTAAAATCATTCACCACCTTAGTTCACGCAAGCATGGCCAGTTTATTGCCATCAACTGTGGTTCCATTCCGGAAGGAACAATTGATTCGGAATTATTCGGGCACGAAAAAGGATCCTTTACCGGAGCACACGAATCCCGCAAGGGGTATTTTGAAGTAACTAATGGCGGCACCATTTTTTTAGATGAAATTGGAGAAATGCCCTTAGGAACACAAGCCAGGTTACTTCGGGTGTTGGAGAACGGTGAGTTTATTAAAGTAGGTTCTTCGAAAGTTCAGAAAACAGATGTGCGGGTAGTAGCCGCTACCAACGTAAACCTGTTGGTAAAAGTGGAACAAGGTAAGTTTCGCGAAGATCTATATTACCGATTAAGCACGGTGCCGATTTATGTGCCGCCTTTGCGCGAACGTGGGAAAGATGTAGAACTGCTATTCAGAAAATTTGCCACAGATTTTGCTGAGAAATACAAAGTAAAACCCATTTCGCTTACTGAAGATGCCAAAAGTGTTTTGTTGAAGTACCGCTTTCCGGGCAACATCAGGCAACTAAAAAAACCTGGTAGAACAGATTTCTGTTTTATCATCAGACAATACAGAAATTACCAGCGAAGTACTTGGACATTACATCCCCCGGGAAACAAGTTTACCTGCGCTGTATAAAGATCAGCATGGAGCTGATAATATTTCCGAACGTGAAATTTTGTATAAAATCCTGTTCGATCTCCGCAAGGATATGAACGACCTGAAAAAAATTGTACTGGAGGGGGCGAACAATCCAACCCATGCTGCACAGTTGGTTAAAGAACAATGCTGATTTTTTTATTTGAAGGCATCAATGAAACCATTACTCCCATAACAGAACCTGTTACCTATCTAAACAGCCAGGTAACCCAAACCGAACCAGAAGAAGAAGTTCAGGACATTACGCATGAGGCCGAAGACGATTCGCTTTCTATTGTGAAGAAAGAAAAAGAGTTGATTATGCGCGCGCTGCGTAAAAACAATAACAAACGCAAATATGCGGCACGCGATTTGGGTATTTCGGAGCGAACCTTATATCGAAAAATTAAAGAGTACGAACTTGAAGAGTAATCGGATTTTTGCCCTCGTTTTTCTGGCCGCCCTCCCGTTTATTCAGGGATGTATTACGTATTCTTTTACAGGAGCCTCTACCAGTGCCCAAACCATTCAGGTAGAAGACTTCTTTAATAACACCGATTTAGGACCCGCCAACCTGGGGCAAACATTTACCAACCGGCTGAAAGAATACCTGCAACAAAACTCCAGCCTGAGAGTAGTAAGCGAAAATGGCGAACTGCAACTGGAAGGTACGCTTACACAATATGGACTTACTCCGGTTGCACCCGTATCAGGCGCAGCCAGTAACAGTGCCGATTTAGCTGCCCTTACCCGACTTACCATTGCCGTGCGGGTAAATTATGTTGACACCCTCGAACCCAAGAACAACTTCAAGGACAGAAATTTTAGCTTCTATGCTGATTTTCCCAGCAGCACAGATTTTAGCTCCGTACAGGAAAGCCTCGAACGAAAAATCCTGGATCAGATTTACATCGATATCTTTAATGCCACCCTGGCTAACTGGTAAAGGTTGCAATAAGCCGCAAATTCAATTACATTTACTTTTCACGGTTTTATCCAATTTGTGGAAAAGGAAACATTTCATCAGCTCTTAACCAATTACACAGCCCTTTCGCAAGAAGAGGCACAGGCTATTCTTAACCTGCAGCGCAATTTTCCATACAGCCAGGTATTGCATGGGTTAGCGGCACGAGCGGCCCAGGATAATAACCTTACCGATAAGGAACATCAGTTGCAT
The DNA here is from genome assembly GCA_001567185.1 of Bacteroidetes bacterium OLB12. Taxonomy (GTDB): domain Bacteria; phylum Bacteroidota; class Bacteroidia; order Cytophagales; family Cyclobacteriaceae; genus ELB16-189. Next base: position 5,044 of record LNFR01000053.1, read on the forward strand.
TTAAGTGCCATTTACAGTACCGATCGGGCCGTGCTTAAAACTATTATGACAGCCCTTCAGCAACCCCGGGTTGCTGAAGTAAAATTGCCTGCAAAAGAAATTGCTTCGGTTGAACCTGTGCAATCAGTCGAAAACACCCCAAGTTCAATCAGGTAAAGAAAACCTGGAATCAGAAAAACTGTTTCAACCTACCAACCTGAGTGGCGATGCTTTAAACAAGGAAGTAATGCACGACATCGAAATTCTTCGTAAAAAGAAAGCGATGTTTGAAAAGATGGTGGCGAACCTGGAAAAAGGCATTCCGGTTTCTGCAGAAGCACCTAAATCTAAAAAAATAAAAGGTAGCGACCCTGATGAAGGGCTACTGAATGAAATCAAAAGCCACAAAAAGAAAATCAAACCTGAAGGCGAAAAACAAAAGGAGCAAATAGAGATTATTGATCAGTTTATTAAGGTTCAACCCTCCATACCCAAATTGAAGGTCACCGAAAATCAAACCAAGAGTGACCTTTCGGAATCAAGTGTTACCTATGGTGATAATATCGTTTCAGAAACCCTGGTTGAGATTCTGTTGAAACAAGGAAAGAAAGACAAAGCCATAGAAGTGCTTAAAAAGCTGATTTGGAAGTTTCCCCAAAAAAAGACTTACTTTGCGGCTCGAATTGAAGAACTGAAAAAGTAGTTATGTATTATTCCCTATTAATCGGCTTAGCCATTTTCTGCTCTGTATTATTAGTTTTAGTGGTTTTGGCCCAAAATTCAAAAGGTGGCGGACTTTCTAACCAGTTTGGTGGCTCTGGAGCCAGCAATTTAATTGGTGTTAAAAAGACTGGTGACTTTTTAGAGCGCACAACCTGGGGTTTAGCTGTAGCTATTATGGTTATAGCACTAGTCACTAATTTTACCACCCCCAATGCAGCCAGCGAGAGTGAAATTCTGCAGCGGGCACGCCAGCAAGGAGGCGGTGTAAACCTCAATCAGACTGAACAACCGGCCGCACCGGCCGATACAACCAAATAAAACAAAGCCCTCGAGAAATCGGGGGCTTTTTGTTTCAGGCCGCTTTCGCCAATTCCTTTACCAACAACCGCTTGGCAACAGGCATCAGGGTTTTATCAAGCGGAAATTTAAGTCTAGACAAAATCAGGTAAACAGAAGGGTTTGGCAATTCGGAGTATTGGCTCATCAGCGTAAGCTTTAACCGCTCGTACGTATTGCTGATACTACGTGGTGCTGTAAGCAGGTATTGCGTATGAATACCCCGCATCAACTCTGTGCTTTGTTCAAAAAGGGTAACCTGATAGCGGTACACATAGGTCTCTTTTTCAGGGGGCTGCGTTACAAACAGGTATCCTTCGTTGGCATATAATGACGTAAGCCCCACTGGTGAAATTTCGCACCGTGATTCCACATAATCGTAAATAAACGCCCCCTCATCGAGCGAAGATTTGAACTTTGGCAAGGCAAATTCCATGATTGCATCCAACTCCTGCATCACAGCATCGTCTTCAATCATGCGCTTATAGTTCAACTCCAGATTTTTCAACCCTTCCGGTGAAAGTTCTTTGGGAAATGAATTGCGCAACAGCGAATGATTATTCTTTACCTGCAACAGGTTGCGATAGTGAAAAACCAGATCGGACAGATACGGATACAGCTCCACCCGCGTAAAGGATTCTTTTACCCGTTTGAAATAGGCCAGCAATTGATATTGCTTGAACTCAAAATCAATTATCCCTTCGGTTAGCCAATTGTCTTTCAAGCTTTCCATACCGCTCCGTTTTCTACCTAATTATACGAAAAAACGAGGTTTTGTGACAAACTGCCATTTTGCACGGTTGTAGCCTGTTTAGTCTGTCAATTTTTTTCATCTTTGCTGCCCTTGAAGCGGAAAAAGTGTCAAAAAACTCACCCAGACAGGCTACTGGCATAGAAATCGTTAACAAGGCGGCAGACAGTTATATTAAATTGTTCAACTAAATTTTTATTAATCCATATGGCAAAAATCAACTTTAAACCTAATGAAGACCGCGTGCTTGTAGAACCAGCGGCCGCAGAACAAAAAACAGCTTCCGGAATCATCATCCCGGACACCGCAAAAGAAAAACCACAGAAAGGAAAAGTAATAGCGGTAGGCGAAGGCCTGAAAGATAAGCCTGTTACTGTTAAGGTTGGAGACCAGATCCTATATGGCAAGTATTCTGGTACCGAAATTACAATTGATGGCAAAGAATACCTCATCATGCGCAATTCCGATATTTTCGGAACCATTTAATTTTTTTCACGTATAACTAACAATCAAAATCAATATGGCAAAAGAAATAACCTTTGATACCACGCCCGCGACAGAATTAAAAAGGGTGTTGATAAATTAGCTGATGCAGTTAAAGTTACCCTGGGCCCTAAAGGCCGCAATGTAATTCTGGATAAGAAGTTTGGTGCCCCAACCGTTACTAAAGACGGTGTTTCGGTAGCAAAAGAAATCGATCTGAAAGATCCGATCGAAAACATGGGTGCGCAGTTGGTAAAAGAAGTAGCCTCTAAAACTGCTGATGCAGCCGGTGATGGTACCACAACCGCTACCGTATTGGCACAAGCTATCTATGCACACGGAATTAAGAACGTGGCTGCCGGTGCAAATCCTATGGATCTGAAGCGTGGTATCGACAAGGCGGTTGAGGCTGTTGTTGAAAACCTTTCAAAGCAATCTAAAACCATTAAGGGTTCTCAGGAAATCACGCAAGTGGCTACTATTTCCTCTAACAACGACATTGAAATTGGTAAGATGATTGCCACTGCGATGGATAAAGTTGGTAAGGATGGTGTAATTACGGTTGAGGAAGCCAAAGGAACAGAAACTGAAGTAAAAACTGTAGAAGGTATGCAGTTCGATCGCGGTTACCTCTCCCCTTACTTCGTTACCAACACCGAAAAAATGGAGGCTGATTTAGATCATCCTTACATTTTGATTTACGACAAGAAGATTTCTTCCATGAAGGAATTACTTCCTGTACTGGAAGCTACAGCACAAACCGGCAAGCCGCTTGTAATTATTGCCGAAGAAGTAGAAGGCGAAGCATTGGCTACGTTGGTGGTAAACAAAATCCGCGGTGCATTACGCGTAGCTGCTGTTAAAGCTCCTGGCTTTGGCGACAGAAGAAAAGCCATGCTGGAAGACATCGCGATCCTAACCGGTGGTAAAGTAATTTCAGAAGAAACCGGTATGAAACTGGAGGATGCGTCTTTGGATTACTTAGGCCGTGCAGAAAAAGTGAATATCGATAAAGATAACACGACCATCGTAAACGGCTCGGGCAAAAAATCTGAAATAACAGCTCGTGTTAACCAGATCAAAGCTCAGATTGAAGTAACTACCTCCGATTATGATAAAGAAAAACTACAAGAGCGTTTAGCTAAACTTTCGGGTGGTGTGGCAATTCTTTACATCGGTGCGGCTACCGAAGTTGAGATGAAAGAAAAGAAAGACCGTGTGGATGATGCATTGCATGCAACCCGCGCTGCGGTACAAGAAGGTATTGTAGCCGGTGGTGGGGTAGCATACATTCGTGCCATTGATGCATTGAAAAACGTAACCACCGATAACGAAGATCAGTTAACAGGTGTTAACATTATCCGGTTGGCCCTTGAGGCCCCTTTGAGAACCATTGCTGAAAACGCAGGTCAGGAAGGTTCGGTAATTGTGAACAAAGTGCGCGAAGGCAAGAAAGACTTCGGTTACAATGCCCGCGATAATAAGTTTGAAGATTTCTTTGCGGCCGGTATTATCGATCCTACCAAGGTATCGCGCCTGGCACTGGAAAATGCAGCCTCCATTGCAGGCTTGTTATTGACAACAGAAGCTGTCGTTTCTGAAATTCCGGAAGAAAAAGAAGCTCCTGCCATGCCACACGGTGGCGGCATGGGTGGCATGATGTAATAAAATCATGTGGATTAAAAGAAAGGCCGCGCGGATAGCGTGGCCCTTTTTTATTACCTTTAAACTCAGGTATTAACCCGAATGCTGTTATGGTAATTCATAAAACGTTCAGTGATTTTGTACTTTACCTGTACATCCACATTGCGTATGCAGATGGTCGCCTTCATGCCGATGAAGAGCGTGTAATCTTAGAGAAGATGAACCGGCACTTCCCCATAGAAGGCGATCATAAAGCCCGGTACGATCAACGTGTGAAGGAATATGAAAACATCAATAAACCCCTGCACCACGAAATCATCAAAGCCTCATTTCTCCATTTCGATCATATCAAATTTTCGCAACGGTATAAGATCTATGCCGATATGTACGACATTATTCATGCCGATGGTAAAGTGGATGAATCCGAAACCAGAGCTGTAAATGAATTGAAAGAAATTATCGATCTGCTGGCTCAGTAATCCTGAACCAAAAATAAAAAGTGAGCAGGTAAATCACCTACTCACTTTTTTTAATCGCTACCCGGTAAAGCATAAAAGCCATAGCAGCAAAGAAGAGCACACCTAAAAGGTGATACCCGCTCTGGCTAAGTACATTTACCAAACCATGCTCGGCACTAATACCTGCAAGTCCTTTATAGACCGACTCATTCACCGAGAGCAATGCAACGGCCACACCCGCCAAGGCTCCCCCTGCAATAAGTCCGGTAGCAAACAAACTGCCCTTTCCTAAATCTTCATCGGCTTTCGCTTCCTTTCTACGCTCGGCCCGCCAGTCAACCAATCCTTTAATACCACCGCCAATTGCAATGGGCAAGGTGGTAGAAAGCGGCAGGTACAACCCAATGGCAAAAGCCAATGCTTTGATGCCACACAGTTCAATCATTACGGCAATAAACACCCCCACCATCACAAATTGCCAGTCGAGGTTGAAAGACAAAATACCTTTTGCAAGCGTGGCCATGAGTGTTGCTTGTGGGGCCGAATAACGTTCACTTCCAATCGCGTGCTCAATGCCCATGGCACGCATATCGGGTGTAGGTGTATCTAACAGAATAACCACATACCCAATTGCAATGGATGAAACGATTGCGCCAATAAACAATGCCAGTTGTTGATAACGCGGAGTAGCACCAACAATATATCCGGTCTTCAAATCCTGCGAGGTGGCCCCTGCATTGGCAGCCGCTATACAAATCATACCTCCTACTACCAAAGCAAGCGGCTCAAAAAACTGGCCGCTCCACCCTACGGATGTAAAGATCAAACATGTTCCCATTAACGTGGCGATGGTCATACCCGATATGGGGCTGTTGCTGGAACCTACCAGGCCTACAATACGACTGGCTACTGTAACAAAGAAAAATCCGAAAATGATGATCAGCACACCAATCAAGAGTTTCTGAAGAATACCATCACCCGGAATAATCTGGCTGGGTAGTAAAGCAATAATGGCTATTAATAGTACGCTCCCTACAATTACCACTTTAAACGACAGATCGTTTTCTGTGCGTGATACTCCCGTTTCGGTTTTTTCCTTCAATGAACCAATGCTTTCGCGGAATGAGCTAATGATGGTAGGAATGGTTTTCATTAATGTAATGAAACCACCCGCAGCAACGGCTCCTGCACCGATCTGGCGAATGTATGCGAAGTATAGAGCGCTGGAAGGATTAGCAAACGTTTTTGTTACCGGATCCCACCCTCCTTTTCCACCGGCAGTATTGATGTCAGACAAATATCCAAGTCCTACCAACTGCTCGGCCACACTTTCGAAAGGAACCAAGGTTGAAAGCAAAGGGATAATCGCCCACCAGGCCAGTACCGATCCTGCCACCAATACACCCCCAATGCGTGGGCCAATGATGTAACCCACACCCAGGTATTCGGGGGTAATCTCGCCATTGATGGTAGCCGATGGCCAAAATTTATTTACCTGATTCGTTACATAAGCTGGTGCTTCTGCAATTACATGAAATACTTTTTGCAATACGGCATAAACCAAAGCCACGCCCATTCCCAAGAATGCGGTCCGGGCAAATTCTCCTCCCTTTTCACCTGCTTGTAATACCGATGCACAGGCTGTGCCTTCGGGATATGGCAGCGTATCATGTTCTTTTACAATCAACGATCGCCTGAGGGGAATCATCATCAATGTTCCGAGCATTCCGCCAAAGGCAGCTAAGATCAGAATGGTTAAATAGTTAAAGAACGCGTCCCCATTAGCCCCGGGCGATAGAAACAAAAATCCCGGCAAGGTAAACACCACACCGCCAGCAATCGACTCGCCAGCCGAGCCTGTGGTTTGAATAATATTGTTTTCAAGGATGGTTGTCTTTAAAAACTTTCGCCCCAGCGTAATAGCAATTACCGCTATGGGTATGGATGCCGATACGGTAAGCCCTGCCTTTAGTGCCAGATATACTGTTGAACAACCGAACAGGATACCAAACAACGAACCAAATACAACCGACTTAACCGTAAACTCGGCCACATTTAGCTCGGGTGCGATGTAGGGTTTAAACTTAGTGGTATTACTCATAGGTAGTTTTGGTTAAGTCAGGGTAATTTCAGGTGTCAACTTATAAAAAAAATCCTTACTTTTAAATCTTTCCGGCAAATCCCTTGTGTATGATTTATTCCATTGTTAGCATAGCTTATCTTCTTTTATTGATAGGTGTAATCATTTATAAAAGCAAATCGGTAAAGAGTGAGGAGGATTTCACCGTGGCAGGAAGAGGCGTACCTGTCTATTTACTTGTCGGAACGTTAATATGTACATGGATTGGCTCCGGGAGTTTGTTCGGTACTGCGGGTTTAAGTTTTCGTTCGGGATTTGGCGAGCTTTGGTTCTCGGCCGGGGCCTGGATTGGAATAGTGGTTATTTACTTCATTGCTGAACGGGTTCGCAAAATCTCAAAGATCACCTTAACCGATCTGTTGGAACAGCGCTACAATCACACCGCCCGGATTCTTGGTACGGTAACTATCATTGTTGCTTACCTGGTTATTGCGGGTTATCAGTTTAAAGGTGGTGGTCGGTTTATTTCAATCCTTTCCAACGGAGCCATAAGCCTGGAAACCGGAGCCCTCATTACGTGTGTGGTTGTAATTGCCTTTACTGCATTGGCAGGCATGGTTTCGATTGTATCCATTGATATTTTTAATGGCATTGTCATGTTGATTGCCATGGCCCTTACACTACCCTTTGCTATCTCGGCACATGGAGGGGTTGATGCAGTTGTTCAAACTATTGAAACCACAAAACCTGAGTACCTTTCTTTATTTGAAGGGCACGATGCCTGGTGGATATTGGGTGTAATATTGCCCACATTCCTTCTTTTGATGAGCGAAAGCAGTATTTACCAAAAGTTTGCTTCAGCTAAAGACTCGGCCTCGGCACGCAAGGCTGTAATTGGTATGTTGGTGGGTGTTGTGTTTATCGAGTTTGTAATGTGTGCCATTGCAGTAGTGGGATATGCCATCTATGCTAAAGATCCGCGTTTCTTCCTGGCCGATGGATCCATTAACCGTGCCATGTCGGAAGAAATTATTTTACGCATTGGATTTGAGCAGGTTCCGGTACTGGTGGGCTCTATGTTATTTGCCGCGGGTGTAGCCATTATACTTTCAACCGGAAACACATTTTTGATGGTAACCTCCACCAACTTAACAAACGATATTCTTAAACCATATTTTCTCAAATCAACGGACTCGAAAAAGATAATCCGCATTCAACAAATAAGCATTGTTATACTTGGGTTGCTGGCCTATGCATTGGTTACACAATTTGAAACGGTATTGGAGATGGCCTTCATTTCCTATACCATGATTGGCGCCTCGTTGGCCCCGGTATTATTAGCCAGTTTTTTCTGGAAACGTGTTACGGCCGCAGGTGGTGTGGCTTCCATTCTGGCAGGTATGTCGGTGCCGGTTATAAACAAGGTACTGGAAGTGAGTGGAACATCTTTGGGTGTTTTACCTGTGGATACTGATTATGTAGCTATCCCTTCGCTGGTTGCCTCTTTGATTATGCTGGTAGTTGTAAGCCTGCTAACCAAACCATCGCCACCTGAAAAATGGAAACCATTTTTTGAGTAACCCAGAAATTCTTTGTTGGCAGATCTTCTTTTGCCAGAGTTTCACAGGTGTGTCAGGTAGAAATACCTAACACCAAAGAGAAAAGAGAGAATGCAATACCCTTAATCTGCCTCAGCAATCTTAATTTCAGGCTTCTTTATAAGTTTTATTGGCGTGGTGATATCTGCGCTAATCGCATCGGATTTCCTGGGTTTCCTTGTCACCACTTTACCGGTTACCACTACTGTTTTCCCAACCCGATTCTTATCCCAACTTTCCAGTTTATCCAGGTAATACACCTCGTTGGTATCTGTAACAACTACTGCTCCGTATTTTGCATCTTTCGCTATTCCGCTTATTGTTGTTACCTGGCCAAACATAGTTGTGGAAGTAGTTATCAGCAAAATAAAAACGATAATAATTCTCATCATCAATATCAGAACCGTTCGGGTTCCAATCTCCATTTAACCGGTGAGCGCCACAAACTGGAAAGCAACAGCTCTCTCATAAAGATAAATTCCTTCGGAAGTTTATCGTACATCTTTTCAAACAACTCTACATGCTGCAATAACTCCGCTTTCCATTCCTCGCGGTCAATATCCATAATGCTATCAAACTGCTCGTTGGTAAAGTCCAATCCATCCCAGTCAATATCCTCATAGGTGGGCATCCAGCCAATCGGGCTTTCTACGGCATTGGCTTCGCCTCTTATTTTTAACACAATCCATTTCAAAATGCGCATGTTATCGCCAAAGCCCGGCCAGATAAATTTTCCTTCTGCATCTTTACGAAACCAGTTTACACCAAAAATGCGGGGCGGTGCCGGCAAGCCTCTTCCAAACTGCAACCAATGATTAAAATAATCGCCCATGTGATAACCACAGAAGGGCAGCATGGCAAACGGATCGCGTCTTACTTTTCCTATTTCGCCAAATGCAGCCGCTGTTGTTTCTGAACCCATGGTGGATGCCAGGTAAACACCATAGGCCCAGTTGCTGGACTGATACACCAACGGGATGGTGGTGCTTCTTCTTCCGCCAAATACAAACGCGCTTACCGGAACCCCATTCGGGTTTTCCCATTCCGGATCGATTACGGGATTGTTTGCAGCAGAAACGGTAAATCTACTGTTGGGATGCGCTGCGGGTTTGCCCGATGCAGGATCCCACTTTTGGCCGCGCCAATCGGTAAGATTTTTAGGTGGCTCTTTGGTCATACCCTCCCACCACACATCACCATCTTCTGTAATAGCCACATTTGTGAAAATTGCATCGCGCGAAATAGTAGCCACTGCATTCGGATTCGTTTTTTCGTTGGTTCCCGGTGCAACACCAAAATATCCGGCTTCAGGATTGATCGCGTACAGCTTGCCGTCTTTACCCGGTTTAATCCAGGCAATGTCATCGCCTACGGTAGTTACCTTCCATCCTTTCAATGCTTTGGGTGGAATAATCATGGCAAAGTTGGTTTTACCACACGCGCTGGGAAAGGCTGCGGCTACATAATCTTTTTTACCATCCGGACTTTCTACACCTAATAAAAGCATGTGTTCAGCCAACCAGTTTTCATCGCGACCCATTACAGAAGCAATGCGCAATGCGAAACATTTTTTACCCAGCAAGGCATTGCCGCCATAGCCCGAGCCGTATGAAACGATAGACCGCTCTTCAGGATAATGCACAATGTATTTAGTTGTTGCATTGGTGGGCCATTTCGCATCGGCCTGGCCTGGTTTTAATGGTGCGCCTACTGTATGCAAACATTTTACAAACTCACCATCGGTACCCAATACATCCAGCACGTTTGTACCTACGCGTGTCATCAGGTGCATGTTTACTACCACGTATTCCGAATCGGTAATTTCAATACCGATCTGTGCAATGTCTGATCCAACCGGCCCCATGCTGAATGGAATGATATACATGGTGCGGCCTTTCATACATCCCTGCAACAAAGGCAACAAGGTTTGTTTCATTTGTTTGGGGTCTACCCAGTTGTTGGTAGGGCCTGCATCATCCTTGCGTTTGCTGCAAATAAAGGTTCGGTCTTCCACGCGTGCCACATCGCTGGGATCAGAAAAGCAGGCAAAGCTATTGGGTCGTTTCTGAGGGTTGAGCCGGATAAAAGTACCCTTATCAACTAACAGGTTACACAATTCATCGTACTCAGCTTTGGAGCCATTGCACCAGCGCACATGATCGGGGCTACACAAGGCGGTAACTTCATCGATCCAGGCAATTAGTTCTGAGTGATTAACAGCATTGGTCTTTGCTTGCGTTTTGGTTGGCATTGGAATTAAAGTTTGATGCCCCAAATGTAGTAAGCCAAAACCTCAAAATAAAGAATTGCAAACGATTGAAACGGTGATTTTTATCAGAAATCAACGCGGTAAGCCAATACGGGTATTATTCCCAACTGGTATTTTGTGGTTTCCTTTTGCAGGAAGGTATCGTAATAGGTAAAGGCGGTATTTTGTTGGCTGGTAACGTTTTGTATATCAATTGAAAGCGTACGGGTATAGCCCGGTTTATTTTTGCGCCAGCTTACGCGAAGGTCGGTTCTGAAATAATCGGGCAACCGCAGGTAGCCGTTTTGTTCATTGTAAATGGTGGTACCCACCAGCTGCGAAACGGCCGCATCCACAAGGGCCTGCCTTAAACCACCCAGGTAGAGGGCACGGGCATGCACCCCAAACGACCGGTTTTTTTTGTTCCACTCTTTTCCAACCAACAGGCTGCTGGTGAACTTTGTGTTGAAGCGGCCATCCGTATAAGTTGTTCCGTTGTAGTACTTCGCTTCATACCGCGAGCCCGACAAAATGAAATACAAGTTATTGTAAAACCGTTTTTCAAGACTGGCTTCTACTCCATAGTTACGGCCTTTGCCTGTGTTAACAAGTGTATCGTTCCAGATATAACCGTCCCATTGGTTAAGGGAAGAATAATAGGGCGCATCCCGAACCACGGGTGCATTCACAATCCAATGATAAAATGCAGACGATTTTAATTTCAAATCGCCCGGTAACTGCGTTTTCCATTCTGCTAATGCCTGATGGCTGCGTGTAAACCCAATACCCTTACTTCCTACCACTAAGTAATTTTGGGTTTGCTGCATCTGGCTGGTTGTTCCGGCCGACAGGGTGATGGTATTTTTCTTAAAAGCTTTGCTCACACTCAATTTTGGTTCCCACGAATCAGTATTGTTATAACCGAAGCGGGCATACTGCAAGCCTGCATTCAATTGCCACGTACCCACGTACTGTGTAAACGATGCATACGGCTGCATCAGTAATCCATTTACACTTCCCTTCACGTAAGGAGTGAAAACATCAAGGTAAAGCTGGGTTACCGTTTCTGATTCCAATTGTTGCCAGTAATTATTTAAACGGATTCCGGTTTCCAGGCTTCCATACTCACCCAGCTTCCGGTTGGCTTTTACAAAACCGGATACCATGGTATTATCAGAATCATAGTGTTCGCGATAAACATGTGGAACCGGAACCAGCACACTTTGCGAATTGCGATTTTGAAGTTGGCTGGAGTACGCCAGGCCTACGGAAAAATTCCAGGTACCCGGTTTAAAATGATTCACTAAACCTAAACCATACGTAAAGCCATCAAAAGTTATGTCGTAGCGATCTTTCTCCTGCTCCCACGCTTCTTCCGGTTTTGCTTCAAACACATTTTTGCTACTTCCCATAAAACCAAACACAGAAAGTGCGCCACCCTTTTTGTGCGGAGCGTTTACATTAAAAGTTAAATCCTGAAAGTTGATGGCTTCATCGCCAAAATCAACACCCATGCTGCTTAACAAACCAATGGTTGAATAGCGATAGTTAACCAGGAAAGAACTTCCCTTCTGTTTGTTGAGTGGCCCTTCGGCTGCCAGATCCAAACCAATAAGCGAAGCCTGCGCAGTGTACTGCATTTTATCAGAAGCACCGGCTCTTAATTTCATATCCATAATTCCCGCAAGGCCATTGCCCAACCCGGTTGGCAAGTACCCGGAGTTAAAGTCGGTACGATCCAATACCTGTGCACTTAAAATACTTACTCCACCGCCATTGGCCGTTGGCTTATCTCCCATCGTACCCGCGTTGGCTAAGTGATTTGGATTAACTACATCCAGGCCTTCTACCCGCCACAACACATAGTTGGGCGAATAGCCTTTTACAATAATGGAGTTGGCCTGATCATTTGCAGCAATAACACTGGGATATGATGTAAGCATGCGCACCGGATCGAAAAAGTTTGCCGGCACCCGAAGTGTTTTTTCGATGGAAACAGAAGTAAGACCAGTGCCATTAACGGGCTCCGGGCTCACCACAATTTCTTCTAACTCGGTGGGAACTTCCTGAAGGGTTATGGATAAATTTGTTGTCTTGCCCGCAATTACCAACAATTCGCTTTCGCGGGATTGGAAGCCTGTGAAACTTACGATTAGTTTATACCGGCCGGGCGCCAGTTGAAGCGCAAATTTACCTGCTTCATCGGCTGCTATTCCTGCCACGGGTGATTCCACGCTTTGATAGGCCGTAACATTTGCGCCACTCAACATCTTGCCTGCGGCATCCTGAATCTTTCCGGCAATTTTACCTGTAATCTCCTGCGCCTGGATTGCACTTGCTAAACCCAACCCTATCAACAAAATAACAACTCTCACTTTTTATTCCTTTAACAAATTTATCTTCCAGTCACTCAAATTAAATCTCTTGCTTTGCGGGTGTAAATAGCACAGGTTTTGAATAATCGTATCCTGTTTATTCAAAAAAATTATTTTCCTAAAGTCACCTGGCTAAAATAAAATAATACTTCTTCACCTGCATTTGCGTTCTTAAACACCAGTACCAGGTTATGCTTGCCGGTTACCGGCTTAAAGCTAATACCGGATGGCCGCATATTTATGCCGGCCTGCACTTCAATTTTGGGTGCATTGGCAAAACTTACGGTGCCAATCTTAGTACCGTCTTTTGAATCCAGCCACACTTCAATGCTTCCGCTCTTCATATTGGCTGCTTCTGCCACTACAAAGTTCAATGAGCCTACACCGGTAAAATCAACATCGGCAAAAGTGGCTGTATTATCGTGCTTGATGTTTTCAACTATCTGGATGCCTCCTGCATTTAATTTTCGGGCACCACCGGTAAGCACCGCATCGGTTGCTGTTAATACGGGTGCTTTCAATACAACCTGCTGTGTGGTACTAAGAGAAGGCATGCCATTGGCTCCATTATCCTCATACGTGGCCGTAAGCACATAAGCCGAAGTGGCTGCCGGACCCGGAGGTGGTACTGCCGCAAACCCTGACTTTCCCCGTAAGGGTAAACTCTTCACTTTATCTTCGCTGGCAAGCGATAAAATATATTCTACCATTTGCCCTGCCTGCTCCTTGCTTAATTGCGGGTGTGCAGCCATGGCTACTTCGCCCCAGTTGCCCGAGCCACCGTTTAGAATTTTATCGCTCAGTACTTCAACAGCGCGCACATCTTTGGCATATCGCTTGGCTACATCACGATAACTGGGCCCGGCTGACTTCTGATCGATGAGGTGACATGACTTACAATCGCTCTCTGCAATTGCTACTTTACCGGGCAACTCAGCCCGCTGATGGCCTTGCGCAATGGCCGTCATATCAAAACCCTGCGGATGATAATCCAACGTAACCTTTACCCGTTCGGCTGCAATTTTTCCATCGGCTGTGGAGCCATCTTCTTTATCGGTTACAGTAATTGCATATTCTACCGAGCCTCCCGGAAGGTACCGATCCGTATTTCCGGTTATTTCAATTTGAATGGCGGGTGGTTCATTGCCGGCAATGATGGTAACTTCGCCTCTTGCTTTGGCCCCTTTGGAATCAATGGCTGTTATCCTGGGTCTGTAAATGCCGGGCTTGTCAAAAGTAACCTTAAACTCGGGCGTAGGCGATTTTGTAACCACCCCATTCAATTCCATTTCATAAGTTATGGCATCGCCATCCGGATCCGTTGTACCATCGGCAGTTACAGTTCCTTCCAACGGTACTGCACCGGAAATCTTACTGGCGCTAACCACAACCTGTGGCGGGCGGTTGCCTCCGTTATAATCAATTCGCGATAAGCGGGCATCCAGGTTTTGCTTAAACCACTGCGTACCATATTCCAACGTGTAGAGTTTGCCATCGGGGCCAAACGCCATATCAATGATGTTGTTGAACGGCATGTTGGGCACAAAGGGTTCTATATCCAGAATGTCGCCCTGCTTGGTCATGGTAACCAAATGAATCCAGTTTCGCATCCAATCATAGATAATAAGTTTACCATCAAAATAATCGGGGTAAGCTTCGGGTTTGCCCTTAAAATCTTCTGCGTAATACACCGGACCAGCCATGGCATTGCGGCTACCGGTTTTCATCAAAGGGAAATCGGGCGAGGCATCGTAAGGATACCAGATAAATGGCGGGCTTACCGGAGGCAATTCGGTTTTGCCGGTATTGTTTGGCGATGTATTTATGGGTTTTGCCGGATCGTGTTTGTTGCCGGCAATTTTCTTTTCGAAATCATACCGGGCATATGGATAGTTACCACCTATAAACAACGGCCAGCCAAAATAACCGGCTTTGCGGGCCTGGTTCACTTCATCGTAACCACGGGGGCCACGCTCGGGGCTGTCGTTACCGGCATCAGGACCTACTTCGCCCCAATAGAGGAAACCGGTTTTTCTATCAATAGAAATGCGATACGGATTGCGGTTACCCATCACATAAATTTCAGGTCGTGTTTGCGCTTCACCTTTCGGGAAAAGGTTTCCTTCCGGAATGGTATAGGTGCCATCGGGCTGGGGTTTTATGCGCAGAATTTTACCTCGTAAATCGTTGGTGTTGGAGGATGAACCTTGCGCATCAAATGGCGAACGACCGGAACGTTCATCGGCCGGACTATATCCATCCGATTCAAACGGACTGGTGTTATCACCGGTTGATATAAAAAGATTTCCATCAGGCCCAAAAGCCAGCGAGCCGCCTGTATGGCAACACGTTTCGCGTTGTGTTGCTACTTCCAGCATTTGTATTTCGCTTGCCTGGTCTATTTTGTTATCAGCAAATACAAAGCGCGATAAGATATTAGCCGATTTTTCGGGATGCGAGTAGAAGATATAAAGCCAGTTGTTTTTCTCAAATTCAGGATCGGTTGTAATACCCAACATACCATCTTCATGTTTTGTAAATACATGAAATGTGTTGATCAGGTTGATTGAATCGGTTTGGGGGTTGTATAATTTAACAGCCCCTTTGCGTTCGATAAAAATGATCCGGCCATCCGGCAGAATGGTCATTTCCGTGGGTTCGTCAAAATTGCTGCCCAACACAGTTTTGGTAAACCGGTTCTCTTCCGGCACACGCTTAGCACTTGCTTTGGCGAAGTCGGGTTTCTTTTCGCCTATGGCATATTTAATACCCTGGTACAAATGATCCAGGAACAACGCTTCCGTAAACGATTCGTTTGTATGGCCTAACCCGGTGTAGAACGAACGGCCGCCATCATACTCCTGGTACCAGGCAATGGGATGGTTCTCGCCATTTTCACCACCCTGGTAACTTGTTTCATCCAGGTTGTACAAAACCGTAATCGCATCCGATATGTTTTTGTAGTTGTATAGTTCATCGGTGCGAATCCATTCATCCGGCAGGTGATCTTCACCAAACGGTTTTACTTTCTTAAATGTAGCTTCCTGAATTTGTGGATGGCTTTTGAAATAGGCACCCACTAATTTGCCATACCACCACCAATCGTATTCGGTATCTGCAGCGGCATGAATACCCACATAGCCGCCCCCGGCCTGAATAAACCGCATAAATTGATTTTGCTGGGCCTGATCCAACACATCGCCTGTAGTGCTCAGAAAAATTACAGCTCTGTATTTCTTCAGGTTATCTTCGGTAAATGCCTCGGAAGACTCGGTGGTATCTACGCCAAAACCTTTTTCAGCACCCATTTTAATTAACGCTTCTTTTCCGGCTTTAATAGACTCGTGCCGGAAGGCTTTAGTTTTTGAGAATACCAGTACGCGTGGTTGCTCTTGCGAACAAGCGTAGAAAAGCGCACAACAACTTAACAGAATTACTATTTTTTTCATCAGCTACTAATTACTATGGTAAAGATTGTGGCGGCCGCAATCTGTTTCAACCTATGCGTGTATTGCGGATGCCGGAAACAAAAGTAACAACTACTACCGTATAGCCGCTTATTAAAATCACTTTCCTTGAATTTTAATTTGTACTTTTTACCGATGCGCAGGCCATTTTGTTATTGTTAGTCGCAGACCAACAAATTATTGCTCCTTCAAAATTAAATACACTTCTTAACCGTTGCGGGTCAAAAAACTTCCCAACATCAACTAAGGGATTGCGGAACGCGCAAAGGCTCTAAGATTAAAAGTTGAAGCAACGATTAATCAACACGGCTCAAATTTAAACTCGTTCACTTGTCCGCAATGACTGTGTATTATGGGTAGCTGTGCTATTAAAACAGCCGTTGGCAACAAGACCCCGACTTTAAGGAAATAATTTCCGTATGCATGTTGGAGAAGAACTCAACATGGGCGAGGAACTACCGGCTTTAAATCGCGCAGAGTTCCTGCCTGCCGCAGGCAAGCCCGAAACGGGTAACTCTGCGAGGAAAAAAGGCTTGGATGTCGGGTTTGTTTTTGCTATATTCATCTGGCCAAAAAAAAACTGTTATGAAAAAAATCCTCATCCTCTCCTTATTTCTTTCGTTTTTCGGTTGCGGAACTGAAAAACCAGTCGATGTCGAAAAGCTTTCGTATTACAACTTGCAAGAACCGGGGGTGAAGTCGGGGGGCATAAAAATGATTCCAGTTCACGGAGGGAAATACAAGGTGTGGACTAAGAGAGTGGGCAATAGTCCGCGTATTAAAGTATTGTTGTTGCATGGCGGCCCTGCTGCCACTCATGAATACTTCGAAAGTTTCGACAGTTACTTTCCACAAGAAGGTATTGAGTACTACTATTACGATCAACTAGGAAGCTACTACAGCGATCAGCCAACCGATACAAGCCTTTGGAACCTGCCACGTTTTGTTGAAGAGGTGGAAGAAGTACGCCAGGCGCTGGGCCTCGACAGCACAAATTTTTACTTATTGGGAAACTCGTGGGGCGGCATTCTGGCAATGGAGTATGCCTTAAAATATCAGCAGCACTTAAAAGCTCTGGTCATTGCCAACATGATGGCCAGTGCCCCCGAATACGGAAGGTATGCCGATGAAGTTTTAGCAAAGCAGATGGATCCAAAAGTATTGGAAGAAGTAAGGGAAATTGAGGCCAGAAAAGATTTCTCGAATCCGCGTTACATGGAGTTGCTGCTTCCTAATTTTTACGAACAACATCTTTGCCGTTTCCCTTCCGCACAATGGCCCGACCCTGTCAACCGGGCCTTCAAGCATTTGAATGCAACGGTATATACGCTGATGCAAGGCCCAAGCGAATTTGGCATCAGCGGCAAACTGGAAAAGTGGGACATCTCCAAACGGCTGCCGGAGATTACCGTGCCCACGCTTACAATTGGCGCCACCCACGACACCATGGACCCCAAGCACATGGAGTGGATGAGCACACAGGTAAAAACGGAAGGTTTTTGCTGTGCCCCAACGGAAGCCACATGAGTATGTGGGACGATCAGGAATATTTCTTTCCGGGGTTAATTCAGTTTATAAATGATGTGGACAGTGGTAAATTTTAAGCCTTAAACTTGTAGTTGGCAGTAATGCTGTCCGACAAAAAATAGTGTTGTCCATTTGTTATTGTTGGTCGCTGACCAACAAATTACTGCTCCTTCAAAATCAAATGCGCTTCTTAACCGTTGAGGGTCAACAACGTACCCACCTCAACTAAGGGATTGCGGAACGCGCAAGCGCGCAAGGCCCTAAGATTGAAAGTTGAAGCAACGATTAATCAACACGGCTCAAATTTAAACTCGTTCACTTGTCCGCAATGACTGTGTATTATGGGTAGCTGTGCTATTAAAACAGCCGTTGGCAACGAGACCCCGACTTTAAGGAAATATTTCCGTATGCATGTTGGAGAAGAACTCAACATGGGCGAGTAACTACCGGCTTTCAATCGCTCAGAGTTCCTGCCTGCCGCAGGCAAGCCCGAAACGGGTAACTCTGCGAGGGAAACGGCTCCGCTGTTGTTGTTACACTTGCCAATCCCGCGGTAATCTTGTTAAGTAACAGACACTTGTGAAAAACTTATTAAAAATTTAATTCTGACTTAAAGTTTTCAAGTGTCAAGAAAAATGAATTGTCAATTTTCTTTAATTCATAGCGTTCGTATTTAGGAGTATCAGATATACTTTCAATTAATACTCTATCCCCTAAATCCCTTATCTTTAATTCTACAAATTTAGTCGAGAGTTTTTTATACATATCTAGAGTAAATCCCTCATTAATATCATTTAAGCTTAATTTTTTTCCAGGTAAGTAACAAATGTTAATAATATAATTTAAGCTATCAACCCTCTTTATTACTTGAATATTTTGAATATTAGTCATCGTACGCTGGCAATTTTTAATCCTTATTAGCTTATTGGTAAAAACCAAGGAGGAATCAATATAGACACAACCCGGAAATTTACTGCCCTTATTTATCACACGCTTTGAATTATTCGACATGGCAACATGCCAAACTTTTTTTTGACTTAAGATTTGTAATTACAATATTGTTCTCATCAATCGACATTACTTTAAAGGATGCATCTCTCTTCGAAGTTTGATCTCTTCCATCAAAGTTTATGTAATCCAAGTCTTTAAAATAGCTAACCTTCTCATTAACTGAAATCAGAAAGAAGAGAAGAATAAATTTCGTCATTTCGTTAAAAGTTTAAGGGTTAAACTTATCTATCAATTTTTTAATTCGATTTTTCCTGGCTTTTGTAAGCCAATTTCGATTCTTGACTTCTATCTTACCACTCATATGAACCTTTACTTTATTTGTGATTACCTTCTCAACTATACCAAAATTCGTGGACCATTTGCCTATATCTGTTAGAGTCGCTACTGACCTACCGTAGGCGAAATGATGGGTCATTCCAGAATATGTACCATTGAACAGGAGTGTGTTTGACATGGAGACACTCCTGTTTGCCAAAATAGTTGCACCATTAAACTTCATCCCTAAACGCACAGTCAATTCCGGTTTTGTTCCCTTGCCCTTGCCGGTGTTCTTCACCGGCAAATTCTGAAACAAAATTATTCCCCCTATTCCATCCTTCAAGGTAGCATTTTCATTTATTACAAACACAAACCAGTGCATTTAGTTATTTCAAACGCGTAGTCCCTTTGTAAGGTATGGAAACTGAGCAGGAATTTTAAACGGGAGATTGCGGAACGCGCAAGCGCGCAAAGGCTCTAAGATTAAAAGTTGAAGCAACGATTAATCAACACAATTCAAATTCAACTCGTTTGCTTGTCCGTAATGACTGTGTATGATAATGTGGTATTAAAAAATCTATACGCAGGGTCCCTGCTACACTTTCCATCGTTTACAGAAACCCCGCCTGAAAGGAAACCAGGTAATTAAAATTAATTCAATAAGATTAGCCAGCGAAGAATCTTTAAAAGCAAAACGCCAGACATTAGCCTGGCGTTTGGTATTATACTTTCTGATTAAAGAGGTCTTATCTTAATATTCCGATACCAGACTTTATCGCCATGGTCTTGCAGGGAAATATGGCCTTTCGAAAACTTACCAAAGCCGGGCATACTCTTAAATTTACTGGCACCTACCAGGGCATCCCATTCGGGTGTATGCATGGTAAACTCAACCGTTTTGGTTCCGTTTAGCCAAAATTCAATTTTACCTTTATTGCTGATAAGCCTGGCTACATTCCACGCGCCCGCAGGTTTTACCGTTTCTTTCGAACAGGAAATCAAATCATACAAATCGCCTGCCCGGTGCTTGATAATTTTTGCATCCGGATGGCACTCGTTGTCCAACACCTGCATTTCGGGGCCCGTCATCCACACATACTTGTATTCGTCTGCTTCCTGTACATGAAAGATAACACCGCTGTTTCCGCAAGGTGTATTTTCCACTCCAGGTATAACTCATAATTTTCAAACTGCTGATCGGTTACCAGGTCTCCGCCTTTTTCTTCCTTGTTGGAAGTGTCGAGAAACAACGCATCTTCAGAAATCTTCCAGGCAGCACCTACCTGCCCGGATTTATAGTTATGCCAACCTTTTGTGCTTTTTCCATCAAACAAAAGTTGCCAACCGTCTTTTTTTTCTTTTGCAGTAAGCGTGTTGGGTTGGGCCTGGGCCGCCACCACCACGCTTAAAAATAGCAGAAATATTAGCCGCATCTTAATGCTCTGTTTCACCATCCAGCGAGAGTACATACCGCGCCATCTTCTCGGCATCAACCTGCGAAATATCCGCGTGAGGTGTCATTGGAATTTCGCCCCACACACCCGTACCGCCTTCTATTATTTTTTTGGCAAGGTAAGTAACATTGGCTGCGGTAAATTCATACTTCTTGGCTACATCGGTGTGCGATGGCCCAATCAGTTTATTGGTAGCATGATGGCAGGTTTTACAATCGCTTGCTTTTACCAAGGCATCGCCCTGGGCAATTACATCCACCGCATGAACCGGTGTTGTGGTTTCTACCGGTGCACCGTAATCTTCGGTTTGGGTTTCTGTTTTTTTAGAGCCACAGTAGGTTAATGTTACAACCATTAGTACCATTAACAACAGAGAAATTTTATTTTTCATAGGGTTTGATGTTTATAAAGTTTACAGAATTAATTCAGTCCTAATACTTTCTTATTTAACGAAGGATTTTTTCCTGTTGAAGCAAAATCGTCAAATGCTTTTTCAGTAACCCGAATGATGTGATCTTTAATAAATGGCGCACCTTCGGCCGCACCTTGTTCCGGATGTTTAATACAACACTCCCACTCCAGCACAGCCCAGCCTTTGTAATCGTACTGCGCAAGTTTACTGAAGATGGATTTGAAATCTACCTGCACGCCATCGCCCAACGAGCGGAAACGGCCCGGGCGGTTTACCCAATCCTGAAACCCTCCGTACACACCACTTTTTCCGGTTGCATTAAACTCGGCATCTTTTACATGGAACATCTTAATGAAGGAATGATAGAAGTCGATGTATTGCAAGTAGTCTAATTGCTGCAATACGAAGTGGCTGGGATCATACAGAATGTTAGCGCGTGTATGTTTGCCTGTGGCTTCCCAGAAACGCTCGAACGTAATGCCATCGTGCAGGTCTTCGCCCGGATGGATTTCATAACAAACATCCACCCCTGCTTTATCAAATGCATTCAAGATCGGAAGCCAGCGTTTTGCAAGTTCTTTAAATCCATCTTCTACCAAACCGGCAGGGCGCTGTGGCCATGGATATACGGTGTGCCACATCAATGCACCCGAAAAAGTTGCGTGGGCATTCAATCCTAAATTCTTGCTGGCTTTAGCTGCGAGTTTCAATTGCTCTACCGCCCAGGCCGTTCTTTCTTTTGGCTTACCGTGTACCGACTTGGGTGCAAACCCATCGAACATCACATCGTAAGCGGGATGCACAGCAACTAACTGGCCCTGCAGGTGTGTAGATAGTTCGGTTATCTGCAACCCGCAAGACTCAACCGTTTCACGAAATTCATCGGCATAGTCTTTACTCTCGGCCGCTTTTTTCAAATCGATACAGCGGCTATCCCACGTAGGGATTTGTACTCCTGCATAACCCAGCGAGGCTACCCATTTACAGATCGACTTCAGGTTATTGAATGGAGGTTCATCGCCCATAAATTGGGCTAAAAATATTCCGGGACCTTTTAATGTTTTCATACTTTAAACTTCAAATGGAGTCCATTTTTCTTTGCTCTGTCCGCTCTTCACCACATTATCAATAAATGCCATTCCACGAATGCCATCATCCACAGAAGGGAAATCGATATGGGCAGGCACTTGCGTACCATCAATCTTTGCGCTGAGGGCAACCGCAAAATTGCGATAGAGGTTTGCAAACGCTTCAAGATAACCTTCGGGGTGGCCGCCCGGAGTGCGTGTATTAAATAATGCTTCCGGATGTAAGAATCCATTGGTACCGGCACGATAAATCTGGGTGGGTTTATCCAGCCACTTCACCAATAACGTATTTGGTTCTTGTTGCGACCATTCCAAACCACCGTTCTCACCATACACCCGAATCTTTAATGCGTTCTCTTCACCGGCAGCAACCTGCGAGGCCATTAACACGCCTGCACCAACCGTTATCAAACTTGAGCAACACGTTGCCATCATCATCCACGCGCGGCCGGGCACCATAATGTTCAGGTCAGCACACAGGTGTGTGATCTTTAAACCGGTAATAAACTCGGCCAGGTGGGCAGCATGTGTTCCTATATCGCCCATGGCACCGGCTTTGCCGGAGCGCTTGGGGTCGGTGCGCCAGGCAGCTTGTGCATTGCCTTCGCGTTCGCTCATTTTACTAAGCCAGCCTTGCGGGTATTCTACATACACTTTACGGATTTTTCCAAAGATACCATCGCGTACCATGGCCCGTGCTTCGCGCACCATCGGGTAACCCGAATAAGTGTGTGTTAAACAAAGAAGCAATCCGGTTTCCTGAATTTTCTTTTTTAGCTGACGGGCTTCATCTATGGTAAACGTGATGGGCTTTTCAATTACCACATGAAATCCTTTCTCCAACGCCAGCATGGCCGGTGCGAAGTGTGCAAAATTTGGTGTTACAATAGTTACAAAATCAATCCGCTTATCGGCCGGAAGTTTGCTCTCCTTTTCAATCATTTCTTCGAAGGAGGTATATGTTCTGTCTTCGGACAGAAACAACATCTTTCCACTTTCTTTGGCTACTTCCGGGTGAATGCTAAGGGCTCCGGCTACCACTTCAATAAGTCCGTCCATGTTGGCGGCCAGGCGGTGGATGGATCCGATAAAGGCATCTTTGCCTCCACCTACCATTCCCATTCTGAGTTTTCTGTTCATGCGATTAGGCTCGGTTTAAATTCAAACAAGTTTAAAATGATATGGCGAAAATTAACGAAATAAATTTAACGGAAACGATTGCAATACTTTTAAATGGGCTTAAATAAACTTGTTTATCAAGTTCTCCAGATACTCCTGTTTTCCACTCGTCTGCGCGGGCTCGCCATTCTTGAGAGCCAGTTTCCGCAACTCGCGCAAGCCAAGGTTTCCGTTTTCAAACTTCTTGCCGTTACCCCTGTCGAACGAGGCATAACGTTCGCGTTTCATGCGCACAAACTCTCCATTTTCCAAAATGGCATGTGCGGCTATCAATGCTTTGGCAAACGTGTCCATGCCGCCAATGTGGGCATAGAAAATATCAATCAGGTCAGTTGAGTTTCTGCGGGTTTTGGCATCGAAGTTTACACCTCCGGTTTTAAAACCACCAGCCTGTAAAATCACCAACATGGCTTCTGTTAGTTCATATACGCTGTTGGGAAACTGGTCGGTGTCCCAACCGTTCTGGTTATCGCCCCGGTTGGCATCAATACTTCCCAATGCGTTGGCATCGGCTGCTACCTGCAATTCATGATCGAAGGTGTGGCTGGCCAAGGTAGCGTGGTTCACTTCTATGTTCAGTTTAAAATCATCCATCAGATCGAACTGGCGCAAAAAGTTGAGGCAGGTAGCGGCATCAAAATCGTATTGATGTTTGCTGGGCTCCATGGGTTTGGGTTCAATATAGAACACACCTTTAAAGCCTTGCCTGCGCGCATAGTCGCGCGAGATTTGTAAGAAGCGCGCCAGGTGTTCTTGTTCCCGTTTCATGTTGGTGTTCAGCAACGACATATAACCTTCTCTTCCGCCCCAGAAGGTATAGCCCATACCACCCAATTCGATGGTAGCATCAATTGCATTTTTTACCTGCGCGGCAGCGTGGGTTACCACGTGGAAATCGGGGTTGGTAGCGGCACCATTCATATAGCGTGGATTACCAAACAGGTTGGCTGTGCCCCACAGCAATTTTACGCCTGAGTCTTTCTGTTTTTGTTTGGCATAGTCCACAATTTTACGAAGTCTTTTTTCCGATTCTGCCAATGTGGGTGCTTCATCCACCAGGTCGTAATCATGAAAACAATAAAACGGGGCACCGATCTTGGTAATGAATTCAAACGCGGCATCCATTTTATCAAAAGCGCGCTTTACCGGATCGGCATTTTGCAACCACGGAAACTGTTTAGTGCCCGTTCCAAACGGGTCGCCACCGGTTCCACAGAAGGTATGCCAGTAGGCAATAGCAAAACGAAGGTGCTCCTGCATGGTTTTACGACCAATCTTTTTGTTGGGATTGTAAAACTTAAACGCCAGCGGATTGTCTGACTCCGGGCCCTCGTAGCGGATGGCACGAATGCCTTTGAAATACTCTTGTTTTCCTTTGATTACTTTCATGACAATTAAAATTTATTGAGTTAATCTATACTTATAGTTTGGTAAGCTCTTGTGCTAAAATGCTTTTCCATTTCTGATAAACCATTTCATATTGTTCTTGCTGCCGCGAATCCGGCAGTTCATTGTGCAACAACTTTAACCCGGTAAAGGCCTGTTTAAAATTAGAATAAATGGCCGCCCCCACTCCGGCACCCAGTGCGGCACCCATGGCTCCATCGGTATCGTAAAGTTCTAACCGGGCACCTGTGGTATTTACAAACGCATGGCGAAATACCGGGCTCAAAAACATATTGGCATGGCCGGCCCGTATTACCTGCGATTGTAACCCCATCGATTGCAGAATATCGAATCCATAACGAAGGGCAAACACAATTCCTTCCTGTGCTGCCCGAAATACGTGGGCCTGGGTGTGCCTGTTAAAATCCAACCCGTGCCACGATGCATTGATCACTTTGTTTTCCAGGATGCGTTCCGCTCCGTTTCCAAAGGGCAACATCTGCAGACCATCGGCACCAACCCGTATGCCTGATGCCAGCTCATTCATTTGGTTGTATGAAATTGCTTCCGTGCTTTTAATATTCTTGCGCAGCCAGCTGTTTAAAATACCCGTACCGTTCACGCAAAGTAAAATGCCGTTACGCTTTTGATTGGCCTTGTTGTTTACATGTAGAAATGCGTTTACACGCGATTTTTTATCGAAGGTATTATTCTCGGTAACGCTATAAATCACACCGGATGTACCGGCAGTAGCGGCCGTCTCCCCTGGGTTCAGCACATTCAATGAAAATGCATTGTTGGGCTGATCGCCCGCACGGTAAGAAATTGGTGTGCCTGCTTTCAACCCGGTTTGTGCAGCAGCTTTCGCACTTATTACTGCCTGGATAGAAAATACCGGTTTGGAATCTGCCAACAGCCCGGCATCGATACCATACTGGTTCAACAAAGCAGTTGCAATTGTACCTTCCTGGTAATCCCAAAAAATCCCTTCCGACAAACCGGTATCTGTTGTTGTTGCTTCTCCACTCAGCTTAAAGGCAATGTAATCGCCAGGCAGCATGATCTTATGAATTCGATCATACACTGCCGGTTCATTTTCTTTTACCCACTTTAGTTTGGAGGCGGTAAAATTTCCAGGTGCGTTGAGGAAATGCTTCAGACAAAAGTCTTCACCAAGCGCTGCGAAAGCTTCTTCACCAATCTTTACGGCCCGGCTATCGCACCATATAATGGAAGACCGCACCGGGTTACCGGCTTTATCAATACAAACCAATCCATGCATTTGGTAAGCAATGCCAATGGCTTTAACCTGATCGCCCGCGGCACCTGCTTTTGCCAAACATTCTTTAATACAAATTACTACATGGTGCCACCAGGTTTCTGGATCCTGCTCGGCCCAACCCGGATTTAAGGTTATCATTTCCATTTCCTCGGCTGGCGACTGTGCAGAAGTTGCCCGGGTGCCGGTAACTACATCCACTAAGGTGGCCTTTACGGAAGAACTGCCTATATCAAGGCCCAATAAATACCCTTGCATACGATTGTTTTGTACTCAAAAGTATTTACTTATAGTCAGAATGACCATATATTAGCACCAAAATCTTTATGGAAAATCCGGTTCATCCCGATTCGATCATTGAAGCGCTGTCTATCGACTGCGTGATATTTGGCTTTAAGGATGGCCGGCTGGACATACTTTTGGTAAAACATGCCGAGGGTATTAGTGCCGGTAAATGGGCCCTGCCGGGAGGCTGGATTACCTATGGCGAAAGTGTAGATGACGCGGCCAAGCGATTACTAAAATCCCTTACGGGAATTAGCGACATTTACCTGGAGCAACTGAAGGCCTTTGGCGATCCAAACCGCTATCCCTTGAAAAGGGTTGTGACGGTTGCTTACTATGCATTGGTAAACGAAGAAAGCTATTCGCTGATTCCGGGGTTTACCGCATCGGATGCACAATGGTTCAATGTGCATGAAGTTCCGGAGTTAATCTATGATCATAATCAGATTTTAGAGTTTGGGTACAACCATCTGAAACATAAAGTACGGCACGAACCCATCGGGTTTAACCTGTTGCCTGCAAAGTTTACCTTGCTGCAACTGCAAGAATTATACGAAGCAATCTTAGAAACCAGGCTGGATAAATCGAACTTCAGGCGCAAGCTGGGTAAAATGAAGTTGCTGATAAATTGTAAAGAGAAACAGAAGGATGTATCGCACCGGGCAGCGGCCTTATTTAAGTTCGACAAACGGATTTATGTACCTTAAGGCGAAACGGTATGGTCTTCGAATTATAACCATTTATATAAAACGTTTGCAACAAAACTTTTTTCATTACATATTTCATAACCTAAAAATTAAACCTACACACACATGAGCGATAAACCCAACATCAGATTGTTTTATGCCAGTTGTTTCGCATTGATCACAACCGCATTTTCATTTAGTATCCGCGCTGGAATCTTACCCGAGCTTGGTGCAACCTTTAACCTTACCAATGAACAACTGGGTTTTATCAACACCATGTGGTTTGTTGGTTTTCCTATTTCCATGGTATTGGGTGGAATCTTTTATAGCTCCATCGGCCCCAAGCGGATTATGCATTTTGCTTTTGTTGCACATACTATTGGTATCCTGCTTACCATTTTCTCGGGCGGCTATACCGGCCTTCTGATTTCTACCTTGTTTATAGGCCTGGGCAATGGTTGTACCGAAGCAGCCTGTAACCCGTTGATTGCCTCGAGCTATAGCGGCAAGCAGATGAATACCCTGATGAACCGCTTCCACATGTGGTTTCCGGGTGGTATCGTGCTGGGTAGTCTTATCTCATTTGCCATGACAAAAATGCAATTGGGTTGGGAATCGCAGATCTGGATTATTATGATTCCAACCCTGATCTACGCCTACTTATTTTATGGCCAGGCCTTTCCGGAAACCAAAGGCGAAGCAGGTTCCCTTTCAGCCAACCTGAAAGCCATGGCTACCCCGCTTTTCATTTTCATTTGTGCTTGTATGACCCTTACCGCTATTTCAGAGTTTGGTCCCCAACAATGGACGGGTATCATTATGGCTAAGAGCGGAGCCGAACCAATGGTTATTTTAGCCTTAGTAACCGGCTTGATGGCGGTGGGTCGTTATTTTGGTGGTGAATTTGTACACAAGTTTGATCAAACAGGTGTGTTATTGGGCTCTGCTGTTTTTACTGCCATTGGAATATTCCTGTTCAGCACCCAAACCGGAGCCATGACCTACGTAGCCGCTATCCTATTTGCAATGGGTGTTTGTTACTTCTGGCCAAACATGATTGGTTTTACCGCTGAGAAAATGCCTGCAACAGGCGCCATCGGAATGTCCGTGGTAGGAGCCTTTGGTATGTTCTCTACCTCTATCTGGCAACCCATTATTGGTAATTGGATTGATACCGCTAAAAAAACTGCTGCTGAATCGGGTCTTACTGGCGATGAGTTAGACCTGGTGGCCGGGCAAGACACCTTAAGAACCATGGTTACCTTTCCGGTTATTCTTATCGTACTTTTACCATTTTGTTATTCTGGATGCGCAAGCGAACCAACGTTGCCGCTTAATATTTTAACCAACTAATTATAGATAGAAAGGCTGCTTACTTTTTGTATGACAGCCTTTCTTTTTGTTCTTGTAGTAGTAACTTCACTCACCCGTTAATTCAAGCACATGATCAAAACGCTGCTCTCGCCCTTTAAACGCTTTGCGTGGTTTAAACGCCTGAATGCCAAAATAACCTACGAGTGGTTGGCAAAACATATTCCGGCTGACGACTGGCAGTTTATGAATTATGGGTACTCGCCCCATACAAATGAACCTGCCTATCAACCAGAACCAAAACCGCTGCAACTTTATCCGTTGTTAATGTATCATTACCTGGGGTCAAAGACCGATCTAACCGGCAAGATTGTTTTGGAGGTTGGCAGTGGCCGCGGTGGTGGTGCCGCTTATCTGGCTGCGCATTTCAAGCCAGCCAGCTACACCGGTATGGACCTGGCCCAGCATGCGGTTGATCTGGCCAGCAAAATTCATTCTGTTGCAAACCTGAAGTTTATACAAGGCAGTGCCGAGGCCATTCCTTTACCTGATAACAGCGTGGATGTGGTTATTAATGTAGAATCATGCCATGCATACGGCTCCGTGAAAAAATTTCTGAGTGAAGTAAAACGCGTACTAAAGCCAGGTGGTTATTTTTTAATGGTTGATTTCAGATATGCGCAAGACATGCATGAACTAAACCAGTTACTTGCCGAAAGCGGCCTAACCATGAAGCAGGAAGAAAACATAACCGAACGCGTGGTACTGGCCATCGAAGCAGAAGATGATGCCAAACAAAAACGCATCCGGGACCTGGTGCCGCCCAAATGGCAAAAATTATTTGCTGAGTTTGCCGGTGTGGTGGGTTCAAAGTTCTATCGCAACCTGAAAGACGGAACGCGGTTTTATTACCGGTACGTAATGCAGAAGTAACAACCCTGTGTTTCTTTGCAGAAATACGTAAACACCACCTGTTAAGCAGGGCTCTTTACATTCGATGAAAGAGCGGCAATTACCACCTCCCGTGCTTCGCGGTGTTTGCAATAACTACATTGGTAATGTTCCAGCAATAACCCATCTTCGGTTTGTGTGGGCTTTTTCTCTATTTCTTCGGAGGCAATTTTCATCGTGTAGTAACCACACTCTCCGCACTTTTCTGCATGCTGGTAGGGCATGTATTTTTCCACTTTTTTCTCTCCCGTTTTTTCATCAAACCAAACATCGTACTCTACTGAATGCAATTCACTTTGGTGTTGTTCCAGTTGGTCAGCCTCCAGGTGTACGGAGCCCTCTTCGTCCGTAAGTTTGCGCATCACATTACCAGCCGAAGATTTACGAGGCTTGTTGCGAATACGCCTGAGGCGCCCCTCTAAAAGCCGGGGGTATAAAACCCGGATCAGCCCAGAAAACAATGTATATAAAATCACAAACGAGCCTGCCAGAAAGAATATACTGACATATAACTTTACCGAATCATCAACCGGGATAAGCGGGGTTATTTTGGCTGTAGCAAAAAGCACCAGGCCCACCATAACACTTAATATGGCATACCAGAAAAATTTTATCTCATGTTGGTTTACATAGTCATAGCGTTCTTTAGGATCTGATATGGTAATCAGCTTTATTTCATGATAAATCAGGATAAGAACGGCAATAGCAAATAAAACATAAGAGCCCAGAACCAGGTAGTTGTCCCAGGTCTCAATAAACTGGCTTGCAGAAGTTTCCATATTG
Source organism: Bacteroidetes bacterium OLB12 (assembly GCA_001567185.1). Lineage (GTDB taxonomy): Bacteria > Bacteroidota > Bacteroidia > Cytophagales > Cyclobacteriaceae > ELB16-189. The sequence goes on from LNFR01000053.1 coordinate 34,796, forward strand.
GATGGGGTTAGGTACTAAAAGCATGAGAAATTTGCGAATAATCTTGTGCAGATTCAATGAAAAGCATCATATTTTTACCAGGTTTTGAAATTATCTGGCACTAAATGACGTTTACCCATCGTGGAAAATAGTTTCTTTAGACTAGCCCTTCAACAAGCCGCACGCCTGCTGGGAAAACCAGGCCGTATAACCCGCATTCTTGCGGAATTAACAGCCAAAATGAGCCGGGTGGACTGGTCTGTGGAGGGTCGATTGAAGCTGAAGCACCAGCTGTTTCTGGCTGGGCGTCTTATCAAAGCCAGTTTAACCGGTGCCTATTCCCTCAAGTCGAAGCGCACCTTGGTAGCCTTGCTGGCTGCCTGTATTTATTTTATTAACCCATTCGATCTTATTCCCGATCTGCTTGCCGGTATTGGCCTGGCAGATGATATGGCCATTGTTGCATGGGTATTTAATGCGGCTGCAGCCGAGCTACGTGCATTTGAAGATTGGGAAAGGGCTACTTCCGTTTCCCTTTAAACACTCCAATTGGGTTGATTAAACACAACCTCTGGAAATGAGCCATTGTTTTCGATAAACTCTATCTTAAAACCTTCAAATCCTTTAATCATGAATTTGTGTTTACCAATGGATACCAATTCATATTCCGGCTGGCCCGGCACTATCAGGTGAAGGGTTGTACCCTTCACAAAAAATTTTGTAACCACACCGGCCAGTTCATACTCGCCCGCATATTGGGCCAACGCGTCTTTACTTACATCCATTTTTATGGGAGTACGCTTAAATTCAATAGCCGAAATTGTTGGTTCAAGCTTTAATGCCACCTTCGCAATCTCGCCTGTTTCGCTTGTAAAAAACTGAAACTGGGTGGAGTTGGCATCGGTCGTATCCGGCTTTCCGTTTTCAACCAGATAGGAATTGAAGATATCGTAGTGGTGATGCCCCAACCATAACTTTACTCGCTTAAACACGGCAAAGAGTGAATCGCGTTCGTAACTAATTGTAAAATCGCCATAGCCGGGATGCGAATACTTACCCGTAAACTCGGCCAGTATATGTGAGGGCTTCGTGCCCGTTACTTTATTCGAGGTACGGGCTTTAGCTGCCGCTGCCTGGTCTTGTAATGCCTTATCTCTTCGTGACTTCAATTCTTTATTCCAATCGGTTGCCTTTACCTTTAGCATACGGTCAGAAATGATATTACGCACTACCGATGGCACACCGGAGCCATCCTGATTTACCAGCACCACAATACCCACACTATCGGTTGGAAAGAAAGACGTACTTGCTGAGAACCCATCAATGTTTCCACCATGTTCTACACGATAATGACCTTTGTAAGAGGAAAGCGCCCAACCATAACCATAGTTTGACAAATGCAGGTCGGGATTCGATTTATCCGGCAGTGCCGCTCCAATAACCATTTGCGAACTGATTGCTTCTGTTACGTAACTCGCAGGCAGAATCTCTTTGCCTTTAAACTTGCCCCCGTTTATCCAGGTAATAACCCAATTGGACATTTCATTTACACTGCTGTTAATACTTCCGGCAGGAGCCATTCCGGCAATGTGGTAATAATCCATCTTTTTGATGGTTGTTTCATTTTCCAAACCATAACCCACCGCTATATCAGAAACCTTCTGCATTTCAGAAATAGATAAATTACTACGCTCCATCCCCAGGGGTTTAAAGAAATTTTCGCGCACATTTTCTTCCCACGATTTACCGGTAATCTTCTCAGCTATTACCCCCTGTGCCAGAAACATAAAATTATTGTAGTACCAGTGCTCGCGCACACCGGCAAATGGTTCCTGATACGCAATGCGTTGTACTAAACTGTCTTTTGAATCAGACGGAAACAGGTACCACGAAAAATCATGACGGGGCAAGCCGGTGCGGTGGCTCATCAAATCACGTATCTGAATAGTGTTGTTCATCTCATCCTTAAAAAATTTCAAATCAGAAGCGTATTTGGAGGGTTTATCTTCAAATTTGAGTTTGCCTTCATTGCGTAACTGACCCAGTATGGCACAAGTGAAAGCCTTGCTGCAACTGCCAATAGCAAAAAGGGTATTGGGCGTTACCGCGATTTTCTTTTCATAATCGCTATAACCAAAACCCCTGGCATATATTATTTTATTCTTCTCTACAACAGCTACGGCAAGCCCCGGAACTTTCCAGGTATCCAACACCTTTTGCAATTCGGTATCGAGCCCTGCCAGACGCGTATCTGCAGCTGATTTCTTTTGAGAATAGGCAACAACGGATAACAGTATCAGACCTGTAAGGAAGCAACTCGTTTTCATGTGTTGTTTATTTTAGTGTGGTTAATTTTCCATTCATAACTATTTCCAGGGGCTGGCCATGTTCCAATACGGTATCAACCGCTCCTCCTGCCCCTACCTTAACTTTAATTACCCGGCCTCTAAATTCCAGCCGGAAGGAATAGGATTTCCACTGCTCGGGAATGAAAGGCGTAAAATGCAGTTTACCATCGTGCACACGCATACCACCAAAACCTTTTACCACACTCATCCACGTGCCGGCCATAGAGGTTATATGGCAACCTTCTTCGGTATCGTTGTTATAATCGTCCAGGTCGAGGCGGGCTGTGCGCAGATAAAATTCATATGCCTGCTCTTTATATCCGATTTTACTGGCGAGGATTACGTGTACACAGGGCGATAAGGATGACTCATGTACCGTCATCGGCTCGTAGAAATCAAAATTCTTTTTAATGGTTGCTACATCAAAGTCGTCTTCAAAAAGATAAATACCCTGCAATACATCGGCTTGTTTAATAAAGCAGGAGCGCAGAATTCTATCCCACGACCACTTTTGGTTTAATGGTCTTTCGCTGGCTGGTAAATCTTTCACGTTCATCAACTCCTTATCCAGAAATCCATCTTGCTGAAGAATTACACCGCGTTTTTCATCTTTCGGATAATACATCTTGTCGGTAATATCCTTCCATCGCGAAGTTTCATCCGATTCCTTAAATGCAGTTTTAGAAACAATTTCGGAATACCGTTGCGGGTGGTTCGACTTTACAAAATCAATTGCCTGCATGGTAAAGCGGAGTGTCCACGCACCCAGGTAATTGGTGTACCAGTTGTTGTTCACATTGTTCTCGTATTCGTTCGGGCCGGTTACACCCAGAATTACATATTTATTTTTGTCGTTCGACCAGTTAACCCGTTGCGACCAGAAACGGGAAATTCCAATCAGCACTTCCAGGCCGTATTCTGCCAGATAATTTTTATCGCCTGTATAGTCGATGTAATCGCGCATAGCATAAGCCATGGCACTGGTTCGGTGAATTTCTTCGAAGGTAATCTCCCACTCGTTGTGGCACTCTTCGCCGTTCATGGTTACGAACGGGTAAAATGCAGCGCCATCTTTAAACCCTAACTTCTTTGCGTTCTCAATGGCTTTGCTCAAATGTTTGTACCGATAGACCAATAAATTTCGCGCCACGTTCGGTTCTGCGGTACCTAAAAAGAAAGGCAGGCAGTATGCTTCCGTATCCCAATAGGTACTTCCGCCATACTTCTCGCCTGTAAAACCCTTGGGGCCAATGTTTAGCCTTTCATCCTCACCGGTATAGGTTTGGGTTAACTGAAAAATATTAAACCGGATTCCCTGCTGGGCAGCCACATCGCCATCGATAGTAATATCACATTCCTCCCACTTATGAGCCCAAACTTTTGCGTGCGCGTCAAACAATTTTTCAAAACCTGTTGCAACGGCTGTTGCTAATTTTGACTTTGCATTTGCAGCCAGTTTATCTTTCGCATGATTTTCAGAAGATAATACCACCGCATATTTATAAATTGTAAGTGCGTTTCCTTCGGTAAGCTCAGTTGCCACTACATTATCTGCATACTTTTCGCGTTGGTTGGTTGTTACTTTTCCAGTCACCTCTTTTCCATTTACCTGAAGCCGGTATTGCATGGCCGTACACACATGAAAATGTGTTTTTTTGGTTTGTGCCGTTACCAATGCCAAACCGGGTTCTGCTTCCCGGTAAACCTCTTCCCAAAATTTTTCATCGTAATTCGAGTCTTTATTTACCACATCGGCATCAACCGGAAGTGTAAGAGTTACGGGTGCAGAAAAATTCAATGCTTTAATTTCATACCGGATCGCTCCTATCTCGCCATCAGCCATAGAGCAAAAACGTTTGGAATCAACGCTTATCTTCTTACCATCTGCAAGTGTAGCTGTAACTGTGCGTTGCAGCAATCCTTGTTTCATATCCAGCACACGTCTGAACGACTCTACTTTACATTTAGCCAGATCCAGCACCTGGTCGCCAATCCGTATTTTAATCTCAATCCAGCTTGGCGCATTTAATACTTTTGCGAAGTATTCGGGGTAACCATTTTTCCACCAACCCACACGGGTTTTATCGGGGTAATAAACTCCGGCCACGTAACTTCCCTGGTGGGTCTCCCCTGTATAGTCCTCTTCAAAAGTGGCGCGCTGCCCCATGCGGCCGTTGCCCAGACTAAAAACACTTTCTGAAATTTTATTGTAGTGAGGATTTAAACCTTCTTCAATGATGTGCCATTCGTGATGTTTGAGATATTGCTTCATAACAATTTGAAGTTAGAGTTCATTAATCGTTGACCGGTAACTAGTAATTCGAGTTGATTATTATTCCGTTAATAAATTAAAATCAAAATCGGCTGTCTGTTTCACTATAAAATTTGCTTTGCCCAGTTGCCCGGGCGAGCCAACACCTACACATTTCATTCCGGCTGCCAATGCGGCTTCTACTCCTGCCCCGGCATCTTCAAACACCACACACTTTTCAGGTGAAACACCCAGTCGTTTGGCAGCGAGTAAAAAAAATTTCAGGATCGGGTTTGGTGTGTGTTATCATTGTGCCATCCACCATCGTATCGAACAAGTTTGCTATATCCAGTAGCTCGATTACACGTGGAGCATTTTTGCTGCTTGATGCCAATGCCACTTTCAAACCTTTCTTTCGGCAAGCAACCAACATTTCTTTAACGCCCGGAAATATCTCTTCAGGCCGGATGGATTCGATGTACTCCATGAACCATCTGTTTTTCTTGTCTGCTAAAGTTTCCATTTCCTGTTCAGACAACCGGATATTGGCAAGCGACAATATTATTTCCAGCGACTGCATCCGGCTTACACCCTTCAATAATTCGTTATGTTGCGGGGTTAGCGTAATACCAAATTCACTTGCCAATCGCTTCCAGGCGATGTAATGATAGTGGGCCGTATCTACAAGTACACCATCCAAATCAAAAATTACAGCTTGAATCATTTTAGGTAACTAAACATGCCCGCGGGCAATAATATTATTGGTTTCTTCCAGCGACTTAAATACATCAAATGTTTTTCCCTGTGTTCGCAATGCACCAAAGGCATTGGCATATTGTGCCGCGCCTATGTAATCGCCCGGGCTTTGTACCAATCCATAAGAAAGACCACCGGCAAATGAATCGCCACAGCCCGTGGTATCAATCACTTTATCCACTTTAATGGACGGAACAAGTTCTTCAACAACCTTACCTCGTTTCTTAAAGTAGGTAAGACAGCCGCGTGAATCGAGCGTTACATACACACACTTAACCCCTAAGGAAAGACAGTGTTCTGCAAATGCCCGGATTTCTTCCCGGTCCAATTCCGCTGCATTTAAAATCCTGGCTTTCATATTCTTTTTTAAACCAACTGGCATGGGCTTCTTCCAAATTCATCTTCAATACATCAATAAACGGTAGCCATTGATCGCGGTCGATCCAGAATTTACGCTGCCTTTCTCCATTTACCAGGCATGCCGTGGTTGGGCCGTGTGCATCAAAGATTATTTTACCCTTACTTTTCTTCTTGAGATACTTTAATGTTTCAAGAGAGATTTCATAATCGCTGATGGGGATAAACACAAATGCATCGCAGTCCAGCAGGTTGGTCATATCGGCCGGTAAGATCGGATCCATAAATCCGGTTTGGCGCTCTAACCGGTTATTCTGATCGACAAACCGAAGGCTGATGATATCGCCCTGATCATTTGCCGTGGTAATGTGTTTTGTATTTATTCCTTTATAGCCTGTAAAAACTTCTTCTACGTTATCATGATCAACTGTGCGTACATGGCATACCGGAATAATTTCGAGCTGATCTCCTGCCAACACAGATAATGCAATTACGGGGTGTGTTACGCAGCCCCATTTTTGAATCAGATCACCGGTATGGGTAACAATGTGATCTCGGGGTATTGGGCCAACTACTGCAATTCGTTTCATGTCAGGTATATTTAAAATCTACTTTTTTCAGGTAACCAGAAATGCTGCTCCAAAAACTCCGGCACTATCGCCCAACTTAGGTTTTAGAATTGGAGTCTCCAACCGTTTGTTATTAAAAATATGCTGCCGCAGGGAATTTATCCCCTCGGTATAAATGGAGTCAATGTTCCCCACACCTCCGCCAATAACCACAACGTCTGGGTCTAGAATGTTGAGTACCACACTCAACGCAACGCCAAAGAAATGATGCAGGCGCTCCATGGTTTGGGTAGCAAACGGATCGGTTCCTGATTTATAAGCTTCGTAAACCTCTTTCAGGCTTTTTGAAACCCCACTTATGCTTGCATAATACTTTTCCAATGCAGGGCCGGCCAATACCTTTTCCACACAACCGCTTTTACCACAATAACAGGAACCACCCGATACATCCAGAAAATTATGGCCCCATTCGCCACCAATGCCATGTAATCCATTTATTACCTTACCATCCACTACTACACCCCCGCCCACACCGGTGCCCAGAATAACTCCAAATACAACCTTTGCATCCGGGTATTTTTCATGTGCTACACCCATGTTGGCTTCGGCTAATGCAAAACAATTTGCATCATTGGCCATGGCCAACTCTACACCCAACAAATTCTCCAGGTCTGCTTTAATTGGTTTACCATTAAGGCTTGTGGAATTACTATTCTTCATTAAACCCGTTGAAGGATCGATGGTGCCCGGGGTGGCAATGCCAATTCGCTTCGGTTTATAACCATGCGCGGCCTCCATCATATCAACAACTTTCTTTATCTGTCCTAAAATATGCTCGTACCCTTTGTGGCCTTCGGTGGGCAGGCGGTCGCGGAAAAGAACCTTGGGTTCCACCGGAGATTTCAGAACCACGCCTTCCACCTTTGTACCACCCAGATCGATACCCCATAAATTATTCATAGATAAAATCAGGATTTAGTAATACTTTTTATGAGCAAAGCCCATCGGTTCATCTTTGGGAAAGATAATAACGTCATGAGAAAAATTACGAACAATCAACGATTTTTATTGATCCTGATTGGGAAGTGCAAGCATGACCGCCAGGTACTTACACTTGACAATTTGGATTAATCCTGTACAGGTTTGTACGAAAGTGTGGTTGGATGGAACATAACCCAGGAATGCCAAAACTCCTGGTAGGCCTGAACATACTTCAACTGCGAACCCTGAAGCGGCCCTTCAATACATTTGCCTTGCCAGTTCCACTTGGAAGAGGTTTGCACATCTCGCAACTCGTTGTTTTGAATTTCAAAATGTAAGCTGTCCCGGTTCCAGGCATGGAACGAGATGCTGTCACTTTCCAGCGCAATTAAGAGCGGTGTTTGACCGATCTCATCGTGTATTACCCGGGCACGGAGTAAATCATTCCAATCGTATGCCTTTGCTATTCCATCCTGCCTGATTCCTACCACCCACGACTTTTCCTGCCAGGATGTACTGTCGCGTTTTTCAAGGCTGCTTTCCATGCTTCCTTCATCGTATTTATCGAGCACGGCATAGGCATCTTTAAAGATACTATCTGGCTGAAGAATTAATGTATTAGGATGTTGATTTACCCAGGCGCGCAAACTCATTTGTTCGGAAGGTAGTTCTTCGAGGGTGGTACCTTTCAACGGCCCGGCTATCGCTTCTCCATTTGCCTGGCGCCACCAGCTTTTTGTTCGGCTATCTTCAAACATGGCATTAAAATGATCCATCCCTACCAACCTGAAATCTTCCGGTTCATTATTTACCAGCGGCCTGAAAACTCTGCCCGATCTGCAAACCGTGCAATACGTAACCATAATTGGTTCTCCGCCAATTGTATCGCGCACCTGGTGATGATAGCCGATAATCTCAATAGGATAAGCTCTGAACTGTTCGTTTACACTAACTCCTAACACCAGTTTATCACTTTCTACCTTATTCTCACTTACATTCAACAAGGTGACTGTGCGTGGTTGCTTAAACATGGCATCGGCCCGCATGCGGTAGTTAACCTGATAAAACACAATCAGGTATAATAAGAACAAGGAAATAAGCATTACACGCTGGCTGGTGGTGCCGGAAATCACAAATACAACCACCGGGTAAGCCAACAAACACAAACCCGCAATACGAAAGTACTGCGCATGGCTAACCAGGAAGTAGGCCAGGTCGATGGATTCCTCCCGTTGACTTCCCGGAAAGGGCATGATGTAATAAATACTGGCTATCTCAAAACCAAACAGCACGAAAATTCCTATTACCCCAAGTATGTATAATATTGCCTTCTTCACAGCATACTCAATTAAATCTTATTACCTCTTCCAACGCTTTATTCACCTGCAACACCTGCTCACCCGTTTTCTCATCGTTCCATTCAAACTCCTTTGCAAAGTAGTGCACTATCTGCGCTGCATATTTGCTGATCTTCGGATGATTGAAGTATAAAAGTCCGCTTCTGCGATTAATCAAATCAACAGGGGTTAATGCCATTTCGTGATGAATGGCAAACCAGGCCTGGGCTAAAAGCAAATCCAGATCAGGATCACCAGTTTGATGTCCTTCCAGGTGTTTCACAATCTGCAGCGATTGCGTGCCATACAAGTGAACGAGATTGGTGGCTTCATTGCCGCTAAGATGCAATGCCCCCAGTTTACCCGCCAGTTCGGCCTCCAGTTTTTTTACATCCAGGTAATCGTTAAAATCACCACCCGGTAAAATCATGGCCCCGGTTGTGCAGGGTTTAAATTCAGAAGAATCAAATCGTTCTTCAATTACCTTATCCACCACACGCTCAGCCATTTTCCGATAGCCAGTAAGTTTACCACCGGCAATGGAAATCAACCCGGTAGGTGATTCAAATATCTCGTCCTTACGGGATAGTTCCGAAGCTGATTTTCCTTCTTCATGTATCAAGGGGCGCAACCCTGCCCAACTCGATTCCACATCGGCCAGGGTAAGCAACACCGATGGAAAGGTTTCATTAACGGCCTGCAAAATATAATTCACATCTTCGCGGGTAGCTAACACCAATTCTTTCTTTCCATGATAATCCGTGTCGGTTGTACCCACATAGGTAATGCGCCCCCGCGGAATCGCAAAAATCATTCTGCCATCGGGCACATCGAAATAAATAGCCTGCCGCACCGGCAACCGGTGAAACGGTACTACAATATGAACTCCTTTGGTAAGATGCAGTTGCTTGCCCACGCGCGATTGGTTAATGATGCGAAGGTCATCCACCCAGGGGCCTGTAGCATTCACAATTACTTGTGCATCAATTGAAAACGTCACTCCAGCAACCCGATCCACCACCATAGCACCAGAAATTTTATCGTTGGTATAGTTAAAATCCGTAAGCTCAGAATAGTTTGCAATGCAGGCACCTTTTTGTGCTGCGAGTTTTATGATTTCTATGGTGAGCCGGGCATCGTCTGTCCTGTACTCTGCATAAATAGCTCCGCCTTTTACATCATCTTTCTTTAGTAAGGGTTCGTGATTTAATGTTTGTAAACGCGTAAGCATTTTGCGTTGATCTTCGGGTTTTACTCCAGCCAGCCAATCGTAAATTTTTAACCCGATGGAGGTGAGCCAATACCCAAGTCCGCGCCTTTCATATAGGGGAAGCAACATTTTTTCAGGAACTACCAAATGGGGTGCAAGTTTGTGAACAATGGCCCGTTCGCTACCAACTTCCTTTACCAACGCAAATTCCAATTGCTTGAGATACCGTAATCCACCATGAATCAGTTTGGTTGATCTACTGCTGGTTCCGGATGCAAAGTCTTCTCTTTCAACTAAGGCAGTTTTCAATCCACGGGAAGCAGCATCCAACGCTATTCCTGCACCGGTTATTCCTCCACCAATCACCAACAGGTGGAACGGTTCACTTTGAAGTTTGGAAAGATTTCTTCCTCTATTCAAGGGTATTTAAAATTCAAAGATTTAAGATTCAAGATTTAAGATTCAAAATTTAAGATTTATGAAAGACTCACTATTGAATCTTAAATTTTGAATTATTGAATTAAGCATCCATCCACCCCATGGTGCGCTGCACGGCTTTTTGCCACCCTTTATAAAGTTTATCGCGTTGTGCGTTACTCATACCCGGAACAAACCGTTTTTCAATTTTCCGGTTTTTCAAAATATCTTCTTTCTTCCACATACCAATCTGAATTCCGGCCAGGTATGCCGCCCCCAACGCGGTGGATTCAATTACATCGGGGCGTTCTACTTCTGTTCCCAGAATATCGGCCTGAAACTGCATGAGAATATTGTTGGCACATGCTCCTCCATCCACCTTTAAACTAGCCAGTTTTATACCGGCATCCTCTTGCATGGCGTTGAGTATGTCTTTCGTTTGAAAGGCCAGCGATTCCAGCGTAGCTTTGATGATGTGATCTTTGCCCGTATCGCGGGTTAACCCGAAGATTGCGCCCCGCGCATACATATCCCAATACGGAGCGCCTAATCCTGCAAATGCCGGAACCACATACACTTCGTTCGATCCCAATGCTTTGGCAGCAAAATATTCTGAATCTTTGGACTGATCGATTAAATGCAAACTATCGCGCAACCATTGCACGGCTGCCCCTGCAATGAACACACTACCCTCCAGCGCGTATTCAACTTTCCCATCCAAGCCCCACGCAATGGTAGTTATTAACCCATTTTTGGATTGTTGAATGGTTGTTCCTGTATTCATCAACATAAAACAACCTGTACCATAGGTATTCTTAGCCATACCAGGTTCAAAGCAAGCCTGCCCAAACAAAGCCGCTTGCTGATCGCCCGCTACCCCGGCAATCGGAATTTCATAATTATCTACTTTCCATGATCCAAAATTATAGGCCGATGGTTTTACCTCCGGAAGTATTACGCTTGGGATGTTTAATTCTTTAAGTAAATGTTCGTCCCATTTCAACGCACGAATGTTGAAGAGCATGGTACGCGATGCGTTGGAATAATCCGTTACGTGCGATTTTCCATTTGTCAAATTCCAGATCAGCCAGGAATCAATCGTTCCAAATGCAAGTTCACCCCGTTCGGCTTGTTGCCTTGCTCCTTCTACTGAATCGAGTATCCATTTAATTTTTGTTCCGGAAAAGTAGGAATCAATAACCAGCCCGGTGGTGTCGCGCACATAATCCGATAATTTTTTTTGTTTGAGGTCTTCGCAGATAGGCGCTGTGCGTTTGTCTTGCCAAACAATGGCGTTATAAACAGGTTTCCCGGTTTTCCGATTCCAGATAACAGTGGTTTCGCGTTGGTTGGTAATGCCAATAGCCGCGATGAATTTAACTTCTATGGCATTCTCCACAATTACCCGTTGCAATACATCCAATTGTGTACTCCAGATTTCTTCCGGGTCGTGCTCCACCCATCCGGGTTTTGGAAATATCTGTCTAAACTCTTGTTGGGCAATTCCCTTTATCTCGCCCGCCTGATTAAACAGTACCGCACGCGAACTGGTTGTGCCCTGGTCTAAGGCAATTATGTACTTCTGCTTTGACATAAACTACTCAAAAAATTAACTGATATAAAACGGCACCCAATATGCCACCGGCAATGGGCCCCACAACCGGAATCCACGCATAACTCCAATCTGAAGAACCTTTACCTGCAATGGGCAGAATAGCATGAGCGAGGCGCGGGGCAAAATCCCGGGCAGGGTTAATAGCAAAGCCGGTAGTGCCACCCAAACTCAAACCAACAGAAACGATGATCAACCCAACGATGAGAGGCTTAAGCCCCTGGGTAAACTCATTCACGCCAATGAATAAAATTGCAAAAACAAGTACTGCAGTTGCCACCATTTCGCTTATCAGATTTGAAAGGTTATGACGGATGGCCGGAGCTGTTGCGAACACGCCCAGTTTGGCAGATGCATCGGTTGTCGCTTTCCAATGGGGCAAATAAAAAATCCAAACTAAAGCGGCACCACAAAAAGCACCCCCTACCTGCGCGAGGCAATAACCGGCAACAAGGTTCCAGTCAAATTCGCCAATAACTGCAAATGCAATTGTAATAGCCGGATTAAGATGAGCGCCCGTAAACTCGCCCACTGCATAAATACCAAGGGTAACTGCAAGCCCCCAGGCAATACACACCGTAAGCCAACCGGCATTTTCGGCTTTTGTTCCTTTTAAAACTACGCCTGCCACTACACCTTCACCCAGTAAAATGAGCAGCAGGGTTCCTAAAAATTCTCCGAGATATGGATTCATAGAAAGTTAATTTGAGGTTTTGAAAATTCGGCAATTTGAGGTTCTAAACAAAACACTAACTGTGGAACGGGAGCTAATGAGGTTGCCGGAACGTCTGTCTTTTCAAAATCGCAACTGGAAGATTACCAGCCTATGGCAATCTCTGAAATTTAAACAAAGGGAAATCCTGCCCCTATTGAATGGTTAGGCCATCCGTTTCAGATCGCAGGAAGTAAATCTTGGTATTACTTTTTTGTAATAAGTTTCTTCCGGATAAACGCTGACAAAGCAGTTCCTTCCTTTTTGCCAATTTCACAAGCAGGCATGTAATGGATTCCTCCATAAAACCGGCTTATCGCTGCCTCATCAGCAGCATGCTTAAAGGAAGTGAATGAGCGGGGCGCTAAACCAAATTCAATTTCGGTTGAGTCTGTAAATGCAAATGATTCACCAAATACACCTGTTAACGCATCCGCTGCTGCGGCCGAAATTACACTATGCCCGCTGGTATATTCCGGAAATGGCGGGGTTTGAAGCGTGGGTACCCAATTCTCGTCTATATATTGATTGATATAGGTTTCAGGGCGGATTAATACACTCCTGTATTTTTCGTCCCAGCAACTGATAAATCCATCGGCCAGCACTACTGCAACCCGCGCATACGCTTCGGCCGATTTCACCACATTTGCTTTTGAGTTACGGCAAGCTGTGGCCGTAATGTTAATCCAGTGGCCACCGGGCGATATCTTTTTGGTTGCGAACATCACATGGCCTTTTACATTCATCATAAAAGGATTACAGTCCCAGAAAAAAGCTATTTCTCTTTGTTCTGCCGTTTGATTCTTGCCCACCTCATAAACCGCAAAAGCCTCGTTGTAAAACTTGCTATCCTTCGCAGTGGAAAAAGGCGTTGGTGGTGGTGGTGCGAATTGAGCAGCCGAATCAATTGCAAAGGGGCGTATCTTATTCCAATGTGGTTCAATAGCATCCATGTATGCGGGCGGTGTGGGTTTCCACGTACCGGGTTCATTGGAAATCGAGTACTTGGGGAAGGAGCGTGATTGTTTATAGTTGTCTTTGGATGACCAGGCAAGAATATGGTCGGCAACTACATTACCATATTCGATTGAACGGTCTAACACCTCATCCGGTATCTGGGTTTCCACAATCTCTTTCATAAGTTGATCGTAGTAAGCATCCATTTTATCTTCGGAGAATACCATGGTACGGCCTACCTTAAACATAGCCTGCATGGAAGCTATTGGAAAGCAATACTCCAAGCCTGCTTTTGGTTTGGGTACTTCTGTTAATCCGTTCAACTGGCCGGCTAATGAAACATAGCTGCTATCCTGGTGAATAACGGCTTCGTAGGCGGCCACCGTTGAGTATGCATAAATGCGACTTGCGACTGTTGGCGAAAAAATATCATGAACAATAACATCCGTAATCTGCTTAAGGGTACGGTGCAAAAATTCGGGTTCCTGAACTTTAGATTTGTACTCAGTAGTGTTGCCGAAGCATGAAAGCACTAAACTTGCCAATAGTACGAACTTAACAAATCTCATTTTAAGTGTTTTTTTGATGCAATTTATAGGTTCTGTTGTGAGATACACCATGATTTATATCAAGATTTTACGATTATTTAAAAGCCAGCACGGTACTATTGTTTCTTGCAACCAAGATCAGTTTTTCGGAAGTTTTAGTTCTCAGGAATTTAATGGAACGGCCCTCACCCAACGTTACAAAGCCAGATTCAGAAGGTGAAAGTGCTTTAAAGTTCCCCAATCCATCGCCTTTAAGCACCAATCCAACACCTGCATCATACGATCCAAAATCGGGTTGTGTGGCGCTGAAATTTCCGGTCAGGAGTATATCCTTATTCTTATCCTGATCAATATCAGCAATACTAATTGCATAAATGGGAAAGTATTGGGCATCGCGGGGTAGTTCTACAACCCGAAAGGACTCTGCACCCGATAAGAGCAGAACCGATTTGAGTTCATCAATTTCCATTAATGCCGAATTACCTTTTTGCACGGGCGTAATTATATCTTCCAACCGCACATCGCGATAAGCTTTATAGGTAGGGAATTTTTTCTTTAAGGATGGAATTTGTTTCAAAAGTTGATCGCGCGAAGGAAAAGGATAACTTGATTCTCCATTATAATAAACCAAAATATGATCCGAGCCGCCATTCGAATCAAAATCGCCCAGGTACATTTGCAGGGGTTTGGTTATTGATGCCCTTATTCTTGAGTTTAACCCCAGGTTCCCTACTACAAAATCCGGCTTACCGTCTCCATTCAGGTCATCTGCCTCGATTGTGTTCCACATTCCATTCGTGTTGTTCAACCCATATTCCGTTGTCTGGTTTTTAAAACTATGATCGGGCTGTTGCATGAGTACGGTTATCGGCATCCACTCTCCTACCAGAATCAAATCAGGAAGTTGATCTCCGTTAAGGTTAGTCCAAACTGCATCTTTAACCATGCCCGGACGCACGCGTGTTGGATTATTAAACTCACTGTTGCCCAACCAGTTTTTAACATTCTCAAAAGTGCCTTTCCCGTTATTGCGCAATAAAAAACTTACCGGACTCATACCATACAGAAACGGCATTACCGATGCGCCAATAAACAAATCATTATCGCCATCCAAATCGTAATCACAAACCTTCACACAAGATGCATTTACAAAAATATCCTCAAACGCATTGGCTGCGTATTTGAATACTCCACCGTTGTTTAAGTAAAGTCTTGGAACAAGCCTGTCGCGCTCATCTTTTGCTTCATGTCCACCAGAAACTACAATCAAATCCAAATCCCTGTCGCCATCGGCATCAAAGAAGGCAGCATCCACATCTTCCGAAAACTTGTGCTTCTCAAAATCATTTATCAACAAATTATAAAAACTCCCATCGGCTTTCTGTATGAAGAGCCTGCCCGCCTGGCCTTTTGCACCGCCAATAAAAAAATCATCGAGGTTATCTCCATTAATATCACCTACCGCGAATGCCGGGCCTTCTGTTGTTAGCATGTGTGGTATCAACTGCTCGCGGTTAAACGCATTAAAATCATCTTCTTCATGTGCAATATGAGTAAGCAAATACGGTTTTAAAATTCCATTGCCGGGTGGGCTTACCTGCGGCTTTGTGTTGGGGCGATAGGATATGGTAACTATCCCGCTGTGCACTACGGTGTCTTGCTGAGCACCATCCGGCCAGGTAATTGCAATAGGAATTGAATCATGCTTTGCAGATGGTACTGCGAAAGTCAGTGCGTAATCAGAAGAGGAACACCAACCGCGAGTCGGAAACAACTCTTGTGTTTGCGTTGACGCTGACCGTACTGTTACTTTAGATCCAATGGCCCACGTATTGCCTTTTGGAAAGCCCTCAAGCTTAACTTTTACATACTTTGCCGGATCTAAATTATTTTTATACACCAGCGCTTCGCCATTAATCTGATTTATAACTAAATCGAGGTCGCCATCATTGTCTAAATCTCCATAGGCAGCGCCATTGGAAAAACCCGGCTCATCAAGCCCCCAATCAAAAGGCCTTGTTTCGAAATACCAGGTCGCCTTCATTCTTGAAAATATAATTGCTTACC
>LNFR01000054.1 GCA_001567185.1 Bacteroidetes bacterium OLB12
GGTTGTGGGCGGAATGATAGCGGATAAGGCGCGTCGGGTACAATTCGGAAGCATGGCACAGATACACGGCTGTGGCCGTGGCTTTTGTGAAATGCCCTGGTTTCTCGTTTTTAGCACTATGTTTGCACTTTTGGCTTTGCCAAAGAATTTTGCCACGGATTTTCACGAATTAGCACCGATTACACGCTAAAACCCGTGACAATCTGTGTTAACCCGTGGCAACAACGTAAATCTGCAAAGATAGTGTTTGAGATTTTCTGTTTTAAGGGTTTTTCAGTAGAAGGAAAAATGCACAAAAAAGCACCAATTGGTTAAATTGGTAATTATCACAAAACCAAACCAAGAGGTGCTCTATTTTGAATATTACCCTAGAAGCTTATGGAAATCAGGTGATTGCCTTCAATTTTGCTCATTTACAAAAATATCTGAGCCAATTGCCCGATACGCGCAGTAATCGCGGCAAGGTTTATCCCTTGCCGTTGCTACTGACCTACCTCCTGTTAGCCAAACTGGCTGGCTGTGACAAGCCCAGCGCCATCGCCAGTTGGGTCAGGGAGCGGCAAGCAGCTTTGTTACCACTATGGGATAGTCACCATCAGCGAACACCCTGCCTTAACACGTATCGCATGATATTAGAGGAAGTGGTTGATGCAGCCCGGTTAGCCGAACTGTTCAGACGCTATTTGCATGAAAGCTACGGTGGGCAGGAGAGCGAGTTGGTGGTGCTGGATGGGAAAACGGTGCGTGGCACCATACCCAAAGGAGAGACACAAGGCGTTCATTTACTGGCCGTTTATCTCCCCGAGGAAGGGATCGTCTTAGGTCAGGTGGAAGTAGGCGTTAAAGAGAACGAAATCAGCGCGGCGGCTGGCGTGTTAAGGGAAGTACCACTCAAAAATCGGGTGGTGTGTGCCGATGCGATGCAAACTCAGCGCAAATTGTCAGTTGAGATTTTGGCCAAAGGTGGCGACTATCTCTGGACAGCCAAGGACAATCAATCCACCTTACGGGCCGATATTGAGCAATTCTTTCAGCCACCTCGTGTAGCTAAAGGCTGGCACATCCCTGACTTACCTCGTTGGGAAGCGCAAACGATTGACAAGGGGCATGGACGAATTGAAGTGCGGCACATTACCGTGATAGAGGATACCGATGGCTTTCTGGATTGGCCAGGGGTTCGGCAACTATTCAAGTTGGTGCGGCAGGTCACTCATATCAGAACCCATAAGACAACCACAGAGGTTGTTTATGGATTGACTAGCTGTACCCCGCAAAGAGCCTCGGCGAGACAACTACTGGATTGGAACCGTGCTTATTGGGGCATTGAGAATGGCTTGCATTATCGCCGGGACAAAACCCTTCAGGAAGATGCTACCCGCTTTTCGTTGCCCAAGATGCCAGCGGTGATGGTCACGATAAACAATTTTGTTATTGGTTTGGCGCTCAAGTTAGGCTATGCCAATTTAGCTGAGGCGCGTCGTATTTTTGATTGGTCTGTGGCTTGCCAACTCAACCGTTAGCTTTTGGGCACCTTTTCAAACACTGAAAAACCCTTTTCTGTTTTGGGATCATATTGACGTGCCAAAAGTGGCGTGTTATACTCCGCGACCGGGTTGCATAAACCCCCTCCACAGCCTGGAGGGATGGCAGAGTGGACGATTGCGACGGTCTTGAAAACCGTAGTAGGCAACAGCTTACCGAGGGTTCGAATCCCTCTCCCTCCGCCTTAGTCTTACCAATTGTAGGCCTTACCTGGCAGCAAGTTGGCTTTTAGGGGAGGTGCCAGAGTGGTCGATTGGGGCCGCCTGCTAAGCGGTTAACGGTGTAAAAATCGTTCAAGGGTTCGAATCCCTTCCTCCCCGCC
>LNFR01000055.1 GCA_001567185.1 Bacteroidetes bacterium OLB12
CTCCAACGTGGGCGAAGGGGGAATTCCTCCCTGTGTTTGTTCATCTACTTCTTAATTAGTTTTAAGCTGTCAAGCTTAATCGAGTCGCGGACGAGAGTATACCCAACAAAAATTCAAAGTCTCATGCAGTAAAAAAAACAAAACCCGGTGATCAGCCGGGGTTTCTTGTTATCGAAACGTTACCATTTGCAACATTCTTCTTCTCTGATCTTGTAATCAACGATCTGCCAATTTGAACTCTTATCCTTCTTAAACGATATGCTCGCTTTGATGTATTGGTAATTCTCCTGTAGATACTGAGAAGATGTATGAAAACTCACAGAGGCCAGCGAATCTTTAATTTCTATTTCATCAAAGACTAAAAAGTACTGAACACGTCCGACCATCAGATAGCCTTCAGTTAAAACTTTAAAAGTATATCCGTTAGTCTCGGTAAATGAATACGTTTTTTCGAATACTTTATTCTTAAAAATCACAATCGAGTTGCCTTTCGAAAATTTCCCAAGGTTTTTTCTAATACTATCAACGGTTAAAATTTTCTCCGTGAGAAGCTGCCTGTCATCAACTTGAGATTCTGCCTTCAAACATGAAAGCAATAGCACAATAAAACCAAAAGCCGTTCTCATATCAAGCTGATTAATTAAGCGTAGTTTCTTGAAAAGAGAAAATTATTCTGAATTGAGTACCATCCGCATTAATTATACCAAAGGATCGGTTATCCGGTCTGCCAGGATTTACAAAGATCGACCGGAAAGGATCTAATGCAGGGGACGTGAAAATGGTTTCGTATGTTCCCGGAACTATTCCTCGAGGGTTGAACGTACCATTTAAAGCAGAATCGTTTTGGTAAATGTCTATTCCGACAACTCTTAGAAGTCGAGTTCCTCCTTTTTCATATAGCATTTGATCCGTTGTTCCAAGTAAGGTTGAAATAATTCCTTGGCGAGTCTCGGGATTCAAACCTGATCTTTCTCCGGTCTTACTTCGCCTCATAGCTGAATTCTCCCCAAGAACCATATCGTTTTTGAAACTATCACCAAACAGTTTATCAACTAGTTCCTGAGTGAGTTGTTCCTGAAGCCCCCCTTGCTGAGCTTGCTTTTGCTGTTTGTACCTGGTTCTCAACTTATACCCTCTTTCTTCCACTAATTTTCTAATTGTTGAGCTATATGGTTGCCAGGCTCCGGCATGTCCACCGCTTGCGGTTTCTCTTCCTGCCCAAGGGTTGTAGATTTGGTTGGGCATGAGTGTGCTAAGTGCTGCCTGTAACCCCTCCAGACCACCGCCAAAGGTTTGCCCATACCGTGCAGCATAGTTTGCAATGTTATCCGGAGTTACCGCTTTAGCATCGGCCCACATTTGATTGAGTTGGGCCATAAGAATGGAGTTGCCGGGGCCATACCTGGTAAAACTTCCGTACATACCTGCGCTTGCATCGTGGTGTTGTTGCGGTGCATCGAAGTAGAGAAAGCGACTATAATCGCGGTCGCTGGGGTCATCGCCCATGGGGTCGTTGTAGGTAACGGGGTCGTTAAAGGCGTAGTTATAAGGAGTTAGGCTGCTGTACTTACTGGCCATGGGGTCGGTTTGGTTCATTCTGCCTAAAGCGGGGTCGTAGTCGCGAAAAAACATTTCGTAGTTGCTGGTAGTTTTGTTTAACTCGCTGCCGGCATTGTAAAGAAAGTTGTTGGTGCTGTTATCTCTTGTCCACGAGTTGGCGGTTTGAAGGCCAAACGGGTAGTACTCGTTGTACTGAATTACGTTGCTTTTGGTGTGAGTCATTACTACATCGTCAAAATACACATCTACTAAGGTAGGGCTTTCGTTGCTTACATACATAAACACATAGCCTTCTTCTTTGGCCGTGTACTCACGCATCAGGTAGTCGTGGGGGGATTCACGTTACAGGTCAGGCGACCTACAAGAACGAAAGGGTAAATAAACTCCAAACTCGATGGTTAGTAAAAACAAAAGGCCGGGATCAATCCCGGCCTTTTATCCATTCTATAAATTAAATGATACTTTAATTAATCCAGCCCGCCCCTTCTGGTTGGCTTTCTGATTTCCGGCCACTGACCGGGCTGGCCTGTGCGTGGGTTAACAGGTAACACACTCTTCTCGCGCGAAGTTTTGTTGGGATCTTCGCATGCCTGGTAAACTAAAATTGCGGTAAGTATGGCGTTGTTGCGCACATCATCAAAAACAATTTTATCGTACGTGTCAAGATTGGTGTGCCAGGTAAAGGTTCCATAATCCCAGCTTAAAGAACTTAATGAAAAACCCGGAGCACCCGCGGCTACAAACGAAGCAAAGTCGGAACCGCCACCACCCGGAGACCCCGGAAAGCGCGTTTCCAATTCACGCTTGTATTCATTCGGAACTTTTACCAGCCAACGCGAAATATATTCGTACGCATGCAGGAACCCTTGACCGGTAATGTTAGTAACACGGCCCGTACCATTATCCTGATTAAACAATGCCTGCAGATTGGCTACAATTTCCGGATGATCTTCTACAAATGCTCTTGAACCATTTAGTCCCTGCTCTTCACTACCCCAATGGCCCACCAGGATAGTACGCTTCGGGTTAGGATAAACCTTTTTCAAAATGCGCATGGCTTCCATCATCACCAGGGTTCCGGTACCATTATCCGTAGCACCCGTGCCACCATCCCACGAATCGAAATGGGCAGATAGCATCACATATTCATTTGGCTTTTCAGTGCCCTTTATTTCAGCAATGGTGTTAAAGGTTGGTACTACCCCTGTTTCTTTCGAATCGGCACGCACACTAATCTTTGGAGCTTTTCCAGATTCGGCCAGGCGATACAGCAACCCATAGTCTTCAAGCATCAAATCAATCGTGGGAATTTTTTTGGTACGGGCTCCGAAAATTTTATTAGAACCTGACCAGCGCGACCAATAGCACATTACAATACCAGCTGCACCGGCTTCTTCTAAAACAGCTGGCAGCGTAGCCGTTGTCTTACCTGTTTTCTTAATGCGTTCGTTCCAGGCATCGGTAAGAGCAGTTCTTTCTTTCTTCATTTTTTCAACAGACTCCTTTGTACCAAATTTTTCCCAATTATCATCGGCCCGTCCTGTGGGTTGGTTCATCGAGATCATTACAAATTTACCTTTCACACCTGGCAACCAGTTTTTGAAGGCAATGGAATCGGCCACTTCGGGAATAATCACTACATCACCGGTAACGGTTTTTCCTTTAGTGCCCGGGCTCCAGGCTAACTGCTGGCCGGCCAGCGATTTTACCCATGGAGCAACCATATCAATGTGTGTAATGCCGCGTTCCCAGCCACGCCATTCGCCCCACTTTTCATTACGGGCAGTTATTCCCCAGCTGGAATATTTAGCTACAGCCCAGTCGTGGGCCTGTTGCATTTTAGGTGTACCTACCAAACGAGGTCCTATTCCATCCATTAACTCGTGGCCCAATTTTTCCAGTTGCGAGTTCTCGGTGGCCTCTTTAATTATGGCATCTACAATTGCATCTTTTGGTGCCTGCGGGGGTGGTCCGTAGGGGGGTTGTGCAAAGGCAACGCTTACAATTAAAAGCATTGCCCACAAAGCGAGTATTCTTTTCATAACGTAATTAAATTGAAAGTTTTAAAGGCGGAAAATACTGGATTTTAACCTTTAGCCCGCATTAAGAATAGGAGCATGGTTAAATTATTCTTTAAAAGGCAAAGAACCGAATGGCTCAAGACATCTTAAGTTGCAACTGGTCAAGTACCTCCTTTGTATGTTCTCCGAAATGAGGTGGTGGCAAAAGCGAAGCGTTTTGATTTGATCCTACAAAATTTCGAACTCCGCGCAGGTTATTCCCTTCTAACAAAATTCGTTGGGTGTCTTTCATTTCTAAAACCTGATCAACTGATTGAATAATTCCGGCCGGAATTTTTTTTGAATGAATCCGATTCATCAAAGTATTGGCTTCAAATTTTGCAATGGCATTTGTAAGCAGTTCATGCAATATAGCTCGGTGCAACACCCGACTTTGATTGGTTTTAAACCGATTGTCATCGGCTACTATTGGTAATCCCAGTACCTGCAGCAGATCTAAAAACTGCCGGTCGGAACCAATGGCCAGTAACACTCGTTTTCCATCTTTTGTCAGAAAGGTCTCGCCATACGGTGCAATGTTAGGATGTTCAGAGCCTTGCCGTTTCGGTTGCTGGCGGGCTACCAACCAGTTGCTGGCTTGATTTGCCAATGATGAAATAGCTGCTTCAAACAGCGATACCTCCACCAAACTTCCTTCACCAGTCCTATCTTTCTTTAACAGTGCAATCAACAATCCTTCTTTTAAATGATGCGCTGCCAGTACATCAATTAATGCCACCGGCATTTTAGTGGGTGGTCCTTCCGGAGAACCATTCAAATCCATAAAACCACTTTCGGCCTGAATTACGGCATCGTATCCTACACGGTCATTCGCTGAACCATACCCGGTAATCTGCCCGTAAATCAATTGGGTATTATCGGTTGATAATTGCTGGTACGAAACGCCAAGTTTTTCTGCATCGCCAGGTTTATAACTGGCTATAATAATTGCGCTTTGCTGAGCCAGTTTTTGAACTGCTGACTTTCCAAGAGGTGTACTTAAATCGAGGGCAACCGATTTCTTTCCCCAGTTTACCGAACAGAAATAAGCCGACCGATCGTCTGTATCTTCATTTTTCCCTCGCCAGGTTCGGGTTACATCTCCCCCGGTTTTAAGATTTTCAACTTTAATTACCTCGGCTCCTAATTCAGCAAAAAACTGACCTACGCTGGGGCCAGCCAATACCGAAGCCAGTTCAAGCACCTTTATTCCTTGAAACATGTGTTTGGATGAAAATAAACCTGAGCGAAAATAGAATCAATTATCGCATTTTTGTGTTCTGATCTCACAAAAAACTATGCGATATACCCTTTTATTACTTCTGGCTTTCTGTTTAGGCGCTTGTGCCAAAAAACCGATGCAACTCCAAACCGGTATCTGGCGTGCCGTGCTCGAAATTCAAGGCCAGCAGCTTCCGTTCAATTTTGAAGTTTCAACAAATGCTGCCGGTAGCCAGGTGGTAACCATTCACAATGCGGCTGAGCGCCTGGTACTGGATGAGGTAAGTTTTCAAGGCGATTCAGTAAACATTGTATTGCATGTTTTTGATGCGTACCTGCGGGGTGTGGTAAAAGGCGATAGCCTGCTTGGATGGTTTAACCTGAATTATAACCCTACCTATAAGCTTCCATTCAAAGCAAAGGTGGGCCAGAATTTCAGGTTTGTACAACCGGCCACAAATTCTGTTACAAAAAACTTTACAGGTAAGTACGCAGTTCAATTTTATAACGAAAAAGATACCGCACATGCCATTGCATTATTTGAACAGACCGGGTCAACCGCAACCGGATCGTTTTTAACACCAACCGGTGACTACCGTTACCTGGAAGGTTCTGTTATTAATGACACCTTACACCTTAGCACATTTGATGGAAATCATGTCTATCTGTTTGAAGTAACAAAACCAAATGACTCAACTTTACTTGGGGGGCATTGGCTTGGTAAATCCAGGTTCAGGACGTGGGCCGGTAAAAAAAATGAAAATGCAAAATTGCCCGATGTCGCATTAACTTATCTGAAAGAAGGTTACGATAAAATTGAATTCAGTTTTCCTGATTTGAATGGCAATGCGGTAACCCTAAATGACGATCGTTATAAAAACAAAGTAGTGATTTTGCAGATGATGGGCTCGTGGTGCCCCAACTGCATGGATGAAACAAAATTCCTGTCACCGTGGTACGATGCAAATAAGAATCGTGGAGTAGAAATTATCGGGTTAGCTTATGAACGCAAACCTGATTTTGCTTACGCCAGTGAACGGGTAAAAAAAATGAAAGAAAAGTTTGGCGTGAACTACGAATACCTGATTGCCGGGGTTAGCGACAATGCCAAAGCGGCCGAAACATTACCTATGCTTAATAAAGTTGCCGGATTTCCGACAACTATCTTTATTGGAAAAGACGGCAAGGTAAAACACATTCATACCGGGTTTGATGGACCGGGCACAGGTATTTATCATGAGCAGTTTAAAGAACGATTTAATACAATCGTGAATGACCTCTTAAATGAAAAACAATAATTTAGAATTCAACAAATTAGTCTTCCGTTATTCTTAAATTTTGAATCAGGAATCGAATAAAAATATGAAGCGGGTTGTGGTTGGTTTATCAGGAGGTGTTGATTCGAGCGTAGCTGCGTATTTGTTAAAAGAACAAGGCTACGAGGTAATTGGTGTGTTCATGAAAAACTGGCATGACGATTCGGTTACCATCAGCAAGGAGTGCCCGTGGCTTGATGATAGTAACGATGCCATGATTGTAGCCCAACACCTGGGCATTCCCTTTCAGGCTATTGATTTAAGTAAAGAATACAAAGAACGAATTGTTGATTACATGTTTGCCGAATACAAAGCCGGCCGCACACCCAATCCCGATGTACTTTGTAATCGCGAAATCAAGTTCGATGTATTTCTGAATGCCGCCTTAAAGTTAGGTGCCGATTATGTAGCTACCGGGCATTATTGCAGAAGAGGTGAAATAACAAAGGGGGGCAAAACCTATTACCAATTATTGGCCGGTAAAGATCCCAACAAAGATCAAAGTTATTTCCTCTGCCAACTCACGCAGCAACAGTTATCCAGGGCATTGTTCCCGATTGGTGAATTATTAAAATCAGAAGTACGGGCCATTGCCAAACAAGCCAACCTGGCTACTGCCGAAAAGAAAGACTCGCAAGGGTTATGCTTTGTAGGGAAAGTACATCTGCCCGATTTTTTACAACAACGGCTTGAACCGAAAAAAGGAAAAGTAATTGAAGTACCGTTTGATTCACCGGCTTTTAGAAATGATTACGAACCAACCGATTTAAAGAACATAACAAAGCCATACAATTTTAATCCTGAATCAGGTGAAGTAGTAGGCGAACACAACGGTGCTCATTTCTATACCATTGGGCAGCGCAGGGGGCTAAATATTGGCGGCTACGAAAAACCCTTGTTTGTAATTGGCACGGATACCGACAAAAATATTATTTATACCGGCAGTGGCGATGATCATCCCGGATTATACCGGAAAGGTTTATTTGTTCCGCTTGCCGATGAACATTGGATTCGGGAAGATTTAAAACTCAACATCGGTGAATCGAAGAACTTTGTAGCGCGCATTCGATACCGCCAGCCGCTGGAACCATGCACGCTATTTAGAAAGGAAGATGGTCTTTATATTATTTTCGATAAGCCACAACGGGGCGTTACACCGGGTCAGTTTGTAGCCTGGTACGAACATGACGAATTGATCGGATCGGGGGTGATCAACTAAGTTTATTGTTCTTTAAACCCGGAAACTCCACCCGATACAATAAACTTCATTGCCACTGGCCCTGAAATATGAAGCGGCCGGATGCTTTCTTTCGGAATTAAAAAATGATTACCCGAAAACGCATAGGAATGAGGGAAGTAAACAGCCACCATATCTTTCAAACCCAATTCTGAAAGATCTTCCTGGGTTACAAAACCAATCTGGTGCAGCACATTTTCTTTATTGATGGTAACCAATACAGGTTTATCAAACTTTCGTTTGTCGCCCACAAAAGCTCCGATAAGATCTTTGATTGAAGAGTATATCAGTTTAACAAAAGGTATTCGGTTTATAATATGGTCGAGCCAATCTGTAAACGTATTGAGTGCGAAAGCTGAAATAAAATAACCGAAGAGCGTTATGACACCAAAAATAATCAGGAAGCCTAACCCCGGATAAGGCAACTGCAGTAAGCCATCCAGTTGAGCAAACGACCAGAACACAAAATAACCCGTTGCCAGCAGGGGTACAATAAACAGCATGCCGCTAAAGAAATAGCGGGCTATTTTTCTAAGATTATTTTTCATGGGTTTACAATTTATAGTAAGATCACCTTAAAATTCCATCCTGTTTTTGATGGGTAAAAAGCAGTTGCACAGGTTTTGTATCCGCAAAAGTAAAAAGGCCCCCGAATCAATCGGAGGCCTTTCTATTTTCTTTTTGTTAAACCCGATTACAGGGAGAAGCCAAGGAAACTCAAAAAGCCACAATGACATTAACCCCACCAGAATAAAGGTGATACCCAGGCCTCTTAACGGTGCGGGCACATTGGAGTACTTCATCTTTTCGCGAACACCTGCCAATGCAACAATTGCCAGCATCCATCCAATACCAGAGCCTACACCATACACAACGGATTGCGTAAAACTGAATGGAGGATTCTTCCCAACCATAAACAAAGCCCCACCTAAAATGGCACAGTTAACTGCGATAAGAGGAAGAAAAATTCCCAACGAACCATAAAGAGCAGGCGAAAATTTCTC
This sequence comes from Bacteroidetes bacterium OLB12, assembly GCA_001567185.1. Lineage (GTDB taxonomy): Bacteria > Bacteroidota > Bacteroidia > Cytophagales > Cyclobacteriaceae > ELB16-189. The sequence continues at coordinate 8,399 of LNFR01000055.1, forward strand.
CACAGCCATTTCTGTTAATTGAACTACCGCTGCAATTACTGATATAAACACAATGAATTGCAGGAAGCCAAGATCAATATCTGCAAAATCTCCACTTATCCATGACAAGGCACCTGGGTTAAGAATGTACTCCTGAATAAGCCAGTTAATCGGAACTGTTACTCCCAATACAAATACAACAGCCATACCCAGGCCAAATGCTGTTTTTACTTTTTTAGAGATAGCCAGAAAAGAACACATGCCCAAGAAGTAGGCAAAAATCATGTTGTCTATAAATATTGACCGTATCCCAAGATTTACTAAATCCATAACGTTAAGATTTTAATGTGTTTCGCGATAACCGTTAATAGAACGTTGTACCCAGATTACAAGCCCAACAATTACACAAGCTCCGGCTGGTAGTAACATTAATCCGTTACCCTGATAGGTAATGCCCATCGCTTCAAAGATTTTAAATCCGAAGATAGAACCACCACCAAGTAATTCGCGGAAGAAGCCAACTATCAAAAAGGATTAATCCATATCCAAAACCATTACCCAAACCATCTAATAAAGATGGCCACGGCTTGTTACCCATGGCAAAAGCCTCCAGGCGGCCCATTACAATACAGTTGGTAATAATCAAACCCACAAATACCGAAAGCTGTTTCCATACATCATAGACATAAGCTTTCAATAACTGATCTACCAGAATAACCCATAACGATACTACCGCCAACTGAACGATAATACGAATGCGCCCCGGAATAGAATTTCGCATGATAGAGATAATGAAGTTTGAGCTTGCCGTTACCACGGTTAGGGCAATGGCCATTACCAAAGCTGGCTTCATTTGGGTAGTAACTGCCAACGCAGAACAAATACCCAATACCTGCACCGTTACCGGATTATCAATATCCAGCGGGTTGGTAATAAGTTTTCTGTTTTTCTTAGAAAACAGGGGCTCCGATTTTTTACCTCTGCTATTTCTGCTACTGCGGTACTCATAGGTTTGCCTGTTGATTAGATGAACGATTTTTTTGATGTACTTATCATAACACTGAAAATAATCTTTCAGCATATTATTTACGCCTTTGGCTGTTAAGGTTGCCCCTGACATGCCATCCACCTTGTGTGGTTCGCTGGTGTAATCCAACCCCTCACCTTTTTGCATAACTACCGATACAATATTGTCGCCTTCAAAAATCTGCTTGCCCTTGTATCGATCCTGAATATCTGCTGACGCAATACGAGCCCCCAGACCTGGCGTTTCGCCTACATGCGAGTAATTAACTCCTTTAATGGTGTTAAAGTCCGATTCAAGAGCCACATAACCGGCTATGGTGTTCCAAAGTCCAAACCCAAATACAGGCAATACTGCATTCTCAATTTTGTTTGGATCCGTTTCACTGCGTACTTCAAAAACTGGCAACAATCTGTCTTGTGGATTTTTTTTGTACTCAACCCCCAGATTAATTTCAGTTGGCTTTTTATCCACTTCATTTCCATTGTAGTCAATCACGATCTCACGAATGCGGGTATTGTAAATTTTTTCAATATCAGCCCCCTTTTCAAGGGTAAGAACGGTAGAAAGAATATTTGATTTTCTTACTAGTTCAACATTAGCATCCTGACGTGGTTTCAAAGCCTGCGATGCAAAAGCTAGCAACCCTGCACACACTACCGTAAGGCCGGCTGCAAATAATACGATATAAAGGTTAGACTGTCGCACGTTGTAATCTTCGTTTTTTGTTTGCGTTCACTACAAAATAATCAATTAGCGGGGCGATTACGTTCATGAACAAAATCGCCAGCATAATACCTTCCGGGTATGCAGGATTAAATACCCGGATCAGTACCGTAAACATTCCTATTAAAAGTCCATACACCCATTTGCCGGTTTCGGTTTGTGCAGCCGTTACCGGATCGGTGGCCATAAACACAGCACCAAATGCCAACCCGCCAATCACCAGGTGATAGTGCGCTGGCATTTGTGTATAGGCATTGCTACCCACAAGGTTCAACAGAAGCCCCATGGCATAAGCACCTCCAAAAACACTTACAATAATTTTCCAGCTTCCGGTGCCTGTAACAATCAGGATCAGCGCACCGATCAAACACATTAGGGTAGAGGTTTCTCCTATTGAGCCCGGGTGTAATCCTAAAAACAGATTCTGCAACGTAAACATTCCTTCGTTCCAACCGGTCCCAAAGGTATTGAGCGAGGCAACTACATTTTCACCTGTTTCCACTGCATCTGCGGCTATTGAAAGTGGGGTTGCACCCGAGTATCCGGCTACGGCCTGCGCATCACCCAGGTATGTCCACACACTTCCGGATATATCCGTTGGATAAGCAAAGTATAAAAATGCCCGTGCGGTTAAGGCCACGTTCACCACATTCATGCCAGTACCACCAAACGCTTCTTTCCCAATGATTACCGCAAAAGCAGTTGCTACCGCTACCTGCCAAAGCGGAACATCCGGTGGCATTACCAGCGGAATAAGCATACCTGTTACCAGAAACCCTTCGTTTACCGGGTGTTTACGGATAACAGAAAATACAAACTCAATTCCAAGACCCACACCGTACGACACTACCACGATGGGTAACACTTGCCACAACCCTACTCCTATTTTTTCGCCAAGGGTAGCCCCCGGCTGACCGATTGCCAGAAAATGCTGATGACCAACATTCCATATTCCAAACAGCAAGCAGGGTACCATGGCAATAATAACCGTCATCATCAGGCGCTTCAGATCAACGGCATCACGAATTTGCGAACCCTTTACATCGTTGGTTGTGTTAGGCGCGAACAAAAACGTATCAATTGCCTCGTAGGCATAAAAGTATTTTTCCAGTTTGCCGCCTTTTTCAAACCGGTGCTTTACTTTATCAAGCTGATTTCTCAAAAACTTCATTACAACCGAATTAACTATGTTGAACTAAATCAAGTCCTTCCCGTAAAATTTCCTGCACCTTGTGTTTCGATACATCTACAAACTCGCACAAGGCAAGGTCTTCTTCAATTACTTCGTAGATACCCAACGCTTCCATCTCATCAATATCTTCGGCAAGAATACTCTTTAACAGGTGGGTGGGTAATATATCCATCGGTGTTACCTGCTCAAATACACCGCTTTGTACGAAGGCCCGTGGCTCACCATGTGTATTGGTATCGGCTACGCGTTCTTTGCCTGGCGAAAGGAAAGAAAACAGACCAATAGCCCGGTGGAAACTGATTTTTTTGGCACTGGGCGCAATCCAACCAACAAATTCATAATAATCGCCTTCCGGCAGTACCGAAATCTGATGATCAAAGAAACCCAGGTGTCCGTCTTTACCAATGGAAGTTCCGGTTAACGGATTACCCGAAATTACCCGAACATGATCCTGATTCAGGTTTCCATCCATAAATTTCTTTACCGATGCACCTGTAAATGTTTTGTAATACTGCGGATTCTTTACTTCCGAACCCACCAATGCTACAATGCGCGAAGTATCATAAACACCGTTCAGGAATAACTTGCCAATTTGAATAACCCCAAATGGGTTAATGGTCCATACCACATCCCCTTTATTGATCGGGTCGATGTGGTGAATTTGTACACCCACACAACCTGCCGGATGTTGCCCCGAAAACTTGTTTACGTCAGCTCCTTTAACCTGTGAAAACACGGTTGAAATTTCACTGGAAGCATGCGTGTTTACATGCACCACACCAGGCGTTAATTTCTTAAGCACCTCCACCCCCACTTGAAAGTACTGGTCTTGTCCTTTGAAGAGAACTCCATAATCCGGAGCTAACGGATGTGTATCAAAAGCCGAAATATGGATTGCTTTTGGTGTGGCGGCTGGATCAGCAATAACACCAAACGGGCGCTGCACCAACGAAGTCCACACACCCGATTTTAATAATTGATCCTTAATCTCGGGTGCGCCCAGGTTATTAACTTCGGAAACCGAATATTTTTTGAATGATTCAAACTCAACATTCTTATCGGCCAGGATTTTTATTTCGAGAAGCTTTCTCTTCTCCCCGCGTTTTACCTCAACCACCTCACCACTTACCGGTGCGGTAAATACAATGTTTTCAAATTTCTTATCGTGAAACAATGGGGTGCCCGCCTTTACGGTATCACCTACCTCAACCACTGGTTTGGGCATGTATAAACCATAAAAATCAGTTGGCTTAATTACAAATGTTTCGGGTTGGTCGGTTTCAACCACTTTAGGTGCTGCTTTACCTTTCAGATTAATGGTGAAACCCTTCTTGAGTCGGATGAATTTGCCCATGAGTGATGGCAACAATTTAAGTTAGATCGAGGCAAAATTAGCAATTAAATGGTACCTGCAAAGGCTAACAGAAAACAAAGAATTTATTTGAAAAAAGCAGGTTTTATCCTTACCTAATGCCCTTGGTTGGGGCTGTAAAATCATCTTAGCCAGCGCCAGGCGAACCACCTCATCTACCTGC
>LNFR01000056.1 GCA_001567185.1 Bacteroidetes bacterium OLB12
ATAAATTTCTTTTAGCGCTATGCGCAGGGTATCCAGTTCGGGTTTAGTAAGCAACCCGATGGTTTCAAGCATGGTGATGTGAGCGAGCGATCCCAACACGTCAAACGGAGCAAGGTGCAAATCCAGAACATTGTCTTGCCCCGTGGTAAAGTCGGTTACTGTTTTAAGCGATTCTTTGTCTTTGCTCCAGAGTTTCATATTCAGTTCCCGATTTCTTTAAGATTAAAGATTCAATATTCAAGATTTTAAATTCAAGATTCAAACTTATAACACGAAACCGGTAACCTGTTGTTAAAGAATTTGTTCCAAAAAGTTGAATATACGATTCAATTCCAGCCTCAATTTCGTGCACGTAGATAAACTCATCGGCACTGTGCGAGCGGGCCGAATCACCAGGTCCCATTTTAATAGAGGGTACCGGAATTAAGGCCTGATCGGAAGTAGTAGGGGAGCCATAGAGTTTTTTGCCGATGGACTTTCCGGCTACTACCAAGGGATGATCGTTGCTGATACCTGAAGGTCTGAGTCGGAGTGAGCGTGGAGTAACTTCGCACGAGACATGTTGCTTTACGATCTCCAGAATTTCTTCTAACGAATAAGCATCAGTTGCGCGTACATCCACTGTAAACCTGCACTCAGCCGGAACCTGGTTATGTGCCTGCCCGGCATTAATTACCGTTACTGACATTTTTACTTTACCAAGAGTTTCAGATTCTTTCGGGAATGAAAAGTTGCGAAACCACTCAATATCTTTTAGCGCATTATAGATGGCATTTACTCCTTCTTCACGGGCTGCATGCCCGGCCTTGCCTTTCGCCACACAATCCAGCACCATCAATCCTTTTTCGGCAATGGCAATATTGGTTAGTGTCGGCTCGCCAACAATGGCACAATCAATTTTTGGTAAATCATTCCAGATCAATTCAATGCCACCGGTGCCCGAAATTTCTTCTTCGGCCGTAGCAGCCATTACTAAGTTATATTTCAGGTTTGATTGATTGCTGAAATAAAAGAAGGTCATTATCAAAGAGACCAGCGGGCCACCGGCATCATTGCTTCCAAGTCCATAAAGTTTGTCATCCACAATATGAGGCGCAAAGGGATCGCGGGTATAACCCGGATTAGGTTTTACCGTATCATGATGGGAGTTGAGCAGGAGAGTTGGTTTTTTTGCGTCAAAATGTTCGTTGATGGCCCACACGTTGTTTCCTTTTCGGAAGGCCTTTATCCCATGATGTTCAAAGAAACCCATCAGTAACCCCGCAGTCTTGCTTTCTTCTTTACTGAAAGAAGGTGTAACTACGAGTTGCTGTAGTAAATCGATGGCAATGAAGGTAAGGTGTTCTCTCATGCCTGCGTGATGAGTGTTCCTTTTGTGTCGTATCCGGTATTGGCCAGCAAGTGGGTGTGTTCACCAATCAGCACTTCTTTTACGCCCGACTGAATGGCACTGAAAGCATTTTCGAGTTTTGGAAGAATGCCATCGTGAAAGGAGCCCTTTGTTAATAGATCGTTATACAAATTAAAGTTCAGGTTGCGGATAACAGAATCCGGTTTGTTTACATCCAGCAGCACACCTTGCTTTTCAAAACAAAAGATCAAACGCACATCAAAATGCTTGCTTAACGAAATGGCCAGCACAGAAGCTATCGTGTCGGCATTGGTATTCAACATCATCCCATTTTTGTGCGTGAGGGGTGCAAACACCGGAATTACATTTTGCTTCAGCAGAAAATATAATAGTGTGCTGTTTACGCTATCGGGGGTTATGTCGCCCACAAAACCGTAGTCAACTTCTCCCACAGGACGCTTTTTGGCTTTTATCAAGTTACCATCCGCACCGGTTACACCCATTGCATTGCAATGATGTGATTGCAGTGCAGCAACAATTTGTTTATTCACCAGTCCTCCATACACCATGGTTACCAGATCCAACGTAGGGCCATCGGTAATTCTTCTTCCTTTCACATAGTGGGATTGAATACCCAGTTGATCGCCTAACCGGGTTGCAATTTTTTCCGCCACCATGAATAAGAATCTTAGGTGCCTGAATGGAAGCAAAGTCTTTGAGAAAATTTTTTAACGCTTTTTTCATCGTCAAGGACATTGCCGCCAATCTTGATTATATAGAGTTTGTTCATATTTTAACTAGTTGACAAAAGGCAATTGACAGTTGACAATATTGTCAACTGATTTTTGTCTATTGTCTTTTGATTTTAAGAAGTTCTGCCAACACCGCCTGCGCGGCCCAAACCCGGTTGCCGGCTTGCTGTGTTACTATACTGTTTGGCCCATCCAGAATTTCATCGCTCAGTTCTACATTTCTGCGAACGGGCAAACAATGCATAATCTTTGCCTTGTTGGCGAGTGCCAGTTTTTTGTTTGTCAGCATCCACTCCGGGTCGTTGCAATAGATTTTGCCGTAATCTTTATATGTGCTCCAGTTTTTGATGTACACAAAGTCAGCCTCTTTCAATGCTTCGTCCTGGTTATGGGTAATCGTTGCGCCTTTGGTGAACTTGCTGTCCAACTCATAATCTTCCGGATGCGTGATCACAAAATCGGCCTGGCCCCAGGCAGTAATCCATTGTGAAAAACTATTGGCTACACATTGGGGTAATGCCTTAACATGCGGAGCCCAGGTAAGTACGATTTTTGGTTTACGCTTTTCCTTAAAAGTTTCAGTAATGGTAATTAAATCAGTAAGACTTTGAAGAGGATGTAGTGTGGCGCTCTCAAGGCTTAACACCGGAACGCCCGCGTATTTTATAAACTGGTTAATGTAGAGTTCGCTATAGTCGTCTTCTTTATTTTTTAGCGATGGGAAGGTACGCACACCCAGTATGTCGAAATATTTTCCGAGCACGGGTGCAGCTTCCTTTACATGTTCAACGGTTGTGCCGCTCATGATCGCCTCGTCTTCAAACTCGAGGGTCCAGCCATCCTGGCCAACATTAAATACAATCGCATCCATGCCCAGATTTTTGGCAGCAATTTGTGTGCTGATGCGGGTGCGCATGCTGGGATTTAAGAATAACATACCAAGGCGTTTGTGTTCGCCAAGTTTACTATCCTTAAACGGATCGGCTTTATAAGCCAATGCCTTTGCCACCAATGCCGAGAGATCACCTACTTCATTTACTGAAAGAAAATTTTTCATAGAGCCGCTATTGGTTTTAATTCAACAGAAAGCGCCTCGAGAAAAATTTCCGCTTCGGATTTGGATAAGGCAAGGGATGGTAACAAACGCACCGTATTGGGTTTAGCTTCACCTGTAAAAATATGATGTTTGAAGAGTAAATCCTTGCGCAAGCCAGCCATTGATTCAGGTAAGTCAAATCCTATCATTAGTCCGCGGCCGCGTACATCCAAAATGGAAGGATACGCTTTTAAGGCCTTCATCCAGAAATCGCCCAAAGTTTGAGCGTTCGCCATCAGGTTTTCATTTTCAATAACCTCCAGCACAGCAATACCGGCAGCGCAGGCCAGGTAGTTGCCGCCAAACGTGGTGCCCAGCATACCGCTCCAGGGTTTAATGGCTGGGTGAATCAACACACCGCCAATCGGGAAGCCATTGCCCATTCCTTTAGCAAGTGTTACCAGGTCAGCTTCAATGCCTGCATGCTGATGAGCAAAGAATTTTCCGGTGCGCCCATAACCCGATTGCACTTCGTCCAGAATCAGCAAGGCTCCGGCCTGTTTTGTTTTTTGTGCGATGTGTTTTAAAAATGAATCATCCGGAATCTGAATGCCGCCAACACCCTGTATGCCTTCGATGATAACGGCAGCAATCGTGTGATCGATGGCTTGATCAAATGCGATCGTATCATTTAGGGGAATAAATACAATTTCATGTCCGGTATTGAAGGGTGCAACAATTTTTGGATTGTCGGTTGCGGCCACTGCACCGGACGTGCGACCATGAAAAGCTTTCTTAAAAGCAATAATCTTTTTGCGGCCTGTGATAAACGAAGCAAGTTTTAACGCATTCTCGTTGGCTTCGGCACCGCTGTTACACAAAAACAATTGATGATTTGTATAACCTGATAGCTGACCAAGTTTCTCTGCCAGGTTCTCCTGCATTGAATTTTTTACACTGTTCGAATAAAAACTGATTTTATCCAACTGATTTTTCAATGCTTCAACAAAATGAGGATGGTTATGTCCGATCGAAATCACCGCATGTCCACCGTACAAATCCAGATATTTTTTTCCTTCACTATCCCACAACCATGAGCCCACAGCTTTAACCGGTTCGATGGGGAAGAGGGGGTAAACGTCAAATAGTTTCACTTTTATAAAGTTGAAAGTTGGGAGTTAAAAGTTTAAAGTGATGCTCAAGACCTCACTTTTTTGATCAGTGAAATTAACATAGCTTTAACTTCATTATTTAAGTTACTTAACTCATTATACACTTTAGTAGAAATGAAGTTAAGATCCAGGCATAATAAAATCAGATATTCAACTTCCTGCGATGAACCTAAGGAAGTTTGTAGGTAGTTGGCAAAATCTTTTTTGGTTGATTTTCCGCTACCTTCCGCAATATTTGTTGGAATAGAAACAGCGGCACGTCTTAGTTGACTGGTAATTCCATATAATTCTTCTTTCGGAAAAGTTTTAGTTTGGTTGTAAATCAGCAACACATTTTTGTGAGCCTTTTGCCAAACAATCAGTTCTTTGAAGTTTTGCATACTCAAATCCTTTAACTTTCAACCTACGATACTTTAGACTTTCAAACGTTCAACTTATTACTATTAAAATACAATTCCCTTCAACCTTATCCCTTCACTTTCCTCCAATCCAAACATCAGGTTCATGTTTTGTACGGCCTGGCCACTGGCTCCTTTCAATAGATTATCAGTTATAGAATGAATAGCAAGTTGGTTGCCCACTTTTTCCCAGATGGATCAAACACTTATTGGTGTTTACTACCTGTTTCAGGTTAATGGGTTCTTTGCTTACATGCGTGAATGGATGTGCTGCATAAAATTTTCATACAACATATATAACTCTTCCAGCGAAAGCGCAGAACGCACGACCGAGGTTACGAAAATGCCACGCGCAAAATCACCCCGCCACGGCACAAAGTTTGCAGGTCCGCCAAACGATGGCTGAAGTTTTTTTTAATGTTTGATTGATTTCACTCAGGTGTTGATGTGAAAGTGTTTTGTATGCGGAAATATTGTTAGTGCGCCAGGTAAAGTGTGTAGTGTCTTGCAACTTTTGTCCGGCACCGGTAGAGCCCGTTATGCCTGTTGTATGAACCTCTGTTAACAAGCCTGCTTGTGCAAGTGGCAGCAATCCAAGTTGAATAGCCGTAGCAAAGCAACCCGGGTTGGCAATGTTTTTGGCCTGCTTGATTTTTTTCACGCTGAAATTCCGGTAAGCCGTAAACAAATTCACGATCTCCGGCTTTATCGCCTAAGCGAAAATCGTTACCTAAATCTATCATGCGCGTGGTTGAAGCAAAGCTGTGTTCACTCAATAGCTTCTTGCTCTCGCCATGGCTAAGACAAAGAAACAACACATCCACCGGTTGGTTAAAATCTGCTGAATAAATTAAATCAGTTTCGCCCACCAAATCGTGGTGTGTGCTTGTTACCGGTTTACCGGCCTGGCTGCGACTTTGAACAAATACAACTTCTACGTGTGGATGATTGAGCAATAGCCGCAATGTTTCGCCACCGGTGTAGCCCGCTCCGCCTATGATGCCTGCTTTTAATTTCATTTTTTTATTAGTTAAAACTTAGAAAAGTTTAAAGTTCAAAGGCCAAAGTTTAAAGTTTAAAGTTTAATGGTTGCTTTAAACTCTAAACTTCCCTTTTAACTTCCTACTTTAAACTTTTAACTTCCTACTTTAAACTTTCTGCTTCTCCCTTCACCTGATGATAAATTGCTACCTGGTTACCGAATATTTTGGTAAATCCTTTCACATCATCACCGGTCCAGCCCAAATTCATTTCGCCATACTTACCAAATTTAGCCGACATCAGATCGTATGCAGACTCGATGCCATTGATCTGGAAGCGATAGGGGTAGAGTGTAATGGAAACTTCGCCTGTTACATTTTGTTGTGAACTGGTTAGGAAGGCCTCCATATCCCGCATAACCGGATCGAGGTATTGACCTTCGTGCAACCAGTTGCCATAAAACTGGGCGAGCTGATCCTTCCAGCTTAACTGCCACTTGGTAAGAACGTGCTTTTCCAGCGCATGATGGGCTTTAATGATGAGCACGGGTGCGGCTGCTTCAAACCCCACGCGACCTTTAATTCCAATAATAGTATCGCCTACATGAATATCGCGGCCAATGCCATACGGCCCGGCAATAGCCTGCAAGGCATGGATTGCCTCAACCGGATGTTGGTAGGTTTTTCCGTTTACCGAAACCAGTTCGCCTTTTTTAAATCCGAGTCTTACTGCTTCATTACCTTGTTTGGTAACCTGTGTGGGCCAGGCTTCTTCCGGTAGCTGGCCGAGAGAGTTTAATGTTTCTTTACCACCTACCGATGTACCCCAGATGCCTTTATTAATAGAGTACTTTGCTTTTTCGGCACTGAAGTGAATTCCTCTTTCCTTCAGATAATTCACTTCTTCTTCGCGGCTCAGTTTCTTATCGCGAATAGGCGTAATAATTTCGGCACCCGGATGCAAAATCTGGATGATCATATCAAACCGCACCTGGTCGTTGCCGGCACCGGTGCTTCCGTGGGCCACGGCATCGGCTTTAATTTCTTTGGCATACGTGGCAGCTGCCAGCGCCTGGCTCATACGCTCGGCACTTACGCTTAAAGGATACGTTCCGTTTTTCAAGACATTGCCAAATACCAGGTACCTGATAACCTTGTCGTAGTAGTTGCGGGTTTCATCAATGGTTTTGTGCGAAGCCACCCCCAGGCTCAAAGCCCGTTTTTCAATTTCCTTCACTTCCTCTGCGCTAAAGCCACCGGTGTTTACGGTAAGGGTGTGCACTTCGTAGCCTAACTCTTTTGAGAGATAGATGGCGCAGTAGGAGGTATCCAATCCTCCGCTAAATGCTAAAACAACTTTTTTCATGAACTAATTATATTAAAGAATAATTAATCCCTCTCTTGTGTTGAGGGGCAAAGACTACCAGAAAAACAAGAAGCTCAAAAACGAAGATTTCTTCTTTTCATCATCGCCTTGCTGTTTCTTCCAGCTTTTGAGCAACACAAACTGCTTGAAGCGAACCCAGCGTTCGAACAACTTGAAGTTGCCTTTGAACTCACGTTTTTTATGGTGTTCCAGATCGCCTTCGGGTGTAACAACAGTTTTAGCCAGTTCGGCTTTCTTCTTTGCATCTTCCACCGGATCGAATAACATGGCCGTACACATGCAGTTCTTGCGGCCTTTGGCCATCAGAATTTCGAAGTTTACACAACTGCGGCAACCTTTCCAGAATTCTTCATCGGTAGTAAGCTCAGAATAGGTTACGGGTTCATACCCCAGGTCGGAGTTGATCTTCATTACCGCCAGGCCGGTAGTAAGTCCAAAGATTTTTGCATCCGGGTATTTCTTCCGCGAAAGCTCAAACACCTTGCGTTTGATTTCGGTGGCCACACCGGTTTTTCGGAAGGGTGGTGATACGATTAATCCTGAGTTTGCCACATACTTTTCGTGTTCCCACGCTTCGATGTAGCAAAAGCCTACCCAGGTTCCGTCTTTGGTAACGGCAATTACTGCTTTGCCCTCCTCCATTTTCATTTTCACATAGTCAGGAGAGCGTTTGGCAATGCCGGTGCCGCGCGCTTTGGCAGATTCGGCCATCTCGTTGGTGATGGTTTCTGCGTAATGGGTGTCATCGGCCGTAGCTGGTCTGACAATTATATTATTATCCAATGTTGTTTCGTGTTAAAATAGTGGTTGAACCAAAATGCATTGAAGCACTACAGGCGTAATCCGCCAAGCGAATTCGCCATACAATTGTTAGTTATGAGAAGGTCTCAGATTCTGATTTGCCTTCGATGGCTTCTGAACCCCGGGTGGGGCAAGCAGATGGTACACATGAGCATATTTGCCGGGGTGGCGAGGCTGAACGTTACGTTAGCTGGCTCAAAAGGTGTGGTGGTTGTTTTCAATTTCTGTTGTTGCGTTTAAATCGTCAGATAAAAGGCATTCAAAAAAAGTTTTTACAAAATTAATGGAATAGAAAACGAAATATTTCAATAGTTGGTTCATTTTTATGTCAAAATTTTTTGACCGAGGTTTTCTGTGGAGAATTTTTTGGAGCAATATGGATACCTGGCACTGGTGGCTGGCACTTTTCTGGAAGGTGAAACTGCCATACTGGTAGCTTCTTCTTTAATAGCCCATGGGCCATTTCAATTTCCGGCTACCGTGCTGGCTGGTTTCTTCGGTTCGTTTGTAAGCGATTGGATTTATTACCTCATTGGCCGACTGAATGGAAAGTATTTTCTGGAAAAGCGACCGAAGCTGGCGGCAAGGGTGGAGCCGGTAACGCGCTTCTTCCATCAACATAAGCTCCAGATTCTTTTTAGTTACCGGTTTTTGTATGGCTTTCGGGTAGTTATACCGCTGGTGGTGGGGTTAAGCGGCATCCGGCCGGCATCGTATTTATTTTACAGTATTGTTACGGGATTAATGTGGGCAACCCTGGTAAGCACAACCGGCTATTGGGTTGGGCGTTTGCTCAACTTGCAGGCAAAGGTGTTTGAAGAAAACTTTATCTACATCGTGTTGGGGTTTGCCTTGTTTGGGCTGCTGATCGGATTCTTTATTCGCAAGCTAACAATCTCCCGCATGGAGAGAGAGCAAAGCAAATGACCCCGGTATTATATCAAAGCCTATTCATACCTTAGTGTAGAGGATGGGTTAGTCATGGCGGCCTTAATGGTTTGTGAGCTAACGGTAATCAAGGCCAGCAACACAGCACCCACCGCTGCCAACAGGTAAATAGCCAGGTTCATATCTACGTGGTAAGCAAAACTGCTTAGCCACTGCTGCATGAAATACCAGGCCAACGGCCAGGCAATCAGGTTAGCCAGAATAATCAACACAACAATCTCTTTGGAAAGCAAGGCGAGTATGCTTGGTACGGAGGCGCCTAATACTTTACGGATGCCAATTTCCTTAACCCGTTGCAGGGTATTGAAGGTGGCTAATCCAAACAAACCAAGACAAGCGATAAAGATGGCCAACCCTGAAAAGATGGTGAAGAGTTGATTCTGCTTTTGCTCTTCCAGGTAAAGCCGTTGGTAGTCTTCGCTTACAAAGGCATAATTGAACGGACGTTCCGTTAAGAACTCTTTCCATACTTTTTCAATGTGAGCGAGCCCTTGCTGCGTTTGCCCTGCTGCAATTCGTATTGACAGCGAATTGAAATTGCCCGCTTGCGAAAAGAATACGATGGGAACGATGGATTGATGCAGCGATTCGAAATGAAAATCTTTAACCACGCCCACCAATTTGCCTTTTATGTCTGCGTAGCTGAAATCCTTATCGATGCCTTCGGAAGGGTTTGCCCAGCCATAGGCTTTGGCTGCGGTTTCGTTTATGATAAATGACAGCGAATCATCGTTAATGTTTGCACGTGAAAGGTCGCGCCCTGCTGCTATTTCCATACCATAGGTGCGAAAGAACTCTTCATCGATGATTACAAACTTGGTGGTAACGGTTGAATTTACCAGGCTATCGCCTTTGGTAATGAGGGGCGGCCCGGAGCTATCCAACAGCCGGCCCGTAGGAATGCGCGAAGAGCGGCAGGCATTTTCAATGGCCGATGACTTCAGTAATTCGTTATAAAACGCTTCGTAGTTATTACCCAGATCATTGGGGTAATACCCCAGCACCACCACCTGGTCTTTATCGTAGCCCAGCGTTCGGCTGTTCAAGAAGTCAAGTTGTTGAAACGTGATGGCTGTTGCGATTAATAATATAATAGAGATGGAGAACTGAGCCACTACCAGTGTTTTGCGCACCATTCCTTTGCCTTTGGCCGACCCTTGTTGCCCTTTTAATACCAGTGCGGGTTTGAAGCCAGAGATAACAAATGCCGGGTATAAACCAGCCATAATTCCTACTACAATGGCAAAGCCGATTAGTCCGGCATACAGCGGCCAGTTTGAAACCGGACTCAACGAAAGTATTTTACCGGTAAAGCTATTCAGCCATGAAATGGAAACCGTTGCCAAACCGATGGCCAGCACGAGCGCAAAAAATGAAATTACCACCGACTCGCTTAAGTACTGACTGATGAGTTGCGCTTTAAATGCACCTACCACTTTGCGCAGCCCCACTTCTTTCGAGCGCTTGGTAGCACGGGCCGTTGATAGATTGATGAAGTTGAAGCAGGCAATCAGAATGATAAACACACCAATCACGGCCATCATGCGCACGTTGTTGATGTTGCCATTCACTTCCAGTTCATCATCCAGGTGCGAACGGAGGTGTATGTCGGTGAGTTTCTGCAGAAATAGTGTGGTAGATCGGGAGGCCTTGAAATCGGGAGCCACCCCCCAGTTGCTGCGGGCATAAGTGGCAAAGTGCCGTTCCATAAAGTCTGCAAAGCCAGCCTCAACTTTTTTTGGATCTGCCCCTTCTTCCAACAACAGATAAGTGCCAAAAGCATTGTTGCCCCAGTTGGTTTCCAAACCCTTGCGCCCGTAAATGGCATCAATTTCCATGGTACTGAATGACACCAGCATATCGGGATGCCAGTGCGATTGAGCAGGAAAACTTTTGTACGTGCCTGCTACTTCAATATCCAATTGATTGTTTACGCGAAGACGTTTTCCAATTACATCCTGCGTTCCAAAATATTTGTTGGCGTATTCTTCCGAAAGCATTATGGTAAGTGGCCTTGCCAAGGCTTTGGCAGGGTCGCCTGAGAGCACCTCGATGTCAAAAATTTTGAAGATATCGGGTTCAACTACAAAGATGTTTTCTTCTAAAAAGTTTTTTACCAGTTCACCATCTTGTTCCAAACCAACGCTTAAATTAAAGTTGATGGTCCGGGCCATAACCTCAATTTCACCAAAGTCGTTTTTCAACAACGGCCCGATGGGCGGTGCCACGTTGGCCAAATGCAGGTTGGGCACTCCGTCTTTACTCAAAAAGTTACGTGTTACCCGGTAAATCCGGTCGGCCTTCGTGTGGTAGCGGTCGTAGGCCAGTTCATCGGCTACAAATAGATAAATAAGAATACAGCACATCATGGCCAAAGCCAGGCCTGCAATGTTGATGAAGGCCGTTAACTTGTTGCGGAAGATAGACCGGATGGCAACTTTCAGATAATTACGGATCATACGGCTTGGGGTTTATTGCTTAGAGCTGGTTTTGGATATTGAAGTTACAGCGAAAGACCAAAAAGTAACAAGCGGGTTGCATCGTATTTGTGGTCTTTGCGTGAAGTGTCGTTATATTTGCGTTTTACTCATGAAGCGCAGCCGCTATTTCCTTCTCATCCTTATTCTTGGTTCGCTTTCAACCATCAGTCCGTTTTCGATTGATATGTACCTGCCGGGATTTCCGGCTATTGCCAGGGATTTGAATGTAAGTATTTCTCAGGTTCAGTTTTCATTAACAGCTTACCTGATTGGGATTGCAATAGGCCAGTTGTTATATGGACCGTTGCTTGATCGGTACGGAAGAAAAAAACCGCTCTACATCGGGTTGAGTATTTACATCATCAGTTCGGTGTTGTGTGCCCTTTCCACCTCGCTGCAATCGCTGGTGCTCATGCGCTTTATGCAAGCCTTGAGCGGTTGTGTAGGTATGGTGGCATCTCAGGCACTGGTGCGCGATTTATTTCCGCCCCGTAAAATTGCGCAGGCATTTTCATCTATCATTCTGGTGATAGCCATATCGCCCATGATTGCACCCACCGTAGGTGGATATTTTACAGTAGCGTTTGGCTGGCACTCGGTATTTGTTGCGCTGGCCGTAGTTACGTTTTTAATTTTATTAGCTACAATTTTTCAATTGCCCGAAGGCAAACCTGCCGATACTGAAATTTCTTTAAAGCCCCGTGCTATCCTTAGCAACTTTGCATTGGTGCTGAAACAGCCACAGTTTATTATGTATGCCGTGGCTGGTGGTATTGCCATGTCGGCACCGTTTGCATACATCGCGGCTTCAGCCGATGTATTTCTTAATCAATATCATGCCACCGAACAACAATACGGGTGGATCTTCGCCTTTATTGCTTCGGCTATGATTGGCTCGGCCCAGTTCAATCATTTGTTGTTGAAAAAATTCACCAGCCAGCAATTGGTAAAGTTTGCCTTGCGCTATCAGGTAATTGCCGGAGCAATTATGACAGCCGGAATTGTGCTGGATTGGTTTAGCATAATCGGGCTTACCGTGGCTATTTTCTTTTTTATGATGGGACAAGGACTTACCGGCCCAAACAGCTCGGCCCTGGCCCTGGCACCCTTTACCAAACATGCCGGCAGTGCGGCTTCGTTAATTGGAAGTTTCCGCATGTTGGTAGGTGGAGTTATTACTGCCATTGTAAGCACTTTACATAACGGTACCTCGCTGCCGATGGTGTTGGGTATGTGGTTAACCGTGGTGGTGGCTATTATTATTCTCACATCCGTGAAAGTAGTGATTCGGTACCGGGCACGCAGGCGCGTGGTGCAGGATGAACCTGCGGTGTTGCTTTAACTTAAGGCTTAACTATTTCCTGCCGTCTATTTTGCCCGTCTTGCTTTGATCTGCTCAACTTTTTCTTTGCTTACACCAAATACTTTTCCCTGGCTGGCATCGTCCATAAACTTATCGACAAAACCCTGGCTCAGTTGATCGCTGTCGCGATATTGCTTGCGGAGCTGTTCCAATTGTGCATGCAGCTCCTTTTTAATTTTGGCGTAGGCCGGATCGTTGTAAACATTTTTTAATTCCTGCGGATCTTTCTTCCGGTCGATCAGTTCCCATTGATCTTCCACGTAATAGTAGTGGATTAGCTTGTAGTTTGCGGTAACAATGGCATAGTGCCGGTTTACCATATGCTCTGCAGGATATTCGTAGTAGTGGTAGTACACAGCTTCACGTTTCCATTTTTGATTCTCACCCTTCAGCAAGGGTACTAAACTTTCGCCCTGCATATCGGCAGGGGCCGATACTCCGGCCGCATCAAGAAATGTTTGGGCAAAATCAAGATTTTGCACCAACGCATCGCTGCGACTACCCGGTTTGGTTTTGCCGGGCCAGGCAATTAACAACGGTGTTTTAAAAGACTGATCATATACAAATCGTTTATCAAACCAACCGTGTTCACCCAGATAAAACCCCTGGTCGGATGTATATACGATAATCGTGTTCTTCATCAGGTTGTTTGTTTCGAGATAGTTCAGCAACCGTCCAACATTTTCATCTACAGCTTTAATTGTGCCGAGGTAGTCCTGCAGGTAGCGTTGATATTTCCAGCGCATCTTGTCTTTGTCGGTCATGCCCGCATAGTTGGCCTTTATATCTTCATTGATTTTCGCATATGCTTTCCGGAAGTTTTCGGCTTGTGAAGGAGTAAAGCGTTTGTTTTCATACGCATAACGAAGTTTGTCATACCCGATTTCCGGAATGCCGAGTTCATCCATCACCTCGGGAAAAACCTTGTTGTCGCCCGACCAACTCATGTGGTGCAGGATACTCATTTCGGCTTCTGCGGCTGGTGATGTTCTGCCCGAGTAATCATCAAACAAAGTTTCTGGCTCGGGAAATTTTTTATTTGTGAATTCATTCAGATGGCGCTCGGCCATCAGCCAGGATCGGTGCGGGGCTTTATGCAGGTACATGAGCATAAAAGGTTGGTCGGGCTTCCGTTCTTTCTGCAACCAATCCAGGGTCATGTCGGTAATGATGTCGGTTACATACCCTTCTACTTTTATCTTGCCTTCATTCCGGGTAATGAATTCCGGATTGTAATAAGCGCTGATCGGGTAATATCTTGAATTGATCAAATCCTTTAGGATTGTTGCCGAAGTGTAGTTTACCAAACATGGCAGTTTGATATCCGGACTTTTGAAGAAGTTGTGGAAACGTAACGTTGGTCGTGTCAAAAGGAAAATGATTGTCGATTTTCCCGTTCAGATGCGAATGTTTGCCTGTAAGATGGTGGCACGCGAAGGCGCACAGATGGCATTGGTTACACTTGCTTGTGTAAAGAGTATACCCATTTTTGCAATGCGATCTATGTTTGGTGTTTCGATAAGGCGATTGTCGTATGCTGAAATGGCCTGGTAGGCATGGTCATCGGACATGATGAAGATAATGTTGGGCCGGTCGTTTGATTTTGGCTGGCTAAAACCCGTACTAACCGGAAGCCAAAGAATGAAGCATGCGAAGGATATTCTTATCATGGGTTTTGGAGGCTTGCAGTAATTGTAATCACCAATAGAATACATGCAAGATAACAAAACTCAAAGAACTTGCAGGTGTTACTTTCCTGCCTGGCAATGCGGCATACGCCACAATAGTGATTAATAAAGTTTTAAATAGCGTACCTTTCACAGATATCAATAAACAGGTGAATACACGAGTGGTTCTTGAGCTTAACGAAACATCTGCTATCTTTCCTCTATGAAAAAATTGCTTGGCTTAATGGTTTTGTTTGTTGCTTGTACGCAACCGGCTACTGATAAAAAACTTACCCAACTTTCCGGTGCCAAACCGCGCAATGTAATCTTTATCTTATCAGACGACCATCGGTACGATTTTATGGGCTTTACCGGCAGGGTTCCGTGGCTTAAAACACCTCATATGGATCGCCTTGCTAAAGAGGGGGCCTACTTTGAAAACACGTACGTTACCACCGCACTTTGTTCGCCAAGCCGCGCATCCATATTAACCGGTTTATATTCGCATACCCATACTGTAGTAGATAACATTGCGCCCGATCCGGGAAACCTTGAGTTTTTTCCGGAGTACCTGCAACAAGCCGGGTACCAGACTTCCTTCTTTGGCAAATGGCACATGGGTGGCGATACAGATGAACCCCGGCCGGGTTTTAACCATTGGGAAAGTTTTAGAGGGCAGGGGGTATATTACAATCCAACACTTAATATTAACGGTAAACAGGTTGAGTATTCCGATTCAACTTACGTAACTGATCTGCTTACAGAACATGCAGTAGAATGGCTTGCCAATCGCGATAAGCAGAAACCGTTCTTTATGTATTTATCGCACAAGGCTGTGCATTCTGAATTTGCGCCTGCGAAACGACATAAGGGAGTTTATAAGAATGAACCGATCAGTTTGCCGCCCTCATTTCGTACGTCCGACCAGCAGGTGAGTGGCAAGAGGCGCATCAACAACGATGTGCAGGTAGAAGTTGAGCGGAACGAGCCCCTTAAAACAGACTCATACTATGGAAAGGGCCGCACACCCGATTGGCAGAAGATGCAACGCGAAAGCTGGCATGGTGTGGATTACATGTACCACGGTCAGATTTCCTTTCCGGATTTTTACAGGAGTTACTGCGAAACCTTGCTGGCCGTTGATGAAAGTGTTGGTGCGGTTTTAAAGTATTTAGATGACAACGGCCTGGCCGAATCTACCCTGGTGATTTATATGGGCGACAATGGATTTTCGTTTGGTGAGCATGGATTGATTGACAAACGGCATTTTTATGAAGAGTCGGCCAAGGTTCCGTTTTTAATCCGGTGTCCGGAGTTGTTTGGTGGAGGTTTACGACCCAAGCCCATGATTCAAAACATTGATGTGGCCCCCACTATTATGGAAGTGGCGGGCTTACAATCGCCAGCGCATTTTCATGGCAAATCGATTTTGCCGCTGCTGCAAGGCAAAGAAGTAGTATGGCGCGATAAAGTGTTTTATGAATATTATTGGGAGTTTGATTTTCCGCAAACACCCACCATGCATGGCGTACGCACCGACCGGTACAAACTGATTCGCTACCACGGTATCTGGGATACCAACGAGTTTTATGATTTGCAGGAAGATCCGCACGAAATGAATAACCTGATTGCAAGCCCGGAGCATCAGGCATTGATTGAAGAACTTACCGCATCAATTTACGATTGGCTGGAGTCCACAGACGGAATGCAGATTCCACTGAAGCGAACGGTGAAAAAGCGATTTGGTGATCACCGGAATCAGCAATTGTATTAGGCTGCGTAGAAACCACAATGAGTTATAGACTGCCCGGTGATTTCTGTCAAGCAATGGAAATACCGGGCAGTTATTTTTTAAGAGTTACCGGTTTGGAAACCAATACTCGGTCTTTTTGATTTGACCGGTTTAATTTCAAATTCGCGCACATCATCTAAAATAATAGTCTCCATTAATTCGGGCGTGCGTTCTTCTTTCTTCATGGACGCTAATCGCAGGTGTTGGTTTCTTACTGATTCGCCCACCACTTGCCGTACTGCGCGCGCATTGCCAAAATGCTGGTCGCGGTCAGAATGCAGAAAGGCAAAATAATCTTCCAGGTGCTTGCGTGCATCTTCCTCTAATTTAACACCTTCTTTTTTAAACAAGCCATGTGCAATGGTGTTCATTTCTTCGGGCGAGTAATCCTGAAACTCGAAGTACATGTCGAATCGTGATTTTAATCCTGGGTTCGATTCGATAAACTGATACATGTTTTCTGTATAGCCGGCCACAATCACACCAAATTTGCCGCGGTTATCTTCCATTCGTTTTAGAATAATCTGAATGGCTTCGGCTCCAAAATCGTATTGCGATCCCTTTCCCTGAGCCAAGGAATAAGCTTCATCAATAAACAAAATACCACCCATTGCTTCGTTTATTTTTTCTCCGGTTTTTATAGCTGTTTGTCCTACATAACCGGCCACCAATCCTTCGCGATCAACTTCTACCAGGTGTCCTTTTTCAAGAATGCCCAATCCTTTATAAACTTTAGCAAGTATGCGGGCCACGGTGGTTTTACCGGTACCGGGGTTGCCTGTAAATACTGTGTGCAGCGAAAACTTATTCAAAAAGTCTTTTCCGGTTTCCTGGTAAAACTTAACCAGCTTCACCATTTCATTTACTTCTTGTTTTATTTTGGTAAGACCGGTTAGCGAGTTTAATTCAGCCAGGCTTTCAAATAAAAGGTCTTCCGCATTTTTAGTTACCGGTGCTGAACCGGTAGCCTGGCCTGTCTGGGTTTGATTAATCTGAATTCCATTTGTTAGTATCTGAGCATCGCCTTCTTCGGAAGTATCGCCTACCAGAAAGGGAACCGTGGCAATCAGGTTATCCATAAAAATTACTTCCATAGTGTAGGCATCACTGCTCCAGCGGCCGGGTGTTTCGCCACCCCAACCAGGAAAGAGGGTATAGATTTGCCCTAATGTGTTGGCGGCTACATAAGTAATGTACGAACTGCTTCCTTTCAGCAGGCCGGCTTTATCATAAAAATTAAAGAACAACTCCGCGTAGTAGTCGCTGTGTACTTTATTCTTAAACCGGAAATCGCTCCACACGTATCGTGTTTCTTTCTGGCTGAAGGTTTTCAGGTACCGTTTATTTTCCTGTGTGGAAGCCTTGCCATCGCCTTCAAACAATCGGATGGATTCGATATCAAAAAATAAATTTTCCCCTTTTCGTGCAGTTCCAACATCTTCAACGTAAAAAGTTGCTTCGCTTACCTTTACTTCATCGATATAACCTTCCCATACATAAACGCCTTTTAGCCAGTAAGTACCATATGTAGATTGACCCCACGAATCGCGGAAATACACGATATTCTCATCTTTACCGATTACGCGTTTTTGTTCCAGGTTGCACAACTCCCTGCGGTGAGTACCATTCACAAAAAAACATTTCAAACGTACGTTTGCTTCCCATTCGGCTTCGTCAAACAGTTTGTTAAAAACTGAAAACTCAACCCGCAGGTAAGTGGTTTCGTACCGGTCGTACACTTTGCGGTATTTTTTGGTAGCATCGGCCATCCATTCGTCTGACGAGTGGACTTTAATGCTGCGAAATTTGTATGAGCTGGGTTTGTTTTCGTTGGAGTCCATGATGATTAGTCTGTCTTGCAACTAAGGTAAATAAAAATAAAGTTTTGAAAAGCGCAAGTCAGTTAAAAAAACGTTTAGTTTTATCTTTAAACGCTATCCTCCAAACCCCTCTTACCTGATTATTTTGATAACCCACCGCCCTGTCGCGGGGGTATAATTTCTGAATAGCAGAGTCGGTGCTAAAGGCCACCTCCTTTCCGGGCGTGCCATGGCAGGTAAGGCAAAGGGGTTGAGTGATGATGGGTTTAAAGAAGAGGATGGAGTCATCTTTTAAGACAAGTTTAGGCGTAATGGCATTACCTTCACTCAGGTCTATTCCAAAGCCTTTGATCATAAACTCGGCCAGTTCGTCTGCCTTATTGCGTGGGTTGCGCACTTTGTTACTCATGCGCTTTATCGATGCCTGGTGTGCTGCCGACAAGGAGTCGGTAAGGGGATAAGCGCGCAGGTTGCAGTAACGCAATGCAGAGTCGATGCCACCACGCTGCATGGCTTTTTGTAATTCGCCACTTAGTGTTTCAAACGAAAGTTTAGCAATGGCATTACCTCGCGTAAGGTAGGTGGTGTCTATTTGCGTGTAGCTTTCTAAAGTTTTTTTGCCTTTACAGGATATGGTAAAAGCCACGATACCGATAAGAAGGAATAGATTTTTCATGCCGGGAAATTTCGTAAAAAACATGGTGCGATTTACCCGACCGGGGGATTTATTTCTTCCGGTATGCCGTGCTTTTCTAAATGTATTTTTGAAAATGACTTCTGGTAAAAGGTATTAATGGAGTCCGTCAAACCATTCTTTAAAATCACCTACCTTTTCGCGGCTTACAATAATTTCCGGCTCCCATTTAATGTGCAGCGAAATTTTTAGCCGGCTGTTGGAATACACTACCACATCCTGAATGGCGCTGATATTAAGAATATAACTTCGATTGATGCGTTTGAAAATTTTAGGATCCAGTATTTCTTCCAAATTTTCCAGATTGTAATTGATAATGAATTTACGAAGCTGATTGGTAATCAAATACACATCGCGGCCATCGGCAAAAAAACAGGCTTATCTGATCGGTAGTTATGGATTTGATATGATCGCCTAATTTTACCATAAACCTGTTTTTGTAGGATCGTTCCGGAGTGCTTAGTGTTTGTAACACCGCTTCGTTTCGTTCATCGCCCCAGCGTAGCTGATTGCCTAAGCTTTCAACTTTTTTCAGGCTGTTAGATAGGTCGGTAAACGTAATAGGCTTTAACAGGTAATCGATGCCGTTTACTTTAAAAGCATCCAATGCATATTCGTTGTAGGCAGTAACAAAAATAACGGGTTTGTTGACTTTTACTTCTTTAAAAATCTCAAAACTCATCCCATCCTGTAACTGTACGTCCATAAAAATCAGATCCACCGTAGATTGATTGGCTTCAAGCCAGTTTACAGCTTCTTCTACCGACTGCGCTTTACCCCTTACCACAATGTTTTCGCTGTAGCGCGAAAGGTAGCGCTCCAGTTTTTCTGCAGCCGGAGTTTCGTCTTCCACAATCAGCACCTGTAACGAGAGGTTATTCATTGGTTGTTACTTCTTCCGCAACTTGAACAAGCGGAAATTTAATATAATTTTCTTTGCCTGCTTTAACCTGAACAAATGGATTCTCGCTAAAGAAGGCATACGATCGTTTTAACCGGCCATAAGCTTGCAGGCTTTCCTGATGCATTAGCAATTTATCGTTAAGGGTATGTTGCAATACCAGGTATTCGTTTCCTTCTTCCAGGTAAAGTCGTATTACCAATGGCGATTCTCTGGAAATGAGCGTATTGCGAACAATAGAATCGATTGTAATGAGTAAAGAGCCAGGAATAAGCTGAATGTTATGTATGCTGCGAACTGTAATGAGAAGGTTGAGTTGATTTTGATGTTTGTGGTTTAATAATTTGATAAGATGGTCGGCTGCCTGCAGTTCTTCTTCCAGCGAGATTAATTCCTTATGGCGGTTAATCAGTCCATACCGGTAAATTCCGGCTAAGTAGTCAATCTGTTCTTCGGCTTTGTCCACATTGTGTTGCAAAGTAAGAATCAGGTTTTCTAAACTTTCGTAAAGCAAATCCGGGTTAATGTCGTTTTTAAAAGAGATAAAATCCGACTCCAGTTTTTCACGTAATTTTTTCTCTTGTTGCAACAGCAGGGTGTTTTCCTGGTTGAGGTAAAAGTTACTGAAAAACAGGGTATTGTAAAGCAATCCAATAGCACCGTAAATAGCTAAAAAAACATACAATTCGCGGGTGCTTATGGCAAATCCCACAACCTGGCTGTAATACAGCCAGATGGCCAGTGTTATCAAAAAGACAGGAGATGGTTAGTGTGGTTACCAGTTGAATAATAATTCATCCGTCTGATAGAAAGTGTACTGAGCCATTTTTTCGGTAACTGCAAGCGTAAGTCGCATGGATTCGAGCGAAATGAACGCAAGACCAATACACACATATACTTCTGCACTGCTAAAAGTGTTTTCGAGTTCAGAGAAGTTATTATTGATAAGCAAGATGAGCAGGTACACCATTACTCCCAGCACGGGTGCTGAAAGGATTCGGAATAAGGCCTGATGGATAAAGAGCTTATTCATGGTTGTGGTGCTGGAGCGGTGTGGGCTTTATTACCGGCAAAGTAACTGTAAAACGTCCTTCATTTTTAATAGCTACTTTTTCGGAAGTAAAAAACTGATACCGGTTGATAATATTCTGCAACCCAACCTGCAAGCTGGCGGTGGGGGTAGCTGCTGTTTTTGAATTGCTAACAATAATCCGGGTGTTATCTAATGCGGAAATATAGATGAGCAAAGGTTGTTCTTTGGAAATTTTATTATGCTTCACGGCATTCTCTACCAGCAATTGCAACGTCATGGGTGGAATCAAGGTATGAAACAGGTTCTTTGGCAGGTTGATCTCCAATGTTACATGTTGTTCGTACCGCGCTTGCAGCAAATAGTAGTAAGCCTTTACAAACTCAACTTCTTCACTTACCGATACCAATTTTTTCTTTTTGGTTGTCAATAACATATCGAAACGTTTCGGCCATTCTGCGTATGAATTGTTCGGCCATGGCCGCATCTTTAAACAGCAGGGCTGAGACCGTATTTAGGCAATTGAATAAGTAATGCGGACTGATTTGTTTTTTTGAGCGAATTGAATTGCAACTCCAGTTGAAGTCGTTCTAATTGCATCGCTTCCACCTGGGTTTTGGCATAATACCGGTAGGAGTAAAACAATCCATAAAAGATTTCTGAAATAAATAATGTGATAATAAGCAAAACCGCCAGCCTGATAACATCGTCATTGCGAACTTCCAGCAGGAGAACACTGGCTGTAATGGAAAGAATCAATACCAAAATTCCGTTTAAGACAAATCCGGAAATAAATCTTAACAGAAAATGCGTGCGCCAGTTAATCCAGGTATCCAACACCTTGTCGAATTGCCAGGCAATAAAGGCTGCGGTGTTGATAATTAATGTAAATACAACAAATTCATACGCTTCAAACTGCAGTGAAGGGAATCTTCCTTTGGCACTGTAGAAGATATACAGAAAGAAGATGATGCCCAGCAGCGTACAAACGAGCACTAAGGTGCTGAATTTTTTCATGGGGGTTCCTGGGAAAAAATGCGAGGCTGGCATGCAGCCTCAAACTACTTAAATTTTAAGATATATTTTAACGATCCAGGGCGCGCATGGCCCGTCCATAATAAGTTTCAGAATCTATTTTGCGGGCAGCATCGCGGTAAGCATTTTTTAAGGCCTCGTTGCCGGTGCGCACACGCGAGGTGGCACTAACCAGCACCTCCGTAAGGTAATGATCAGAGTTAATGGTTTTAGCGGCTGTTAGCAGGGCTATAATTTTTGTGTCATTCAGGTCTGAACGATCCAATGCATTTCGTAATATTTCCGATTTGTAATGATCACTCTCTATTTCGGCACTGTATTCCACAAGTTGTTCAAATGTAGCATCAGAAAAATCCTGCCGATCCAACAGCATGGTTAATACTTCAGAACGGTAGTGATCGCTGCCAATGGTGGAAGTAACTGGCAACAGCTCGGCCAATACTTTTTCGTCAATAGATTTGTTAAGCAAAGACTTTATTACCTGCGTTTTATAATGATCGGAGTGAATGTCTTTTACGGACTCAACTGCACGCTGATGTGCGGATGGTGAAAGGTCGCGCTCCAGTGCTTTTGTTAACACTACACTTCGGTAATGATCGGACTGAATTGTTTTTGAGGTATTAATCATTTCGGCTACAATGTCATCGGTAAGATTACCCTGTCTCATTAACGAAGTAAGCACTTCTGTTTTATAATGATCGGAGTTTATTTCTGCCGCGGAAGCAAGTGCAATTTTTACACTTTCAACTGAAGGAGGTTGCGCCCGTAAAGCTTCTTTTATTATCTGGGTTTTGTAATGATCGCTGCCCATTTCATTGGTTGCGGCAAAGACTGCCTCTGTGGCTTCTTTGTTTTTAAGAAATTTGTCAAGGTTGTTTTCTAAAAATTCAGTAATGTAATGATCGGAACTCATGTTGCCGGTTACTTTGGTTACAACCAGGGAGTAGTCTTTTTCGGCTACGGGTTTCTTCATGAGCAAACGGGCGTAGTACGATTTTACATGATCGCTTCTGATTGCCTCTATTTCAGCAAGCACCGCAGGTGTGCCGCCTTTTGCATAAAACCGGTTTACCCGGCTTTCGGCAGCAATGGTTGTGGTGCGTACCACTTCTGGTAAAATTTCGGCAAGCCACTTGCGGCCGGCAGGATCAAAGTTTACTTCCGTACGCCCTTCATAGTATCTTTTTATTAACACGCTGCCTTCGCGTATAATCTTAATGGTGCGCTTTGAGCCAAACGAAGTTTTGGTAACTTCAAAATAACCATCGTGCGACATGGAGGAGATATCGCGGTCATCGTCACTCACCTCAATGGTTCCGCGTGTTTCAATATTAAAACTGTTAAATGGATCAGATGTGCGGTACGTGGTTTTGGCATCGTTGCGTGATATTGACATGCTAACGCTTTCAGACTGGCTAAATCCTTGAAGAGCAGCTGTCAAAAACAAAAGAAAGTAAACGAATCTCATAAAGGGCTTTTTTTAACCTGATACGGCACAAAGGTGGGGTAGGGATTCAACCCCGGCAATCGTTATGAAATGAACTGCCGTATTGGTGTAGTGAATTGTATTATTGACTAATGGAGTTTTTCCGCTCCAACTTGCTTTGGTTGGTAAGCTTTCGGTTTTATAAAAAACCCCGTTGCCTGCGGGCTTCAAAAACTACAACGGCCGCGGCATTCGATACATTCATCGAGTCGATTTTACCCTGCATGGGGATAATGATGTTGGCGGTACTGTTTTGAACCCAAAGGGCTGACAGGCCGGTGGCCTCCGTACCCATTACAACTGCACAAGGTTTTGAAAAATCTGTTTGGTGGTAAGGCTTTGAAGCTTTCAGGTAGGTGCAATAGATGTGGATCTGGTGCTGCTTTAGCCAGTTGATGGTTTCTTCGCTGGTGGCGGAAGCAATTTGTTTGGTGAACACACAACCCACGCTGCTGCGGATAACATTGGGGTTATAAAAATCGGTTTGCGGATCGCAGATAATAACAGCATCCACTCCGGCCGCATCGGCAGTACGTAGAATAGCACCCAGGTTGCCGGGTTTTTCTACGGCTTCCAAAATCAAGAGCAACGGGTTGCTACTTAATTTAATATCCTGCAGCCGGTGTGTTTTTTGTTCGGCTACAGCCAAAATACCCCCGGTACTTTCGCGGATGGCAATTTTGTCGAACACGTCTTTTGAAACCGGAATCAGCAACTTGTCCTGCTGTAATAAATCGCCCGACTCTTTTTTATCCAGAATCTCTTCGCAGAAAAAAATATTACCGATGCGGTAGCCGGCTTCCATAGCCATGCGCACCTCTTTAGCTCCCTCTATAATAAAGAGTTGTTGTTTTCTGCGTTCGCGCGGTTTTTCCAGCGCCAGCAGGCTTTTGATTTTCGGATTTTGGGTGCTGGTAATAAGAAAATGCATACAAGCTGGGATTCAAAATTCAAGATTCAAAATTCAAGATTCAAAATTCAAGATTCAAAGTTCAGGATTAAAGATAGCCTAACTTGATATTTACTATTTTTGAATTTGAATCATACGTTTTGAACCTGATCTACCCCTCCTCGTGGAACGACTACGAATTACTGGACTCCGGTAACTTCGAGAAATTAGAACGTTTCGGTAAAGTTATCCTTATCAGACCTGAACCACAGGCAATTTGGCAACCTGTTCTGACAGAAACGGATTGGAAACAAAAAGCCCATGCCCACTTTACGCGCGAGCAAAAAGACAATTTTAGGTTTGGAGATGAGGTAAAGGGTAGGCTGGAAAAAATTAAAACCATTGGAAGACAGTTGGCAGATAACGTACCCCCTTGCCTCTGTGAACGTAACCCTGCGCCTGGCGCTTACCAGTTTTGGCCACGTGGGCATTTTTCCCGAACAAGGTTCTAACTGGAATTTTATTTACGATACTGTTTCATCGTGGAGCAAACCGGGCCGGGTACTCAATCTTTTTGCTTATACCGGAGCGGCATCGGTAGTAGCCCGTGCGGCCGGAGCTGAAGTAACGCACGTAGATGCTTCGCGGCCCGGGTTAAACTGGGCAAACCAAACATGCAGTTGAATAACCTGAAAGACATCCGGTGGGTGTATGAAGATGCGCTTAAGTTTGTGAAGCGTGAAGTAAAACGGGGCAATAAATACAACGGTATTATTATGGATCCGCCTCCCTACGGGCGCGGACCGGAAGGAGAAAAATGGACGCTACAGGAAAAATTGAATGAGTTGGTTTACTTAGCCAGCCAGCTACTGGAGCCAAACCCATCTTTTTTTATTCTTTCTATGTATGCCGTAGGATTATCTTCCCTGGTAGGATTGAATGTGGTGAAAACGCACTTCCCGAATGTTAACCCTGAGTTTGGCGAGTTTTACCTCAAATCCAAAACAGAAAGAGATTTGCCAATGGGTACGTTTCTGCGATTTAGCAGATAAAACTTTTTAACGGTTGCATCCATCCTAACAATCAGAAAATTTCACATTGCTGCGCCTGGTTTACATTATACTCTTCTGTTCTGTGCCGGGGGTAGCCATGTCCCAGAAAATCTACCGGGGTATTGTGGTTGACTCGGCCACCATGGTCGATTTGCCGGGCGTTCATATTTCTGTAAAACATACAACGCGAGGGGTGGCAACCAATTCGTCAGGTGGATTTCTGATTACCGCCCGGCCCATCGATACACTTGTGTTTACATCCATCGGTTATCATTCTTTTGAATTGCCCTTAATGTTTGAAGAAGACGCCTTGTTTATTATGCTGCGCGAAAACAAGATTATGTTGCAGGAAGTAACCGTTAGATCGAACCGGCTTTATCCCAACAAGATTGAAGATTACACGAAAGTGGCCCCGCGTACCTTAAGCAAAGTGCAAATGGTTGCATCTCCATTTGATTACTTCTGGAAACTGGAACGGGAAAAGCGTAAACTCACGCGGGTTATTGAAGAGAATAATCGTACGCAAACATTCCGGCAGGTAATAACCGATCCGGATGTAAAAAACATTATGATGGAAGATCATCATATTGATGAAGAAACTTATTACAACCTGGTGGAGAAGTTTAATCTCAAGCATCCTGCTGTCCATTACTTTACCGATCCCGATGTCATTATGGAAGCGTTGCATGGGTTCTTCGACAAGAACAAAGCAGCCGCTAAAATCGATTGAAGTTTGCTGCCACCTAACCATAGGAATATTCTGAACGCCCTCCGGTAAAATCCCCAAATAACGCTATCTTTGCGCCCTTAAAGTCAAAAAAGAAGCGGAAATCAACGATTTATGGAGGTTAGTAAAATCAGGAATATTGCCATTATTGCCCACGTTGACCACGGAAAAACCACCCTGGTTGATAAACTTTTACATGCAGGTCATCTTTTTAAGGATCACGAAAATCCGGGCGAATTAATAATGGACAGCAACGACCTTGAGCGGGAACGTGGGATTACCATTCTTGCCAAGAATGTTTCGGTACGTTATAAAGACTATAAAATAAATGTAATTGACACCCCCGGCCACAGCGATTTTGGTGGTGAAGTAGAGCGGGTTTTAAACATGGCCGATGGTTGTTTGCTGCTGGTAGATGCCTTCGAAGGCCCCATGCCTCAAACCCGTTTCGTATTGCAAAAAGCATTGCAGCTTGGCTTAAAGCCGATTGTGGTTATCAATAAAGTAGATAAGAAAAACTGCACGCCTGACGAAGTTCATGAATCGGTATTTGATCTGATGTTTGCGTTAGATGCAAATGAAGATCAGCTTGACTTTCCTACATTCTATGGTTCGGCCAAGCAAGGTTGGATGAGTTCGGATTGGAAAACACCCACCACCGATATCAACGCGTTGATTGAAGGTATTATTAAATACATACCGGCTCCTAAAATAGATGAAGGTTCAACGCAATTATTGATCACATCGTTAGAGTATTCTTCTTTCATTGGTCGGATTGCGATAGGCCGTGTACAACGCGGTTCGGTAAAAGCCGGGCAACAAGTGGCGTTGGTAAAACGCGATGGCGGTGGAGTTGTGAAGACCCGCATCAAGGAAGTGTATGTGTTTGAAGGGTTCGAGAAAAAGAAAGCTGAGCAGGTAAATGCCGGAGAGATTTGTGCATTGGTAGGATTGGAAGGTTTTGAAATTGGTGATACCGTTGCTGATATCGAAAAACCGGAAGCGTTGAAGTCGATTGCGATTGATGAACCAACCATGAGTATGTTGTTCACCATCAACAACTCACCTTTCTATGCCAAAGAAGGCAAGTTTGTTACCTCGCGTCACATCAAAGATCGCCTGGAGAAAGAATTGGAAAAGAATCTGGCTTTGCGTGTGGGCGAAACCGGCTCGGCCGATAGTTTTATGGTATTTGGTCGTGGTGTATTGCACTTATCGGTATTGATTGAAACCATGCGCAGAGAAGGGTATGAATTACAGATTGGGCAGCCGCAGGTAATTTTTAAGGAAATTGATGGTGTGAAGTGCGAGCCGGTAGAAGAGTTAACCATCGACTTGCCTGAAACGGACGCTGGCAAGGCAATTGAAACCGTATCGATGCGCAAAGGGGAAATGATCAACATGGAACCCAAGGCCGATCGCATGATTTTAAAATTCCTGATTCCTTCGCGCGGAATAATGGGCTTGCGAAATTATTTGTTGAACGTAACAGCGGGCGAAGCAGTAGTTACGCACCGGTTTAAAGAATATCAACCGTACAAGGGCGAAATACCAGGCCGCATCAATGGTTCGTTAATAGTAATGGAACAAGGCGAAGCATTCCATACAGTTTGCATAACCTGCAAGATCGTGGTAAGTTCTTCATCAACCCGGGCGAACCGGTTTATGAAGGCCAGGTTATTGGCGAACATAGTCGCAGTGGCGACCTGGTAATTAACGTTACCAAAACCAAGAAGCTTACCAACATGCGGGCTTCCGGTGCCGATGAAAAAATGAAAATTGCTCCTCCGTTAAAACATACATTGGAAGAAGCCCTGGAATATATTCAGGCCGATGAGTATGTTGAGGTTACACCTAAATCAATTCGCTTACGAAAAATTTATTTGAACGAGAACGATCGTAAGCGCGAACGTAATAAGGCCGGATCGAATGCATAAAAATTGGCTGATAGGGATTTTTGTCTTAACGATCGTTACTTCGGGGTTTGCCCAAAACCCAAAGTGGACCGCCTGGGAAACAGAAGCCGATACCTTAATGAGTCACGAAGAATTCTCCAAGGCAATCGCGCGTTATTCCAAAATCATCAAAGCCTCACGCCTTAAGCAAAAAGAAAATTACCGCCCGCTTTACAAACGCGCAGTGGCCTATTACAGCTCGGGCCAATGGCAACCAGCCATTGCCGATATGAATAAATTTATTCCCGAGTTTCCGCAGAGTTACCAGGCCCGAATCTTAAGAGCACTTGCTTACCGTGAATTAAATGATATTGATAAGCAATTAACCGATGTTGAGTCGGCTATTGAACTAAGTGGT
This sequence comes from Bacteroidetes bacterium OLB12, assembly GCA_001567185.1. Lineage (GTDB taxonomy): Bacteria > Bacteroidota > Bacteroidia > Cytophagales > Cyclobacteriaceae > ELB16-189. The sequence goes on from LNFR01000056.1 coordinate 28,075, forward strand.
GGCGACCCGCAATTGCTTCGCTGGCGCGGAAGTTTGCGCATGGAGAAAGAGGAATACGAACTCGCCAAAAAAGATTTTAAACAAATTATTCAGATTCAGGATGATCCGGAGATTGAAATGAACCTGGCGCTTACGCACTACTCATTACAAGAATTGGATAGCGCACTTTTGGCTGTAAACAAAGCGATTGAACTGGATGGAACCTATGGAGCGGCTTATTTTATGGTGGTGCTTTTGCATTGGAACAGGAACAATACGAACAGGCTGTGAAGTTTCTGGATGTTGCCTTGCGACTCGATCCCGAGAATTTACAGGCATTATTTTACAAAGGAATTGCGTTGGTAGAGTTGAAGCGCGAGGATGAAGGCTGCCGTTGCCTGAATAAAGCATTTTATGGTGGTGTAGATGATGCAGCCGATTACCTGAAGCAATCTTGTTACGAGGTATTAAAATAATCCCAACGGGTTATAACTTTTAGAGCCTATGGCACAACAAATTCTCATTCTCGATTTCGGGTCGCAGTACACCCAGCTCATCGCGCGCAGGGTGCGCGAGTTAAATGTGTATTGCGAGATTCATCCGTTCAATCACATCCCGGCCATCACACCCGATGTTAAAGGGGTGATTCTTTCCGGTAGCCCGTGCTCGGTGCGCGATGCGGGTTCGCCCGATGTAGATTTGAATCAGTTTGGAAAAATTCCGGTACTGGGTGTTTGTTACGGTGCGCAATTGATTGCCCATAAAAGCGGAGGTTCCGTAGCTCCTTCGCAGATTCGGGAATACGGCCGGGCCAGGCTTACCACCGTTAATCATCATAACGAATTACTAAAAGAAATCTCGCTCGATTCGCAAGTGTGGATGTCGCATGCCGATACGATTACTTCTATTCCCGATCAGTTTGAAATTATTGCCAGCACACCTTCTGTAAAAGTAGCTGCCTTTCATTTAAAGGGTGAAAAGTTATACGGCATTCAGTTTCACCCCGAAGTAACTCATTCGCTGGAAGGAAAAAACCTGCTGCGCAATTTTGTGGTTCACATTTGTGGTTGTGCGCAGGATTGGACACCCGATCAGTTCGTAGAGTCAACAGTTGCGGACTTAAAGAAAAAATTAGGTACCGATAAAGTGGTCATGGCGTTGTCGGGTGGGGTAGATTCTACTGTAGCAGCCATGCTCGTACACAAGGCAATTGGCAAGAATTTATACTGCATTTTTGTAGATAATGGGTTGCTGCGCAAAAACGAATTCGGGCAAGTGCTGGAATCGTATAAAGGCATGGGCCTGAATATTAAAGGCGTTGATGCCAAAGAAAAATTCTATGCTGCATTAAAAGGATTATCCGAGCCTGAAGCCAAACGCAAAGCCATCGGCAAAACATTTATTGATGTGTTTGACGAAGAAGCGCACGCTATTGCCGATGTGAAGTGGTTGGGCCAGGGCACCATTTACCCGGATGTGATTGAATCGGTTTCAGTAAAAGGTCCTTCGGCTACCATCAAATCGCACCACAACGTTGGGGGCTTGCCCGAAAAGATGAAGATGAAAGTGGTGGAGCCCTTAAATACCTTATTTAAAGATGAAGTGCGGTTGGTGGGTAAAACATTGGGAATTGATCCGTTGATTCTGGGACGCCATCCATTCCCTGGCCCGGGTTTGGGAATTCGTATTTTAGGAGAGATTACGGCCGATAAAGTAAACGTGCTGCAGGAAGTTGATGCAATTTTTATTGGCGCCCTGCGTTCGCATGGTTTATATGAGAAAGTATGGCAGGCGGGTGCTGTATTATTGCCCGTGTATTCGGTAGGGGTAATGGGCGATGAAAGAACGTACGAACAGGTTGCAGCCCTGCGTGCGGTAATAAGTGTGGATGGTATGACAGCCGATTGGGCCCATCTGCCCCATGAATTTTTAAGTGAAGTTTCGTCTGACATCATCAATAAAGTAAAAGGCGTTAACCGCGTGGTTTATGATATCAGCTCCAAACCTCCGGCAACCATCGAGTGGGAATAGCGGCTTAATTTTTGATTGATTATATTGGCCAACAGTATAAAGTGGTACGCATGAGTAAATTTTTGTTCCTGCTTTTGTTTGTAGTAAGCCTGTTACAAGCCTCCGCACAGGATTTCCATAAACAATTCAAACAGGCTAAAGATTTATACGAAGGCAAACAATACAGTGCCGCCATGGCAGCCTTTAAACCGCTTACGGTTTACGATCAGGCCAACCCTTTTCCGGAGTATGCCTCTTTTTATTATGCGCTTTCGGCTAATCAGTTGGGTTATGGTTCGGTAGCCAAAGACATGTTTTTGCAGATTAAGAAACTGTACCCCACCTGGGATCAGATGCAGGAGGTTAATTACTGGCTTACCAAGTTATATTTTGATCAGGGCGATATTTTCCAGGCGCTTAAAGTGGCGGCAACGGTTACCGGTCCTTCATTACAAACGGGCCTTACCGAATTAAAGCGCTACTACCTCGGCAAGATAACTGATTCGGAAACTCTAAAAATGGTTTTGGAAGATTACCCCGAGGAGCGGGAAGCTGGCAGGGCTTTACTGAAAATATTGGGACAACAACCTGCGCATTTGCAGGAAACTTCCATGATGGAGTTGCTCATCACCAAATTTAATCTTCCGCGCGAAAAACTGGTGGCCGTTGAAGCACCAAAGCCTGTGTTTAAAGATACCTACCGCGTGGCGCTGCTCATGCCCTTTCTGGCAGCAACCTTGGATCCATCACCGGTAGTAAAACGAAATCAGTTTGTGCTTGATATTTACGATGGCGTAAAACTGGCAGCCGATTCGTTGCGCAAGCAGGGCATTAACCTGGAAATAGTAGCGTACGATAACGAGCGCTCACCGGAACTAACACGGAAAATTCTTGCTCAGCCAGAACTTAAGTCGGCCGATGTGATTGTGGGGCCACTTTTTCCGGAAGAAGCAAAACCTGTTTTGGAGTTTGCACTTACTAACCAGATAGGTACGTTGGTAAATCCGGCATCGAATACAATCGATTTTGCACCCCATCCTTTTTCATTTTTGTTTCAACCCAGTCATGAAACATTAGGTATCCGCTCGGCCGAGTGGGTAGCTGAGCATGTGCGAAGAAAAAACTGCCTGGTCTATTATGGCGAAACCGTAAAGGACTCGGTTATGGCCTTCGCTTTTATTAAGCGAGCCCTCGAGCTTGGTGTAAAGGTGGTGTATGCCGAAGAAGTACACAAAGAAAACTCAGCCGGTATTCTTACCAACCTGGTATCGGCAACCGAATATGATGAATGGAAAAATCCGCTGCAGTTTAAACTTAAGAAAGACAGTCTGGGAAGTATTTTTGTGGCATCCGATAACGAATTGATTTATTCAAAGGTGATAAATGGAGTAGAAACCCGTAAAGACTCTATTGTAGTGATTGGCCAGGAAACCTGGCTAACCGATACCTCTATTGATTACGCCAAGTTTGAGCGCACACAGGTTAGCCTGGCGGCACCCAACTACCACGCTTTGAACAGCCCTGCTTATACCCAGTTCAGAAAAAAATTTATCCAGAAACATGGCCTGATGCCGGGCGAGTATGCCACACTGGGCTATGAGGTTACCATGATGTTGGGCCAATTTTTCAGCAAGTAGTGGTTGCGCGGTTTCTGGAGGTTTTACCGCCAGGCGAAGTGCTGCCCGGCCACCTGGGTTCGGGTTATCAGGTACAGCCTGGCCGCGATAATGGCCAGGTTCCGTTTGTTGGTTTCAGAGATGGAGCAATTAGCATTCTTAAATAGCCGGTAAGCACAATTTTTATTAAATACTTACACCAAAGCCGCTATCCGCCAGGCAAATAATACCTTTGTAGTGTTTGAAATTTGGGTTTCCTGCATGGTCTATGATGAAGAACGATGCTGAATCCACTACTTTTAGTATTTTTAAGGATTAACTTATGGCTATAGTGCGCGTTACGTTTACCTGCCTGTTATTAGTATGGAGTTCTGCCTGGGCGTTTGGCCAGGCTACCGAAAAAGTGGCCGTTACATTCGATGAATTGTATGACGAGCCCTATTCAATCAATAAACTCTTTGTTGCATTTCAGCCGCTTTACGGTGAAATTTTTGCTACCAATGTAAATGCGGGGTTTGGTGCAGAAGCCCAATACTTTCATAAGAATAAATTCAATATCAAGGGGCAGTTCCGGAAGTCGTACAGCAGCAAGTTTTTAGATTTTAACCGGGAGAATGCGTTGCGTAATAGTACAGTTGCAAATGCCCCGGAAGTATTTAACTATTATGAATTTGGAGGCACCTTTCATATTAAAGACTTTGATGAAACTTCTACCGCCAAAATTTTCCTTCATCAGAAAAAAATCCCACGCAGCAAATGGGCTTCCACAGTAGCTACTTATGCCGAAGTGCCCAGTAAACTCAGAAAAATTTATGGAGCCCGGCTGGGTACAGTAATCTGGGATGCTACAACCGATATTAATCGTACCCTTGCCAAACAAGGGTTAACGTATGCGAACTTAGTTAACAGCGATGGTAACAGCTTGCCCGAAACTTATGTGGATGGAAATGGAGAAACCCAGGATATGCAGGCATTTTCGAATTTATATGCTACCAACGTGTATGTGGGTACCTCTCTTACGTGGATCCGAAACATTGCAGTAAGTTTTGATCAGTATGACGATGCGGTGGATGATGGTATTTTTAATGTTTACCTCGATTTGTTGTTTGCACCCTCTATAAAGTTAGATCCGGTTACCTATAATGGATTTGATTACTCCACCGATGCCATTAAACTAAACAAGATTGGTGTTCGTGCAGGTTTTGAAGGCAAGTACAACCGCACATTGGGTTGGTCGTACGGAGGCGAGTTAGGGTACCGCCCATCACTGGATGGACGCGGTTTCTTTGCTGTATTTAAAATAGCGTTTCCGGTTTTCAGTTCTAACCTCGACAATAAAGTCGAAGCTTTCCAAAAATAGTCAGGATGTACGATATTCTGATCACTCACATACACAAACTGGTGCAGGTGAGAGAGCAGGCATTGGACTTTGTGCGTGGTTCGGCTATGCGCGAATTGCCCTCCCTTGAAAATGCTTACCTCGCAATGGCCGATGGCCAGATTACGGACTTCGGTTTGATGGAGAACCTTCCAGCCTCTGCAAAGGCAACTACGGTTATCAATGCCTCGGGCCGGTTGGTGTTACCTTCGTTTGTCGATTCGCACACGCATCTGGTATTTGCCGATACCCGCGAAGAAGAATTTGTAATGAAGTTAAAGGGTGCAACCTATCAACAGATTGCAGCGGCAGGTGGTGGAATTCTAAACTCGGCCCGCAAACTGCAACAAACAAGCGAAGAAGAATTGTTAGAAAAAGCACTGGTACGTGTGGCAGAAGTTATTAAAACCGGAACAGGTGCAATCGAAATAAAGAGTGGTTACGGACTAACCACAAAAGACGAACTGAAGATGTTGCGCGTGGCGCGTAAGATTGGTGTGGTAACTCCTTTAACAGTTAAAACAACCTTGCTGGGTGCGCACGCTGTTCCCAAAGACAAATCCAAGGAGCAATACATTGAAGAGATAATTGCAGAAATGATTCCGGCTGCAGCCGAAGAAAAACTGGCTGATTATATAGATGTGTTTTGTGAAACCGGATTCTTTTCACCGGAGGAAACAGAACGGATTGTGGAAGCAGGCAAACAACATGGCCTAATTCCCCGGCTGCATGCCAATCAATTAAACCGGTCGGGGGGAGTGCAGGTAGGAGTTAAAACAAAGGCGATAAGTGTAGATCATTTAGAAAATATTGGTGAGGAGGAAATACAGGCCTTGAAGGGAAGCGTAACCATGCCCGTTTCACTTCCTGGGGCAGCATTTTTTCTGGGTTTGCCTTTCACGCCCGCCCGTCAGATAATTGATTCGGGATTGCCATTGGGTATTGCTACCGATTATAATCCGGGAAGTGCGCCCGGTGGCAGCATGCCTTTTAATATTGCATTGGCTTGTATTAAAATGCGCATGTTACCGGAGGAAGCGATTAATGCAGCCACCATCAATACTGCCTATACGCTGGGCTTATCACACACACACGCAACCATTACAAAAGGAAAGGTGGCAAATGTTATCATCACCCAGCCTATGCGTTCGGTGGCGGCAATCCCGTATGGATTTTGCACTAACCCGGTGAGCCAGGTTATATTAAATGGAAAAATTATTTCGGATAGTAAATGATGTTGAAAGAAGAGACCTTAAAATCGCTGTTGCGCGATGTGCCTGATTTTCCGAAACCGGGAATCTTATTTAAAGACATTACGCCCCTTCTGGCAGAACCTGCAGCCAGAAGGCAGGTAGTGAATGAAATAGCCAATTACTTTAGAGATAAACAGATTGATGCAGTAGCAGCGGTTGAAGCCCGTGGGTTTATTTTTGGTATGCTGATAGCCGAGGCCCTCAACGTAGCATTTGTGCCGGTGCGCAAAGCGGGTAAACTTCCGTATCATAAACTTCGCGAGGAGTATGACCTGGAGTATGGCCGGGCTGCCATCGAAATGCATGTAGATGCCCTGAAGCCTGGAAGCCGGGTGTTGATTCATGATGATTTGCTGGCAACCGGGGGCACGGCCGGTGCGGCCGGCAACCTTATTCAAAAGTTGGGAGGAGTGGTGGCCGGTTATTCTTTTATAATTAACCTTTCATTTCTTCCGGGCGAAAAATATTAAGTGACAAGTTTGGAGTAAGGCCGCATTACCTGGTTAAATACTAGTAGGCTTAAAGAATTTGGTTGGAAATAATTTCCGCATAACTTTCCGGTATATTTGTTTGCAGGGTGATGAATGTGATTAAAATTCCGATGTTCCCCCTTTCCATTTTCCCATTACCGGGCGAAATGGTTCCCCTTCACATCTTTGAACCTCGTTACCGCCAGTTGCTGGAGGATGCGGAAAATAATGACATTACCTTTGGTATATACTGCAATCACGTTGCAAATGCTGAAAAGCTGGGGGCGTTAGTTAAACTTGAAAGCATATTGAAACGCTACCACACGGGCGAATCGGATGTTATTGTGAAGTGTATCGACTTACTGTCGATGAGTAAATTGTTTCGTACGTTTCGCGATAAACTTTATCCCGGTGCGGAAGTGCAATTATGGAATATTAACCTGGCCGAGCCGATGGATCAGGCTTTAAGGCATCACTTCACCGAATACATGAATATGATGCGGCTCACGCATTCCGATAAAGCAATTTCTATTTATGATGTTGCCAATGAATTAAACCTGGGTTTTGAAGATCGTCTCAAATTCGTACACTTACCGGACGATCGTAAATCACCGTTCATGATCACGCGCCTGAAGTATCAGATGCACTTGCTCAAAGAAGCAGAAAAGGCAAAAGACGTTTATCATCTCAATTAAGTTGCATCAATAAAATTTTTTAATGGGTTGGTAAACCATTTTGAAGTTCTTCCGTTTGAGAGAACCTTCCTGATAAAATTCCCTTCATTAATTATTTTAAATTCTTTAACACATTGTGTGCAACAATTAACGATTGCAATGCGTCATAAGGCTATAAATTTTATTTTATGAAAGCATTACAATTGGTATTGGCAGGTGTGCTGTTTAGTGCATGTGCGTTTGCAGGTGTGGTTGATGAACCCGCTTTGGCAGAAGGTGTTGCGGTTACGCATGTTTCCGGAAGTTCAGTACTGAAGGTGTACTATTCCTCAGGGCAAACGGAAGACGTAAAGATTGCTATTCTTAATAAGAAGAATAAAGTGATCTTTTCTGAAACCATTAAGAAGGCATCGGGTTTTTTGCGGCCCTATAATTTATCGGGCCTGGATGCCGGAACGTACACGGTGGTAGTTGAACATGGCAATAGTTTTCAGAAAGAACAATTTACTTATTCGGCCGGCCGAATTGAGAAGTTGATTAACATTATGCGGCTTCCGGAAGAGGGAAAGTATTTACTGTCAGTAAAGTCAAAAGCCTCTGATGTTGTTAATGTCAATGTGTACGATAGGGATAACAAACTGATTCATTCGCAATCGCATGATGTGAAAGACGATTTTGCCGAAGTGCTTAACCTGAAAGCAATAAATCAATTTACCATCGAGATTTCAGATAGCCAGGGAGTACTAAAAACTTTGAGAAACTAAGAGATTGGTGTAACACAAACTCAATAACCCTGCAATGTGCGTGCAGGGTTATTTTTTTCTTTCTGATTGCAATCGTTTGTGAAAGAATTTTTTTTTCTGGCACTTTTATTTTTGGTTCAATTCTGGTATTTCAATGCATCGGATTTTTCTGCAATGAAACAAGGAAAATCCGCAAACGATTTTTCATTTCAAAAATCAGGTTTACTTACAACCCGTAAACCCTGCCTGGTTAGCGACCGTATATTTGCCTTGAAACAAAACGGAAAAAACTATGAAAACTAAATCAATTGTATTAGCCTTTGTAATGGCATTTGGATCGGTGGCAGCCATTGCGGCCGATCCCGTAGGCCCTAAATTGGTGGTAGTAAGCCAGAAGGATCCGGCAACTTTTAAAGTTATCTACGAAGGGTTGCAAACCAGTAAACTTACTTTACGCATACTGGATAGCGAAGGACAAAAAGTTGCTACTGAAACTATTTCAGGTGTAGAGAGCTTTATGCGTACTGTAAACTTCGCGGGTATGACAGCCGGTGAATATACTATTGAAGTAGCTGGTGCTAATGGCAAACAGACTCAAAAAGTATCTTATCAGCCAGTTACCGATGAAAGCGCTATTCACATTTCAAAGTTAGCAGCAGATAGCAAGTATTTGCTGGCAGTAGCTAATGCGAAAGAAGTGAATGTGAAAATTTACGATGGATTCAATACATTAGTTCATGACCAGAATGTAGCTGTTAACGGAAGCATTGGGTTGGTTTATGATCTAAGCAAAATATCTGGTTCGCCTAAATTTGAGGTAAGCACCGCTACCGGAACCAAAGTTGTAAACTATTAATCTTTTGTTAGGGTGTGTGTAAAGCCCCGTGTTGCACGGGGCTTTTTTTGTTACAATCCGTGCAATAAGCACTACATATTTCTACGGTACTGCCCGCCAACCTCAAAAAGGGCTTTTGTAATTTCTCCCAACGAGCATACTTTACAAGCCTCCATTAATTCTTCAAAAATGTTTTTGTTTTGAATTGCTGCGTGCTTTACTCGATCCAGCATTTTGCCGGCATTTTTTCCTTGAAAACTATGCAGGTTTTTAAGCATGGCAATCTGGTATTCCTTTTCTTCGGTGGTAGCACGAATTACTTCCTGTGGAATAATGGTAGGCGAGCCCTTGGAACTTAAGAAGGTATTAACCCCGATAATCGGATACTCGCCCGTATGTTTTAAGGTTTCATAATACAGGCTTTCTTCCTGAATTTTTCCGCGCTGATACATCGTTTCCATGGCACCCAATACACCACCCCGTTCGGTAATCCGGTCAAACTCGCTTAGTACGGCTTCTTCCACCAGGTCGGTTAACTCTTCAATAATGAACGAACCTTGCATTGGGTTTTCATTTTTGGCGAGACCCAGCTCTTTGTTGATGATTAATTGAATGGCCATTGCCCTGCGCACACTTTCTTCGGTAGGCGTGGTAATGGCCTCATCATACGCATTTGTATGCAGCGAGTTACAGTTGTCATAAATCGCATAAAGAGCCTGCAAGGTGGTGCGAATGTCATTGAAGTCAATTTCCTGTGCGTGTAAAGAGCGGCCCGAAGTTTGGATATGATACTTCAACATCTGGCTTCGGGCATTCGCATGGTATTTGTTCTTCATGGCTTTAGCCCATATTCTTCGGGCCACGCGCCCGATTACTGCATATTCTGGATCAATACCATTGCTAAAGAAAAACGAAAGATTTGGTGCGAAGTCGTTAATATCCATGCCGCGGCTCAGATAATACTCCACGTATGTAAATCCATTGGCCAGTGTAAAAGCCAATTGTGTAATAGGATTAGCCCCGGCTTCGGCAATGTGGTATCCGGAAATTGAGACCGAATAAAAATTACGAACTGAGTTTTCGATAAAGTATTGCTGCACATCGCCCATCAGGCGTAAAGCAAATTCCGTAGAAAAAATACAGGTGTTTTGTGCCTGATCTTCTTTTAAAATATCTGCCTGTACTGTGCCACGCACTTGCGAAAGGGTTTCGGCTTTTATTTTTTCATAAACCTCTTTTGGCAATACCTGGTCACCGGTAACTCCTAACAGCATTAAGCCTAAACCATCGTTTCCTTTCGGAAGTGTACCCTGGTAGGCAGGTCGTTTGGTTTCACCATCAGCAGGGTAGAGGTTCTTGATTTTATTTTGAACTTCTGCTTCAAGACCATTGGCTTTAATGTACAACTCGCATTGCTGATCGATAGCAGCATTCATGAAATAGGCGAGTAGCATGGGAGCCGGACCGTTGATGGTCATCGATACGGAGGTTTTAGGATTTGCCAGGTTAAACCCGCTGTAAAGTTTTTTTGCATCATCCAAACAACAAATGCTTACACCCGAGTTACCAATCTTACCATAGATATCGGGCCGGTAGTCCGGATCATTGCCGTATAGCGTTACTGAATCAAATGCGGTGGACAAACGCTTGGCAGGCATGGCCATACTTACGTAATGAAAACGCCTGTTGGTGCGTTCGGGGCCACCCTCTCCGGCAAACATACGGGTTGGGTCTTCGCCTTCGCGTTTAAACGGATAAATGCCGGACGTATAAGGAAACTCGCCCGGCACATTTTCCTGCAGGTTCCATTTTAATAAATCGCCCCAGGCGGTGTAACGGGGCAATGATACTTTAGGGATCTGCACGTGTGCGAGCGATTCGGAATGTGTTTTTATGCCAATTTCTTTGTCGCGAACTTTAAAAGAGAAGATGGGTTCTTTTGTATTGTTTCACTTTTTCATCCCAGGCTTCAATACGTTGAATATTTTTAGGATCAATATTTAATTTCAACTTATCGTACTCGGCCTGCAATACCTTTTTTATACTGCTATCGGTAATGGTGTTGATGGTTTTTTGAAGGGCATAAAGTTTTTGTGCAGTTTCACATTGCTCTGTTACCCATTGATCGTAGCTGCGGTTAGTTTCGGAAATTTCACTCAGGTAGCGCGTGCGGTGAGGAGGAATTACAAATACTTTTTCCGACATCTCTTGGGTAATCTCGAACGAGGAGTTCAGGATAACTCCGGTTTTTGTTGAAATCTTTTCAATGATGTGTTTATACAAACGGTTGGTTCCCGGATCGTTAAACTGCGATGCGATTGTACCGAACACAGGCATATCGTCAGGCTTCTTATCCCAAAGTTGGTGGTTGCGTTGGTATTGTTTTTTTACATCACGTAACGCGTCTAATCCGCCACGCTTGTCAAATTTGTTAAGTGCAATGATATCAGCAAAGTCAAGCATATCGATTTTCTCGAGTTGCGTAGCTGCACCATATTCGGGTGTCATCACATAAAGCGATACATCGCTATGATCCAGAATTTCAGTATCGCTTTGCCCAATACCCGATGTTTCCAGAATGATCAGATCAAACCCGGCTGCTTTTAATATTTGAATGGCTTCTTTTACATAAGCCGATAAAGCCAGGTTGGATTGGCGGGTGGCCAACGAGCGCATATACACCCTGGGGTTGTTGATCGCATTCATGCGGATACGATCTCCTAACAGTGCGCCACCGGTTTTGCGTTTGGACGGATCAACCGAGATCAATCCTATTTGTTTGTCTTTGAAATCAATCAGAAATCTACGCACCATTTCATCCACAATCGAGGACTTACCCGCACCACCGGTGCCGGTTATGCCCAGTACAGGAGTTTTTGATGTAGCAGCCTTTTTGTTAATGGTATTAAAAAAATCCTGATGCTGATCGTAACAATTCTCTGCAGCTGAAATGGCCTGGGCAATTTGTAAATGACTGCTAACAGCAAGCTGATTTCTGGTAACAGATCTTCCTGTTGGAAAATCGCTTTGCTCAACCAGGTCGTTAATCATTCCCTGTAATCCCATGGCGCGGCCATCGTCTGGCGAATAAATTTTAGTGATGCCATACGCCATCAGTTCTTTTATTTCTTCCGGAAGGATAACACCACCGCCACCGCCAAAGATTTTGATGTGCCCGGCTCCTTTTTCCTGAAGCAGGTCGTACATGTACTTAAAATATTCGTTGTGCCCGCCCTGGTAGCTTGTAAGGGCAATGGCTTGCGCATCTTCCTGAATAGCAGTATTCACCACTTCTTCCACACTGCGGTCGTGGCCCAGATGAATTACTTCCACACCCGTTGCCTGAATAATTCTGCGCATGATGTTGATGGCGGCATCGTGGCCATCGAACAAACTGGCTGCGGTTACAATGCGAACTTTGTTTTTGGGCTTGTAGGGTTCAGGTGCAGCATGGCCGCTCATCTTAGGTGTTGCCGTTGCTGATTTGGTTTCAGTACTCATTGCACGATTATTATCCGGGCAAAAATACTGATAAAATAAGACTACACTAACAGGTGGTAGGTTGTTTATGTACACCTTGCTTTCTGTTACTTTTGCTGATTATTAGGCTTTTACTGCTGATCTGGATGAACCAGAAGCGACAGCCGAATGATAACACCTATGATTTACCATTTGATTTCAGAAGCAGCGTGGAACAAACAAATACATGAGCGTGTATTGAAGGTGCCTTCGTTGGAAGTAGAAGGATTTATTCACTGTTGTACACAGCAACAGATTGAAGGTGTACTAAGCCGGTACTTTAAAGGACAAACCGATTTGTTAGTATTAGCGATTGACGAGCATAAGCTTGAAGCTGAACTGCGATTGGAGAAATCAACCAATGATGAATTGTTCCCGCATGTGTATGGTGCCATCAATAAGGGCGCAATTCTAAGTGTGAATCGGGTTGGTAAACAGAACTAAACTAAGGAAGTGTTTTCTATGTCTTTTCCTTTAGATGCATTGGCAGATTGCTGACCGATTCGCATCCAATCTGATTCATGACCTGGTATAGTTGTGTTTTTAAAATGGAAATGGTGTGGTCGCCTCCTTTTTCTCCTAATGCAGCAACTCCGTACATAAACGATCGGCCCAGAAATGTAAACTCGGCACCACAGGCTAGTGCCCGGGCAACATCGGGCCCCGAGCGAATGCCGCTGTCCATCATGATTTTGATTTTGTGCTTATATTTTTTTTCGATGGTGTGCAACGAGTGAATGGCCGATTCTCCTGCATCGAGTTGCCGGCCACCATGATTGGAAACGATAATCCCATCGAGCCCAAGTTGTATGGCCATTTCCGTATCCGCCTCGCTCGCTACTCCTTTTAACAAGAGCTTGCCCTTCCATTGATCGCGGATCGCAGAAATTTTTTCTTTATTTAATCTGCCTGAAAAAGTTTTATCCATGAAATGACCAAGTCTTTTCATATTCAGACCTTTGGGCATATAAGGTGTTAGGGTGGCAAATTGTGGTGAGCCATGCACCAATGTTTTAAGTGCCCACCCTGGTTTACCTAAAATCTGAATGATATTTCGCATCGACATGGCAGGAGGCATAGCCAGGCCATTTCGGATATCGCGTGGCCGAAACCCGAATGAGGGAACATCGCAAAGCAATACTAAAACTTCATACTTCGAATTTTTCAGCCTTTTAATAATGTCATCCCGCAAGGTGTCTTCGGCCGGATGATATAACTGAAACCAGGCTTTTCCTTCGGTAAGTTCACTTACCCGTTCAATGCTTGAAGTGGTTACAGTGCTTAAAATAAATGGGATGTTATGACGATGCGCGGCCTTTGCCAATATTTCGGTTGCGTTAGGCCAGATTAAACCCTGAAGCCCAACCGGTGCAATGCCAAAAGGAGCATCATAGATAGTACCGAATAGTTCTGTCTGAAGATTGATAACGGGTTGCGATTTAAGATACACTGGCACGAATTCAACCTCGCGCAATTCGTACGTGTTTTTGTGAAGATTAATATCTTCATTGCAACCGCCATCCAGGTAGTCAAACGCAAACTTAGGGATACGCCTTTGGGCTTTGTTGCGTAAGTCTTCAATGGAAGGGTAACTTGGGTTAAAAGGCCAGCTCATGAATTTTTTTTACCAAGTTAAGTGATTATTTGATGTTGTTTAAATATCAGGCAGGTTAACTCCCTTGCCTTAGAAATAAGTAATCCCAACATCGCCTTGCGTGATGTTGGGATTATAGAAATAAGATAGTGTAAATTTAGCCTAAAGCAGTTTTACAAAACTCCAGGCACTTCTTTACTTCTTCAATAGGTGATGAACCTTCCGGTACTTTGTATTCTAATTCAATAGTGGCCGGGAAGGTGTACTTGTTGTCACGCATCAGGCGTAGTACATCGGCAAGGGGGGTATCGCCTGTGCCCCAGGGCATGTTATCACCGCCATTAGCTTTGGTTTTACGATCCTTCATGTGCATGCTTACAATGTGTTTACTTTTTTCCTTCACAAATTCAAGCGCATTGGTATTACCCGCGGCTATGTAGTGACCGAAGTCAAGGTTAAGTGCATTTGCGGGCGACTGGCTTAATGCGGTATCCCAAAACGTTGGGGTTTGCTGCTCGTGACCGTGATAGCCCACTTTCAGTCCATATTTTTCTGCGGCTTTTCCAAGTTTAAGGGTATGGGCATCGTTGCTGGGGTGTTCCAGGGTAATATGGGATGCTCCTATCGCTTTAGCTGCGCGTAAGCCAAAGTCAATATCAGTGTCTGAATTTTGCATACCGAATGCATCTGGTTTGAAGGCATAGATTTGTATTCCTGCTTTCTTATACATTTTTCCAAACTCTTCAAATTTCGATAGAGATGCCTTTTGCCTCCAGGCTCCCATCTCTTCGCGATACGCTTTATTCTTTGCTTCTACATCGGCAAGGGTTTTCTTGTCCTCTTCGGTTAATTCCTGTTGTTGCTGACGTTTACGCCAGATAGGCATCAGGACACGGAAGTCAACCGGGTTTTTCGGAGCGCCCGCAAAAGATTCGGCCGGACCGCCCATCATCTCCACATTGGTAATGCCGCATTGGCGGATATATTCCAACGTAGCTTCGGCACTTTGGTCGGGTAGATCGCGGAAGGAGTAGGTAATAACTCCCAGTCTCACGCCTTTGATGGTAGAGCCGGACTTGCCCATGTTGTTGATAAAATTTGGTATGCCAAAGGTATCGTGGCTGGCAATCATGGAGCCTGCAATCAGCGTTGAGGCTGCTCCAAGAAACTGTCGTCTGGATGTTGTTTTTTTCATAGTGAATTTAATTATGGAGTGGATAAGTTATTTGCCCGAAGTTTCAATTTTGTTTTGGAATTGTATTTCAACCATCTGCACAAGCACTTTGTCTTGTCCTGCTTCCGGATTCTTGAATACGAAATAGACATCGTGGCTTCCTTGCAGGTTATTGACAGGTATTTTTGCCGAGATTGACATGAACCTGCGCAGTGCATTAAAGTCGATGGTGGCAGCACTCAGTTCGCCACCCTGGTTTGGTCCTTTGCTATTCTTCCGCATTTCCATGATGGCGGTGCGGAAGTCCACTTCCTTCGGAACGATTGGTTCAGATTTGCCTACCAGTGTTCCATCTGGGCTATCCAGGTGTACTTCAACAATACCGCCCAATGCACCCGACCGTGGTTGGGCCTGTACTAAAAGTTCAATCTGTTTAATCTCCGTTAAGTCGATGTTCTTGTAGCCGAGGTACGCATTATCGCCAATCATAGAGAACGAACGACTGGGTGTGGTAAACAGTTGGGTGCCATGCGACACATCGTTAAGCTCAGGATCCAGCACGGGGTTACGCAGCGCAATAATCTTTTCCGAAGTAAGTGGTTGCATATCGGCTGTGCCTTTGTCTTGGTATGCCACGCGCAGCAGGTAGCCACCGCGTTTGTTGTCGTTGGCAGGAGCCTGCATCTTAAAAGTACCTTTAAGCGGAATTTCCTTTACGGTAGGTTTTGCATCGGCAAGACTCATAATATACTGCACCATGCTGGTAGCTTGCGGTACCGTAATTTGCGGGTGAGCTGCCATTACATGATCGCCCCAAACACCACCGCCACCGTGAATGATTTTCTGAACAAGCTTTTCCTGTTCTGCCTTGTTGCCTTTGTATTTGTTGGCCACATCTAAATAAGCCGGCCCAACCGATTTCTTGTCGATCAGGTGGCAGGAGCGGCAATCGCTTTTGTTTATGTAATTCAAACCAACAGAGAAAGTAATCCACTCATCTGTGCTTTTGTGGTTGGCTGCAATATCGATCAGGTCAAACCCTTCGGGTGCGTAATCGAAGTTTACGGCAACTTCATTGTTTTGAATTTCTTTACCGAGCGATCCATCTTCTTTGTCGGTAACTTTCACTTCGTAATCAATCGAACCATTCTCGAAGTAAAACGATTTGTTGCCGCGCAGGATGTTGATGTCAACCACGGGGGCATCATTACCGGCTTTCAATTCAAGAAACGCTGAGTTCTTTTCTCCTTTTGTATCTGTGGCGGTGAACGTTACCCGGTAGTTACCGGCTTTATCCAGCGTAATGCCCGGGTTTGCTTCTGTAAATGTTTGAGAAAAGCCGTTGTCGGATTTAATTACCCATTCGTATGTTAACGCGTTCTGATCATACTTGTCATAGTCGGTAGTGCCATCGGAAGAGAGTTGCACCTGGAAAGGCAAGGCACCCGCCAGTTTATCTGCTTTTGCTACAACAATGGGCTTGCGGTTTCCGCCATTGTATTCAATTTTAACAATGCGTGCATTGTCGTTGCCCCGGAACCACGCAGAACCATATTCCAGCACGTACAAATCACCATCCGGACTAAACTGCATATCAATGGCGCTGCTGAAGTTTTCTTTGGGCATGAATCGTTCCATGCTCTTATAATTACCTTCTTCGTCCATCGTTACAACCATGATCCAGCCTCGCATAAATTCTACAATAAACCATTTGCCTTCATAGTAAGAAGGGAAGGGGCGCGCAGCATTTTTGAAGTCGGCTTTTCTGAATACAGGCCCGCCTGTAGCGCTGCGTCCGGAACTACCCACCATCGGAAACTCTTCCGAGTTGGAGTAAGGATACCAGATAAACGCACTTTGAGGAAGTGGCAATTCTGTAAGCCCGGTGTTGTTGGGTGAATTATTAACCGGATGGGTGGCATCTGCTTTGGCACCTACGGTATTAGTTTCGTAATCCTGTAACGAATACGGAATGTTGTTTCCGATAAAGTAAGGCCAGCCAAAGAATCCGGCTTTGCGTGCCTGGTTAAATTCATCATATCCACGCGGGCCAATGGTTGAATCGCGCGAGGCATCGGGACCTACTTCACCCCAATAGATGTATCCATTTTTGCTGTCGATAGAAACGCGCCACGGGTTGCGATGGCCCATCGTATAAATTTCAGGGCGGGTTTTTTCTGTTCCTTTCGGAAATAAGTTTCCTTCAGGAATTGTGTATGAGCCATCGTCTTCGGGGTGGATGCGCAGAATTTTTCCGCGTAGGTCGTTGGTGCTACCGGCTGCGCGTTGGTCGTCCCAGCTTTCGCGTCCTGGTCGCTCGTCAAAACCTGCTGTACCATTAACCGGGTTGCCGGTGTTGTTGCCCACAGTTAAATAAAGGTTTCCATTCTTATCGAAGACCATACCACCCCCGGTGTGGCAACAGGTTTCGCGTTGGGTGGGTACTTCCAACACAATTTTCTTCGTGTCGGCATACAACGAATCGCCATGCAACTCCCAGCGCGCCAACACGTGCTTGGGTTCTGTTGGGTCTGCATAGTACATGTAGATCCAATGATTCTTCTCGTAGTCGGGGTGGGCAATTAAACCCATCAGCCCTTCTTCTGCTTCGGTTACGTTGCCTTCTTTACTTGTGTATTTAGTGTTAACCGGAATGGTGGCGAGTATCTTCACTTCGCTGGTGCTCGGGTTAAACGATTTCAGGTTTCCTTTTCGTTCAACAAACAGGATGCGTCCGTCTTTCAGGAAGGACATAACCATCGGTTCATCCAATTGGCCGGGCTGTGTAAGCACCGACCTTACAAAACGATTTTCTTCAGGAGGTAATGAATCATCAAATTCTGCTGTCTGTTTGCAAGCAATGGCCAGGGTGAGCAGGAGGGCAGTAACCAGCCCATACTTTTTCATAGCGGAAAAACTAATTGTGTAGTGCACGTTTATTTAGGTTTGTTTAAAGTTAAGATTATTTCTTTTTGTAGCGTGTGGTTCGTTCGTCCTTGATGATACCCTTCCAGTTCAGGCCAAAAGCAAAGTCGTAGGTGTTGCCCGCTTCATCCACGTGGCAAACCATGTCATGCGGCACATCTTCGGCTTGCGTTTCAACCACCTCCATGCTTGCCGGCATTTGCATAGGCAACAAGGCAGATGGTTCCGCAGCGCCTGTAAGCATATCCAGCAAGGCCTGGTCCTGTACATCGAAGTGTACCAGAATGGCGTTTGCATTTTTCTCAAACTCGCTGAACACCATCGGGTGGGCCATTTTAATGACTGCAATTACCGGCTTGCCCTTCATTTTCTTGCTGGCATCGGTGATCATACCAAGATCGGTGGTGTTGATGGCCGTACTCTTTTTATTCTTGTAGGTTCGGTTGGTGAAATTTTCCAACGGATCGCCACCGGCAAGACTGGTTTCTCGAGCCTGCTTTGCGGTGTACTCACCATATTGCAGGGAAACGGGAACATATCCATTGCCGCCTTTTTTCACATCGGCCTGGTCATAGCCAATGCCCGAATTTGGGCTCGACACAAAGGCCAACGCAAAATCAGCTTCGTCAGGATTTTCGGTTATGTTAAAATATTTTTTTACGATGTCTATGTTAACCGGATAATCCAACGACTCCGGAGTCTCCATCCCTAAAAAGTTTCTGCCTTTGGGTGTGAATTTTTTAGGAATGTACACCGTCTTGTTTTTCTGAAGCGGAAGAACGTTGTTTTTGTTCTTCAACATTACGATCGACTTGAGTTGGGCTTCATATCCCGCCTTCATGTATTCGGGTTTGCCCACTGTGGCTTTTGATTCCTCCGGATTTAAGTATGGATTTTCAAATAGCCCCGTGCGGAAAATATTCATCAGCAATCGCACAGCCGATTGCTCAAAGCGTGCACGCATAAACTCTTCGCCATGTTCTTTCACACCCATGTTGTACGCTTCCAGCACAGGTCCTTTTTCATTGTTGCCTCCAAATTGATCCACCCCGGCCATCAATAATTTATAATGGCGTTCAGCGATGGTAAGTTTTTCCACACCCCAGGGCTTGCCACCAATAAACATATCGAGTACGGTTTCATCTCCGGTTACTCCCCAGTCGGTGCAAACCACACCTTCGTAGTGATATTTATCGCGCAGCAAATCGCCAATGATGTATTGGTTGTAAGCATTGCCTACATTCTCTTTGTTTTTAGTATCCTGATTGTAAGAGATGGTATAATACGGCATAACAGCCGATGCCATCTTTGTTTTGCCATTTAATTTGAATGCGCCTTCGGTAAACGGAATCAGGTGCATATCAAAATTATTTCCCGGATACACCGCATATTTTCCAATGGCATAGTGCGCATCGCGGCCTGCTTCGCCCGAGCCACCACCCGGCCAGTGCTTCACCATCGCGTTTACACTTTCATATCCCCAGCCATCGGCAATTTCAAGTTCGCCCGAAGAAGTTTGAAACCCATCGGTGTAAGCACGACCCATGTCGGCCGAAAGATTGGGATCTTCTCCAAACGTGCCGTTTACCCGCAGCCAACGGGGTTCCGTGGCTATATCAATCTGGGGTGATAAGGCCGTAGCAATGCCTAACGCACGGTATTCTTTGGCTGCAATTTTTCCAAACGCTTCTACTAATTGTGGATTGAATGTAGCTGCCATGCCTAATGAGCTTGGCCACATAGAAATTCTACCACCAGCCCCTTCGTTGTATTCGGTATTGGCTACTGTGCCGTGCCGCGGATCCGAACTATTGTTGCCGGGAATTCCCAACCCGATGCCTTCCACCAAGGCCTGCATGTTGTTATTCCACTGTGCAGCCACTTCCGGACTTTCCACCGAAGTGAGGAGTACATGGCGCAAATCGTCTTTTGTTAAAAATTCTTTTTGCTGATCTGAAAGATCAGATGCTTTTGCACCGCTCTCGCTAAAAGGTTTTCCGTTATAGGTGGCAGCAAAGAACCCCCGGTTTTGTGCGGGTATGGATTGGTGGCGGCTATACAGCATCAAGCCCGCTATTTGCTCCACACTCATTTGTGAAGCCAGGTTTTTTGCCCGCTCATTGGCAGGCAAGCGCCAGTCTTCGTATGCATCCAGCTGGCCATTCTTATTCAGGTCTTTGAAGCCAAACCGATCGACTGTAAGGATGGTAACACCGGAAGAGGAGGAATACCCCAGTGTTTTTCCGCCTTCGTTTTTTACAATTTTAATACCGTTGGTTTCTGTTTCGGTCCATTTTGGGCCACAGCCTGCCAACAACAGGCCGGTTATTCCGGTAAGCAGTACACTAAATTTCATAGGGAGATTTCATTGTGTATATGGTACACAATAGTATTTCATATTTATTGAAAATTCAACGCTATACGATAGATTGCCACAAAAAATAGATTAAGCGGTATTTACATACTGTGTATGAAGAAGAAAAGACCAAAATTCCTGTTAAACGAAGCGTTCCGTAAGCATGGCGACCGTACTTTTTTGCCACACCTTTCGGTGGATTGTGTGATTTTTGGTTTTCATGAAGGGCATCTGAAAGTTTTGCTGTTGAAGTGGAAGGATGGGCCGTGGTGCTTACCCGGTGGGTTTATCAAACACAAAGAATCGATAGATGATGCAGCTACCCGTATATTAAAAGAGCGCACCGGGCTGGATGCTATTTTTTTAAAACAGTTTCATGCCTTTGGTGATCCGCTTCGGGAAAAGGGTAAACGGCACCAGGAAGGTTGGATTTCGAAGCGATTTGTAACCATTGCTTATTATGCGTTAGTGGATTACTCAAAAGTATTTCCGCAACCCGATTCATTTAGCAGCGAATGCACCTGGTGCGATGTACACGCAGTGCCTAACCTGATTTACGATCATAAACAGATTATGAAGGTGGCCCTGGAAGCCCTGCAATTAAGTTTGAATGATCATCCGGTAGGTTATAACCTGATGCCGCTGAAATTTACGATGCCTGAGTTGCAGCGTTTATATGAAACGATTCTGGGTCAATCCCTGGATCGCAGAAATTTTCAGAAGCGCATGCTTGCACTGGATATCCTGGTTAAACTGAACGAGCGAAAAACCGGGGGCGCTCACAAGGCACCGTTTCTGTATCGCTTCGATAAAAAGAAATATGACCGGGCCGTGAAGCGCGGTTTAGGTGCAGGATTCTGACATCATTTTTGTTTAAGCGCTTCCGCGATGGCCTTTTCTGCCAAAGGTGCCATTACCTTATAACCTTCCAGGTTAGGATGCACCCCGTCATAGCCCAATTCATTTTTTAAACCATTGCGGGCATCTTTCATGGCTGTGTGATAATCGATGTACACGATTTTGTTCTTATCGCAAAACGCTTTCAGCATTTTGTTAAGCGCCACTACTTTTTCGGCAGGTTCTATGCCCGGCCGCCACGGAAAATCAAAAGCGGGAATGACAGACGATAGTACTACCTTAATACCATTGGCTTGCGCGAGTTTTGTCATGTTGATGATGTTGTCGCGGGTTTGTTCCAGTGTCATCGGGCCGGTGTTGCCCGCAATGTCATTGATGCCGGCCAGGATCACTACTACTTTCGGTTTCAGATCAATCACATCCTGTTGAAAGCGCAACACCATTTGTGGTGTGGTTTGCCCGCTGATGCCGCGGTTGATGTATGGCTTCCCTTCCCAGAAACTTTTATCAAAATTACTCCAGCCTTCGGTGATGGAATTGCCCATAAACACCACCCGGTTTTCATTGGCTTTTGGTAAACCCACTTTTTTATTGTCTTCCTGAAATCGTTTCAGATTTGCCCAGTCCATAGGCGGTTGATCAAAATTTTTCTTTATCCAGCGCAGGCAGGCACCAAACCATTGTTCTTTTGCGGCAGGATTAACCATGCCAAAGCCATGCTCCCCTTTATCATAAATGAAAGTTTCTACCGGCACGTTATTTTGTTGCAGCGCAGCAACAAAGGCAAATGTATTCCCAACCGGCACTACCTTATCTGTTAAGGGAGCCGTAATAAAAGTAGGTGGAGTTTTTGATGTTACCTGCAATTCGTTTGAGAAGTTCGTTACATCGGGCTGGCTCATGCCAAGCTCTTTGTATTTCAGGGAACCATTTATTATTGGCTCGGCTGTGGTGCCACCAATCAAATTGATGCGCGAACCGTTGTGCGTAAGACTGTCTGAAAAACTGATCACCGGATAATTTAGAATCATAAAATCCGGGCGCAGGCTGGTGTTGTTCGGATTATCGATATACGCCTTGTCAAAATGAGTTCCTGCGGTTGAAGCCAGGTGCCCGCCAGCCGATGAACCGAGGATTCCGATTTTATTGGGGTTAACATTCCATTGTTTTGCGTTTTCACGAACAAGTTGAATAGCACGTTGTGCATCCTGCAATGGCCCGATACGTTTGTCTTTCATCGTCTCCTTTCGCGGTAAACGATACTTTAATACAAAGGCTGCAATACCAACTTCATTCAATCGCCTGGCCATGTCGTGCCCTTCGTGGCTGGTGGCCAGAATGGCATACCCACCACCCGGACAAATAATTACCGCAGAACCGGTAGCTTTAGCAGGATCGGGCAAATACAAGGTGAGGGTAGGAGTAATCACGCCATGCAGAATATCAATCTTATTCTCACCAACATAGTGGGTGGTGGAGGTATCGATAGCCACAGTTGGTTTTATTGAATTAGGAACTATACCTGTATAGAGTGAAATTTCCTGTTGTGCAATGGCTGTGTGTGCAAGGAAAAGAACTCCTAAAAATATCCGTAACATAAAGAAATTGGTTTCTGCTAAAGTTAGGATTAAATTTAACTTCATTAAAGAAGTGAAAATGAAAAATACGTTCGGTTTGATTTTGCTGTGTGTTGTGGTGGCAGCCTGTTCGGATCAGGAACCGTTAAAATGGTACAAAGGAAATTTACACACGCATACTTACTGGAGCGATGGCGATGAATTTCCGGAAATGGTGCTGGACTGGTATAAAACCAATGGCTACGATTTTGTAGCCTTGTCCGATCACAACACGCTTGCAACCGATGAGAAATGGAAGGTAATTGCCAGGAGCCCGCTTTACGAAGAGAGTTTTAAAAAATACCTGGAGAAATTCGGGGCAGAGTGGGTAACCTACAAAACGGATACCGGTCGTACACAGGTGAAGTTGAAAACATTTAGTGAGTACAAGTCAAAAATGGAGAGTAATGATTTTCTGATCATTCCATCGGAAGAAATTACCAATTATGTGGCCGGTAAAATTCCGGTGCATGTAAATGCCACCAACGTGCAGAACTTTATTGCACCACCCAATGCTCCTACTGTGCTCGAAACCATGCAACAATCCATCGATGCGGTGTTGAAGCAGCGGCAAGAGACGGGCGTGCCCATGATACCGCACATCAATCATCCAAACTTTGGGTGGGCAATTACGGTAGATGATATGATTGCCTTGCGTGGCGAACGTTTTTTTGAAGTTCATAACGGTCATCCGCTGGTTCATAATTATGGCGATTCTGCCCGCATGGGTACCGAAGCGATGTGGGATAAAATCAACATCGCTTACACGAATCGCAATCAGCCGTTGATGTATGGCCTCGCTACGGACGACAGCCATAATTATCATCAGTTTGGTGCTGCATTTGCCAATGCCGGCCGCGGGTGGATTATGGTGCAGGCCGAAAAGTTGGATGCTGTTTCATTAATTGCTGCGATGGAAGCCGGAAAGTTTTATGCTTCTACCGGGGTGAGTTTGAAGCGCATTTCATTTGACAACGGACAATTGAAGATTGAAGTAGAGCCGCAGGAGGGAGTGACGTATAAAATTGAATTCATTGGCGTGGCCGGGAATGGCACCGACTCGCAGGTATTGAACGCTGTGGAAGGAACAACCGCATCTTTTGAAGTTACGCCCGACTTGCTTTTTGTTCGGGCCAGAGTTACTTCTTCTAAAATTCAACCCAATCCGTTCATGGAAGGTGATTTGGAAAGGGCATGGACACAGCCGGTTTCATTAAGGAAGTAGTAGTCAGCTCAAAAATACACTTTGTTGTCAGGTCGTAAAACCTGACAACAAGGAGAAAGTTCCTTCTATTTCTTCACCACAAACGAATACTTGCCTGATCCTACTTCCACTTTCACATAACCAGGTTCTTCACCTTTTACTGAAATGTCTTTTACAGAAGCAAGTGGTTTGCCGCTTTCTGTAATTGAATTCGCGGAAGCAGAAGGAACATACACGGTGGCTTTCGTGTTGGCAGGCACCTCTACATCAAACACTATGTTCTGATCGGTTGTTTTCCAGGCAGACTTCACTACACCATACCCGGTTTTATATTCAGACGAAGCAAGTGTAAGCCGGTTGTCAAGATGAGGTTTAATTACAATGGCTTTGTAACCGGGTGCGGCTTCATCGGTATCAATACCGGTGGCAACGCGATACATCCAATCGCCAATGGCGCCATAGGCGTAATGGTTGAAGGAGTTCATGCCGGCAGTCTGGAAGGTGCCATCGGGCTTAATGCCATCCCACCGTTCCCAAATAGTAGTGGCACCCATCTTTACCGGATATAGCCAGGATGGATACGTTTCCTGAAGTAACAAGGTATAGGCAACGTCATCGTAACCAAACCGACTTAACACATGACACAAATAGGGTGTACCCAAAAAACCGGTGGTTAAATGATTTCCATAGTTCTTAATATTTTCAACCAGTTTTTCGGCTGCATACGTGCGCAGGTTTTCAGGCAGCATATCAAAATTTAATGCCAGCACATAGGCAGTTTGCGTGCTGCTCACCGGTCTTCCGTTGGCAGTTACGTACTCTTTTATAAAAGCATCCTTTACGTTTTTCAGCAAGGCCGTATATTTTTCAACATCATCCTGCTTACCTAATACCTTGGCGGTTTTGATAACCAGTTCGGTAGAATGCGCAAAGAAGCATTGGGCAATCAGGTATTTGTCGGTAACAGCTGAACGGCCATCGGGATCATTAGACAGTTGATAGTAGAGCCAATCTCCAAAGTGAAAGCCTTTGTTCCATAAATAACCTGCGCTGTTGCGTTCCATGTATCCCACCCAGGCCTTCATGCTGTTGAATTGATTTTCCAGAATGCGCTTATCGCCATAGGCGAGGTACATGTTCCAAGGAATGATGGTGGCCGCATCGGCCCAACCGGCTGATCCGGCAGCGCCTTTGCCCAGCACATTGGGTACAACAAATGGAACACTTCCGTCTATCTGATCGGCTTCTACATCCTTCAGCCACTTGGTAAAGAAGTTATGAACATCAAAGTTAAAAGTAGCTGTGCGCGCGAATGCCTGCGCATCGCCCGTCCAGCCGAGCCGCTCATCGCGTTGCGGACAATCGGTGGGCACATCCAGAAAATTACCACGCTGACCCCACTGGATGTTGTGCTGCAGCTGGTTGATGAGGGGATGTGAGCTGGTGAAAGTTCCGGTGCGCTGCATATCTGAATACAACGCCACCGCGGTAAAATTTTCCGGTTTTATTTCGCCTTTGTAGTCTTCAATCCTGATGTAGCGGAATCCCTGGAAAGTAAAATGCGGTTCAAAAAACTCTTCGCCATTTCCTTTCAGAATGTATTCATTTTTCTGCTTGGCCGGACGAAGATTTTCTGTGTAGAAATTTCCTTCTTTATCCAACACCTCGGCATGATACAACGTGATTTTATCACCTGCGTTTCCGGAGAGCTTCACCTGCACCCAGCCTACTAAATTCTGTCCGAAGTCAAGCACCTTTTCGCCTTTGGGTGTTACAAAAGATTTTATTGGCTTAAAAGTTTCTTTTTTGCGGATGGGTTCGTTGTAGGTGGCAATGAGTGGAGGCGTGCCGCTCGTTTTTATTTTTACACCTTGCCAGCTGGCATCATTAAATGAGGAGGTGTTCCATCCGGTTTTCTCCTTGCGTGCATCGATGGTTTCTCCATGATAGATTTCGGAACTGACAATTGATCCCGTGCTTGATTTCCAGCTTTCATCGGTAACAATAGTTTCTTTCGTTCCATCCGCGTACTGAATTTCAAGTTGCACCAGTAAGGCGAGTTCTTTTCCGTAAAAATTCTTTTGCCCGGAGAATCCAATATTGCCCCGGTACCAGCCGCTTCCCAATACAACCCCAATAGCATTATTCCCTGTGGCAACGAGGTTAGTTACATCAACCATCTGATATTGCAGGCGCTTGTTATAGCTGGTCCAGCCCGGAGTAAGGTAGGCATCGCCCACGCGTTTGCCGTTAATGAAGGCTTCGTACAAACCCAGAGAAGTGATGAAGGCTGTGGCGGAAGCAATTTTTTTTGATGTGGAGAAAGTTTTTCTGAAGTACGGACTCGGTCTGTTCACGGTGTCTTCCGCAAAACCCTGCTGAATCCATTTGGCTTTCCAATCAGCGGCATTCAACAAGCCCATTTGCCAGAAGGATGGCTCACTCCATGCGGAGGGTTTACTATTATTATCCCACACACGCACCTGCCAGAAATATTTTTTTCCGGATTGCAGCGGGGCGCCTTTGTATTCTACGTATTGCGATTGATCGGAATTTATTTTCCCACTGCTCCACACATTGCCTTTTGAAAGCGCTGCCTGGGTATCACTTACGCGGATTTCATAGGCAGTTTGCATCACATTCCTTTTTTCGGAGAGGAGCTGCCAGCTGAAACGCGGAGTTACATCCACACCCAACGGATTTTTTTGATTTTCTGTCAGGGGATTTTTTACACTAACCTGTGCCCACGCGAAGGAAGCAAGCAGGAAGAGTGGGAGAAGGAGAAATTTTTTCATGGAATGAAGTTTAATATATGTGAATTACGGAAAATCTAATCGTTAAGAGCCTGGTACACTAATGTATTGAACTTTGCATCAATTTCATCATCGTGAACACCCCACATCTGGCGATAAAGGAGCACAACCATTTTCTCTTTCGGGTCAACCCAGTAAACAGTAGAGAAGGCACCTCCCCATGAGTAGGATCCTTCTGAAAGCGGTTCTATAGCAGAACCTTTTTCGGTTTGAACCGCAAAGCCTAAACCAAATTTGTTATGACCAAGATGTAATTCGTTAATCTGGTTCATCGTCATCATTCGTATGGTATTACGCGACAGTAAACGAACTCCGTTGTACTCGCCACCATTCAATAACATCTGCAAGAAGATAGCATAATCGTAGATTGTTGACGATAATCCACCGCCACCTGAAAAATATGTTTTTTCCTTTAGCGGGTAGCTCATATCCAACACACCAAATACTTTTGGTTGCAACTTTAACCCGGTTGAATCTTCCTGGTAAAAATTGACAAGGCGGCTGGCTTTTTCAGTAGGTAAATTGAAGTACGTATCGTGCATGCCCAGCGGTTTAAAGATGCGTTCTGTAAAAAAAGCATCGAGGGTTTTGCCCGACCAAACCTCAACCAATCGTCCTAACAAATCAGTATTTAATCCATAGGTCCATTGGGCGCCCGGTTGGTGCATGAGGGGCAATGGCCCTAACCGGTTCATGGCATCTTCCAATCTGTCGCCACTTACATAAAGGCCTGCGGTAATATTATTTTTTGCGTAGATGGCATTGGCTTCGGGGCTGCCGATTTGGGCATATCCAATACCGGAAGTATGCGTAAGTAAATCCCGGATGGTAGTTGCTCGTTTAGCCGGAATAGTTGTGTAGGTAGTGTCCTTTGTATTGAATTTATCCAGGACAGTCTGATTGGCAAAAGTTGGAATATATTTCGAAACCGGGTCATCTAATAAAAACTTTCCTTCTTCCCACAACATCATAACAGCCACACTGGTTATGGCTTTGGTTTGCGATGCAATCCTGTAAATGCCATCTGCCTTCAGAGGTTCTTTTGTTTCAATATTGTTATAGCCGGTAGCTTTGTGATAAACTATTTTTCCATCGCGGGCAATAAGTGCCAGAGCGCCATTCATCCAACCCGCATCCACCCATTTAGTAAAGATGGAGTCGAGGCGGGCTAACCGAGCGGTGGACATCCCAATTGATTCAGGTTGTGCAGGGGTTAGGGTCTTTTTTGTTTCAACAGGTTGCTGGCAAGAAACAAATACCAAAAGAAACAGACCGTAGATTCGGTTCATAGGTTAGTCTTAAGTGTGCCTACAAGATAAAGAGTCAAATTGGTAATTCCAGCGCAGTATAATTTTTTCAACGCGTTTACCGGGTACAGATACTACAGGATACCTGGAAGGAAGTTCGGGTAAACACAGCGGTTTGTTCTACAACCAGATTTTGTCAATTCAAATTGTTGGCATACGCTTTTTGCAAGGATAAAACTGCGTCAATCAGATCGCGCATTTCAAGTAATAGTCGGGTTTGCAGCAAACCCATTCGGTTGCCGATTTCATCGTTTTGAATGTCAACTACCAGTTCGTCCAGTTTTTTATTAATGAAGTGTTGCAAATGCAGGGCTTCATCGAAAGTTGGCTGCTGTTGGGTTGCAATAGCAGTTATACTTTTCTTGATGAAAACGCTTATTTGCTTTTCGATTGTTTCCGTCAGGTCGGCATATTTTTTCTTGGGCGGGTTGTGGTGATTTACCACGTGTGTCATGATCACATCGTTGATCAGTCGGGTGCTTTGGTATAAATCCTGCATCAGATCAAAAACCTGGATGTACAAACGGCCCGTAGCAAGATTGCCCTTGTCCATCTTCCGTACAAACTTGATTATTCTCGAATCCAGTTTTTCATTTTGCGTTTTTAGCTTTTCAAGTTGGGTATGGGCTTTCCGCAACGGTTCTGTATTTTCACTTAACAAGGCCCGTAAACTTTTTTCAAGTGTGGATTGAATAGTTTCCAACGCTTGTATCGTGTTTTTACGACTTTCTTCAGCAGCTTGCTGAGCACTTAGTTGTTTTTGTTCCAGCAACGTAGCATCTGCTTTTTCTTCTTTTTCTTTTCGGCTAAAAACCACATGACTGCGGATAAGCAGAAATGCAGCTACTGCCGTAAGTACAATGGCCCCAACATTTCCGGTGTAATACATGATGAGGGCAAGCAGGCCACTGGATAATAATGCTACAATTGCTGTAACAAGCCACCCGGCAATTACATTAATCACACCGGCTACGCGGTAAACAGCACTTTCACGACCCCAGGCCTGGTCGGCAAAGGATGAACCCATCGCCACCATGAAAGTAACGAAGGTGGTGCTGAGAGGTAACTTTTGGGAGGTACCGTAAGCAATTAATACACTGGCTACCACCAGGTTGATGCTGGCACGAATCAGGTCGAAGGAGGCTTGATCGGCAGCAATATCGCCTGAGCTTTCTTTTTCGAACCGTATGGATAAAATGCGAGACCATCGCTCTGGAATTATTTTTTCGATTTGCCGGCCTATCCATACAGCACTACCCACCAATGCACGGGATACAAGATTGGGTTTAAATTTTTCATCGCCATCATCCTGCCGGCCCAGCGATACTTCAGTTTCTGTTACCTTTCTGCTCTTTGAATTTGTCCAAAGGGTGGCAACCATTACCAACCCTCCAACAAGCAACAACCAGGTTGGTGTAACAATTTTTTCATTCAGTATTCCTAAGGTAAAGTCAGAGGCCGGGATGCCAGAGGCCGTCCATGCCTGAAATGAAACAAGCCCTGCCACCGAAACACCAATAAAATTCACCAAATCATTTCCTGCAAAGGCCATGGCAAGCGAGAATGTTCCCAGCAACACAACAATTTTTAATGGGTTGATTTTTTTCCACCACATCAGCACCTGAATGATGATGGACCAGAAAACCATTGAGATCAGTACAATGACCACCGTGTTGGCTGATATCCATTTAACCTGGCTGTCGGTAATGAACGAACTTCCCTTGGCACCTTTAATCAATAGAAAATAAATAATAGCGGTTATGGCAATGCCGCTAAAGATTGCACCATACTTGCGTAGCGATTTTTTTAGTTTGAAGGTGAAGATAATGCGGGCAATATGTTGCACGATCGATCCAACAATGAAAGAGAGAAACACAGAAAGAAAAATTCCGATTATGATTGTAACAGCACTAGAGTAGTTGATGATTTCAGGCCACTTTTCAAATCCATAGCCGGAATCAAAAGCCAATAACAGGCCGGTAACCAATGCGGCCCCCAGTAATTCGAAAATTAATGAAACCGTGGTAGAGGTGGGCAGGCCTAACGAGTTGAAAAAGTCCAGCAGGATAATATCGGTAAGCATAACGGCCATAAACACAATCATGATTTTGTCGAACGGAAAATAGCTGGGATTAAAAATTCCGTTGCGGGCAATTTCCATCATGCCGCTGCTAAATAACGAGCCGCACAAAATCCCGATACTTGCCACCGTTAAGATTACTCGAAACGAAGCTACACGGGAACCGATGGCCGAATTGAGAAAGTTAACCGCATCGTTGCTTACGCCAACAATCAAGTCCACTACGGCAATAGTCATCAGGATTACGATCAGTACCAGGTAGAAATTCATAGTTCAGATTATGCACCGCAAAATTAAAGATTTGATCTTTCCAGCGTCAGAATCTGATTACCTTTAAAGCCACAAGTTTTGGGATTTTTATGAAGGACTTTAAGAAATATTTTATTATCTCCACCACGCCCGATCAGGTGTATCTGGCGCTTACCACCGAGGCTACCATTCAGCTATGGTCGGGCGATAAAGCCGAAATGAAGGCCGAGCCCGGCACTGAGTTTTCATTGTGGGACGGAAGCATTGTGGGGATGAACCTGGAATTTGAAAAGAATAAGAGAATTGTTCAGCAATGGTATTTTGGTGCGCAGGAAGAGGCATCGGTAGTTACAATCAAGTTACATCCGCATGCGCAAGGTACTTCTGTAGAAGTAAGGCAAACCAACATTCCCGATGCTGATTATGAGGATATAGCCGAGGGCTGGATAAACACCTACATGGCTTCGTTGCAGGAATTTTATGAAGGCGAGCCGGAAGATAATGCCTAGGTTCTGGTTGCTTTCGGACTTAAGAGTTAAAGTGGTATAAGAATACAAGCAATCCGTTAAACGCGGGTTTCGGGTTGTCTTTAATCTCCAAAGTTACATCCACCTCAAATTTGGTAATACCGCGCAAGTTGGCAATGGAGTGAAGTTTTGCCCGCAGGCGCACCTCACTGTTAACGGTTACAGCCTGGTTAAATTTGAATTTTTCAATTCCATAGTTGATCATCATTTTCACATTCCGGAATTCGGCAATCTGATCCCACAAATGAGGTACCAGCGAGAGCGTGAGATAACCATGTGCAATGGTAGCCTTAAACTGCGATTCGGCTTCTGCCCGTTTAGGTCGGTATGAATCCACTGATGATCGAGGGTGGCATCAGCAAACATATTGATTTGTGCCTGCGTTATTTTTAGATATTCTGAAACACCTAATTCTTTTCCTTTATAGGTTTCAAATTCTTCGTGACTACTGATGAGGAGCGGCATTGATTTAGTAAGTTTGTAAGGACAGCGAATTTAAAGATTCGGCAACATAATTCATATTGTGGCAAAAAAGCAACAGTTTTCTTTTGAAGCATCGCTTATCGAATATGACGATACATTGGTTAATACCGTGGTAGAGTTACCCGCCAACATTATATAAAAAAACTGCCGAAAGGCCGCGTTCGGGTAGAGGGTAAATTGAATAATATTCCGTTTAATTTAGGGGTGCAATTTAAAAAAAGCGGTGCCAGGTACTTAAGCATTAGTCAGGCCATGCGCAAGGCAGGTAAACTTAAGCCGGGTGATAAGGTGAAGGTAAGTTTCGACCTGGTAGATCCGGATCGATTAGAACTGCCCGAAGAAATGGAGCTGTGCTATCACAAGATGATGTTGGAGCCAAATTATGGAATAAACTTACCGTGGGTTTGCAGCGAAGCCTGGTACATTATATTAATAGTACCAAAAATGTGGATTTGCGGATTGAACGTGCCTTATACCTGATAAATAAAGTGAAGGCAGGTGCATACAACAGCAGAATGAAAAAGGAGTGAAGTGATTTCTGGAGAAGGTTTGATTTAAGATTGTTGATTTGTGATTTTACGGTTACCCAAATGCCTGTAATAGATCCTATTGTAAAGCCAAAGACGGATAGTGAGATACTCACTTCTATCGACTCGTGGACCCTGGAGGACCAGCATGTGTATGTGCATTGTTACTTTCAGAATGGGTTAAACGAAATGCAAATTCGTATCTGGCGATCTACTTTTTTAGTGGATAAAATTTCTGGTTCACGCAGCGAACTGGTGCATGCAGAAAATATTTCTTTTGCGCCTCAATGGACGATTGTCCCCGGTAAAAAGGAGTTTTCATTTTTGCTTATTTTTTCAGCTTTACCAAAAGATTGTAAAGTATTCGACCTGATAGAAGATATTCCCCAACCCGGTGGCTTTTACGTTCCCGCCATCAAACGTAATGAACTGGATGTTTATCATGTAGATATTTTGTAGTTCCTCGTTTCTGGTCGCTGGTTATTACCAATTACTGATTACCGATTACCGAACTACCGATTACCGATTACCGATTACTGATTACCGAACTACTGATTACCGAACTACCGATTTACCGACTACTGATCACCGATTCACCAATCTTACCATCTGTCAATTGCCCTTTGTCAGCTATCTTGCGCTCATGCAATACCCTGTACTCGAAATTGTTCCTGAACTAAAAACGACAACTTATTTCAAATAAGATTGTCATTTTGCAAGCACCACCCGGTGCAGGAAAAAGTACCGTGTTGCCTTTACAAGTATTGGACGAAAGTTGGCTGCAGCAAAGAAAATTGTCATGCTCGAACCCAGGCGCCTGGCAGCCCCGCTCCGTGGCCATGCGCATGGCACAACTTCGCGAAGAAGAAGTGGGCGAGACGGTTGGTTATCGCGTTCGCTTCGAAAGTAAAGTAAGTTCGAAAACGCGTATCGAGGTTGTTACCGAAGGAATTCTCACCCGCATGATTCAAACCGACAATGCGTTGGAAGATGTAGGCCTTGTAATCTTCGATGAATTTCACGAACGCAGCCTGCAGGCCGATCTGGCCCTGGCTTTATGTTTACAAGTACAGAATTTATTACGCGATGATCTGCGCATCCTCATCATGTCGGCCACATTAGATGGTGAAAAGATTTCGGGCATGTTGAACAATGCGCCAATTCTTACCAGCCTTGGGCGGCAATACCCCATTACACACCAATACATAAATCCCGATAAGGAGTTACGGCTTACCCAGAATGTAGCGCGTGTTATTCGCAAAGCATTGCTTGAACAACGTGGTGATGTGTTGGTATTTCTTCCCGGTGCCGGAGAGATACAACACGTACAGCAACTGCTGGAAGCAGAAAATATTTCGGGTGTAGTGGCTTTGTTTGGTGATCTTCCTTTTAAGAAACAAATGGAAGCCATTTTGCCTGATCCGCACGGTTTGCGAAAAATTGTATTGGCTACGTCCATCGCAGAAACCTCACTAACCATTGAAGGTATTACCACCGTAGTTGATAGTGGCTTTGCGCGTGTGCCACGTTTTGACCCACGCAGTGGCTTAACGCGATTGGAAACTGTGCGCGTTACCCGCGATGCGGCCGATCAACGGGCAGGCCGGGCTGCACGATTAGGGCCGGGTGTTTGCTACCGGTTGTGGCCCGAAACTACGCATCACACCTTGCAGCCCAATCGCCAACCGGAAATATTGGAAGCCGATCTTGCTTCACTGGTGTTGGAGTTGGCCAACTGGGGGGTTAATGAGTTGAATGAACTTACATGGATTACCCCTCCGCCACCGGGTGCAATCAGTCAGGCGCGTGAATTACTACACGATCTCGAAGCATTAAGCGAAAACAAAATTACAGCACGTGGTAAAGAAATGTTGAAGCTACCCACACATCCGCGTATTGCGCACATGTTGTTGGGTGGCTTAGACTCAAAAGTCCAACCTAATGCAAAGCGGCATGCCGGCCTTGTTCCGGTATCCCAACGTGTACCTTCCGCATTAGGATCGCGGCACGAGGCCGCGATGACAGATGGGCTTTTGAACCTTGCCACCGACATTGCCTCACTGCTGGAAGAGCGCGATCCATTACACAAAGAAGCTGGTGCCGATTTAAGTCTGCGTATGGAAGCATTGCGCAAGTGGCGGGCAGGTGAACGCGTAAATGCCGAGCGCAATGTATTGGAACGCATTGAGCGACTTGCTACCAACTGGCGAAGAATTTTTAATATGAAGGTGGACAATACGATTCCGCCTGATAGCGAAGTTGGGCGTTTGATAGCGGAAGCCTACCCCGAGCGCATTGCGCAACAACAAGCCAAACAAAGTGAACGTTACAAGTTAGCCAACGGCCGCATAGTAAAACTACCCAACCACGATGCCTTGACGCGCGAGCCGTGGCTGGCCGTGGCGCATTTGGATGCCGGTGCGAATGAAGGAAAAATTTTTCTGGCAGCTCCATTGGATGAAGCAGATTTGCACCACCGCGCAACAGAAACCGAAGTTGTAAAGTGGGATAGTACGCGAGGCATCCTGGTAGCGCAATTGGAAAAAAAAGTTGGGAATACAGTGTTATCCTCCAAACCCATGCAACAGATTCCGGAAGCTAAACGAAAAGCTGTGCTGCTGGATGCCTTGCGCGAAGAAGGATTGAAATTAATAGGTTGGGATGAAACCCATACTGAATGGCAAAACCGCATCGTGAGTTTACGTATGTGGCGCAAAGAGGAAGCCTGGCCCGATGTAACAACCGAAAACCTTCTGGCTACTGCCGAAGCCTGGCTTACGCCTTATCTTAATAACATTACCAAACGAAGTGAATTGCAAAAACTTGAGTTATCAAATATACTCATCGGTTTATTGCCGTGGGATCTGCAACCCAAAGTCGATAAACTTGCACCGGTTCGATTGCAGGTGCCCAGCGGGTCGCAGATAAAACTCAACTATTTTTCAGATGGCCGCGCCCCGGTAATGGAAGTACGCCTGCAGGAAATGTTTGGTTTACAGGAAACACCTGCAATTAATGAAGGTCGTACT
>LNFR01000057.1 GCA_001567185.1 Bacteroidetes bacterium OLB12
GCGGTATGATTAACTGCTATTGATCCTGCACTTCTGCAAAGCGTAGCATCGTTTTGAGTAAACGCATGGTATGTAGCAGTCGCATTGCTGGTGGGTGTAAACGTATCTCCCCTGGTACCACCCGTAACTCCGGATGCAGCCGTAAAGGTTGGGGCGGCCGTGGATGACCATAGAATCGAAAAGCCGGCTGCGGGGGTATCAACCCTTATTGGTGCGCCTGTTGCATCCGCGCTACAGGCGGTGTTGGCAACAGGGCCGGTAGGGGCGGCTGGTCTGGGGTTAATGATTAAGATGGGGCCGTTAATTGGGACAGCACCCGCACACAAGGTTACTGTATTTTGAATGGCTGTTATAACAACCTGATAACCTTGCGGGTCATCTGGAAATGCCCCAAACTGGGCATACGTTGGTGCCAAATTAATAATGCCAGCCCCGGTAGAACTTCCTGTAAAATTGATAGAGCCCGGCAGGAATGTACCCGTACTAACTTGCAATAACCTATAGGTAATGGCATAGTTTTCAGTTGAGTTTGGAAGTAAATCCAGAATGGCATCCGGAGGATTGGTGGCACCGCCATCATCGCACACTGCCGGTTGAGCCGTAAAGTTTTCAACTGTTGGGGGCGGGGTGGATTGAATATTAACTGCTACAGCCCCACCCAACGAAGTACCGGTACAATTGTTATCGTCATCCAGCGCGGTGAGCGTGTAGGTGGTATTAACTGGCGGATTGGGAGCTGCAATGGTATAAGTCATTGCGTTATGGCCAGTTACATTAATTGGCGCACCTGGCGCCAGCGTAATGGTAAAATCAAAAGGTGGAGTACCCGTAAATGTCCATACGATATCAGGTGCCGGAGTACCACTACACACAGAGCCACCACCGGATACTGTTGCGGTAGGCAGGGGGTTAACGGTTACCTGAATTTCGTTAGAAAAGGTAGGAGGACAAAAGCCGGATGTAACCTGCCTGCGGTAGTACCGCGTGGCAGTAAGTACCGGTGGGTCGTAGGTAGGATTGGTATTAGCACCGGGAGCTGCCGCAAAGCCCACACCACCCCCTGTTGCAGATTCCTCCCAAAGAAAGGCATACGTAGATCCATTTCCACCACTGGGTCCTGTTACCTCGGTCAATACGCCTGGATCCTGGCCGCTACAAATTATTTGAGCGTTTCCAATTGAACCGGGAACAACTGCCTGGTCAACCGTAACCGTTATAACATTAGAATAGGCAATGTTATCAGGGTCCGAGTTGGCATCCGGGCCATCTGCTGAACATACGCCTGAATTTACACGCCTTCTATAATAGGTGGTAGTTGTTACACCAGACGGAGGGTTGTATGAATTTGACGTGGCCCCGGAAATGGTATTGAATGGACCGGAAACACTCGTAGTGGACTCCTCCCATTGAAAATTATATATACCCGTATGACTTCCGCCAGTAGGCGAAGTAAGGTTGAATAAATTAGCGGGATCACCGGGACTGGCACAGATTGTTTGGTTTGATCCAATTGTACCACCCGTAACAGGAGTATCTATCCGAAATTCAATAATATTTGAAAACTCGTCTGCACAATTACCAGATCTCACCCTTCTTCTGAAAAACCGCCCTGCAGCTATATCGGCAGGTGATGGATTAAATGTTGCTGAGTTTGCACCCGTAATATTCGAATAAGGTCCACCGGAGGCACTCGCATTTTGCCATTGATATGTGAAGGTACCTCCAGGGCCACCCCCCGTTCCTGCCACAGGACTGGTAAAGGCAACCGGATCATCTGCATTACAAATTGTAATAGGGGAAGCTCCTAATGGGTGTGCAATTGTACCAGGAGTATTAGTATCATCAATACGTATTGTAATGGTTGTTGGCTGACTGGTACAGTTGTTACTACCCTGGGTAACCGTTACATAACGCGTAAACGTTTGACTACCGGTAACGGTCTTATTTATTCTCGGTGTTGGACCTTCTGTTACTGGGTTAAACGTATTGTCTGTACTTGGTCCCTGTAATACCTGAGTTAGTGCTGCATCTCTATACCAGGTATAAGTAAGTGTGCCCGAACCAGACCCTGTTGCGGTAAAATTGAAATTCGGTGGCCAATCATTCTCACAAAATGGACCCGGTGGTGTAACGGTAGGTGGGTTAGGCGCATCAATAATTCTAATTAAGGCAACCCGCTCAACCGGGGGAAAGTCTCCATTGATCGGATCAGCCGGTGGCCCCGGAACAGCAGGGTTATCGTATGGATTACAAAAGTTCCAATACCGGAGGGTAATTTCAAACTCGTCACCAACTTGAGGGAAACCAGCACCTAATCCACCAGGTGCAGTTATTGGTAAAGTGGCTCTCCTTCTTGGGTCGTTAACAACTACCAATGGGAGCATTTGGAATACCCCCCGGGGGTCCTGATAATTTGAAATAATATTAGCACCACCAGCACCAGTAACAGGTACTCCATTTACGCTAACGTTGGGGATTTTTGCGCCACCTATAGGTGTATTATAAACAATTTGTTGCCAACGAACCTGTTCATTTGGTGTTTGTACCGGTGCATTGGGGGGATAATTGGCTGGATAAGCAGCATTACAATTAAATGTAGTGGCATCATTAAAAATCACATTGATATTGTCCCCGCGACAAACGGTATGCACGGTGGTTCCAGTTGTGGGGGATAGTAGTTGAACAACGCCCCCCATTAAAAGCATCTGTTCTCCAGGTTGATACTACCTGTTGCTGACGGGTAGTTCCGCATGCTCCCATACTGTTAACAGATATATACATCTGCACCCTGTATTCACAATCGCTGTTTGCAGGGAATGGGTGTGTTCTCGTAATGTTATAGGTCGTTAATCCTGCTGTTAGGTTGACTGATGTCACCGGTGTACCATCCCCCCAATCAAAAATTAACACATGATTATTGCCTGCCACCGTTGGCGATGCAAAGGTTATTCTATAATTAAGATCCGCAGTAACCGGGGAGCATAAACTATTTGGAAATTTATCACTTCCAATACTTACAACGGGTGGTAATAAGGAACACTGAGCAAAAATATCCGATGAGGCCAAAAAGCCGGAGACAAAAATAATAAACGAACAAAAATAAAATTTTAATGCGTGAAGCTTAGCGCCCTTACTCATAGGAACAGGTTATATCAATATGTGTATACAGTCTACATTGAAGTTGTAACCACTTCAATTGAGTGTACACTTTCTTCCAAACCTACCGATAATTTCATCAAAAACGAAATAAAATTGATTTTTGCAGGTTTGTTAGCGACAAGAATACCCTACCTTTGCGACCAAATTTTTTAAGGGGTCTGCATCATGTCTTCTGCCAAATACATCTTTGTTACCGGGGGGGTAACTTCTTCGCTTGGAAAGGGTATCATCTCCGCTTCGCTGGGTAAACTCCTTCAGGCCCGTGGGTTTTCGGTAACCATTCAGAAGTTTGACCCCTATATTAATATCGACCCCGGAACCCTAAACCCTTACGAACATGGGGAATGTTATGTAACAGATGACGGGGCCGAAACCGACCTGGACCTGGGCCACTACGAACGTTTTTTGAACGTACCCACCAGCCAGGCTAACAATGTAACTACCGGCCGGATCTATAATAACGTAATCACCAAAGAACGCAGGGGCGAATACCTGGGTAAAACCGTGCAGGTGGTTCCGCACATAACCGATGAGATTAAGCGCAACATCTTTCAGTTAGGCGACAGCGGAAAGTATGACTTCATTATTACGGAAATAGGTGGTTCGGTGGGTGACATTGAATCGTTGCCTTTTGTGGAGGCAGTAAGGCAGGTGCGGTGGGATCTGGGCTCTAACCATGCCCTGGTTATTCACCTTACCCTTATCCCCTACCTTAGCGCGGCCAAAGAATTAAAAACAAAACCTACCCAACACTCTGTTAAAGAGTTGCTTTCGTACGGAATTCAACCCGATATCCTGGTTTGCCGAACCGAGCACCCGCTATCCATGGAAATCCGGAAAAAGCTGGCCTTGTTCTGCAACGTAAATCTGAACTCGGTAATTGAAGCCATCGATGCGGAAACGATATACGATGTTCCGTTACTGATGCGTAAGGAAAAACTGGACGAACGGGTACTTTCCAAACTAAAGGTTACTCCCAAACAAGAGCCCGACCTGGAACAATGGAAGGTGTTTTTGGGTAAACTCAAAAATCCATTAAATGAAGTTACCATCGGGTTAGTGGGTAAATATGTTTTGTTACCGGATGCCTATAAATCTATTGCCGAAGCGTTTATTCATGCTGGTGCCCAGAACGATTGCAAG
Source organism: Bacteroidetes bacterium OLB12 (assembly GCA_001567185.1). GTDB lineage: Bacteria > Bacteroidota > Bacteroidia > Cytophagales > Cyclobacteriaceae > ELB16-189. Next base: position 4,303 of record LNFR01000057.1, read on the forward strand.
GTGAATTTGAAGTGGATTTCATCGGAAGAGATTAATAAAGAGACCGTTGCCGGTATTTTAAGTCCGCTGAATGGGGTATTGGTTGCCCCGGGTTTTGGTGAACGCGGCCTGGAAGGAAAAATTGAAGCCATCCGATACGTTCGGGAAAATAAAATCCCTTTCATGGGTATTTGCCTCGGTATGCAATGTGCAGTGGTTGAATTTGCGCGCCATGTCCTGCACCTGGAGGCCAGTTCTACGGAGTTGAATCCCAAAACCAAGCACCCGGTTATCGACATGATGGAGGAGCAAAAGAAAATCACCAACAAAGGTGGTACCATGCGCCTGGGTGCCTATGCCTGCAAGATTAAAAAAGGTACGCGGGCCTTTCAGATTTATGGCGATACCACCATTCAGGAAAGACACCGCCATCGCTACGAGTTTAACAACAAATACCTGGAGCAAATGGAAGAGGCCGGCTTAAAAGCAGCCGGCACCAATCCCGACACCGGATTGGTTGAAATTGTTGAATTAAAAGATCATCCCTGGTTTGTTGGGGTGCAATACCACCCGGAATTAAAAAGCACCGTGCTAAACCCACACCCCCTGTTCGTAAAATTTATTGAGGCCGCGCTCAGTAATCGGAACAGCTAAATTGATACGTATTGGTTAGTTAAAGTTTGATACAGAATGGATAGGAACTCAGCTATTGGATTGACACTTATTGCCGTATTACTACTGGTATATTTTAATTTCCTTGCCCCGCAGCCTCAGAAACCCGAAACAACTGCACCCGCACTTGTAACAACGCCACAGCCCAAAGACAGTGTGCTGGTTACCAACGAACCAAAGTTAGACAGTACTACCCTTACGCAGTATGGTTCGCTGGCTTCCTTTATGAATGGAACTGAATCGGAAACCAGCATTGAGAATGCAGACCTGCGATTAAAAATTTCCAACAAGGGCCGGTTAAACGAGGTAGAACTGAAAAACTTTAAAACGTATTATCAGAAGCCCCTCTACCTGGCTCAGAAAAACAACAATACGTTTTCGTTGCTTTCTTCGTATCAAGGCAAAGAGATTGATTTATATAGCCTTTATTATACGACCGACAAGCAAACCCAGGCCGATACCACCCTGCTTACACTCACCGCATCGGTAGGGCCCCATGCGTACATCCAACACGTGTATGCTATTCCTCCAACCGGCTATGTAATCGGGTATGAATTGATTACCAAAGGAGTTGAGTTAACAGGCAAAGAACTTACCTACACGTGGAACGACAAGATTCCGGTACAGGAAAAAGCAATAGCCGATAGCCGCGCCAAAACCAACATCAACTGGTATTTAGCCAATGGCGATTTTGATCATACCTCGCAGGCTTCTACCGATCTGGAATCCGAGCAATTAACCAGTCCCGTAAAATGGATTTCCATTCGGCAGAAATTTTTTATTTCAGCCATCATTGCCGATCAGTCGTTTTCGAGTGGAGAAGTAAAAATTTCAGCTAACCCGCTCGATTCAACGGTGGTGAAGGATGCTTCCATGCAAGCAAACTTTCCCGTTGAGTATGCTTCCTCCGGCAAGGCAAAATTCAGTTATTATTTTGGCCCCAACGACTACGAAGTTCTGCCCGGAGTAACCGAAGGCTTTCGCGAAAACCTGGATTTGGGCTGGCCTCCTATGTCGTGGATAAACCGGTTTGTAATTATTCCAATCTTCAAGTTCTTAGAGGGCTTTATCGGCAATTATGGAATTATTATCGTATTGCTGGTGCTGTTTGTTAAACTCATTCTGCTGCCCCTCTCCTACAAGTCGTACCTGGGCATGGCCAAAATGCGTTTGCTAAAACCCGAGTTGGACATCATTAAAGAAAAGAATGGTGACAACATGACCCAGGCACAGCAGGACCAGATGAAGCTGTATCAGCAAGCCGGAGTAAATCCATTTAGCGGCTGTATTCCGCTCTTACTCCAGATGCCCATTCTCTTTGCCATGTTCTACTTTTTCCCGGTATCTATTGAGCTGCGTCAAAAGCCTTTTCTGTGGGCCGAAGATCTTTCTACCTACGATTCTATCATCAACCTGCCCTTTACGATACCTTTCTATGGAAGTCATGTGAGTTTGTTTGTATTGCTGATGACGGCCTCCACCATTATTTACACCTGGCAAAACAACCAGCTTACCAGCGTGCAGGGCCCTATGAAGACCATGGGCTACATCATGCCGGTTATTTTCATGTTTGTGCTCAACTCGTTCTCGGCCGGTCTTAGCTTCTACTACTTTGTTTCTAACTTAGTAACATTTGCCCAACAGGCTATTATCAAACGCTTTGTGGACGAGGACAAGATTAAAACGGTGATGGACGAACACAAGAAAAAATACCTGGCTGGTGAGAGTACGGGCAAGAAATCGAGTTTTATGAATAAGCTGGAGCAGGCCATGAAAGCCAGCGAGGAAGCGCGTAAAGCTTCTAAAAGGAAGTAAAAAGCACCCGCGGCCAATTTCGGTTTTTTGTCACATTGGTTGGCAGCTACATTAGCCTATATTTGTAACCCCGATTTTTTGGTCGGGGTTATTTTTTTAGCTGAACAACCACAAGTTTTAAATCATGGGTAAAATAATCGCAATTGCGAACCAAAAAGGCGGTGTTGGCAAAACCACTTCGGCTATTAACCTGGCTGCAAGCCTGGCCGTACTGGAGTGCAAAACCTTGCTGGTGGATGCCGACCCGCAAGCAAATTCAACCTCCGGGCTGGGCATTAATCCGAAAGAGGTTACCAAAAGTATTTACGAGTGTATGGTGGATGGTGTACCCCCACAGGAAGCTATTGTAAAAAATGAATTGCAATACCTGGATATTTTACCCTCGCATATTGATTTGGTAGGTGCCGAAGTGGAGATGGTAAATATTGACCACCGGGAAGAGAAAATGAAAGCCGCGCTGGCCAAAGTAAAAGATCAGTACGACTTTATCATTATTGATTGCTCGCCCTCATTGGGTTTAATTACCATCAACTCGTTAACCGCTGCCGATTCAGTGATTATACCCGTGCAATGCGAATACTTTGCGTTGGAAGGGCTGGGTAAGTTGTTAAATACGATTAAGATTATTCAAACGCGGCTAAACCCGCGGTTAGAGATTGAAGGCATTCTGCTTACGCTTTATGATTCACGAACTTCGCTGGGCAACCAGGTAGTGGAAGAAGTACGCACACATTTCAAGAATATTGCGTTTAAAACCATTATACCCCGCAATGTAAAGTTGAGTGAGTCGCCCAGTTTTGGGTTACCGGCTATTGTACACGATGCCGAAAGTAAAGGTGCCATCAGTTACCTGAACCTGGCCCATGAAGTTTTAGATAAAAACGGAATTGCGAAATGAGTAAAAAGAAAGCCCTGGGACGGGGATTAAGTGCGCTGCTAAGCGATACCCCCGAAGATGAACGGTTGGAAGTAGAAGTTCCGCATACTATTGCCACCAAACCAAACACGGATTCCATCAATGAAATTCCGGTTGAGTTTATTGAAACCAACCCGTTTCAACCCCGCGAACATTTTGACCAGACTGCCCTGAATGAATTGGCCGAGTCGATAAAAGTGCATGGTATTATTCAACCCATAACCGTACGCAGGTTATCGCACAATCAATACCAATTGATTTCGGGCGAGCGCAGATTTCAGGCATCCAAACTGGCGGGCCTGAAACAAATACCGGCTTACATCCGCACAGCCAACGATCAGCAAATGCTGGAAATGGCATTGATCGAAAACATTCAGCGCGAAAATCTTAACCCGATTGAAATTTCGTTAAGCTATCAACGCTTAATCAGCGAGTGTAACCTGAAGCAAGAAGAACTAGGCGAACGTGTAGGTAAAAACAGAACCACTGTAACCAACTACCTGCGGTTGCTTAAACTTCCACCCGATATTCAGATTGCGTTGCGCGATAATAAAATTTCGATGGGACACGCGCGTGCGATAATCAACATCGAAGATCCCGGCACGCAGCTATTTATTTTCAACAAAATTATTTCGGAAGATCTTTCGGTAAGAAAAGTAGAAGAACTGGCGCGGCAGGTAATGGCCGGAGTTAAACCCAACGCCTCTCCTTCAACAACCTCATCGCCACCCAAAGAAATTGTACAGGTACAAGGTCGGTTGTCCTCGCACTTTGGCACGAAAGTTAGTGTAAAGAGCGATGGAAAGAAGGGCGAAATCCGGATTCCGTTTCTTTCCGTAGAAGATCTCAACCGAATTTTAGACATTCTCAAAATCTGATGCGTGCCGTTGCGCTTTGTGGTTTATTTTTTTTGATCGCCCGGGGTTTGTTTGCACAAGACCCAAAAGCCGATACTATACTTATCAAAACCCAAACCGACACCGCCACATTAAGCAGCCAACGGGTTGAAAGAATTGAATCTTATGCCAGCCGGTTCGATCCGCGCAAAGCGCTTTTGTTCTCTGCTATTATGCCGGGTGCAGGCCAGTTTTATAACAAGAAGTACTGGAAAATGCCCCTGGTATATGGGGGCTTTGCTGTTACTACGGTAGTGGTTGTATTTTGGGATGAGCAACACCGGAAATATCGAAATGAACTTTTTGATGTACTGAATGATGGTGGCACCGGGCTTAGTCCCAGTGGTTTTAACGCCAGTCAGCTTCGCAGGGCAATAACCATCAGCCGCAGACAGCGCGATTTCTTCGTACTGATTTCAGGTGTATGGTACCTGCTGCAAATCGTAGATGCCCACGTAGATGCCCACCTGAAGGAGTTTCAGCTTAACCCCAAGTTGCAGGTAAAATGGGAGCCACATCTCGAAAACAATATGATGCTTGGGCGACAGGCCGGCTTCAGTTTAACATTCAGATTTTAACATGAAAAAATAGTATTGATCGGGTATGGTAAAATGGGTAAAACCATTGAAGCAATTGCGCTTCAGCGCGGCAATAATATTGTGGGGAGAATTGATGCAGGCGATAACCTTGATTCATTTACCGGGGAAGTTGATGTAGCCATTGAGTTTACGCAACCCGAAGCTGTTGTAAAAAATTTGAAGACCTGTTTCGATAAAGGCATTCCGGTGGTGTGCGGCACTACGGGTTGGGGCCATCACCAGGCCGAAGTGGAAAGCTATTGTAAAAATAAAAACGGAGCGTTGTTGGCTTCTTCTAACTTTAGTCTTGGAGTAAACATTTTCTTTAAGCTGAATGAATACCTCGCGCGCATCATGCAAAATTATCCGCAGTACGAGGTTAGTATTGACGAAACCCATCACACCCAAAAAAAAGATGCGCCCAGTGGTACGGCTATTAGCCTGGCCAATGGAATACTTAAAAACAGTACACGCAAAACAGAATGGAAGTTGGGCAAAACGGACAACAGCAATCAACTTGCCATTAATGCCTTTCGGGTTGACCCCGCACCCGGCACCCATGTGGTAAAATATCAGTCAGCTATTGATGATATTGAAATCACACACACCGCCCACTCCCGCGAAGGTTTTGCATTGGGAGCCGTGCTGGTAGCGGAATGGTTGGCCGGAAAAAAAGGGGTATTTACAATGGATGATTTTCTGAAGTTGTGAACCCACATCAAAAAATGGTTTTATTTGCCACGTTTTAATTTTATAAGATAGTTATGAATTGGAAGTTTTGGGTTAAGAAGAAAGAAGAAGCCGATAAAAAACCAAAATCTGCAGTGCGCGAATGGTGGGATGCCATCCTGTTTGCCGTTGTAGCCGCAACCCTTATCCGTTGGCTCATCATGGAGGCATATACCATCCCCACACCTTCCATGGAAAACTCCATGCTGGTGGGCGACTTCCTGTTTGTAAGCAAGTTTCATTACGGAACGCGCACCCCGCGCACCCCCTTACAATTACCCCTTACCCATCAGAAAATCTGGTTTACCGAAATACCCTCTTACCTGGATTGGATTCAGCTACCCTCCTACCGGTTGCCTGGTTTTACCAGTGTGAAACGAAATGACGTAGTGGTGTTTAACGTGCCCCGCATTGAGGAAAATAATTATGGCAACTACAACAAAAATACCTGGATCGACTATCCCGTAGATTTAAAAACAAATTACATCAAACGCTGCGTAGGTGCTGCCGGAGATGTACTTGAAATTCGCAATCGCCAATTAATTGTAAATGGAACACCGTTCGAAAACCCCGAGGGCCTTCGCTTTCAATACTTGGTAGAATCTACAGACGATATTAATGTTCGCAACATTGAAAAGTTAGGTTTGGATGCGGATGATTACACGAACATGGGGCGATCCAACCCGGAAAAACCCAACATGGTTTATTACACCATGTACTTAACCAAGGCGCAGCTGGAGTTGGCAAAGTCGCAACCGTATATAAAATCGGTAGAGTTTTATGAATCTATGGAGGCTCCCCGTTTTCCATTCTCTAAATACACTGCCAACTGGACGGGCAATAATTACGGGCCGCTCACAATTCCGAAAGAAGGCATGACTATCGCAATTAATGATTCAACGCTTTCTATCTATGGAACTACGATTGTTGATTATGATCTAAACAAGAATGCCGAAATCAAGGATGGTAAACTCACCATTAATGGTAAAGAAGTTAGCGAATACACCTTTAACCAAGATTATTACTTTATGATGGGTGATAACCGCGATAATTCACTAGACTCGCGCTACTGGGGTTTTGTGCCGGAAGATCACGTAGTGGGCAAAGGATTCTTCATCTGGTTATCGATCGATAAGCACGGATCGTTCTTAAATAAGATTCGTTGGAACAGATTCTTTAAGCCTGTCAAATAAGTAACTGGGTGTTCGTTGCTGGTTGCTGGTTTGCTTTGCCAGAGACCAGCAATCAATTTCCAGTTTACCAGTCAATCTCCTTTAATCCTTTGCTCTTCAGGTACTCGTTCGTTTTACTGAAGTGTTTGTTACCAAAAAAACCCCTGTCGGCCGAGAGGGGTGATGGATGAGCTGACATGAGTACCAGGTGTTTGTTGCGGTCAATGATTTCTCCTTTCTTCTGGGCATAGGCGCCCCACAACAAAAACACTACGTTGGTTTTAGAATCTGAAATGGATTTAATTACCGCATCGGTAAATTGTTCCCATCCTTTGTTTTGATGTGAACCAGGAGCAGAAGCACGCACAGTTAAGGTTGCATTTAAAAGTAATACACCTTGTTGAGCCCATCGTTCCAAATCGCCACTTTGCGGAATGGGTTTGCCTAAATCGGTCAGTATCTCTTTAAAAATGTTTTTGAGCGAACGTGGAATGGGCACCCCATCGCGCACCGAAAAACACAATCCGTTGGCTTGCCCCGGCCCGTGGTAAGGATCTTGCCCGATTATAACCACCCGCACGTCCTCAAAACCGGCACAATCAAACGCTCTGAAAATTTCCCGCCCGGACGGATAAACCGTTTGGGTTTTGTATTCATTGCGCACAAAATCAATCAATTGCCGGAAATAGTCCTTTTCAAACTCCCCGCCAAGGTGATTTTTCCAGGAAGGGGCAATTTTTACATCATCAGCCATGAAGAATTAAATTTCGGTTAGCTGCATTGGGTTGCAGGTTGAAAAATAGAAAAAAAATGATATTTTTGACCGGATGATAACTGAAATAACACAAGGGATTAAGGTTACTGTGGAGACCGAGTATCAGCCTTCTTACTCCAGTCCCAGCCAGTATCACTATGTGTTTACATATCGCATCACCATCGAAAATCAAAGCGACTTTACCATTCAACTTTTGCGCAGGCACTGGCACATTCACGATGCCGGATTTACAACCCGCGAAGTAGAGGGCGAAGGTGTAGTAGGCCAGCAACCGGTGTTAGAACCCGGACAAAGTCATCAGTACGTTTCAGGTTGTAACCTCAAATCCGGACTTGGAAAAATGGCTGGCACCTACCAGATGGAACGCGTAGTGGATGGCGCAAAATTTCGGGTTGCCATTCCGGAGTTTACCATGATCGCACCGATCAGACTTAACTAAATTTCTTTTGCAGCAATCGCTTTCGCTGAACCTTTTCAGAGCCAGGGCTTACCTGAATCATTGGCTGGAAACAGTAGATGAACATTCTATTCATTCGCCTTTTTTCTTTGACTTCTATGAGAAGGTAATCAAACCTAAAACATATACGGGCCAACCCGACATCGAAGCTATTCGAACCAACCTGCTTACCAGTACTACTCAAATTGAAATGATGGATCTGGGTGCGGCATCACCGCATTTTCAGAGCCATCAACGGCCCCTTTCAAAAATTGCGGCCACCAGTGCAAGTCCCAAACCTTTGTGCGAATTACTCCATCGTATAGTAACCTTCTTACAAGCCCGAAAGATTGTTGAATTGGGAACATCGGTTGGATTAACCACCCTTTACCTGGCCCACCATCCGGAAAGCAGGGTGTTCACGTTTGAAGGGAATAAAGACCTGGTACAAGTGGCGCTAACGCATGTGGAGTACTTCGACAAAAAAAACATCACCATCATTACGGGCAACATCGATCAAACCCTGCCGGATTTTATACAAAACCCTACCAAAATAGATTTTGCGTTAATGGACGCCAACCACCGGTATGCACCCACCATCCGGTATTTTGAGTTATTGGCAAAACGAATTCAGACGAAAGGTGTTATTGTGCTGGATGATATCCATTATTCGCCCGAAATGAACAGGGCCTGGAATGAAATCAGAAGACATCCGCTGGTATATGGCAGTGTGGATTTGTTTCGATGTGGACTTTTGTTCTTTGATCCGGCTCTTAACCGGCAACATTACGTTTGGTCGATTTAGAACAACTCTGATTAGTCAATAAAAACTATCTTTGCACGTTCAAAATAAAATTTAAGGTATGAGTACACCCGTTACACCCACACCAGCACCAAAGAAATCGAGTAAGTCAACCATCATTATTGCGATACTAAGCGTTATTGTGCTGGTACAAAGTGTTAAAATCTACCTGGATTACCAGGAGAAAGTTGAGGTAAAAGCTGAACTGGCTACTACCGAAGAGGATCTGGCCAGCACCATGCAACGGTTAAACGATGTAAAACTGGAACTGGATCAGAAAATTGAGGAGATCGCGAAACTGGGTGGCGATATTACCGAACTTGAAAAAGCCAAAGCCGAAGTAACCGCTGAGTTGAAGCGAAGCAACAGCCGCAATTCCAAAGCCATTAAGGAATTGAAAGATCGCCTGGAAGGTTACGAGCAACTCTTGAAAATAAAGGATGAGGAAATTGACAAACTGAAATCATTAAATCAGGAATTATATTCCGAAAACCGAAACCTTAAGACCAAACAAAATGTATTGAGCGATTCGCTCAACAGGTTAAATAAAAATAAGGAAGAACTGGCTACGAAAGTAGCGCTTGCCTCGCAGTTAAAAGCCGAAAACATTGTACTGGTTTCGGTAAACGACAAGGGCAAAGAAAAGGAACCTCCCTTTCGCAAACGGCAACTCGAAAAGATAAAAGTTGAGTTTAGCATTGCCGATAACAAAGTAGCTCCGATCGAGGGTAAAAAGATTCTCATTCGCGTAACCGATCAAAACGGGCAACCGATTTTTGATACCACCAAAGGCTCGGGTACTTTTATTCTGAATGGAAAAGAGGAGTTCTTTACCTCGGCCCAGGAAATTTTGTTCGACAACACCCGGCAGAAACTTTCCTTTACGTACGATAAGGGTTCGGAATACACGGCCGGAAATTACCTGGTAGAGATCTTTACCGATGGCTACCTGATGGGCACAACCCGGTTTGAAGTGCGTTAGAAACTCAGGCAATAGCCTTTACCAACCGGTATTGCGGAGTTTTGCCTGTGATTTACCAGCTAATTATCTGATTTTAAGATAATTACCATCAACAAGATACCTCTTCTGCAAAATCAATCCTGGTTTGGCTGTTTTGCTCGATTTCCCTACTTTTGCAGTCCATTTTAAAACCAATTAGTTAAATCATGAAAAACTACGAGACGGTATTCATTTTAAATCCCGTTTTGTCTGAAGATCAGGCAAAGGATACTGTCGAAAAATTCGTGAAGGTTTTAACCAAGGCTAAAGCTGAGGTGATTAACGTAGAAAAATGGGGACTTAAAAAAATGGCGTATGCTATTCAAAATAAGTCGACCGGCTTCTACAACCTGATTGAATTTGCGACAACTTCTTCTGACCTGATTAACACTTTGGAAACAGAGTATAGACGAGACGAATCGGTTATGCGCTTTTTAACCATTGCGCTGGACAAGCATGCGGTTGTGTATAACGAACGCAGACGCAAAGGCGAATTTAACCGGAACAAGAAACAAACCACAAGAAAGGAGGAAGTTGCAGCATGACACTGATGAACGAACCTATTAAGCGTGCAGAAAACAAACCCAAGTACTGCCGCTTTAAGAAAAACGGAATCAAGTACATCGATTACAAGGATCCTGATTTCTTATTGAAGTTTATAAACGAGCAAGGCAAGATCCTTCCTCGCAGACTAACCGGAACAAGCTGGAAGTTTCAAAACAAAGTGGCACAAGCTGTAAAACGCGCACGCCACATTGCTATTCTTCCTTACCTGGCCGATTCATTGAAATAATCTAAACCCTGTAACACCATGGAAGTAATATTAAAACAAGATGTAGCAGGACTCGGTTATAAAAACGATACTGTAAAAGTGAAGCCGGGCTATGGCAGAAATTACCTGATCCCAACCGGGGTAGCCATTATTGCCAACGACTCCAACAAGCGGATGGTAGCGGAAAACATTCGCCAGGCCGCCCACAAGGCAGCTAAGATTAAGCAGGATGCAGAAGCGTTAGCCGCTAAGATTGGTGAACTTACTATTGAAGTAGGAACCAAGGCGGGTGAATCGGGCAAAATTTTCGGAGCGGTAACAGCTGTTCAGGTTGCTGAGATTCTGAAAACAAAAGGCTTTGAAGTAGATCGCAAGAAAGTTCACTTTAAAGAACAACCCAAGCAATTGGGAACCTATACCGTTACGCTTGACCTCCACAAAGAAGTGAAGCATACAATCTCCGTAAATGTTGTAGCGGAATAAGCTAAAATTTGGATTAGTTAATAAAAAACCCTGGCGCAAGTCAGGGTTTTTTGTTGGTTAAAATTTGAAGTAAAATTCACCAACAATATTCGAGTTATCCCATGTGTTTTGTTTGTTACCAGATAATAACAACACATTTTTTCTCACTTCCTTAAACACCTGCTCAATGGTAAGCCCGGGTATGCGCATGGCTTTAAGTACTTCCTGTGTGTATAAACCGTTGCGACCCGATCCATCAATAGCAACCGAACCGGGAGCTGTTGCAAAAGCTATGAACGAACCCTTCGCTTTGGCCATCTCAACCAAGCCCTGGTTTCCGATACCCCGTGTTATAGATGGAAACGGGTTGTTTCTGCATGCATCCAGTATAACAATGTTTAAACGCGAATTGGATCGTTCCATGTTTGCCAGCACCATGCGCTGTACCGGAAAGCAATAACGCCAGATATCATCCTCAAATTCAATTTTAGCATCAACGGGTACCAAATAGTTTTCTTGTTCCTGGCGCAGTCCATGCCCGGCAAAATAAAACAGACCAACGGTCTTTTCGGCCGGACCCGCCTCTAATTTATCCTTAAACTTTTGAAGTTCTGCCCGCATTTGCCCGTAGGTGGCATTGGTTAAAAGCTGCACTTCAAAGTTTGACTTTTCCAGTTCGCTGGCCATGTCAATCGCATCATTTACCGGGTTGCGCAACTCCCCTATTTCTTTGGAATATTGTGCATTTCCTATTACGAGGGCATACCGTTTTTCATCTTTGTAAAACTCCATGAGTTTCGCCTTGTCCTCACGAATTGCAGGCGACACAAGCGCCTGATTTTGAGATTGTGTAATGACCGCCACCTCCTCTTTACTGAATTTCTCCAATTCGGATTTTATGTCTTGATTGGATGGCTGCAATTCATATGCTCTGTACAAATCCGCGTAAGCGAGCGGTCTTTTGTCAACTTTTAAAAAAACCTGAGCCCGCTCCTGATACAGTTTTATCAGCGTTTCTTTGTCTGCAGGAAGTATTTTTATGGCCTGATCATACGCATTGATTGCATCAAAATAATATCCTGATTTTTCATTTGCCTGCGCCAGAAACCAATAGATATTGCCCGCATTTGGGTGCCCCAGGCGAATGCTTTCCTGCAAATCGTGAAGGGCCGTTTTAAAATTATCTGTTTTAATGTAGGCAAGGCCTCGCAAATAATGCACCTCTACGTCCAGCGATTTTTCGCGGGAAGACTTTCCTAAGAAATTCGAAAAATTAGCAATTGCCTCGGTGTATTTTCCTTGCTTGTATTGCTCAAACCCGGTTTGATAAAATTTATACTGGGCTTGTAGCGAAGCAGATAGTACCAGGCCAACTAACAGAATTTGTGTTTTTAATTTCATTTCAGAAATGATAACTCATCGCTACTACAACCCCAACAGTAGTTAAACTCTCTTTGGCAAAGGGAAATCTTGAACTATTTAAGGAACTTTCTAATGGTGAAAAAGTGGCTGTCTTAACATGCGTGATTGGAAATGTATAACGCAAGGCAGGAAGTACTTGCAGTTTCCAATTTCCAGGTAGTGCAATTTCGACACCAGCGGTAACAAGTACACCTCCTGATACTTCCGTTTTGGATGCCCAATTACTTCTTCCCGGGGTATTTGAGTCTTCCTCTTTGAATTCACCTGACTTCTCCCATTCCAATGGGTCTTCCACTGTACCAAGGTACCAAGTATTTATAGTTCCTGATACCTCACTTCGGCTATTTGCCAATAAAAAAGGCTGAATACCCACAGTCCAGTTAAACTTTCTGTCCGGTTTGAAAGGCATCATATCCAACTTCAAATTCAGTCCTGCGGTTAGCTGGTTTAAGTTCCCTCCACGCAAAGTAGCTACATAATAAGCATACCCAAGATAATTATTGCCATCATCTCCCAGGCTATCCTCTTGGAATATGTTATTCCCCTTTACACCGTCCTTCTCAAAGGAATTTGTAAGCGAAGGTTGAAAAGCGAATCTGGAAAATGTTAATGCAGGACCAATACTCAAAATTCGATTAACCCTGCTTGTATAGGTTGCAGAAACTAAATAACCACCCTTGTAATCTGCTTTGCCCATCCGAAACAAGGGGCCAATCTGAATCCCAATACTATGCGGATGTTCAAACCTGGCTTTCCGTTCAATCAGTCCCTCATCCTGACTATAAAGACTAAATGCTAATAGTGTTACAAATAGTGTGATAAATGGCTTAAGCATGAAGGCTTTGAATTAGGATCGAAACTCTAATTTATAAAATTTTTCAGAGCTAAAGCGCTGGGGCAGGTAAGGTTATTTTTCGGTCAAAATCTCAAGGTTTTAAACGTTTACCCGGTATTGCACATTTCGGTCTTTTAAATACTTCACAATAAAATGAAAATGTTCTTCCGCTTCGCCCAGGTATTCGGGTGGGCAAATGCCTTTGCGGTTAAACGTATTGTTAGCTACCAAATGCGCGGCTGCGGTACAGGTATAGCCGGTTGTTCGGGCCATGGATAATGTGCCGGTTTTATCGGTGCGATCCAGCAGGTTGTATTGATAGGTTTTTGCTCTTCCATTTTCGTTGCCGCTGATGCGGATGCGCATTACCGTAAACTCTTCTTCACCGGGTTTTAGTTTCCATTTCGGGAAGAGCAATTTTGCAGTTACATCAATAGGGCGAACTTTTACTCCTTTCACTTCTACTTCCGCATACGAAAAGAAGCCCGTTTCGCGCAACACACGCAAGTATTCAATACAGCCCGGGTACCGTAAGGTTTTTTCAATCATGTTGGGAATGTTCGGCATGGTTTTAATCAGGGACCGTAGTCCATCCGAATTCCACGACTCCAGGGTACCTACTTCATCAAAATGCACAAGCTCCGGATCGGAAAGTGCTTCTTTGATAACAACTGTTTTGTTTTGTACATACCGGGCCGGCCGGATGTACTCTTCAATTACATCCATAGGAGAAAACACGGCCTTGTATTCGTAGGGCCACTCACGCACCACGGGTAGTCCGCCCACCAGGCATTCGTAATCCGTTATTTCCATTCGCTGGTTGTGGTATCCTAAAATGATGTTGCCCATGCCGGGTGCCACACCACAATCGGTAACTATGGTTACGTTGTTTTTCTTAGCCAGGTCATCTAATAAAAATGGATCTTCCGGGAAGAATGAAATGTCCACCATGTTTTTACCTGCTTCAATAATAGTTTTAGCAGTTTGAAAACCCATTGCTCCGGGCACCGCACCCACTACCAGATCGAACGGTTTAATTACCTGGGTAAGTAAAGCCCGGTCAGATAAATCTATGCGTTGTGTTTTTATGCCTTGTGCCTGCAAATCATGCAGCGCCTCTTCGTTAAGATCAACAGAAGTAACATCGAAGGAAGTGGCAAGATCGAGGGCAATGGCCTTACCTACCAGTCCAGCACCCAGCACAATAATTTTTTTCATGTTTTTATAAATACAAATTTGAACAAATCGAAAGTTGCTTAAGCACCTTCTATCTTCTCAACCAACTCCGCATACCAGGCCGTTCCATATTTTCTGATCAGCGGCTCTTTTAAAAATTTGTAGAGGGGTACTTGCAACGCTTGCCCCAGTGTGCAGGCGGCAGAACAGATATTCCACTTATGATAATTCACCGCTTCAAAACCTTTCTTGTTTTTGGTTATCCGGATGGGATACAAATGGCAGGAAATGGGTTTTCGAAATCCAACTTTACCACTCCAGATAGGCTTGTTCAATGCCACATTTCAAAACCCCAATTATTATCGTACAACGC
>LNFR01000058.1 GCA_001567185.1 Bacteroidetes bacterium OLB12
ATCTTTTCTACTCAATTCGTGTGGTTGAATACCCCTGCACAAAGTCAATGGTTTTTCACCTCACCTCCAGCTTTTTTTACAACATCTGCGCCAACTATATTTTCTGTCAAATAGTCACTTCCCTTCACTAAAATATCCGGAATCAACTCCGAAATCAAGGCCAGGGGGGTGTCTTCATCAAAAAGCACTACCAAATCAACAAACTGCATGGCTGCCAAAACGCGAGCTCTTGAATTTTCGTCCTGCAGGGGTCTTTCGGGGCCTTTAAATCGCGAAACTGAGCTATCGGAGTTTAGGCCCAAAACTAACCGATCGCCTAAGTTGCGGGCCTTTTCCAGGTAGTCAACATGGCCCAGGTGGATCAGGTCGAAACACCCATTGGTAAACACCACTTTCTGCCCGGAATGTTTCCATTGATTAACCTGGGCTTTTGCCTGGGCGCGCGTAACTATTTGTTGGCTGCTTTTTCCATCGCATAAATGCGTAGCTGATAATCAAAGATATTACTCCTCCCACAATCATTACAAAAGTTTGCCAGCCATGAAAGATAAATACAAAAGCGATGGCATCGGCTTGCGGCAGATGATAGAGGGTTACCAGGCCCAACGGTACCAGGGTATGATACGACCCGGCACCTCCCGGCAATGGAGCGGCCATGGCAATAGCACCAATAGCAAATAACGTAAGCACGGCACTTATTCCCAACCCGCTGGTTTCAGGAAATGCCAGCACCACCAGGTAGCTCATCAAAAAATAAAGCGCCCAAATGCCTATAGAATATAAGATAAAGAGGGCCTTGTGCTTCAAACGAAAAACAGACAACAATCCGTCTTTAAATCCAAGCAACAACTTTTTGAGTTTGGCGCTTCTGCGGATAAAATAAATAGCCACTATCAATGCAGCTATTCCGGCCACACCCGCAAGTATCCAGATCGTATATGATTTATTACCCGATGCAAATGGCAGCGTTTCTATAAATCCGATCAGCTTATTCCACTCTACAAAAAAAGAAAGTGCAATCAGCGCCAGCAAACACACCAAATCAATCAAACGTTCTACCACCACGGTACCAAACGATACTTCAATGGGCGTTTGTTCCAGCTTGTAGAGGTTATAACAGCGCGATACTTCTCCGCCACGCGGCACAGCCAAATTTACCAGGTACCCGATCATCAATGAAAGAAAGCTGCTTCCTAATGAAACGGAGTTTCCGGTTGGCACCAGCAACATGCGCCAACGTTCGGCCCGCAACACATGGCTGGCCATTGCCACCACTGCCATCAGCAGCAAGTAACCCTTGTCACATTTTTTCCAGGCATTCCACAAAAATTCTGATTTGTTCTCGCCTTCAGCTACAACCAACCCACGCAGTGACAGCCACAAGAGCAAAGCCGTAATTCCAAAAATTACGAGGTATTGAAGATAAGATTTTAGCTTGGGATGCAAGGACGCAACAAATTATCAGTATCAGGAAAAAACCCGTGCGGGCTTAAAGGTACATGCTTCTTCTGTTCATTGAAACATCAGAAATAATTATTCCCCTATAGTTTATCCGGGCTTTGTAGATAGCAGCCTCATTCAGGCATCTTATTCCGGAATTTCGGCTGCCCATAATCAGGTGCGGGCTCAAAACATTTATAAGCCCAAAATATGCTTTAGTAGGTGAGGTTGGCAAAACCGCATATATCCTTAGTTACCCAATTTCTTCTAAAATCCTCATTTTCAGCCATTTTTGAGGGGTTGTAAATTAGCCCGATTGCTGAAGATTAGTTGAAGAAGGGGTTAAAATTCCGTACTTTTGTAGTCCAATTTTCCATTCTGAACTAAAAATCAAGATTATGTCTAAAATCCGTATTCTTTATGTAGCCAGCGAGATCAATCCTTTTCTTCAGACTACGGAAGTTTCTGAATTTGTAAGAAAACTTCCTCAGGCCATGCAGGAAAAAGGGATGGAGATCAGGATTCTGGTGCCGAGGTTTGGGTTGATTAATGAGAGAAAGAATCGGTTACACGAAGTAGTGCGACTTTCAGGAATTAACATTGCTGTGGGCGATGAGGAAAAACCCCTGATCATTAAAGTGGCTTCTATTCCCAATGCTAAATTGCAAGTGTATTTTATCGACAACGAAGATTACTTTCACCGTAAGCACGTTTTCCACGATAAGGAAAATAAGTTTTATGAAGACAATGACGAACGCGCCATCTTCTTTTGCAAGGGAGTAATTGAAACGGTGCGCAAACTGGGCTGGGCACCGGATATTGTACATTGCAATGACTGGATAACCAGCTTTATTCCATTGTATTTGAAAACTACGTACAAGAACGATCCGTTGTTTAAAAACGCCAAAACGGTTTTTACAATTTACAACAATAGCTTTAGCCACAAGTTTAAAGGCGATTTAATGGGCAAAGTGCGCATGATGGATATTGAAGATGCCATGTTGGGCCACTTAAAAACTGGCGATTACGAAGGCTTTATTAAATTAGGCGCGCAATTCTCGGATGTGGTTTCTACGGCCGGGGACAATAAAAAGTTAGAAGGATTAGTTAAGAAGCTAAAAGAGAAAAAAGTTGAAACCATTGAGAAAGACGATAACTACACCGAATCGTTCTACAATCTTTATACGGAATTGGTGGGCTAAGGCCCACCTCTTTATTTTTACAGCCCTATTATTTTCTTGCGATGAAGACCTGAACCTGTTAGGTTTCAGGGGAGACGATCAGCGCTTTAAAGTTTACTACGCTGAGATTCCGGTGCCCAGCAGCGTACTGTTGCTAGACTCTGTCCAGAGTATGAATTATTCTTCGCTGGAAACCACACGGTTGTTGGTTGGATCATACTCCGACCCGCTTTTGGGCGAAGTGCAGGCAATAGGATTTGCGCAATACCGCCCTACGGATATTACCAGTTTTATTGCCAGTAGCTCCGTATTTGATTCCGCCATTCTTCAACTGCGGTTCGATTTCTATAATTATGGTGCATCGAGCGTTACCAATTTCGGATTTTCAATTCATGAATTAACCGATACGCTATCGTTCAGCAACCTTTATTTTTCCAAATCTGCGGCTGCATACCACCCAACGCCCATCGGCACCGTATCTACTACCATTGACCAGGTTTTATTTGATAAAGAATTGAACGATACCGATGCAGATTCTTTAGTTGTAGTACGTTCTAAACTTACCCAGGAATTCGGTCAGCGTTTGTTCGATGCCATCAATCCGGAAGATGAAAGATTTTCAAATTTCAATCTGTTCAAAAATCGATTTAAGGGATTTGCCATTGTTCCTACTGTATCTCAAACTATTGTAGGTATAAGCAACAACTCAAATTCCTACCTGACAATTTATTACCATACAGGCGAAACTGCAGGATCAAGAACCTTTCCGATTGGTACGGGTATCTCCTATTCAAACATCACATCTGACAGGTCCGCTACCGAATTAAGCGGGCTTACCAATTACCACGAAGAATTTTTCCCTGCTAGCAACCGGTATGTTCAGTCGGGGGTTGGCATTGCCACCAAATTAGACTTTAGCGGGTTTTACGATCTGATCGATGAGTTTCCTAACGTGATTATTAACTCGGCAGAACTTTCGATAGAAAATGTTGCCGCCCCGGGCGATTTGGAATACCCTACCCTTGGCCTTGTTATGTTAGATGAGAACAATAAGTTTAAAAAACTAACCACAGAACAAGACACAACCGATTACCTTGCCTTTAATAGTAAAGTAAGAATAGGAACGCTCATGAGTTACGATGTGCTAACTGCACCATATGCAACTTCTGATGTATCTACCTTGCTGGGGCTTTCATACTCTTCAACTGAAAATAAATTTCAGTCTTTCCCCACGCTTTTTTTTTCAACAGTTGTATGCGCTGCGCGAAAAGCGTTATCCCAACTGGGCATTAACCGCAGTTAATCCAACTCCAACCAAAACAGTTAACCGGGCCGTCTTTAATAAAGACAATATTAAACTCAAGGTTTATTATACCAGGCCCACAGAGTAACTAAATAAAACAACCATGTGTGGTATTGTGGCATATGTGGGCCACCGCCAGGCTCACGAAGTAATAATAAAAGGTCTTAAGCGCCTGGAGTATCGCGGCTACGATAGTACAGGTATTGCCTTACTTAATGGCGGACTTAACATTTACAAGAAAAAGGGAAAGGTTGCTGAGTTGGAAGCCTTTGTAAAAGGGCAAAATCTAAACAGCACTATTGGTATGGGGCACACCCGCTGGGCTACCCATGGCGAACCAAACGATGAAAATGCCCACCCGCATTATTCAGCCACAAAAAACCTGGCCATTATTCACAATGGCATTATTGAAAACTATGCAGCCCTTAAGCAGGATTTGTTGCGCAAAGGGCACACCTTTTTAAGCGAAACCGATACGGAAGTTTTCGTACACTTTATTGAAGACATTCAACAAAAAGAAAATTGTGCTTTAGATGAAGCTGTGCGCCTGGCGCTAACCAAAGTTGTGGGGGCCTATGCAATTGTGGTAATGTCTGTACACGAGCCTAACCTTTTAATTGCCGCACGTAAGGGCAGCCCATTGGTTTTGGGTGTTGGTCGTGGTGAATTTTTTATGGCTTCGGATGCCACCCCCATTATTGAGTACACCAACGAAGTAGTTTACCTGAACGACCAGGAAATTGCCATTATCAACAATGGTAAATTAACTATTAAAGATACGTCCAACCTGCCGCTTACGCCATACGTGCAAACAATCGACATGGAGTTAGAAGCCATTGAAAAAGGTGGCTTTGAACACTTCATGCTTAAAGAAATTTTTGAGCAACCGCGCTCTATTAAAGATTGTATGCGTGGCCGTTTAGATTCTGCTTCGGGCCGATTAATCTTAGGGGGCTTGCGCGAATACCTTAACAAATTGGTTCAGGCCGATCGGATAATAATTATAGCCTGCGGTACTTCCTGGCATGCCGGTTTAGTGGCCGAGTATTTCTTTGAAGAGTTTTGTCGCATTCCTGTAGAGGTAGAATATGCTTCTGAATTCCGGTACCGCAACCCGATTGTTCGCGAAGGCGATGTAGTAATTGCAATCTCTCAATCGGGCGAAACTGCGGATACGCTGGCGGCTATCGAACTTGCCAAAGCAAAAGGAGCTATCATTTTTGGTGTTTGTAATGTAGTTGGCTCATCCATTCCGCGGGCCACACATGCCGGGGCATATACACATGCCGGTCCTGAAATTGGAGTAGCCAGCACCAAAGCATTTACCGCTCAACTTACGGTGCTGAACATGATTGCCCTGATTGTTGCTCAAAAGAAAGGCACGATCACCGAGCAGAAATTCAACGAGCTTTTGGTAGAAATGGAAAACCTGCCCGCCAAGGTTGAAAAAGTATTAAAACTCAACGACCAGATTAAAAAGATTGCCGAAGAGTTTAAAGACTCGCGCAATTTCCTGTACCTCGGTCGTGGTTATAACTTTCCCGTGGCACTGGAGGGGGCACTAAAACTGAAAGAAATTTCTTACATCCATGCCGAAGGGTATCCGGCTGCAGAAATGAAACACGGTCCCATTGCATTGATTGATGCAGAAATGCCGGTGGCGTTTATTGCAACAAAAGACAGCTCGTACGAAAAAGTTGTTTCAAACATTCAGGAGGTAAAGGCCCGTAAAGGCCGGGTTATTTCTATTGTAACAGAAGGCGATACACTCATTCCAAAAATGTCGGAGTTTATAATTGAAATACCGCCCGTTGCAGAGGCTTTGGTGCCCCTGGTTTCGGTAGTACCTCTGCAACTGCTTTCCTACCACATTGCCGTCATGCGGGGTTGCAACGTTGATCAACCGCGTAACCTGGCTAAGTCGGTAACGGTGGAGTAGCCGCCCTAATCCAAAAAATATAAAAGGCAACCTATTCCGAAAAAAGAAACTTTACGGATGTAACTCATGTTACAAAAGCATACCATTAAAAAGCCAATCTTTGATTTTTAATTGTCGTTATGAAAACTGTGAAGCTCACCACGGAAGATTTTAAACAACTCGTTTTTGACTATACCTCCGAAACCGAGTGGAATTACAAAGGCACCCTGCCGGCCATTATCGATTTTTATGCAGACTGGTGCGGCCCGTGTAAAATGGTAGCCCCGATATTGGAAGAACTTGCCGCAGCGTATAAAGACAAACTTGTTATCTACAAGGTTGATACAGAGGTTGAACAGGAACTATCGGCTGTTTTTAATATTCGAAGTATTCCTACCTTCCTGTTTATTCCAACAGTAGGGCAGCCTATGTTGCAGCCAGGCGCGTTTCCAAAAAATGTTTTTGAGAAGATAATTGATGAACACCTGGTGGCCAAAAGCGTAACCACCACGGATTAGTTTTGCGAAACTTTGTCAACTATACCTTCTGGCGCGTGGATTACGCGCCATTTTTTTACCGCAAGAATCGGGTTACCAACAACCTCATCTCCCGCTAATTTTAATTCGTCTTTCATCCATGGTCGAGCACACTTCACTCAATAAAAAAAGAACTCCGTATGAAAAGTTTAGTGCTCCAGTACCTTACAAACCGCATAGCGCAAGTTGCCAGTAGCGTGTTGAGCTCCCTTTAGCAAAGCAACCACATTTTTTTGCCTATTCTTTCAGCCCATTCAAAGGGTCCATACGGATAATTGGTGCCCAGCTTCATCGCCACATCAATATCTTCACGGCTTGCTGTACCTTCTTCTACCGTACAATAAGCTTCATTAATGATCATACAAATAATACGCGGGGTTACAAAGCCTACCTGGTCGGCAACAAGCCCAAAGGATGTGTTAAGTTTTTTACAGGTGTCTTCCAGAACGACCTTCGCATCCGCATTTGCCACGCAAACTTCAAGCATCTTGCGGTTTAAAAAAGTAGGCAAACCGCAAAACCCTATAAAAGTAGCTTTCCCACTATAGTTGGCTATAAGCCCTGAAAGTGTACTAAAAGTAGAATTTAAAAAGACGGGTTGTTTGGCGTGCTCATACATGGCCAAATCAAAGGCCTCAGGGACTGGTAAAAAATCAAAAACCACATCGGCCCAGGCAAGTTGGGGTGCGCCATCTTTTGCGTTTTCAACGGTGCTGTAAAGGTGAGCATCGCCAAATTTCTGCTTACATTCCAGACTATTCTCCTCCGTACCAATTACTAAAATCTTCATGTGTTTGTGTGGGGGATTACCGATATTTGAAATCAAAAGTAATATACCCTGCCCTATGTCAAAAGAAGTTATTTATTCTGCCAACGCACCAGAACCCATCGGCCCGTATAGCCAGGCTATCAAAATTGGTTCTATGCTTTTTGTTTCCGGGCAAATTGCCATCGATAAGGCTTCCGGAAAATTACTCACCGGCAACATTACCGAAGAAACCAACCTGGTGTTAAAAAACATTGGCGAAATTTTAGCGGCAGCCGGCATGGATTTTTCGCATGTAGTAAAGTGTTCAATTTTTTTAAAAGACATGGGCCAATTTCCGGTGGTGAATGATGCCTACGCTAAAAAATTTACACACCATCCGCCAGCCCGCGAAACGGTAGAAGTTAGTCGTTTACCAAAAGATGTAAACGTAGAAATTTCCTGTATTGCCGTTAAATAGTTCGAAGTTCATTTTTTCAATTGGATGATGCCTCCCGCACGAGTACGTTTTGCCCCCAGCCCTACAGGTGCCCTTCATATTGGTGGTGTACGCACAGCACTTTACAACTATCTGCTGGCTAAGAAAACCAATGGCACCATGATTCTGCGCATTGAAGATACAGACCAAACCCGGTATGTACCGGGCGCTGAGGAATACATTCTTAAATCGCTGGAGTGGGTTGGAATAAAAATAGATGAGGGTGTAGCCCAGGGAGGGCCGCATGCCCCGTATCGCCAATCCGAACGGAAAGCGATTTACAAACAATACGCACAAAAATTAATTGACGAAGGCAATGCCTACTACGCTTTTGATTCGGAAGAAGAATTGGAAGCGATGCGCAACCGGCTGAAGGCAACAGGTTCAACCCATCAGCAATATAGTGCTACTACACGAATGATGATGGACAATTCACTCACTCTTTCAAAAAGTGAAGTAGCACAAAAGTTAGCAGCAGGAAATCCATACGTTATCCGGCTAAAAGTTCCTGACTCGGAGGAAATAGAGTTAAACGACCTGATTCGCGGAGAGGTAAAGGTACATTCATCGCAGATTGATGATAAGGTTTTGATGAAGTCGGATGGAATGCCTACGTACCATCTTGCCAATGTAGTAGATGATTACCTCATGCAGATCACCCATGTTATCCGGGGCGAAGAATGGCTTCCTTCTGCTCCGCTTCATGTTTTGTTGTATCGCTTTTTGGGTTGGGAAAAGCAGATGCCACAGTTTGCGCATTTACCCTTGTTGTTAAAACCCGATGGCAATGGCAAACTCAGCAAGCGCGATGCCGACAAAGCAGGCTTCCCGTTGTTCCCGCTCAACTGGACCGATCCAAACACAGGTGAACTTTCCAAAGGATTTTGTGAATCGGGCTACTTACCCGATGCACTGATCAACTTCCTTGCTTTTTTGGGTTGGAACCCGGGCACGGAACAAGAAATTTTTTCCATGCATGAACTGATTGATTCCTTTACAGTAGAACGTATTGGCAAAGCCGGTGCACGATTCGATATTCTGAAAGCGCAATGGTACAACCAACAATACCTGAAAGCTAAGCCTGACGATGAACTGGCTGCATATTTACTTGCAGCCTTACCGTCCAACTCCTGTTCGAAAGAGAAAGCAGCTAAAATTTGTGGTGTGCTGAAAGAGCGCGTTACGTTTACACACGATCTTGCTACCCAGCGCGCTTCTTCTTTGAAGCACCTGCCGAATACGATACCCAGGTAATAAGTAAAAAATGGAACGATGAGGCCGTTAAAGTACTTGCTGCATTTAGCGATGCGTTAGTTACCCTTACAACTCCCACCGCTGAAACCATTAAAGCTACGCTTGAAAACGTAACCGCCTCGTTAGGGATTGGCACCGGTAAAATTTTACAGGCTCTTCGTGTTGCGGTAACGGGTGCTGGGTCAGGTCCGGATCTGATGCGCTCCATGGAAATTTTAGGGAACGAAGAGGTTATAACCCGAATTCAACGTGCAATCGCAAGCATTAAAAAAATATAATGGCTAAAAAATCCGACAAGCCCAGCAAGAAACAAGGTAAGCCACGGGTTCACAAAGAACTTTCTGGTTTTGAAGTTTCGATTGATCAGTTTGGTGAACTGAAAACCAACATGGCAATCGAAAAACTGAATGAGTTTCTGAATGAAAATGTGGACGACAAGAAACTTGCCGAACGCAACGATTATGACGAAATGAAAAACCAAAGAAGAAAAAGGGTTGAAATTTTATCAACTCGTTTAACTTTTCCGCTCACTCCAATCTATATTTTTATGCGCACGCTGGCTTCGATTCTGTTATTCTTCTCGGTTTTGACTTTATCAGCTCAACAAGTATGGCCTGATGAGCTCATCATCACTCCTGAAAAAACCAACTATATAAAAACTTCCACCCACAAGGAGGTAATGGAGTTTATTCATGCGATCATTTCAAAATCCGAAAATGCATTCCTCTTCCCGATGGGCATCAGCAAAGAAGGTAAAGAAATTCCGGTAGTCGTTTTATCAAAAGATAAAATCAAAACTCCTGCCGAAGCAAAAGCATCGGGCAAACCGGTGATTTACATTCAGGGAAATATTCACGCGGGCGAAGTAGAAGGAAAGGAAGTGTTGATGCTGCTCATGCGCGAAATTCTGTTGGGCAACAAAAACTACCTGCTCGAAAACCAAATCCTGCTTTTCGCTCCGATTTATAACACCGATAGTAACGATAAAATGGAAAAGGGCAGGCGGCCTTCACAGGAAGATAGCCCGCTGGAAGTTGGCCTGCGCGAAACCAGCCAGGGGCTAGATCTGAATCGTGATGGAATGAAGATGGAGGCCATTGAAACCCAATCGTTATTTGCCAACGTGCTTCTTCCGTGGGATCCGCAGGTATTTGTTGATTTACACACAACCAACGGAACCTGGCATGCCTATTCATTAACATGGGCACCTGGTTATCAAACCAGCGGTCACCCTGCTCTGTATGAGTATGTGAACAATAACCTGTTGCCTGAAATCACATCAACCATAAAATCAAAATACGATCTGAATTTTGGTCCGTTTGGAGATTATTATTTACGCGAAGGCTGGCCTCCCAAAAATTTTTATACCTACAACCATCAACCCCGTTACCTGGTTAATCAATTCGGACTGAGAAATCGCATGTCAATTCTAAGTGAAGCCTTTGCGCACGAGCGGTTCTATCAACGAATTCATTCAACCTATCGGTTTGTTTCAGAAATTCTGGAGTACACCAATACACACGCGTCCGAAATCATTGAAACAAACAAGCGTGCTGAAACCGAAACCATTACAGAAATACTGGCCGGAGCGGGTAAAACAAAAAAAGGGGTTCGCTTTAAGATGGTACCACTCAAAAAACTAGATACCTTCCTTACCTACGATTATATCCAAAAACAAAAAGCCGATGGTGCGCTGGAAAACATCCGTACCGGAAAAATCGTGAATTATGAAAATGTTACCTACCACGCAAAGTTCGAAGCCACCACGTATGCTACAATCCCCAGTGGCTACATTATTCCAGCCCGGTTTTCAAAAATTGCAGAAAATCTAAGGCAACATGGAATTAAAGTGGAGACGCTAACCAAGGCGGTAACCCTTACCGGTGAGGTGTTTCAGATCGAGAAGTTCGAAAAAGCAAAACAAGCGTTTCAGGGCCATGCCATGGCTCAAGCCGAAGGTGAATTTGTAAGTAGCTCTAAACGATTTTCCAAAGGCGACTTCAAAGTAGAAATGAACCAACCATTAGCCAATCTGATTTTTTATCTGTTAGAACCTCAATCGGATGATGGATTGCTTACCTGGAATTTTTTCGATGAATTCATAGAAGCGAATAAAGTAGAAAACAAACCTGTTGAATTTCCCGTATTTAAGTACGTCAACAAACCCAAATAACCATGGCCACATCACACGTTATCGACTACCAGATAAAAGGTGAAAGTATTCAGATTGTAGAAGTTGAACTAGACCCCATGGAAACCGTAATTGCCGAAGCAGGTGCCATGTTGTTTATGGAGGATGGTATTCAATTTGATACGAAGATGGGCGATGGCTCCAATCCCAATCAAAGCATCTTTGATAAACTACTATCTGCCGGCAGCCGGGTGTTAACGGGCGAGTCGTTATTCATGACGCATTTCACCAACCGTGGCAACCGCAAAGCAAAAGTTGGCTTTTCTGCACCTTATCCTGGCACCATCATTCCAATTGATTTGGCAGCCAGCCGGAATAACGAACTGATTGTTCAGAAAGACGGATTTCTCTGTGCAGCGTTCGGAACAAAACTTTCCATTGTATTTAATCGGAAAATTGGTTCGGGGCTTGTTGGGGGCGAAGGATTCATTCTGCAGAAACTACAGGGCGATGGAAAAGCTTTTGTACATGCAGGCGGAACGGTTATTGAGCGAACATTAAACAACGAAACGCTTCGGGTAGATACCGGCTGCGTGGTTGCATTTGAATCGCACATTGATTTTGATGTGGAAACTACAGGAAGTTTGAAGTCAATGATCTTTGGTGGAGAAGGTATCTTTTTAGCAACCCTTCGCGGAACCGGAAAAGTGTGGTTGCAATCAATGCCTATTCGAAAACTGGTACAGGCTTTATCGCCTTATGGCAGAAACTCAAGAAAAGAATCCGGATCAATACTGGGTAATTTTCTGGAGTAACCCTTCCGCAAAACAACCAACACATTAGCGCACATTCGTTGCTTTAGCCAAAAGGTTTACTTGGTTAATTGAAACGAATAAAATACTACCTTGTGGGTAAAATCTATTTATGAGTCTGATCAAAATTGGCCTGATCCGTGAAGGAAAAAATCCGCCAGACAAACGAGTACCTTTTACACCCCTACAGGCCGAAGAAATAGAACAACGGTTTCCCCAAGTGAAAGTTGTTTGCCAACAGAGCCCGATCCGGTGCTTTGCTGATGCTGAATATGAATCCTTAGGTATTGCCGTTCAACCCAAACTTGAAGATTGCGACATTCTGATGGGCATTAAAGAGGTACCGGTTGACATGCTGATTCCAAATAAAACGTACTTGTTCTTCTCTCATACCATCAAGAAGCAACCTTACAACCGAAAATTATTACAAGCTATACTTCAAAAAAACATCCGGTTAATTGACTACGAAGCCCTGAAAGACATACAGGGCAACCGGCTGGTGGCCTTTGGCCGATTTGCCGGAATTGTGGGAGCTTACAATGGGCTTTGGGCCTTTGGAAAAAGATTTAACCTGTTTGAATTGCGAAGAGCCTTTGATTGTTTTGATATCAACGACCTGAAACTGGAACTTAGAAAAGTAAAATTGCCTCCTGTTAAGATTGTACTAACCGGAGCCGGACGTGTGGGCAAAGGAGCGATGGAAACATTGGATACAGCGGGTATTCGCAAGGTTAATGCTATTGATTTTTTAACCAAGACCTATGCAGAACCTGTTTATACCCAGTTAAGTAGTGCCGACTACCACGAACGTAAAGAAGGCGGTCATTTCAACCGGGATGAATTTCATCGTGAGCCAGAACGTTATCGGTCAACCTTTAACCGGTTTTTAAAAGTTACCAATATTCTTATGGCCGGAGCTTTCTGGAATCCTAAAGCGCCAGTTCTCTTTACAAAACAGGAAATGCTTGCTCCCGATTTCAACATTAAAATTATTGCTGACATCACATGCGATATTAATGGCTCCATTCCAAGTACCATCCGGCCGAGTTCAATCGCTGATCCTTTATACGATTACGACCCGCATTCCAATTCCGACTCGCCCGCGTTCCGCCATAAGGATTTTGTAACCGTAATGGCCGTTGATAATCTTCCCTGCGAACTACCCCGTAGCGCATCTGAAGAATTTGGCCGCGACCTGATCGATCGGATATTAAAACCCCTTTTGTTTGAAGATCCCGAAGGAATAATTAGACGTGGTACTATTGCTGAGAATGGAAAACTGACGAAAGAATTTTCCTATTTACAGGACTATGTGAACTTACAGGTTTAGATTGTTATGCTGTTATATAATGTAACCTTTGGTGTTGATAAGCAAATTGAGCAAGAGTGGTTGCTGTGGATGCGCGAAAATTACATTCCGGCCATGATGAACACCGGAACGTTTATCAGCTATAAAATGTACAAAGTACTTACCCATGAGGAGGAGGCCAGTGTTTCTTATAGTGTTCAATGCTTTGCCCCTTCTATTGAACACGTTTTGCAATACCTTAATGAATTTGCTCCTAAACTGGTAGAGGCACACCGAATCAGATTTAAAGATCAGCACGTAGCATTTAATACCTTACTGGAAGAAGTTTAGTTTTTGTTGAGCAATTGTCTGATTTGTGCTGCTTCCAGGTGGCAATTAACCCACTCATTGTCTAATCGCGATCCATACGATTTGTAAAACGCGATTGCCGGTTCATTCCAATCAAGCACCTGCCACATCATGCCCGTACAATTATCATCAAGTGCCTGCTTCATGGTGGCATCAAACAAGGCTTTTCCCAATCCCTTCCCCCGCTTCTTCTCCGTTACAATTATATCCTCCAGGTAGAGTCGCTTTCCTTTCCAGGTGGAGTAGCGGTAGTAGTACAAAGAAAGACCTTGAATTCCGGTTTCATCTTCAGCCACAAAAAATCCGAACAAAGGTCTCTCTCCAAATCCATCCCGTTCCATTTGCGCAATGCTGTTTGTTACTTCTTGCGAAGCCCGTTCAAAAATTGCCAGCTCCATAACCAGTTCAAATACCCGGGGTATATCCTTTTGTTCTCCTTTTCTGATGATCATATTACTGAAATAAAAAAGGGCCTATTCAGGCCCTTTTCATTTTTAAGATTTCGATTAGTATTCCCAAAGGTTATGTTCCTTCTCCATTAGCTTCATCTCCTCTTCCCAGCGGGCAAATACTGACTCTCCATAACTTCTTCCGTTGCGCTCGTATATCTGTTGTATCGTGCGATCATCCGGGTTCTCTACTTTATCGATAATGCCATGGAATAATCGCAATTTAAAGGCATCGGTAAAGGTTCTGTTCTCAGCCGGGTTGTATCGGTTTCTCCACAGAATCTTTTCACGTTCCTTATAGTCTTTACTGTGCGCGGTCTTTTCAACTGCATTAAAGAAATCTCTGTAGTTTATGAATGCAATTGGATTTATCGTTGTTTCACCCGAACGCTGCGCCAGCAATCCGATGGATACAATGTCATAATATAAACGCGAACGTCTCTTATCAAAAATTACATCTTCAATAATCTGAATAGCAACAATATTGTCTTTGGTAAAATATTCAGTTTGTGAAGCAGCTAATTCCCACCATTGATTATCGGTTGGCAAATTACCTCTATTGTCATTGCGGGTCGATTGATAGTTCTTACCTCTATAACTTGCGGTCTCGTTAGAGAAATAGGACTTATTCGGGTCGTAAGCAGGCTCAGCTACCGCCTGGTTACTTACCAGGATTTCTTCTGCAGGCCGAACATTCTTCAGTGAGTCATCATATGCTACAATAGTACCTGCCTGAATACTCTTAATCAAAAAATTGGTTAAGTCAGACTGGGCTGATTTGAAGCCGGCATTTTGCTTTTCGCCAAGATCAACTGTTCTCCAAACCCTGAACCGGTAAAGCTGTTCGTAGTAAGGAATTTTCTCGGTTGAGTTCGGATTATAGATTGTATCCGGTTGAGCATACACTGCACCCGCCAAGCCAAAAGACAGAATTGCTATTTTTACAAGTTTCATTTCTTCAGTTATTATTTACCCATCACGTAAACACCTTCTAACTTGGCGTTTACTGGTTTCTGGTCATTGTCATTAGGATCCCAGGTTGAACGTACCACCTGCACATTGTAAATCGAGAAACTATCTCCTGGCCGAAGTCCATATTTGGATAATTCGATTGTACCCGATGTTAAGGTAATAGGAGTTTTTCCTGTTATCTGCAAAGTCATTTGTGTAACGCGGTAACCAGCATCTTTCGCATTCTGACGCTTAAAAGTTTCGTCAGAAATATCAGGCACGAAACGAACAATGGAGGTTCCGGGAGGAATGCCACTCTTTACGTTATACTCGCCATTACCAACCATCAGCTTAGCAACCGGCATTGGTACTGCCTTAGCCTTGAATGGCTTTACTTCTATTTGTGTTCCGTTTACCAACACCCTTACATCCATTTGCGGGCGCGTGGGAATTAATACAAACTTGCCAGAACCCTGAGGAATGATTTTACCCTGATCGGCTGGAGCTGTTAAAGAAATTCCTGACGACTCAGTAAGCCCTTGCACACTAACCGACATTTCGTTACCACAATCTAAGTAGAGGGTACTTGCGCTTTCTGATTCAAATTTGGCTACTGGCCGGGCTACTTTATAACGAATTGTTTCCTCATAGGGCTTACCCTTAATGTTGATCTTAACCTTATAAGAAGCTTCGGCTATACCATTCTTGTCGTAGGTACCTCCACTAGTTCTGAATTTGATTTTACCCATCTTAATACCCGTTAAAGCATCCTTTTCTACCTTTACCGGTGTTCCGTTGTAGAACATCTCAGACTCTGCATCTGTTGCTCCTGCAATAAAAAGATCAGCTGTATATTCCTGACCGGCCACCAGCGTATTGGTCTCGGCCCGTACCATTGGAACTACTTTATCAAACTTAACTTGTACACCCTCTGCAACTGCATTTAAAGTATCCAGCGCAGTTACTTCATATTCCAGAATTTCAGTTTGCATCTGACTCAGGGTTGCAATAGCACCCATGGTAGGGGTTTGCTCAAACTGAAACTGAAGGAAGTTTTTACTTAGCTGGTTGGTGTTTTGTTTAAATTGGTCGTAGTCTTTTGCTGTGCGTGTCAGCTTTGGAAATGGAGTCTTTAACCCCATAATCTTGTTCAACTCGGCCACGTGCTCGTTAAGTTTCTTTTCATAGCCCTGTCCCACTTCTGGTTTTTGACTATCCAACATGAGTTCTTCTGCACGATGGGTGTTCGTAACCAGGGCTTCACCTTCAATAGCTTTGCCATCTGGTTCCGTTCTCATTTTGTTCTTAACTTCATCAATGTATGCAATGGTTGCCTTTGTCAACTCACGTACTTTTTTAGCTTTTTCTTTTGCCTCTAATACACCTGGATCCTGACTGGTTGAGTTAAGGATACCAGCCAGTTTATTTTCATTTTTATTTTGGCCCTCAGCGATTAGCTTAAGAAGGGTATCATCAATTATGGCGAATTTTTCGAGAACGGAATTACTTACGTTAAGAGCCAACAATGCTGTTAGCACCATGTACATCATACCGATCATCTTTTGCCTGGGTGTTTCTTTGCCACCTGCCATGGTTTTCTTTTTTTATTGTTTAAAACTTGTGAACCAATAGGAACCGCTTCAAGGTTACTTAGAACCACCTTTCATGGCAGTTAACATGCCTCCGTAAACATTATTTAATGCTGTAATGTTATTGGTAAGGCTTCCCAACTCGGAAGTAAACTTGGTCGTATTTTCACCCACTTTAGAAAGACCTTGCATAGCACCGGTAAGGCTTTCGTAAAACTTGTTCATGTTCTTCACGTGCGAATCGGCATCTTTCAATTCCATTTCATAAACCGCATTCAACGACTGAAGGTTTTTGGTTACAGCCTGCATTTGCTTATGATACTCATTCGTGTCTTTTGATGCATCGGCCATCGATTTAACTGCGGTCATTGCGGTGCCGTAAGCCTTGTTCATTTCTGTTAAAGCCGAAGCAGCCGATTGCACGTTTTTAGCATACTCGTTAGTGGCCACAGCAGCATTCGATAAGTTGCTCATTTGTGAGGCTGATGTTGCCAGGTTGTTTAATCCTTTTCCAAGGTTATCCAACAGGTTCTGATCAACTTTTGCTGTTTTCAACATCTCATCTATTTTCAAAAGCGGAGAATCACCAGCTGGCCGATTGCTGATTTTTGTAGCCGTGGGATTTAGCGGGCCTTCATATTCTTCTGAAAGTTCCGGATACACTTTTGACCAATCTGGTTCTTCGTGTTTCGGTTCGAATGCACTTAAAAAGAAAATGATAGCCTCAATACCCAAACCCGCAATAAGCATCAAGCTTGCGCCCTCCATGTGCTCAATTTTAAACAATGCACCTATAATTACTACTGCTGCTCCAATACCATATACTTTGGGCATGATAGTAGTGTAGAGTAAATTAACAAATCCGCCTTTTTTCTTTGCCATGGGTCTGTGAGATTTAAGTTTTGTCCGTTTTTTTAAATTAAATATAACCAGAGATTTTAATTATTGAAATTCAGTTCCCGATGAACGTCCTAAATTGGTCATAGCACAACGAAATCCAATATAAGCACGGGTTGAATCCTTATACTCATAGGTTCTGGTTCCTGTTTCCAGATAATATGCCACATCTTTCCACGACCCTCCACGAACTACTTTGCGGGCATTATAATTTTGTCTTGAGTTTCCTTCACGATCATATGCATTCTTGTCAATCATTTGTGGGTTCAAATCCCACACGGTGGGTACCGAGGCAGGGTTAAAATCATCCAGGCACCATTCCGAAACATTACCAGCCATATCAACCAAACCATAGTCATTCGGGAAATACACACCTACGGGCGCTGTATATGCAAAGCCATCATCATAAAAATTACCACGACCTGGTTTGAAATTGGCCAGCATACAACCTTTAGAGTTACGGATGTATGGATTACCCCAAGGATACTTGGCCATATCCCGACCTCCGCGGGCCGCATATTCCCACTCAGCTTCTGAAGGAAGACGGAATGCGGGCATCGGGGGCTGGCCTCCGTTAACCTGGCGCCACTCATTTAAGAAAGCAGACCTCCACTTACCAAAGAAGATGGCCGCTTCCCAGCTTACCCCTACTACAGGATAATCCATGTAACCAGGGTGTTGCCAGTAATAATCTACCAATGGATCGCCCATATGGTGCGAAAAATCTTTCATCCATACCGTGGTGTCCGGGTAATATTTTTCCATGAACTCCTGCTGACCAATCTGGTCGAAGTTTGTTAATCCTTCTGCACCGTTAGGGTCAAGGAAAAAGGTTGTAAACTGCAGGTATTCATCGTTTGTGATTTCGGTCTCGTCCATAAACAAGGGTCCGATTGTTATCTGCTTGTTGAAGTTGATTTGGGTGGAGGCAGGATCTTCATCGGCTTGCCCCATGTGGAATGTACCGGCTGGAATGGGTACCATACCATAAGGTATTACCATCGACCAGGCTTCTCTACGCTCAAGTGTGGATTGGCCCACTACTTCGCCTCGGGCGTCACCGCCTTTGTTGCCGCCAATACCCAGCAACCCGCAACCACCCACAAGGGTGCCCGCTCCCAGAATTAAAGCATAGTACAGAACCTTAGGAGATACTCTCTTCTTCATACATTTTTTGTTATTTCCAGTCTTTCGGTTTAGTAAACTCAACGATACAGACCCGAAAGTTATTCTTTTTCGCCTTTTTTTTTAAATAACCCAGATACCAAATTCAATAAATTCTATAAAAAACCAAAATATTAGTTGTACTTAATGTCTGTAACGGGGGGTGCGAACTATTTTTTTACCGATTGTTGGATTCACCGGCAATTCGTAAGTAAGCAATATTTCGTGCGACAAAGGCTGTTTAGCTTCCCTGTCTTTAACAATCACGTCCATGCCATACCCCACCCGCAAAGCCCTGTCTTTTAATATACTGTAGCCTAGCATAACAATAGCCGCCTCCGACTGTCTGAACGACAAACCGCCCCACATCTTGTCTTTGTAGTAGGCTAATCCACCTACATCGAAGCTGGTTTTTGTAAAATCAGACTTAATAAGGGTTGAAAATTGCAGGCGCAAATCAAAATTAACCTGATAATAATAGCCTCCGGTAATGTACATATGGGGCTGTAAGGCACTCCGTTGACTCACCCCGAAATCAAAAGTGGAGTTAATCAGGTGGTTAAAACTAACCCCCACATAATATTTTTCGCGCT
The DNA here is from genome assembly GCA_001567185.1 of Bacteroidetes bacterium OLB12. Taxonomy (GTDB): domain Bacteria; phylum Bacteroidota; class Bacteroidia; order Cytophagales; family Cyclobacteriaceae; genus ELB16-189. Next base: position 19,120 of record LNFR01000058.1, read on the forward strand.
GCATGAACAAACCGGCTGCAAGATCCGGGCGAACCTGTGATGTTTTGCCAACCTGATCTTTCAGAAGGGGATCGTTCGGGTCGATATAGCGATACATATCAAAGTCCAGTGTTTGCGAATACATACCGGCCTTTAAGCCAAAACTTAGTTTTGTGTCTTTTAAAGCAAGGTGATACGCATAGGATACCTGGGCCTCCAGATTATTCAAAGCCCCTAAGCGGTCGTTCACTATATAAGCCCCTATACCACTCCTTATCTTATTGAGGGGTGAAGTCATGGATATAACCTGAGAGGTTGGGGCACCGCCATCTCCAAACGAAGGCTCATATCCTGCCCATTGGCTGCGATGGATCGCTGTAAATTTTGTAACGCCTTCCGCACCGGCAAACCCAGGATTATAATACATGGTATTAAACATGTAGTGTGTAAACTGTGGGTCTTGCTGGCCCAGGCAGACATTAAAAATGGTTGCCAGTAGAAGTAAAAAATAAACTCTCTTCACAGGTTCTTATTGGAACAGGTCTTAAAGATAAGCCAATTCTTGTCACACTTTCAAAATCAATGTAATTAAAGTGTAATAAAATCAGAGTATAGGTAAAAACGTAAGTCTTAGCCAGTTATTTGATTCCGTTGGCGGACCTTATATAAAGTTCGATAGCCCCGGTCATGGAGGGCGCATTGGGCAGGGGCGCTTCAATATCCAGGAACAGGTTGGCATCACGGACGGCTTTGGCGGTTGCCGGGCCAAATGCGGCTATCCGGGTATTGTTTTGTTTAAAATCCGGGAAGTTTACAAACAAAGAACTGATGCCGGAGGGGCTAAAAAATGCCAGTATGTCGTAGTACACATTCTTCAGGTCGCTAAGGTTGGCGGCCACGGTTTGGTACATTGTGGCTTCGGTAAATGTAAAGCCGTTCTCTGTTAAGAAGTCAGGAATATCGCTCTTACGAATATCCGAGCAAGGAAAAAGGAATTTTTCGTTCTTGTGTTTCTTGATGATCTCCAGCAGATCTTTTGTGTCTTTTAATCCGGAAAAAATTTTGCGTTTACGGATTACTATATACTTCTGCAAATAGTTAGAGGTCTGATCTGAGATACAAAAATATTTCATGTCCGGTGGCATCTCAATTTTTAACTCCCGGCAAATTGAAAAGAAGTGATCCACGGAATGACGGCTTGTAAAGATTACAGCCGTGTGTTGCAGAATATCTACTTTCTGTTTACGAAAATCCTTAATGGGTACTGCTTCTACCTGGATAAAAGGACGAAAATCGATTTTAAGGCCGTATTTCTCTGCAAGTTTAAGGTAAGGTGAATTTGCATCGGTAGGAGCCTCCTGAGTAACCAGAATGCTTTTTACTTTTCGCATTCTGTCCGTAGCAGTTTCTGTCATATCAACACGTGTCGGGTTCGGCTTAAAACAATAACACTTTTCCTAAAATTATCAACGGAATAATTTCAGATGCGCAAAGGTACGAAAATAAATGAAAAACAGGCAGGCCCGTTCGGCCCAATAATTTTAAAAATAAGATTCCAACACTAATTATAATAAATATGGAAGCAATGAGCAATAAACTGGCAAAGGCAGAGGTGCTGCTGGTTTTGAAAATAAAATAAAGGACGAGTATAACTCCCAACCCCACCCCGGAAATAAAGAGAAGGCGTACAAAATGAAAGAATTGAAAACGTACGGTATCGCGTAAGCCAAACAATTGCGAGAAAATAAAAATCAATAGCAGCTTAAACATAAGTACAGCAAATACCACCACCGACAACAGCAACCACGTTGCAAACGCTCCGGCAGTAGTGTGTGTTATAAAGTATGTGCTGAGGGCTATCCGATCAACCGAATAGTGAAATAGTATGAGGAGCAATAGCGCAAATCCAAAACTTACAAACGCAAAGTAAAGCAGGTTATGGCTAGCACCAATTCTTCCGGTTACAGAGGCTTCATCGCGCTCTTGTAGTGAAACCAATTTTATAACATTCAGATAATCGAAGGTGAGCTGGGGATTAGCCCGAAACAATGCCACACTAAAGAGCAACATAAAAAATGTTGCAAGAATAACAAAGTTGCTGAAGTGCCCGGAAGGGCGTAACAAATTAATTTCGGGGGCCTGTTGATTTGGAAAAACTAATTTGGTTTGAAGCGAGAATACAAACGGCTCCTGACTGATGCTCAATTGTACCCTTCCCCCCTTCACGCGAAGCAAACTATCGGTATTGATTGTTAACGTATCGGCCTGGCGCCAGGCAAGCTGCCCATCAACAAATACTGTAAACTCATGCCTATCGATAACCTGTAATAAACCATAATGTTCTTTACTGGTAAGGTTCAGATGGATGGATTGTGCTCTCTGTTTTGTAAATGGCAGGTATTGACCCGCCTGATACACCTGCCACTGATTCCGCAAATCCACTTCATGGGGTTGACCATGGGCAAACCCCGCCAACATCGAAAAAACTAAAACAAACAAATACCTCATGCAGGCAACAAAAATATCAGGAAAGCACCTTAACACGAAATCTTGAATTAGTGCGGGTGTATCTTTGCGGCCATGGCCGGCATTTATCTTCATATTCCGTTTTGTAAACAAGCCTGCTACTATTGCGACTTTCACTTTTCTGTAAACACCTCCCTAAAGGCTGAGTTGATAAAAGCCATGGTTCGTGAACTGGAGTTGCAGACTAATTACCTTGCGCAAGAGCCGGTTAAAACTATTTACCTGGGGGGAGGCACCCCTTCGTTATTGTCGGAAAGTGAATTAGATGCACTGCTCAACACGATCTACAAACATTATCCGGTGCTTCCAAAAGCAGAAATTACCCTGGAAGCAAACCCTGACGATCTAACCGCTGAAAAATTAAAAACGCTGGCTTTGGCTGGGATTAACCGGCTTAGTATTGGGATTCAATCATTCGATAATACCATTTTAAAATTTTTAAACCGGGCACACACAGCGGATGAGGCAACCCGCTGCATTGAAGGCGCCCACCGGGCAGGTATCAGCAACCTGAGTATCGACATTATGTTTGGTTTACCCGGACAATCAGAAACCGGTTTGCGCAGTGATCTGGACCAAGCCATACAACTCGATCCCAAGCATATTTCTGTTTACTCACTCACTATTGAAGAAAGAACCGTATTTGGAAAATGGGTAGCACAAGGCAAACTGAAAGTTAATGAGGAGCCTGAAGCCGCTCGCCAGTTCGAAGTAGTGATGGACACATTGCCCATCCATAATTTTTTGCAGTACGAAATTTCAAACTATGCCAGGCCGGGTTATGAATCGCAGCACAACGCGAGTTATTGGCAGCGAAAAAAATACCTGGGCATTGGGCCCAGTGCACACTCGTATAATGGTGAAACACGCCAGTTCAACATCAGCAACAACTACCGATACGTACGCGCCCTGGCAGGTGGGGAAATCCCGTTTGAGCGTGAACTGCTAACCCGGGAAAATAAAATTAACGAATACCTCTTTACTTCTTTACGAACAAGTGCCGGGTGCAATCTGGCCGTACTGAAGCAGGATTATCAATATGACCTGGCTACACAAGCCAGCCAAACGCTTTCGCGGATAATAGCCCAAAACCTGATTGTACTTAAAGATGAAACACTACAACTTACACGGGCAGGCAAATTGGTAGCCGATCAGGTTGCCCTTGAATTTTTTGCCACCGAAAAATCGAATTGAATTTCTGATATTCGCACTTCCGAATTCCCATGACCACCGAGGAAAAAAAAGTTTACCTGCTATTGAAAGCCGTAATCTACCATTACCACGGCCTGGACGAAGTGGAACAACACGATCTTGAAAAAATTGCGGCCGACTTCAATGCCCCTGAAGAGTTGGCTTGGGCTTTACATTTTGTTGCCGAAGATTATCTCACTGCTTTCGATCGGGCACGGGCTTATCTTAACGATATTATTGGTGACTATCCCAAAAACAAAAGGATTGACCTAATAAATATGGTGTGGCAATCCAACAACCTGAAAGGGTACGTTACCGAAATGGAGGCCACGGCCATGCTAAAACTAGCCCGCGACTGGAATGTGGAAAAGGAATTGATTGAGTTGGTGCTAAAGTAAATTCCTCTTCTACAAACTCATCATATCCTTAAACTTGGCTGCTTGTCTGCGACTTACTTCTACTTTATCACCCCCTCTAAGTTTCACCATCAGGCCACCATTAAACCAGGGTTCAATCCCTTCTACCCAGCTCAGGTTTATAATGTGTTTACGGCTTGCGCGGAAGAAAGCGCGTTCATCCAGCCGGTCGTCCAAGGCATTTAATGATTTATGGATCATAGGGCGATTGGCATCAAAGTACACTTTGATATAATTCCCGTCCGATTCGAAGTAGCGGATATTGGCCAGGCTCACAAACCAGCAACGCTCTCCATCTTTTACAAATACCTGATCTTCCAGGCCTAACTTTTTGCCCGGGCCGCGACCAATGCGGGCGCGTTCTTTCTCCATTATTTTCTGAATTGCCTCACTAAGTCGTTCGGCTTGTATTGGCTTCAGCAAATAATCTAACGCATTTACTTCAAAGGCTTTTAAAGCAAATTCATCATAGGCCGTAGTAAACACGACCAGGGGTACCGACTCCAGCGATTCCAAAAGTTGAAAACCTGTGCGCCCCGGCATTTGTATATCCAGAAACAGTAAATCGGGGTTTAACTCATTAATCATCTGCTCTGCTTCATCGGCATTCATTGCTTCGCCTACTATTTCTATTGAAGGATGTTCTTCCAGTAGCTTAGCCAGTTCTTTGCGCGCCAGGCGCTCGTCATCAATAATCAACGCTCTCATGTTGTATGTATAGGTGGAATAATTATTTCTGTGAGTACAAAATTATCTCTTTCGTTACTAATAGCGAAGTAGGCCTCTTCGCCATATAAAAGCTTTAACCGCTGCGAAGTGTTTACCAGGCCTAAACCACTTCTGCGTTTGTGGCCGTTTACTGCATGATATTGTCCGCTGTTGCGAATACGAATGGTAAGTTTGCCCTGTTCAACTTTTGATTTTAATTGAATCAGCCCACCTTCAGTAAGTTTGGAAATTCCGTGCTTCACACCATTTTCAACCAGGGTTTGAACCATTAACGGTGGTACCAGAAAGTTTTTAGATGCCGGATCAATATCAAAATCGGTTTTTAAGCGCTCTTCAAATCTTATGCTTTCCAGTCCCAAATAATCACGCACCACTTTTAACTCATCGCCAAACTTAGTTAGCCCTTTCTTTTCAGTAACCAAGGTGTTTCGTAAAATGTTCGACAGTTGGTTAATGGCCATTTTGGCCTTGTCGGGATTTTCATCTACCAACGCCCGAATGCTATTTAGTGCATTAAAAATAAAATGCGGGTTTAGCTGCGATTTGAGGTTGCTCAACTCAATTTCTTTTATTGAAGCTTCGAGCTTAAGCGATTTATTGTATCGCTCGAAATAGTTGTATGTGAAATAGACAATTGACCAGGTAAAAAAGAAAAAAGAATACACCCACGATAAACCCAAAATATTACTTGGATTAAATACCACCGATTTATTGAAGAGCCCAAGCGGTATAGAAATTGGAATACGCAGAAAGTACAGCACTACCCCCATTAAAATGACAGCCGAAAGTACCCTCGGCAAAAGCCGGGGCATACTTAAGCTGAGCCACCGGTGGTGGTTCATGTAGGTACGAAAACCATGTGTAAGCAGAAAACAGAAAAACGATTCGTAGGCAAGGAAAATAATACGCTGGGTACTGATTACCTCACTGCTGGAAATCGCTACGGCAATCTGCACCACGGCATAAAGCGTCCATCCGCCAATTTGTAAAATCCAATATAGCCGCGATTTATTCAGCATTTGCTGCAAAGGTAGTGAATCAAAAAAGTGTGCTGCCTAATCTTACACCAGTGGATTGTTACACTAATTCAGGCTTCAAAAATCGCCCTGTATAACTGGCCGGGTTATTTGAAATTTGCTCGGGTGTTCCCTGGGCAATTATTCTTCCTCCACCCCCTCCACCTTCGGGCCCCAGGTCAACAATATAATCGGCTGATTTTATAACATCCATGTTGTGTTCAATCACCAATACGGTATTGCCCTTGTCAACCAGTTTTTGTAATACATCCAGCAAATGGCTGATGTCCTGAAAATGCAGGCCGGTGGTGGGTTCGTCTAAGATATAAAGTGTTTTGCCGGTATCGCGCTTGGAAAGTTCGGTGGCTAACTTTACCCGTTGGGCTTCCCCTCCTGATAACGTGGTAGCATGCTGGCCCAATGAAATATAACCCAACCCCACTTCACTTAGTGTTTGAATCTTTCGCAATATCTTGGGTTGGTTTTCAAAGAAGGTTACGGCTTCTTCCACAGTCATATCCAGTACATCGCTTATCGATTTTCCCTTAAAGCGAACTTCCAGTGTTTCGCGGTTGTAGCGCTTGCCCTTACAGGTTTCGCAAGGCACATGTACATCGGGCAAAAATTCCATTTCAATCAGGCGCAAGCCGGCCCCTTCGCAGGTTTCGCAGCGGCCCCCTTTTACATTAAATGAAAACCGGCCGGTTTTATACCCGCGTATTTTTGCTTCGGGCATTTGGGCAAACAAATCGCGGATGTCGGTAAACACGCCCGTATAGGTTGCCGGGTTGGAGCGCGGGGTTCTGCCTATTGGCGATTGATCTACTTCTATAACTTTATCGATCAACTTTAAGCCGTCTATTTTTTTGTAAGCCAGCGGCTGCGTGCGCGCATTAAAGAAATGTTGATTTAAAATCGGGAACAACGTGTCGTGTACCAGGGTGGACTTGCCGCTTCCTGATACACCCGTAATGCAGGTAAGTGTGCCCAATGGAATTTCCAGATCAATATTTTTAAGGTTATTGCCGGTTGCACCCAGTAATTGAATTTTTTCACCACTTCCGCTTCTCCGTTCTTTCAGATACGAAATGCTCAATTTGCCATTCAGGTATTTTGCGGTCGTGCTGTTATTTTTAAGAAATGTTTGCGGATCGCCCTCTGCTACCACCGTGCCGCCATGCCGGCCCGCACCCGGGCCAATATCAATAATGTAATCCGATTCCAGCATCATCTCTTTATCGTGTTCCACCACGATAACTGAATTTCCAAGATTGCGTAAATCCTTTAATGCCTTGATCAGTTTTACATTGTCGCGCGCGTGCAAGCCAATGCTGGGTTCATCTAAAATGTACAACACGCCCACCAGCTGCGTACCAATTTGTGTGGCCAGGCGAATGCGTTGTGCTTCGCCTCCACTAAGTGTGCGCAAGGGGCGGTTCAGGTGCAGGTAATCCAATCCAACATCCAGTAAAAAACCAATCCGTTTGCGGATTTCCTTCAACACTTCGGTGGCAATAAGTCTTTGCTTTTCGCTCAAGCGATTTTCCAGGCCATCAAACCACGTCTTCAGCGCGTTGATGTTTAGCTCGGCCAGCTCGGCAATATTTTTATTGTCGATTTTAAAATGTAGCGATTCTTTCTTTAACCGAGCGCCATCGCACTCAGGGCAAATCCGGGTAGTTGTAAAATCCTCAATCCACTTACGGGTGTTGTCGGTTCCTTCATCCATCATTTTTTTTAAAAAAGTGATGATGCCTTCAAACTTTGTGTTCCATTCAGTACCCGGGTATTTAACAGAGGCTACGGCCACCGGCTCGTCAGCCCCATGCAAAAGCACCTTCAATACATCTTTTGGAATATCTTTTACTGGTGTTGCTAACGTGAGCTTATAACGCTTTAGAATCGCATCAATCTTTTTAAAGATCCAGATATCGCGGTACTCGCCCAACGGCAAGATGGCCCCGCGGCTGATGCTCAGTTTTCTATCCGGAATGATGGAGTCTTCCGTAATTTCTTCAATAACACCCAGGCCTGCACAGGTGGGGCAGGCACCATAAGGCGAATTAAACGAAAAGTTATTGGGAGCGGGCTCATCGTACGAAAGGCCGGTTTTTGGATCCATCAAAAATTTTGAGAAGTGATGAACCCGGCCATTTTCTTCCATCATCATAATAACCCCTTTGCCGTCCTTCATGGCGGTGGCAATGGATTGGCCAATGCGATGGCGATCCTTTTCATTGGGCACAATGCGATCGATTACTATTTCTATGTCGTGAATCTTGAAGCGGTCCACCTGCATCTTTGCCGTGATATCCAACACTTCGCCATCTACCCGCACTTTCGAATAACCTTGCTTTCGGATTTGTACGAACAACTCGCGGTAGTGCCCTTTGCGGCCCTTCACAACCGGAGCCAGCAGGGTGAGTTTTTTTCCGGTAAATCCAGTGAGGATGGCATCCAGAATCTGATCTTCCGATTGGCGCACCATCTTATCTCCCGATAAATACGAATAAGCTTCGCCCGCGCGTGCATACAACAAGCGCATGAAATCGTATATCTCGGTAACGGTACCTACGGTGGAGCGAGGATTTCGCGATGTTGTTTTCTGCTCAATGGAAATTACCGGACTCAATCCGTTGATCTTGTCCACATCGGGACGTTCCAGGTTTCCAATAAAACTGCGCGCATAGGCCGAGAAACTCTCCATGTACCTGCGTTGCCTTCGGCATAAATGGTATCAAAAGCGAGTGAAGATTTTCCGCTTCCGCTAATGCCGGTAATTACAACCAGCTTGTTGCGCGGAAAGGAGATGTTGATGTTTTTCAGGTTGTGCTCGCGCGCCCCGATTATTTCAATCTGCTCATGCCCGGAAAGATCAATGGGCTGCTTTTGTGCTTTTGACATTTTTTCGAAAACAGAACTACAAGAATACAAAAATCCCGCAAGGAAGGTTCTGAAATTCTAAAATCGAAAGATTCATTTACGAACCTGTACCAAAACCATATCTTATGCGTCTTGCCAATATGTTCCGACTCATCGACAAACTCAAGACCTTCACCTTCTTTAAGCTTACCACCATTTATCTCAGGTACCTGATCGGGTTTGCCTTTGTGTTTGCTTCAGTGGTAAAAATTAAAGGCGAGCGGTTTACCACCCTGCCTACCGATACCCCCGTGGGTTATTTTTTTGAAGCCATGTATCAAACCGGATTTTACTGGAAGTTTTTAGGCTGGAGTCAGTTGATTGCCGGAACCATACTCATGACGCAACGCTATGCAACTGTGGGTGCCATGGTGTTCTTTCCGATCATTCTGAATGTAACCCTGATTACCCACTCGGTAAATTTTGGCACCGGCACTCCCACCATAACCACGCTGATGTTATTGGGCACGGTTTACTTGTTGTTGTGGGACTACCGCAAATGGATTATCCTGTTTCAGCAGGATCATCAAATAAAGGTAGATCTTACCCAAACACCCGAAGACAGGTTTATGACGCACCCGGTCTGGATCATTGCCGGAATTATTTTTGTTGTGTTAACCATTCTTCCCAACTTCTTTGCCTTGCATAGCCACAAGGTATTGCCTTTTATATGGGTAGGCGCACTGCTGCTAACAGGTATTGCCGCGTTTATTTACATGATGGCTAAAAAGCAAAAAACTCAAGGCCTGATTTTACTTCTCAAACACAGCCAATGGAAAATCATTTCCGAATGAATAGGCAGACGGAAACTGTGCCGAACCTTTTAGTTGCTCTGATAGTTCGGGTACTTTGTTTTCAATATAGGTGCTTAACTCGCGAATGGTTAACCGCTGATCTTTATTTGTGTCTGCGGCTCCATTAATTCCTTCCAGCAAGGCATAGGTAAAAATTCCATGGCCCAGTTTGGCAAACTCTGTAGCAAACTGTTCGGCCCCGGTGGAGGTAATCCAGAACGTGCCGGTACTGCGGGCTAATTGTGCAATGGCTTTTTCTTCGGCCGCACCCCGGGCCCTGTCTTCCAACGCATCCAGCGCACCAGCCGATTGACAGGCATCCAGAATAAACACTTGTTTTTGTGCATTGATTGCCGAAGCAAAATCTTTTAAGTCGTTGGCCGAAATACCCTTATCGACAAGTAAATCATCGCGGCCATACAACTGCGTAATGTCATGTGGAACAATGTAAAACTGTTTATCGGCACCGCCCGACATCACCCCATGCCCGGCATAGTACACCACAATCATATCCTGTTCCAGTGCTTTTGCTTTTACTTGGTTAAGGGCTGCAAAAATATTTGTTTTAACCGCTTTGTCGTTCCGTATTGAAAACGGAACAACTTCCTGAAACAACGATTTTGATTGCTGGCTGATTACTTTGGCAACCCCATCCGCATCGGCCTGTGCGTAGTTCAGATTATATTTTGGATTTTTATACTTATCAATACCGATGGTTACCAGGTATAGTTTCGGTTTGGCTTCGGTAGCTCCTTTGTAATTAATAACAAATTTTGTCTTTTCTGATTCAACGCCCGATTTGCTGCTGGCCGTTGCATAAAAATAATTTTGCTCGCCAAACGAGTTGGTTAATGAAACATCGAATGCATACAAACTCTTTCCATTGCCCGGAACAACCTTCACCAGCTTGGAGTTTTGATACAATTTTATTTCAGTGATTTCCTGTGGATTTTGGGTTACAGCTATCTCCACGTTCGATTGCTTTTGTGTAGCGGATGTACCCTCAGCGGAAGCAGCTTTTCCATTTATTGATTTAAGCTGCAACGCGGGTATTTTATCTATAACCTTCTCCACTTCAAAAGTGGTTTGTGCTAATTGTGTTTTTTCATCTTCATCCACAATCTGCGAAAGCAACCGCGGAGTAAACCCACTTTCAAATGTACTTTCCAGGGGAGTGCGTTGATTTGACAGCCTGGAGGTCCAGAAAACTTTACGCAATGCCTCGGGGGTTCCTTCTACTCTTCCATCGCGCGAAACAACGGCAAAGTCATCATTGCTGTCGCAAAAGAAATAACCAACAATAGCATTGGTTTTAATGTCATAGATCTGGTTTATGTTATTTCCTAATGAGTTGATCAGAAATTTTCCGCTGTTGCCTAACGGATACGGGTGGGCATTGCCTACTCCCAACATTAACGTGCCGCTTAATTTAAAGCCATCCGATTTGGTTGTAAATGAAATTCCGCCTGATTGGATATCGTACACATTAAATGAAAGCGATGCGGTTATTGCGAGCAATTTGTTTCCTGAAATTTTTCCACTGTATGGCATGATGTTATTGCCCCACACCACTTTCCCTTCCACGTCTCTGATTAGGGTAAGGGATGTTCCATTTAAAATTTCAACGGTTGTTTTGGTCATGAGCATATTCAGACTTGATACCACCAGGTTTTCGCCTTTTTCATCAAACGCGGCCATGGTATAAAAACCCTTTTTCGATTCGGCCAATACCTTTCCCGAACTAATTTCAAAAACCTTGAGGGGATTCATTTCTTTTAGGAGCGGTATAACCCCAACCACTATGCTTTTGCCATTTGGATGCAGGGCCAATGCGCTCACATGATGCTTTTTATATTGAAAGGTGTTTATCACCTTAAGTGTTTTAAGGTCATAAATTTCAATCCAGCCTTCGCGCTGGCCAACCGCAAATAAGTTAGCCCGATCAGAATAAGATGATTTTGTTATCTCGCCTGTCGTGTTGAATTGAGCCAAGGTTTTCTCCCCTTTCCAATCCATAATTACTACCTGTTTACCCCCGGCCAATATCAACTTGCCATCGTTTGTCAATTGCATATCAAACAAATCCGCAAAGGGAATGGCGAATCGTTTGATAAACCTGCCTGCTCTTACATCAAATATTTTTACAACCCGATCTTTGAATGCAAATGCTGCGTAGGCTCCATCGGGCGAGGCGGCCATCCCCACTTGTTCTGAAGTTGTTTCGTTTTTCAAGTAACCCAGCCGCACCAAATCAACTTCAGGCTCTTGTGCATAGCCCATCGCACAAAATAAAACCAGCAATACGGTAAGTGCTTTCATAGGTTGAGGTTATTATTAAGCCACGTCTTTACCTGTTGCCACCCGCAACATTTCAAACCAATCCTGCCTGTCTAATTTTATAGTTAATGCCTGAGCCGCTTCTTTTATCCGCTCAGGTTTTGTTGTACCAATTACCGGAAATATGTTGGAAGGGTGCTTCAACAACCAGGCCAGCGAAAGTTGGCTGTAGGAGGCCTGATACCGTGTTGCTTTATGGAACAATTCACGCTCCCCCGTCAGGTTACCCCCCGCCAGGGGCGACCATGCCATAGGCGAAGCTTGTTGTTCCATCAACAAATCCACATCGCCATTAAACAAAGGTTCTACACGTGCCAGTGAAATTTCAATCTGGTTGGTAACTAAGGGCATGGGCAAAAAATTTTGCAGCATGTAAAACTGGGGTCGTGTAAAATTTGAAACTCCAAAGTTTAATACTTTGCCCTGTTGTTTGAGTTGCGAAAATGCTTCCGCCACTTCCTGCGGATTTAATAATGGATCGGGTCGGTGAATCAGCAGTAAATCTATTCTGTCGGTATGCAGCATCTTCAATGAGTTCTCGGCCGACCAGATGATGTGTTCTTTTGAGGTATCATAATGCTTTACCCAGGTTTTTGGTCGCTTGTCTGAAGGGAACTTTATTCCGCACTTTGTAACCAGCTCCATTTTATTGCGCAAAGCGGGTTGCTTGCGCAAGGTTTCACCAAAAATTTCTTCGTTGCTGTGGTCACCGTAAATATCTGCATGGTCAAAGGTAGTGATGCCTTCGTCAAGCGAAGTTTGAATTAACCGCTCAACCGCTTCGGGTGCAAGCCGCCAACGCCAAACTCCTGAAATAATGCGTGAGAAGATTGGCCCTTGTGGATGAATGTGTAACCGTTGCATATTTACTTAGGCTGATGCTGAAAACACTTTTTGTTTTTATTGGCTGTCATCCGCTTGCAGCGCGTGCCATCGGCTGTTTTGCTGCTGCATTGGTTTAGCTTGGCTTTGCCAAGCTCGTTGGGTTTGCAGATATCGCATGCACCTTTTCCGGCTTTTTTGGCATCGGCCAGTTTTACAGGGCTTGCCTCACCCGAAAGCCTACAATCAGCTGTGTGGTATTTTTCGCCTTTGGGCGATGTGTAAACGGTTTGACTAAACGCTTTGAAAGTAAGGCCGAGAAACAAAAAAACGGATAAGATCAGAATCTTTTTCATATCAAAAGCTTGAAGGGCTAAGGTCAAACTTTTTCGATAGAAATGCGAGTAGAAATTTTTTTCGCCTTTACAGAAATCCCTTGTTTAAAGAGTACCCGGGACGGGAGTATCAACTTTTTTAATATCCGCTATAACAACTAAAATGGCCTTGAAAAGCCTGATTACATGGTTTGGTATTGGTTAAAAGACGTTATATCTGTGCACTCCATAAAACTTTCGGCCTCCTTCGGTAAGAAGTTATCGGATGTTTTCCGTTTTAGTAATGATGTTTGTCTCATGGTCATACTTTCAGGTATTGGTCCACAAGGGTTCATTTTGCCATGCAGCTGGAAATCCAAGAGCATTTAAGTCCACGTTTGGATACTTTACCAAAAGTGCAACCAACTTGGATGTGAAATGATGACCTGGGCTAATAACATCGAGTAAATACTTCATACAGCACATGTGTATATAGAGCATATGGTGATCAGTTGCTGGCGGAACATTTGTCAGCCAGGGAGCAGGCGGCTTGGATAAGATTTTGGGTCTTCCTGGAAGATTCTTATTCCATAGCCGACCATGGTGTGCACATACATTTCTGATCTGTGCTATTGATTGTAGCCAACTGTGCAGATATGTGTGATTAACTGTATTGAGCTCCGCGGCAATCGTATCTTTTGATTTTACAGAGGGTTTAAGATTCCATACAATTTTGACAAATTTCCAAAAGTGGCAACCTCAAGTGTCTTCCACGCTGGAGGAAATCGATTATCTGTGCTGTACCGTTTTAAATGATCCCTAATAAATACATCCTTTGAAATTTCGATGCTTTCAGTAATTGCATTAAGGGTTTTTACTAACTCTGGAATGTTGACGAACAAAGCGGTGTTTTGAAACCACCAAGGATCAACTTCATGTGAAAGGTGGTAGATCAATTTGCTGCGTAGGCCGATTTCTATTCGCTCAATAACATCAAAGATTAGGAGCCTTAGCTCTCTATCGAAGTTGTAAAGAGCGATAACATCATCAAAACGGCTATTGGGTTTGAATGTATGATTAACCTTATTGGCTTGCATCGGCCACCAATACCCTGCGAGTCGATAGTAGCTGATGTTGGAAAGGAAATGCGCTGCTTCATTCTCATCTCTGATCGCAAGACCGCGCTGCTTTAACTGAGCAATCTGGTCTGCGATTGTTGTGGCTCCCTTATTATAAATCATGGTTGCTTAAAAATAAGGAAAGGAATATACTGCTTTTAAGTCGAGTTATAAGACCCCCGTAAAAGCAAAAGACTCGCCCTGGGACGCTGTTCTTATGGGTAGCGTGGCGAGTACTGTTAATACAAAAGTACAATATGCATGCCTTATAACCAAGGATTGAGAGTATTAAGAAGTGAGTGAGAAAATGAGTTCAGTGAGTTCAGTGAGTAACCTTAACTTATTGACAATCTGAATGAAATCAGTTCATTCCTGACACAAAAGCCTAAAAAAGCTTTATAAGGACGTATAAGAAAATGAGTTTATTTATAGGTAAATGGTTGCATCATATTGGAATTTGGCGTACTATTGTATCATGGTAGAGATGGATATAAACAGTATCGAATTTTTTGAGTCTGAGGATGGTATAGGCCCCGCTAAGGCTACGGTCCACAGATCGGGGAAACTCGGGTTTAGTCGAGCGGCAAATAAGCTGATCGACTTCGAAACCAATAAATTCTTCAAAATTGGCCGTAAAAAGCCAGATGGAGTAGATAAGGCCGATATCCTTTATTTGATCCCAGTAGCGGAAAAGGATGAGTTTACCTTTACAGTTATCAAAGCAGGAGGATACTACTCACTAAAAACAAAGCGTCTCTTAAATCAGTTGGGGATTGATTACAGGAATGAGGAAGAATCGGTAATATTTGATATAGATGAAGTCAGAGACAAGGAGAAAAAGTATTTTAAGCTGACCTCGAGAAAAGGAAAGCAGAAGGCCGCACAGTCTGAGTAGACATTGTGGCAGAAAATACACAAAATCATACATCGGTATGGTTTTTGCCGTAAAAATTGGATTTTTTTAAATGAGTAGACGGCTCGTTTTGTCACCTAAAAGAATGTGCCAGGTTCGTACCCTGACACGTTCTTATTAGGAACCTGTAAGCTTGTCAGGGGTTTTATACACACTTTCCCTGACGTTAGACGGTTGAGCACCGGATCTACGCCCTACAGGGATTTGCGTTTTTTTGTTTGCATAGGAGCATTTTCAAAACGACCGCAAATGTAAAAAGGTTTATCTAAAATAGAGATTATTAATTAAAAATAAAAACTCTGTTACGATGAACGGTGTATACGTCCTGTTGCCGGGTGGTAACAGGCGGTGTCAACGTCAGAGACGCCATATAACTTAAAAAAACCATAAGTATATGGAAGTTGAAATTTTTACACTGGCAGATTATGCCGCAGATCAAGGCAACAGCAAACTGACTGTCGTGGGTACATTCGATACCCTGTTCACACAAAATTTACCCACAAAGCACCCGCATTGCTCTTTAGCAGTTCGCATTAGAATAGCTAACAGCGAAGCAGGCAAGCACGATTTTGAGATCAAAACTATCGGCCCAGACGGGAAGGAGTTTAGTCCTAAAATCAAGGGTGATCTCACAGTAATGCAAAATCCTAACGCGGATTACACCACGCTCAACCTGGTTATGAACATGAATAACCTCAAACTGGAAAGAGCTGGGAAGTATCACTTTGAATTCCACTTTGATGGTGACTTTAGGAGTGGACTCACCATGACGGTTGTTCACGGTGTTCCGAAGGGAATGCAGAAAGCAGCCTAGTCCATTTGGGAGCAGATTTTCTGCTCCCATTTTTTCTATTCACTCATTTCAAAATTCAAAAAGAATAACATGGCAAACTATCATATTTCAAAAAACAAAGAATCTGGAAAATGGAATATCCAGAAGGAGAGCGCAGAACGCTCGAGTGGCTCAGCCGATACTCAGAAGCAAGCTGAGAAAATCGCAAAACAATTTGCTTCGAATTCCGGTGGTGGCGAAGTGAGAATTCATGGTCTTGATGGCAAAATTCGAGACAGCGATACCGTAGCACCTGGTAACGATCCAAGAGATATTAAGGACAAAAAGCATTAATCAACATGACTTTACTTCAGAGCATCGATCAGATGATCGATAACATCACAGTAACAGACCGACAAGAGGACAACATTAAGGCATCAATTTCAAACCTCAATGATCACCTCAAAGCAAAAGAGAGTAATCTCCATGTTTTAGAGACGTTTACAAACGGATCTTATGAAAGGGATACCATAATTAGACCTTTAAAAGACATCGATCTCTTCGCAGTTTTGGATCTCGAAAAATGGAAGGATGAGAACGGTAATTTACCGAATCCTCAAAGTGTTCTTTCAAAGCTCAAGGAATACTTAAATGGCTTGAACGACTACAAGGATAAAGTACGGCAAGATCGCCCATGCGTAACAATTGAACTTAGCAACAAAGATTTTGACGTACTTCCTAGTTTTGAACAGAACGGCAGCTACCTAATCCCAGCGTATGATCTAAAATCATGGACTTATTCAGATCCTAAGCGATTAACTGATGATCTAAGCAAGGTCAATGGGCAAAGAAGCTATAGGGTTAAGCCAACTATAAAAGCGGTCAAGTACTGGAATAGAGAGAATAACGGTTTTGTTCCGTCTTACCACATCGAGGAAGTTGCTATCAGTATTTTCCAAATGTACTCCGTCAAAAATTATGAGGAGTCAATCAGGCTATGGTTTGACAATGCCAGCCTCTATCTAAATTCTCAGAAATTTGATTCATACAACAAATATGAAAAAGCTATTTCCAAGATTGGCAAGGTAAAAGACAAACTTACTGAAGCCAAGAAGGACTTTGACAATGGTGAAGAGCGAAAAGCTAAGGAGTTATGGAAAAGTGTTTTTGGAGATGAGTTTCCTGACGTGGTGGATGAGGAAGTTGAGGAAGCAAAGACGTTTGCAAAATCACTATCAAGTGGGGCGTTGAAAATTTCAGCAGCAGGTACTCTTTCCGTAGCTGTTGGAAATACAGTAGCGGCCTCTAAAGGTTTCTATGGCGATGATTTACCAAACACCTAGAAATTATAATCCGATCCATCAAATTAAGTTCATGCGGGCAACATACCCACAATTTAAGGTGCGATGGAAAAGTGATTTCGAAGTTGAATTCGTGGGATCTCTTCGCGTAAGCGAGAGATTCCCTACTTATATTGTGTCAATACTTTATCGTAGTGAATTGAGTCCGATAGTTAGGGTACTTAAACCTGAGCTGGTCGAAAAGCCGCCACATTTCTATCACAACAGAAGATCCCTATGCCTATACCATCCTCTCAATTTCAAATGGATGAGTGGAAAGATTCTCGCTAAAGAGATTGTGCCATGGACTGCCGCATGGATATATTTTTATGAAATCTGGCTGAAGACCAATGTTTGGTACGGACCGGAAGTACAACATACAACCGAAATACAACAGAACTAATTTTATGAGAATTGTCCCGCACCAAGTATCATTCGATCAGGTCAGAAAATGGCGCAACGTCAATGATGGAATCTTGATTGCAACTTCAATAATAGCAATACTTACTACTATTCTTGAAAACGAGCCATCTGGCTCAGAGATCAATGATGGGTTAAATGCATTCAATTCAATCCTCATTGCTTTTTATATTGCTGGTGACATTGCTAGTAGTTATTTTCTTTTCAGAGCAGAATCAAAAAGGCGATTGGACTTTATTGACAACTCTTTCGATACTAGTCTTTCTGGGCGTAAGTCAGAGGGGTATTTCACAAACTCAGATTTATCACCAGGCTTATATAAGATGGCCGTCAATGGCTTCGAAAATGTCTTATTCAGCTACAATATAAGTCAGCGAATGCTCCCTCGAGTTCTAATCAAAAATTTAGCTGTGATCGTCATTTTTATATTAGCTGCTGCCTTGGGTAAGAAAGAAATTGTGATCCTAATTTTCCAACTGTCTCTTCCAGTGGTTTTATTTCAGCAGTTAATCAGACTTTGGGTTTATTATCTAAATGCTGAAAAAGTGCTAGAAGAATTCCAGTCTCTTTTTCAGGATCTCAAAAGCAATTCTATCGAAAGCAAATCAGCGCAGATACTCAGGAATATAATCCACTACGAGAGTAACATTAGCTGGGGTTCAGTGCTGTTGTCATCAAGAGTTTTTACAAAATTAAATCCGACTTTATCTTCAGAGTGGGAGGCGTTGAAGCAAGAATATAAAATCCACTAGCAATTAATGGAAGTCGGGATTAATAATCACTTGAAAAAAATATCCTCTAGGTTGCTGATCAAGCCTAAGAGTTTAACTGGTATCAACATTGCAAGATCAGTTGATAGTATCAGTCGAAACATTCAGACTTACTTTCAAGAGGATGTTACCCACGTAATGGTTTTCGGTTCTTACTCCAGAGATACTCTCCTTCCGAGAGAGTACGATTCAAATTCTGATGTAGATATCCTGATTCTATTTGCTTCAGAAAACGGGAAGCTAAAACCGGAGTCTTATAGAGAACGACTGAAGAAATTTGCATCACAGCATTATCAACATGGCAAAGTTGTCAAAGACCATCCATCTATCGTTGTTGAACTTGATCATATCAATTTTGACCTTGTCCCAGGAATTTTTTGACGAAGGAGTATTCTATGATAGTATTGAAATCCCAGGAAAGGATAACGATTGGATAGAAACAAATCCTCAGACATTTAATAAAACACTGGTTGAAGCTAATACGCGCTGTGGTTCAATTTTGAAACCGATCATCCGAGTATTGAAGTATTGGAATGCATCTAGCGGTTATCCTTATAGTTCATTTAAGCTTGAGTCTATGCTTGCGGATTTCAACTACTCAGGAGATAATTATCAGAAAGCTTTTTTTATGCAATTGACAAACTTGAAACGTGGAATTATCCAGGTATCGTCAACCAAAAGGTTGAAGCACTTCAAAAGAAGGCAAAGTATGTAAAGGAATTTCTAGATAATGATGACTTGATCAACGCCAAAAGAATGCTTTCTAAAATACTTCCTGGTTTTTAAACACAGCCGCATTCAGAAAAATGAGCCACACTTTCAGCCGCACCAAAACGAAAAAAGCTCTGACAGTCAGAGCTTTAATTCATACTTTAGTACCCGGGACGGGAGTTGAACCCGTACAGATATTACTATCCACAGGATTTTAAGTCCTGCGTGTCTACCAATTCCACCACCCGGGCAATTATTTATTGCTGTGGTAATCTTATAAAAGAACATCCTGGCCCTCCAGGCATACTTTAAAAAATAACCCCTCTCGTTTCGGAGAGGGGTATTTGAGCGGGAAACGAGACTCGAACTCGCGACCCCGACCTTGGCAAGGTCGTGCTCTACCAACTGAGCTACTCCCGCTTATTTTAAGATCAGAAACTCAATATACTTTCTGCTCTTCTTTTTCTTGATCTCCAATTCTCTTCGATTGGCTTCAAGTTTGGTACTAAATTCTTCAAAATATACAACTTTCCAAGGCCTATAGCCTTTTGTTGACTTTACCCTCCCTTCGTTATGGTAGTTCAACCTCATTTCCAGATTTTCCGAATGCCCTATATAATAGCGATCTCCGGATTCTGAGTATAATATGTAGGTAACAAACATATTACCTTCAATGAACTTGCGACCCTCCCGATGGCCATCGGGATGCTCTACCAACTGAGCTACTCCCGCTTTCACCATATAATAATCTGTTGGATCGCTCTTCTTTCCGATAGCTATCGGGAAGAGCCCGCTTATTAAATGGGACTGCAAATTTAATAGCCAGTCTCAAATATCCAACACACGGCTGTTTTTTTCAGATTAAATGGCTGGCCCCCTTATTCTAAATCATAATTCCGATCCATAATTTTTTTCCCCAGCCTGTATGGCGATTGGTAAAACATTTTGCCTGGGCGGCAAGGGGCAAGTAGCATAGGGGGTAAACACACAAGGTGGGTTATATGCCTTGTTGAAATCCAATATTACCTTCTCGTTGCCGATTGGTATTTGTGTATAAACAAACCGGCCGGCTCCATACGTTTCCGTACCGCTGGTGGCATCTGCAAAAATGATGAACAATTCGTCTCCTTCTTGGAGGGCATCCAGCCGATAGGTACTGCCATTTAATCTAAATACTAAGGTACCCGGAGAGGGTTGTGGTGTGGTTTGGCCCAGCACATTGGTAATTTCAATAGTACGGGTTGAATCACCCCGCTCTAAGGTTGCCTCCACCCGGTATTCGGGTAATACCGGGTAACGCTCAATTCCTGAAAATTGCTTCAATGCATCGGCATTATCATCGCGTAAGCGCACACCCAATTTGGTATCGCGCTTAATAATATTCCACCGCAGGTCGCCCAACTGTACTTGTGGAGCCCGGGTTGAATCGGCATGAAAGATCACACCTGCTGTAATTGTGTCTTTACCTATTGTAGCCTTTATCCCTTTGTTCAGTACTAGTGATACTGTGTTTTCTTTCACCAGAAAATACCCGGCCTGTGGTGCAATTTTTCCTTGTGGAAACACAAGCGCATTACTGTAATCGCTGCCAAAAGTGTTGATGCCCGACTCCAGCCAATGCAAGCCCACCAGGTTAAGCCACCCATTGGGCGCTTTAAGATCGGCCACGCGCTTTTCATACCATGTTTCTACTTCCTGTTGATGAGCTTCCCGCTCTTCTTGTGTTAACTCCTTTGGCGGGTTACAGGCAAACAATGTCAACACAAGCAACACATATCGCATAGTCTATAAAATTAATAGACAAAAGTGGGATTTCACGTAACTTCTTCCAAATCCACTTTCCTGATTTGTCGCATAAATTTACTTAACAAAAGTGAAACTAATTTATTAAATTCACGTTTGTTAAGTAAATAGTATGACACAACACTCGCTTGGTGAATTTGAGGAACTCGTTTTATTGATGGTAGCCGCCCAGCACGATGAAGCATATGGCGTAACCATTCTGGAAGGCCTTGAAGAAAAAATTAAAAAGAAAGTAAACATCAGTGCCGTTCATGTTGCCCTTAAGCGCATGGAAGACAAAGGCTTTGTTAAGTCGCGCTTTGGCGGCATAACGGAAGACCGTGGCGGAAGACGCAAAAAGTTTTATGTGATTACAGCTCTTGGCAAAAAATGCTGGATACACAGTATGATTTGAGAAACAGTATTTATAAACAGATCCCCAAAATATCGTTTGGATGATTTTAATCAGTTGACAATAAGCTCAATTGACAATTGACAAAGTGCGTTGTCAATTGAGAATTTGTCAACTGTCTACTTTGAAGCAATGAGTGCACCTCCCAAATATCCCCTCCGCTTCCTTCGCTGGTTTTGCCGCGAGGATTCCCTCGATGAGATTGAAGGTGACTTGACGGAAGTTTTCTTGAAGCAATCCGCAACAGCTCCGCGCAAAGCGAAATGGAATTTTGGTTGGAGTGTGATCAAGTATTTCAGGCCCGAGTTCATCAAACAATTTAAACAGCAACCCAACACCTACGGTATGTACAAAAGCTATTTCAAAATCAGCTTAAGGCAGTTGATTAAAAATAAAACCTTCTCCGTCATCAACATCAGTGTGCTAACGCTGGGCTTCTCCTGCTTTTTGTTGCTGTCTCTCTACCTGCACGATGAATTATCCTTTGATATGTTTCATCGCGATGCGAACACCATTTACCGTATTACGCAGCAAGAACGCCAGGACAATGGCACCCTGCGAAATATTTCTTCTGTTGCTCCGACCATTGGCAAAGAAGTGCGCGAACAATTTCCGGAGGTGGAAGACATGGTGAGGTTGTCGGCCTTCGGGCGGGTAACGCTGGGCAACGACCCAACCAACCGCACACACGAACGCGCGCTTTCAGCAGATGCCAACTTTTTTACATTCTTCGATTTTCCGTTGGTGGAAGGCGATGCGAAAACCGCATTGAAAGAACCTTTCACTATTGTTGTTTCTGAAACCATTAAGGAAAAGTATTTTGGAGCAGGTGCGGCCCTGGGAAAACAGATTTGGTCGGGGCTCAGGCGCGCAGGCCAGCCTGTTTACCTAACCGTAAGCGGTGTAATGAAAAACTTCCCAAAAAACTCGCACCTCCAAATGGATATCTTGTTCTCGGAGGCCACCTGGCATTCATTATACAATGATTACACGCAATATGTAACCACCGAGTGGGTGGATACCGAGTACACCACCTATTTAAAAATAAAACCGCAAAGCAATACTGCCTTGCTGAGCACAAGAATAGAAGCGCTGGTAAAAAACAATTACCCGGCCGATCGGGAGTTTCGAAGCAGCTTTACCTTACAGCCGCTGCGAAAAATTCATACCAACTCCAGTCAGTTAGAATCTGCTGCGGAGCAATTCAATGTAAACAGCATTAAACCTTTTTATCTCTACACCTTTGCTGCATTGGGTTTCGTGCTGTTGCTAACTGCGTGCCTTAACTACATGAACCTGTCTACGGCTATGGCCATTAAACGTACCCGTGAAATTGGCACCCGCAAAACGTTGGGCGCTCCCAAAAATCAAATGGTAGTGCAATTCATTACCGATTCTGTTTTGTTCTCGCTCCTATCCTTGCTTCTATCGGTTGGCCTGGCGTATTTGGTTTTACCATGGATAAACGTGTTTACCAACAAAGAAATTTCCATTAGCTCTTTACCTTTTGAGTGGCTGGTGATGGTTGTTGCAGTTATTCTATCGGTTGGAATACTGGCAGCTTTGTATCCGGCCTTTATTGCCACGCGGGTTTCCATTGTAGATGCGCTGAAGCGCGAAATAAAAATAGGAGGCAGCAGTTTATCCGTAAGAAAAGCCTTACTGGTTATGCAGTTTGCGATCTCGGTTATGATGATTGCCTCTACGCTTATCATCTATCAGCAACTAAACTACCTGCGCGAAAAAGACCTCGGCTTTAGTCATGAGAACCTGGTGGTGATTGATGTAAACAGCCGTAACCTGAGACGAAATTTTGAAACCGTTAAATCGGAATTTGGTAAACCCGCTGAAGTGTTGCGTGTGGCAGCTTCTACCCGTGTGCCGGGCGAGTGGAAAAGTTTTCCGGTGGCTACCACTAAAAGCAATCAGAACACAATGGGCAGCGAAATGATTTTTGTGGGCATTGATCGCGATTTTCTTGAGACTTATAAAATTAAACTGCTGGCAGGCCGTACGATTGAAGATCCGGTTGCAGACTCGTTGAAAATTGTTGTTACGCAACTGGCCGTAGAACAACTCGGGCTAACCGATCCCATAGGGCAAGTGGTAGAAATACCGCGTGTACGATATGGCGAGCGCATGGAAGAATTAGATACTCCGTTCCGGGTTGAGATTATTGGTGTGGTAGAAAACTTTTACTTTGAATCGTTGCACCGCAAACAACTGCCCGTGATTTTCGGGGCACTTAACACAGCAATTCAGGTGATTGATTATTACACTTTACAAATTAATACAAGCAATTGGAACAATACACTGGAAACACTCAAAGCCATCAATCACAAAATTGATCCGGATACGCCATTGGAATATACTTTTCTGGATGCGCGGTTTGAAGAAATGTATTTGGCTGATGCCAGACGAGGCCAAATTTTTCTTGTGCTATCAATAATTGTAGTGATCATTGCCAGTCTTGGATTGTTTGCATTGGTTTCGTATTCGGTAGAAAGCCGCTTAAAGGAAATTGGTGTACGCAAAGTAATGGGCGCATCAGTTAGCAGCATTGTGGCGCTCATCTCGAAAGAATTTTTAGTGTTAGTTATTATTGCAGGAGCCATCGGCTTACCCATTGCCGGTTATTATATGCAAAGTTGGCTACAGGAATTTGCCTATCATATTCCATTTGGGGTATTGGTTTTTGCCGAAGCACTTTTGATTACGCTGGTGATTGCATTTATTACGATTGGTGTACGAACGGCACGTGCAGCAGTGTTAAATCCTGTAAATAGCCTAAGAAGTGAATAGCTAACAATTGACAATAAGTAGTTGACAATAGACAAAGTTTCAACGCTTACCTATTAAAACCAGTTTCAACCATTCCAATTAACTGCCCGATGGCGCGCAAATCTGTGCGTAACCGAACAGGTAGTGCCTGAGAAATCTCCTTATTCATAGTCAAAAAGCCCGTTTTACAAACTGGCACAGTTATTATTCCTACATTTAGATAATAATACTTATTCGATGAAAAATTACCAGCTTGGTGAGTTTGAAGAAATTGTTTTGCTAACGGTGGGCATCCTGAATAACGAGGCCTACAGCGTGGCTATCAAAGATGAAATTGAATCGCGTCTGAAGCGAACCGTAAGCATGGGCGCTTTGCACACGGCTTTAATCCGCCTGGAGGATAAAGGCTATCTCAAATCCTTTTCGGGTGAAAGTACAGAAGATCGTGCCGGCCGACCGCGCAGGTATTTTGAAATTACCGCACTTGGTAAAAAAGCAATGCTGCATGCCAAAGAAACACGCGAACAACTTTGGAAAGCAATACCGAAAGCAGTGTTGGAGTACCAGTTGAGAGTAACGAATTGACAAGAGGCAATTAAACAATTGACAAAGAGAAACTATTGTCAATTGTATTTTGTCAACTGTCAACTATTGAAAAAGTGAAAACAGAAAAATCAAATCCACCCCAAATCGCCCTCCGGTTCTTTCGCTGGTATTGCAGCCCGCGCTTACTGGATTACATCGAAGGAGATTTGCTGGAGGTGTATGAAAGAAGACTGAAAACATCGGGCAAGCGCCTGGCCGACTTCCGCTTTGCCGTAGATGTCTTGTTGTTATTCCGGCCGGGTATAATCGGAAGCAGAAAAAATAATTACGCATCAAATCACATCGATATGTTTCGCAACAACTTTAAAATTGCCTTGCGCAGTTTGTGGAAGAACAAACCCTCCACCGTTATTAATGTGCTGGGGCTTACTACGGGTATTACAGCCTGTTTGCTGATTGCCTTGTTCATTCAACACGAGCTTAGCTTCGATAAATTTCAATCGAAAGGTAAACGCATTGCCCGCGTGGTGATGGAATACGGTTTTGAAGGTAGGCCCGAAACTGAAAAAGGAACTTTTACCAGCACCAAAGTAGCGCCCGTGCTGTCGCGCACTTTTCCAGAAGTTGAGAAAGGGGTGCGCATGACAACTGTCAGTATGATTTTACGGTTGAACAACGAGCCCGTAACCGAATCGAATTTCCTGTTTTCCGACTCCTCCTTTTTCAACACGTTCGATTATGAAATGCTGGAAGGCAATGCAGCCACTGCATTGGATGGCAAATTCAAAATCGTGCTAACAGAAGCTGCTTCAAAAAGATACTTTGGTGATGAAAGTCCCCTGGGAAAAATATTGGAAGTGGGGGAGAAGAAAACTCCTTACGAAGTTACCGGGGTGATGCGCGACTATCCGAAGAACTCCCAGATTCAATTCGATTTCCTTGCGTCTTTTTCATCGCTTGGCGAAAACCAGGAAGAAACTTATTTCAACGCCAACTACACCACCTATTTGCTGTTGAATAATGAATTCGCATTTGCGCCTCTGAAAGAAAAGCTGGATCCTTTTATGGAAAAGGAAATGAAAGGCACCGGGGCTACCATACACTTTCATCTCGAGCCTTTCCGCGAAGTGCACCTGCAATCGCCCTACCCGGCATTCGTTTCAAACACCAGTATGTCATACCTGTATTTACTGGGCGGGGTAGCCTTGCTCATCATCGTTATCGTTTGTTCGACTTACATAAACCTGAGCACCGCTAAATCCATTGAGCGTGCTAAAGAAGTGGGTGTACGCAAGGTATCGGGTGCAGCCCGCGCTCAATTGTTCTGGCAATTTATTGGCGAAGCCTTTGTGGTGTGTTGTTTGTCTGTATTGGTTAGTTTTTCAGCAGCCTCGCTATTGTTGCCGTACTTCAATTCATTTGTTAGCAGAAGTTTCGAGTTTACCGATCTTCTCACACCTGCTTTTTTGTTGATCACATTTTTAATTACAGTAGCAATCAGCCTGGTTGCCGGAAGTTACCCGGCCATTATCCTATCGGGCATGCAACCCGCCCGCATTTTGAAAGGACTGTTTAAAAATTCCTCTGCAGCAAAGCAGCTGCAACAATCGCTGGTAGTGTTTCAATTTGCCATTACAGTGTTTCTGATTGTTTGCACCTTCATCATCCGCAATCAACTCAGTTACATTCAGAACAAAAGCCTGGGGTACGATCGCAACCACGTGTTGACTCTGAAAATAGGGTGGGATACCGACTACAATCAAATGAAAACCCTGAAGCAGGAATTAAAAAAACATCCGCAGGTGGTAGAGGTATCTCGGTGTGGAAGTTCGCCTGAAAAAATTTACAGCGGGTATAGCATGCGGCTTCCTTCCACGCCCGAAACAGAAGTGATTATGGTAAATGCCAACCCGGTAGATGAAGGCTTTGTGAAAACCAGTGGGCTACACCTGTTGGCCGGCCGCGACTTCTCACAGCAAGATATTGAGTTGGTAACTCCTGAACCCTGGGAGAATAAAAAGTTTCACTACCTCATCAATGAAAGTGCCGCTGCGAAATTCGGCTGGACACCCGAGGAAGCCATTGGCCGGGAGTTGGTGTTGAACACCACCGGTGTGATTGTAGGTGTGATTAAAGATTTTCACTTTCAGTCCATTCACGATGCGTTGAAGCCCATTGTATTATTTACTTCAACCTGGGGCGGCCGCCTCATCATCAAAACTTCGGGCGATGATATTCCCGGTACGCTTGCCTACCTGGAACAGACCTGGAAAAAAAATTATCCCCGACCGTCCCTTTGAATATAGTTTTCTGGACGACAACTATGCCCGCATGTACACCACCGAAACCCAATTGGGAAAAGTAATGAGTTTGTTTTCAGTAACAGCCATCCTGTTGGCCTGCATGGGATTGTTCGGACTATCTTCTTATATGATGCAACAGCGCATGAAAGAGATTGGCATCCGCAAAGTTTTAGGCGCATCGCTCATGAATCTGCTAGGCATACTCTCGGGCAATTTTCTTGTATTGGTTATTATCGCCATTGTTATTGGCAGTCCGCTGGCTTACCTGATAATGAAAAACTGGCTGAGTGAATTTGCGTATCATACCGGAATAGAATGGTGGATCTTTGCCGTGGCTGGGTTGGTTATTATTTCGATTACCTTAATAACCGTAAGCATTCATGGCATACGAGCCATGGCCGAAAACCCGGTGAAGAGTTTACGAAGCGAATAACCTCAGGGAAAAAGACAGGTATATTCTCCTTCCAAAACCGCTGTAAAAAAAGATGTCCTGAATGATTCAGGACATCTTACGTTATGCTTCAATGGTCTCTTCGGCCGGTTTTGGTTTTATCTCCTTTGAAACCGGTGGCCTTGGATTTTGCGCTTCATACTGCTTTCGTAATTCTGCAGCGTGCTTCTTATTTTTTGAATGCAGAATGTGTTTCGGTACTCCCTTTAAATCCCAGATCAGGCCAACGGACTGCAACCCTTTCAGGATATAATAGGTGATATCAATCTCCCACCAGAAAAATCCCTGACGGGCGGCTACTTCATAATAATGATGGTTATTGTGCCAGCCTTCGCCCAACGTAAGCAAAGCCAGCCAGATGCTGTTGCGCGACTCATCGTTCGATTCATAACGCTGCGTTCCAAACTTGTGCATGATAGAGTTGATGGAAAACGTGCCGTGGTAGAGAATCACCGTGCTCAGGAAGAATCCAATAAACAACGTACTTAATCCGGCTGATGTAAACATGAGCAATGGACTTCCGCCATTTACCCAGGCACCTAATGCGGTTACTGCAATTGCCAGAATGGTAGGTGGCACAAGGTAGTGTTTGTTTAACCAAACCAGTTCGGGATACTTGGCATAGTCGCCTATTACTTTATAATCTGTCTCCTTAAAATCGGGTCCTACAATCCAACCCACATGCGAATACCAGAAGCCATAAATTTTCATAGAGTGCGGATCGGCCGGGGTATCGCTGTGGCGATGATGGTGGCGGTGATGGGCAGCCCACCACAATGCACCTTTCTGTGCTGTTGTTTGTGCCATAAAAGCAATTACGAATTGAAACCAGCGCGATGTACTATACGAACGATGAGCAAAGTAACGGTGATAGCCAGCGGTTACCCAAAACATTCGGAATACGTACAGGAAGATACACACCATCCAATCGAAAAAAGTAGCGCCCGTCCAGATCGCACCTAGCGGCATTAGGTGAATCAGCAAAAACGCTATCTCTTGTTTTAATACAGGCTTTCGTCTAACCTCGGGTACAACTGCTTGTGCCATGGCAAATGTTTCTTTATTTGTAAGTGCCTGCAAAGATAACGCGAATTGCAGTTAATAATTCCATTCCGGTTACACAATCGGCAAATTGTTTACCGAACGAACGTTAAAAACATGATTTAACGCAGGAATAGAAAGCAATCTTAATCTACCGCGTAACGAATTCCCGCTTTGGCACGAATCTCATCTAACGTTTGCATAAGTAGCAATGTACCTTCATGCGTAAGCACCGGGCTCTCCCTCAGATTGTTTTGCAAACATTCGTTTACATGACGAATCTCATATTCGTAACCATTCCCCTCAGCCTTTGGGGTTGGAATTACCTGGCGCGTATCAACCGTTCCTGTATAATATTCAAGCAATGTTGTTGGCCCATGCATGCGATGGGTAAACCGAATGCGGCCCTCCGTTCCTCCAATATCACCACCTGATGCCAGGTTGGAAGCAAGCGTACAAAACAAATTGGCGATGGCTCCATTCTTGTATTGAAACCGAACGGAACATTGTTCATCAATGCCGGTAGAAGCGGGCGTCATGATTGCATCAATCCAATCGGGCTTACCTAATAAATCAAGCGCCATAAAAACCGGATAGATACCAATATCCAATAGCGCGCCTCCACCCAATGCCGGATCGTACAATCGCGGGGCTACAGGTGCAACGGGCTTAAAGCCAAATTCACCATAGAAGTATTTGATATGACCTACCTTGCCCGAAGCAATAAGTTGTTTTGCTTTTTCATAGTGTGGCAAAAAGCGTGTCCAGAATGCTTCCATGATAAATGTTTGCTGCGCTTTTGCAAGGGCAATCATTTCTTCGGCTTGTTTGTAATTGATGGCGAATGCCTTTTCGCAGAGTACTGCTTTTTTATGTTTCAGGCAAAGCAATACATGTTCGTGATGCAAGCCGTGCGGTGTGGCCACATAGATTACATCTACTTCCGGATTGCTGACCAACGCTTCGTAACTTCCATGAATATGTTTGGCCGGAAAATCTTTTGCAAAGGTTTGAGCGGTGCTTACCTCTCGTGCACCCAAAGCGATCAACTCAGCATCGGCCACCAGTTTAAGATCAGCTGCAAACTTGCGTGCAATGCGACCACAGCCTAAAATTCCCCACCGGATTTTTCTCATCATAATTTGTTTCGTGTCTTACTTTACACCCTGCCGATTAACTCTACATACAACTCCGTAAGCCTGGGTTCTGTTTTGCTGGCAACTGCTACAATTTCACTTAGCAACGCAGGTTTTAAATTATCCGGATCACAATCATCGGTTAATACAGAAATAGCACAACACGGCAAGCCCATATGGTTTGCTACCAATACTTCGGGTACGGTACTCATGCCCACTGCATCGGCACCTATTCGATTTAAGAAGCGATATTCGGCACGCGTTTCGAGGTTTGGCCCCATCACGGCTACATAAACTCCTTTGTTAAGTTTTACTTTTTTCTCCTTAGCAATTTTAACAAGTAGGGTGTTTAGCTTTTTTGAGTACGGCTCACTCATATCCGGAAACCGCGGCCCAAACACCTCGAAGTTTGCACCTCGTAACGGGTTATCGGGTTGCAGGTTAATATGATCATCGATCAACATCATCTCACCCTTTTTCCATTTCAGATTCAGGTTGCCTGCTGCGTTGGAGATAAGGAGATACTTAATCCCCAATACGTGCATTACCCGAACAGGCAATGTTATTTGTTGCATGGAGTAGCCCTCGTAATAATGAAACCGGCCTTGCATGGCCAGTATTTTCTTGCCTTTGATGGTACCATAAATCAGTTTGCCTTTATGATGTTCAACGGTAGAGATGGGAAAATGCGGAATAGAATTGTAATTGATTACTACCGGGTTTTTAATCTGCTCCACAAATTTATTACCGAGCCCGGTGCCAAGAATTACACCAATTTCAGGTTCAGAAATTCCATTCTTCTTGAGGTAAGCTGTTGCTTCTTTAATGTGATCGATCATTTGTAATAGTATTTGATTGTTTACCGCCAAGACACAGAGGCGCAAAGCTTCTTTATATTCTCTGCGCCTTTGCGGTTCAATTAATTATTTAAGTTATTAATATTCAGCAACAATGTACACCGCAGAGGCGCAGAGGCGCTAAGTCATTTATATTCTCTGCGTCTTTGCGGTTCAATAAGTTGCAAAGTTTCTCCTCTTCAACATAGAAACCTAAACGTAAAAATCGGTTTTATTGGTTTTGGCTACCTCCACAAAAAACTGGGCAACTTTTTGAGTTACGGCTCTATAATATTTTTCACCTTTTTCGGCCGATGCCTGGCGTGGATCACCCACCCCGGTATCTTGTGTTACCTGCATCCATTTTCGTTCGGCCCAGGCCCATCCTTCCTGTATCGCCTTAAAGCGAAATTTTTTTGCCTTGCCATCCCCTGCCTCTGAAAGTGGCCGCACTAAATGAGGGCGCAGGTACATCATCAAACTGGTTTCCATTTCACCGGCATGATCATCTTTATTCACAAAAAATTCTTTCTGATCTATACTTCTAAACCAATCGCACGAGCACAAAAACATATTCGGATATTTTAATCCCAACTCCCGTATCATGGTTTTAAAATCATTACCGCCATGGCTATTGAGTATTATCAATTTATAAATGCCTTGCCGGTTCAATGTTTCAATTACATCGCGCAGTACTACAAACTGGGTGGATGGATTCATGTTCATGTCAAGCAACACATCATGCTGGCCGGTATTTACTCCAAACGGAATGGCCGGCAACACAGTAAGTTTTGCCCCTTGTTCCCAGGCCAAGCGGGCTGCTTCGGTTGCTATCTCTTCCGCTTCAATAATATCGGTACCATAGGGTAAATGATAATTGTGCGCTTCACACGCACCCCACGGTAATACAACTACATCAAACGAAGCGTCTTTAATTGTTTTCCAATTATTTTCTGCAAGCAGGTATGGTCGCATAAATCAAACAGGTAATAGAATTTGATACGTTTTTCCTTTTTTAACGGTAAGCTTAGGTTGGCGCAACCAGGGGTTGTGGCGCTTTAGAATTTTGTAGTTGCTGCCATTGCTTTTTGCAAATTTTACCAGGCTGGGTATTGTTTCGCTTACCTCAATTGTTTTTAGTTCTTCCGGTTGGTAAAGATGTTCCTCTTTTAATTTGAACCCGTACTTGTCAGGATGTTCAAAAATTTCTTTGATTGCCAGAATCCTAAACACATAACGCGCGGTTTCATCATTTAAATGTGCATCATAATAGTTATCTACATCCTGGTCTTCCAGATCGCTTCGAATACCGGCTACCCCGCGGTTGTACGAAGCTGCTGCCAATGTCCAGTTGCCCAGTCTTTCATAGGCCTTTTTTAAATATTTACAGGCTGCTTCGGTGGACTTAATCGGGTCGTATCGTTCATCCACTTCTTTGGTAATCTCGAGACCTAACTCTTTGCCTGCTGCTTCGCGAATTTGCCAATAGCCTACGGCTTCCTTTGGAGAAACCCCATTAACAAGTCCGCTTTCAATTAATGGCAGATATTTAAAATCCTCAGGGATGTTGTGCGCTTTCAAAATCTCAGTCATGCGCGGTAACCAACGATGGGCACGCTTTAACAAAAACAGTGTACTGCTTTGAAGATAGATGTTTACCTGCAGTTCGCGATCTAACCGCTCGCGCACATCCGGAAACTGCAGGGGTACGGGTTCTCCTGAAAATGAAATATGCTCTGGCAAATCGTAGGAGATAGCCACAAAAGGTTGAAAATTTTCAGATACCGGAATGGGCTCCAACTCGGGTGCTGCTTCTGTTTTACGACCCGACTGATCGAATAATACATATACCAACAGCAATCCGATAGAAAGTGGAGCCAGGATGTTAATAAACCGCTGCATGTGTTAGAAGTTTGGCGAAAGCATGTAGCGCGCGTAAAATTCGTCTATCACTTTTACGGCTTCGTGCGGAGTATCCACCAGGTTAAACAAGTCAAGGTCTTCGGGGCTTATCATCTTTTCAGCTACCAACACTTCCTTCACCCACTTTACCCAGCCGGTCCAGAATTTTTTACCCACCAATACAATTGGAAACCGGCCAATTTTTTTTGTTTGAATCAGCGTAAGCGCCTCGGTTACTTCATCCAACGTACCAAAGCCACCCGGCATGATGATGAACCCTTGCGAGTATTTTACAAACATGACTTTGCGTACAAAGAAATAATCAAACATTATCAATTTATCCGAATCGATATACGGATTTCCTTTTTGTTCGAACGGAAGGAAAATATTTAATCCCACCGATTTACCTCCGGCCCGTTTTGCGCCTTTGTTACCGGCCTCCATAATACCCGGGCCACCACCCGTTACCACACCATAGCCATGCTGTACCAGCTCGGCCGCAATATCTTCAGCAATTTTATAGTACTTGTGGTCGGGTTTTGTACGAGCCGAACCAAAAATAGTAACGCACGGGCCTATCTTGGCAAGTTTTTCAAAGCCTTCCACAAACTCGCTCATCACCTTAAAGATCATCCACGAGTCAGAACTTTTTATCTCTGCCCAGTCTTTATCTTTAAATGCTTTGCGAATACGATGTTCATCTTCCAACACCTGGTCTATTGTATCAATTGTTTTTTTCTTTTTAGGGATCGATGCCATACCTTTCTTATTAAATTCAATTTTTGTTCAAGTTACTAAATGAAACGTAATTCTATGAAACTTTGGTTGGCCCCAGGTTGGTACGTAGGTTTTGGCATACTCCTGTTCGCATCGGCATGTGCAACAAAAGAAGAGCAGAATGCTTTTGTTCATGACAGCACCTGGACGCTGCAACCATTTCAAAAAGTAAACAATGCGAACCCGATTCTGAGTGCCGGGACCGGCCTTTTTGTTTGCCCTATTTTAAAGCGGGAAGTGAAATGGGAAGAGAAAGATGTATTTAACCCGGCTGCCGTTGTGCGCAAGGGAGCCATCTATCTGTTTTACCGTGCCGAAGATACCATCGGGAAATTTAATGGTACCTCGCGCATCGGGTTAGCCATTGGAACGGATGGAATTAACTTCAATCGCATGTTCGAACCCGTACTTTACCCGCAGGAAGATTTTATGAAAGTATATGAATGGGAAGGCGGACTGGAAGACCCACGCATTGTTGAAAGTGAAATGGGTACATACATAATGACGTACACGGCCTATGATGGGAAGGTGGCGCGATTGTGCGTGGCTTCTTCTGCCGATTTACTGAATTGGACCAAACATGGGCTTGTGTTAAAAGACAAATTCACAGATCAATGGAGTAAATCGGGAGCAATTGTGGCCCGGCAAAATGGCAGCAGGATTGTTGCCGAAAAAATAAATGGCAAGTATTGGATGTATTTTGGCGATACCGATTTGTTTATGGCCACATCCGATGATCTGATTCAATGGCAACCGGTACTGGATGAATCCGGCAACCTGAAATCTGTTTTAAAACCCCGGCCGGGTATGTTTGACAGTCGCCTGGTTGAAAGCGGCCCGTATGCCCTGGTAACCGAACATGGTATTTTACTATTATACAATGGCATGAATGCCGATGCCGGTGGCGATCCGGATTTACCAAAAGGCGCCTATTGTTCGGGGCAGGCTTTGTTTGATCTAACCGATCCCGCACGATTAATTGATCGCACCAAGGAATATTTTCTGCGGCCCGATCAACCCTATGAAATAGAAGGCCAGGTAAACCAGGTTTGTTTTATAGAAGGAATGGTGCCTTTCAATGGCAAATGGTTTTTGTATTATGGTACGGCCGATTCGAAAATTGGAGTAGCTGTAAGTAAAAAGTTGTAAGTTGAAAGCTTAGCGTAAACTTTCAACTTACAACTTTAAACTCTTTAGTGCTTCTTCCAATTTCGTGTACTTGAATTCAAATCCGGTTTGTTTTATTTTATCTGCACTTACTTTGCTGCCCAATAAAACCAGGTTGGCCATTTCGCCCAGCATTATTTTTAACACAAAACCTGGCACAGGAGGCCATACGGGTCGGCCTAAAATTTTACCAATGGTTTTGTCATTTCTTTGTTCGTTACCCAATCCCCACACACGGCATTGTAGGCTCCGCGCAGTGTTTCATCGGCTACTGCTTTCATAAACAAGGCACACAAATCATCCATGTGAATCCACGAAAGATATTGGTTGCCTCTACCCAATGGAGCGCCCACGAACCACCGTACCGGTTTCGCCATTTCGGCCAATGCTCCGCCCTTATCACTTAATACAATACCGATCCGTAATTTTACTACTCTAATGTTGTGGCTACAGATTTTATCTGCCTCGCTTTCCCACTGCCTTGTTACGATAGCAAGAAAATCAGACCCTGGTTTGTCTGCTTCTGTAAATACTTCATCGCCTATTCCAAAGCCATAATACCCAACTGCCGAAGCGGAAACAAAAGTTGTAACCTGATGAGGTACCGTATTCAATACTTTATTTAATAAGGCAACCGACTTTACCCGGCTATCCAGAATTTCGCGCTTGCGCGATTCGGTCCAGCGCTTATCCGCCACACCAGCCCCCGCCAGGTTGATTATCACATCCACACCTTCCAGCGCCTGGCTGTCAAATTCGCCCGTGTTTACATTCCATACAAATGCAGGAATTTTTCCGGCACGCTTTGTGCGCCCAACATGTACTACCCGATAGCCGTTTTGAAGCAGCATGTTGGTTAGGTGCGAACCAACCAGGCCTGAAGCTCCGGTTATCAAAATCTTTTTACTCATTATTCGTAAATTTGAAACATTAATACAGCAGGCATGAATAAGTTTTTAGTGGCGATTGGTTTAAGTCTTGTGGTTGCAGCAACACATGCCCAAACCGTAACTGTAAATAAACAAAACGAAAAGGTAAAGAACGAAACTATAGAAGTTTTTGCCACCACCCTGGAGGGGCGTAAAGAAGATATTCAGCAGGCGTTTACACGCTACCAAAAAGAAATAGGGAAAGTAAAATTCCTTAGTTCACCGGCCGTAATTACAGAACCCATTATCAGCGGCACACCCTTCAGCAAAGGAATAGTATATGCAGGCAGTCAAACCAGCGATAATTCTACAACGGTTTGGATGGGCATTAATCCAGCGGAGTGGGACACAAAAGATGTCCCCTACGCTACGCGCGAACTGGAAAAAATGGTTTACCAATTTGGTATAAAGTTTTATCGCGATCGGGTTCAAAAACAAATTGATGAAACCCAACAAGCATTGGATGCCGTTGAAAGGCAGCAGCAACGCATGCTCAATCAGGGAAAAGATTTAACAATCAAACTAAGCAACAACGAGCAGGAAAAAATTCAACTCGAAAAATCGCTGGAGAATAATAAGCTTGAGAACATTGCTTTAAAAATCCGGATAGAGAATAATAAAAAAGCGCAGGATTCTTTAGTGGTGGTAAACTCGCAGATAAAAAAGGTAATAGAAAGCCAGAAGGAAAAGCAACGGAAAATTAATTGAAGAAGTAATCTTCTGAAAACACCTTTTCAGAAGATTACTGGAATGATTAGCGAATTTTATCAACCATGGCTTCTAAGCCCCTGATGTATCCCCGCTGCTTGGAGATAGCTTGCTTCTTCAGGTATTGATCTTCCAGGTTGTTTCTGATTTTCTCTTTTATAGACTCAATTTCTGCCCGGCTTTTTACAATCTTCTTATTCAAAGATTCATTCTCATCGCGCAACTTTTTTGTTCTCTTTGTTCATATCGGCAAGCACTTTCTCCGCTGTCTTTTTGGTTTCCTTTTCTTTGATGGTTGTAATAAGCTCCTTTTGTTTATAGATCTCTTTTATTTTAATATCCTGGGCTCCAACATTAACTTTGATATCCATGTTTGCATTGTTGATATCGGCTTCTAATTTTTTGATATCGGTATGCATCCCCTGATTCTGATCCATTAATTTCCGCAACTCTTTTTCCTGGCTTTCCAACTTATTGTTTTCTGCCTTTATCCGATTTTGCGTGTGTTCTTTATATTGATTTACAGCAAACGTGCGTGCATACTCGCGGCTCAAATTTGCTTTATGGGCATCAACGGATTCTTCTATAAACACAGAGTCTTGCTCAAAGAAGAACACAACCCGCACACTACTGTCCATTTTGGTTAACAACGCGTACACATCCAACGGTTTATCGGAGATAGCCGTAAGGAGTGTGCCTTGCACAGAAAACTCGTTATTGGTTTTCACAACTTTGGATTTTGTTTTGTTGCGTATGCTGTTTTGCAGATTTTTTTCTATCTGATCGGATGCTACCTCCGGTATATCTACCTGAAATCCTGGCTTAGCCCCTTTTGACATGGTTGCACTAACTGCTTCCACTATTACCGATTTCGGGTTAATAACAGGGATAACCACTTCAACCGGAAGCTCGGTATTATTTACCAGCTGGCTTACCGAATCGCGCTTTATCTCCTGACCATTTACCAGTACGGCAAACAGGAGCGCAGCCCCGGCAAAAACTACTTTTTTCATACCATTGTATTTTAAATTCTACGCGAAATTAGCAATGTTTCTTCAAAGCAGAAACGGCTGCCCCGGCCGGGCCGATATGGGAAATAGCTTCAGCCCTTAAAACTGATGAAAAATCCAATGGCGCAGAATAAAATACCTAAAAACAAAAAACTACAGTATTACTATTGCGGGGGTAACCCTTCAATTAATAATCTCTACTGAAAACCCTGTTCCGTTTTTGTTCTCCACCTTCGGGCTGTTTTGTCGTAGTAGGTAATGTCATCAGGAAACTCGATGTACTCTGTACCGTTTGAATTTTTAGTTTGGTATGCTACAAGCGATTCTCCCTGTACCATTTTTTCAAACAGAAACAGGCCTCGCTTTTGAAGGGTATCGGGCACCATTTTCCAGGTACGGAATACTTCTTCATAGGCATTTATTTCGTTCGATTTCAAAGTAAACCTGCCGCCCGTTGCTACGCGTTTATCAGCCAAACTTGGGGCTCTTCGGCTTACCAGAAAATAATGTTCATTGCCATTAATGTAGTAAGCCTCAAACTTATGCAACGCTGCCTGTTTCAGGTAAAAAGTATCGTAGGCCGGATAAAACCTTTCTTCGAATGTTAATCCTTCCGGTGCGCGTGCTACATACCGGATTATTTTATTCATCAGTTCTGTTTTTTGGGTATCTGACAGATGGCTTTCTACATTGTATGCTTGTTCTCTTTTACAAGCAGCCATTATCAAAACAAGAATCCAAATCTTTTTCATCTGCTTAAATATTATAAAAACAGGAAGGCCTGATCCTTGTGGAGCAGGTCTTCCTCTAAATTATCGCACACCAATTCTTAGTAGGCCTTGTTCAATGGTTGAAATTCGGCCCAGCCATCGGTCCAATCGGTAGTACCAAATGCGCCACGGAAAGTACCAGTGGTATTGAAGAATGGATTTCCAGCAATTTTTGCATCTGTAAAGTTTGCGCCCGTGTTTAAATTGTTTTCTCCTTCCTCTCCGGCCACTAATGAGAAGTTTGGATTGGATGGATAGGTAGATGCTGTTTGAGAACCCCAGAATAACGAGCCAGTAATACCAAGGTTGGCATAGGTGCTTACATTGGTTACATTGTTGAAGGTGGTGTTGTTATTGTTTGCCCAATAAGTTGCAATAGCGGTGGCATCTCCCCCATTCAAACCGGTTACAAACTGACCATCGGCCGCGGTGCTGGAAGCAGCGGTACCCGCAGTTGAAGGAATACTTAATACGTTGTTGGCCAGTTTAGCCGCTCCATTGGTAAGGTTGGTAAGCGTTCCTGCATCATCTACCCGCAAACCAATGCGGTAGCCGGCAAAGAATGAATTGAAAATAGAAATAGCAGATCTTCTTCTGATGTGTAATGCATTCTGATAGTTGGCCGAAATAGATCGCGATTGAATTTCGCGTGGACCTAATACCGTAATGTTCGAGAAAACTCCGCGTGTACAACCAATCGAAGTTGCGTCATCACAAATCCCCGCAAGGGCATTTCCATTTCCCTGGTTATCGCTTTCAAACGCATTTGACCCTGATTGATCAGCGAAGAATGGATTGCGCACTACTAATCCAAATTGTACGTTGCCTCCCCATCCAAAGTCGGTGTCAAAATCATCATCCCAGGTAGAGTGCGACACCAGGTATTTTCCATTAACCGTTCCTCCAAACCATTCAAAACCATCATCACCTCCAAATGAAACCTGAACGTATTCAACCGTTGTACCGTTCCCTACTCCGCCAAAAGTAATGCTGTTGGTTTCGTTATTGGGGGTTAACTCAATGCCTGCGTATTCAACACGCACATATTTCAATGAGCCCGAGTTTTCTGTTGCATGCGTAGCGGGTGTGGCCGATTCTGCTATCGTACTACCATAATTTTGAGTTGGTGAAATACCTTCAATGGCGGGCTTTGCCGTTTGGTTAACAAAAGCATTTCCCAGAATTACCAACCCGCCCCAATCGCCACGGTCTCTTTCTCCGGCTGCTTGCGCAGAAGTAAATACAATCGGATTGTTGGCAGTACCTTCAGCTATTAGTTTACCACCGGGTTGCACTATTAATGTGGCCTTGGTGGCTTTATCCCCTTTAATTACTGTTCCTGCCGGAATCGTTAAAGTAACTCCATTTGGAATAAACACCTGCCCTTTCAACAAATAAGGATTGGTCGCATCCAGTGTTTGTGTGGTGAGTGTACCCTGAAGTGTAATTAAAGGATCGCCCACGGTTACCACAAAGTTGGTGATGGTGGATGGAAGTCCCTTCTTATCTATTATCTGAAATGCCACAATAATTTTTGATCCTACCACCGCATTTTCCGGAATGGTATATTCAAACTCGATTGGATTTGAAAGATCTGTTGTTGAGATATCGCGTGTTTCTGCTTCTTCACCTCCTACATAAATCACCAGGTCTTGCGCACCATTAGGTGCCACTACCGCAAGGGTAGCCACAACCCCTCCTCCCGGAATGTTTTGTGCCGATGCGGGTGTTACTTCTACTGTGGGGGCTGCACTAATCGTTTCATCTTCTTTGCAGCTTTGAATTGTACCTACTGCACTTACCATAAGCAGCAGTACAAACATTCTCGTCCATTTTTTTCATACGTATTGTTTTGTTTTCGTGCAAAATTATACTGGTGATGAATGGTGGTGATGAAAGCGCAATTATCAATTCATTACCTCTGTGTTAACATCCGCGCTTACCCGTTGTAAAAATTTTTACGAGCGTTTAATTATTTAGCTTCATGCTAAAGGAAATGGCAACCTGAGCCCCCGCTTGATATCCTCTCATCAAAGGTTCATCATCCTGTATTTTGCTATCATTATTACTATCCTGTGTAAAGGAATACTTTGCATTCAGTAAGTTTTGAACATTTATTTTCACTTCGTACCGATTGAATGCCTTCCCTACCTGAAGATCAAGCATGTTGCGGGGCATTTCAAACCAGGTTGGATACAGTACATCTCCTACAACAAAAATTCGTTTCCCAAATACATTGTAGGCTATGTTGGCCGATAATCCGGATTGATCGTCTTTATAGTATGCGCCTGCATTGATGATATAGGGCGATTGCCCTGTGAGTGGCCTGATGCGTGCCTGGTTGGTAGCCCCGGCCCCAACATCCACCTCGCTCTTAATTAATGCCGCATTTATATTCAGAGACGTGTTTCGAAGAAATTTGGTAACGCCCAGGCTGGCCAGTGATTTTCTTATTTCTACTTCAACTCCATAGCTATTTGCCTTTGGCGAATTGCTGTAATAGAACTGAGGGCTTTCACCCACAATCTGGTTATATAGTTCGATCGGATCTTTGAATGATTTATAAAACCCGCCTACGCTAATTAATTCGTCAGGGTTCGGATACATTTCCCAACGCACATCTATATTGTTTACATAAGCTGTTTTAAGGGCCGGGTTTCCGATAATGTTTGCATCCAGTTCAAACTGATAGAACAAGAATGGTGCAAGTTCCCGAAACTCCGGCCGATTGATGGATCGTGCATAGGCCAATCGTACAAGCGAACGATCAGACAAGTTATAGGCAACATTGAGAGATGGGAGCGGAGCCACTACAATATTCTCTACATGAACCGGGCCTTGATTTGAAACAGCGGTTAGGGTTTGCCTGTTATATTCGGCACGAACGCCAACCGAAACATCGAATTGATTAAGTGGAAAGGAGCTGCCAGCGTAACCAGCTATCAATTGGTTTGTTCCGCCATAAGAATCGGATAAGTTGGTTCCTTCTTCTATGGTGAGCCCGCCATTTCGATCCATGTTAGATGGTGCAAAAACCTGACTAAGAGGAAGTGTGATGATGTTCTGAACCGTAGAAGGATCGCTTGCCAGGTAGCTGAGGTAACGAGCATCGAACTCCCGCGTACGAAGTTCAATTAAAGTTCCAGCACGCAACAGTGGAGTGCGCTTACTGTCAGGGTTGCCAAACTTGTGTTCTAAGTTTAAACTATTGCTGTAGCTCACATCTTTTAAAGAAGACCAGAAACGGCTTGCGTCAAACAGGTTGCTGTTAGGAGGCAATTGCATGAAGTAAGGGACCTCTGTTCCACGCAAAGACTGATCGCGCAAGGTGCGAAACCTGCGGTAATCCGGCTCAGACTTGCTGATGCGGTTTACACCACCCGTCCACGTAAACTTGCTGTTACCAAACTGATGTGTTCCTTGTAACTGCCCGGAGTAAATTCCACGACTTAAAAAATAATATTCGTAGTTCAGGCGATCAAAATTGGGCAACTGCACATAATCAACACCGGCTCGTACGGTTGTACGATTTTCACCCAGCTGAACAAAGAAGTTCTTGAATTCAATGCTATGATTGTTGTTGAGTTTGAAATCCCAATTATGTAAAGCACTTACGCGAACTTCTTCGGTGCTGCTATTATCTGTAAACCTGAAACGAGGAGTAAGGGTCCCATTCAAAAATTCGTTAAACCGATTAAAGTCTGCATTAAAAGTTTTGAACGTTTTTGAATACGCTATGGAGGTGTAATTCCCTGCTTCAATTCTGCCCATATTAAAAGTCTGTGAGGTTGTAAAATTCCCGCCAAAGTCAACCGGAGCATTGTTTTGCAAAAGGGCAAAATTATTGGTAAGTGATTTACCGGCCCGTTCGCGCAAAGCCGATTCGCGGCCGGATGCCTGCAGTTGGGCGGTAGTTGGAAATGTGGCCGGCAGGGCGCGGAATCCATTATCAAAACCAAGAAAATCGGTTGGGCTGCCTTCTGCTGAATTGTAATTTCGAAAAGTGGTGTTTTGCCTGTATCCTACACTAAATCCGATTTTTGTAAAATTTTCGGCTGCGATGTTTTTCGTTTTTACCTGAATCAACCCGCCTGCAAAATCGGATGGTTGTTCGGCCGTGCCTGATTTGTAAATCATCATTTGATCAATAAACCCGGCTGGAATCAAATCGTAAGAAAAAGATCTTGAATCGGTTTCGGTGCTTGGTCCAATAGCTCCATTTATCATTATCTGATTATAGCGTTGGGGCACTCCGCGTATAACAATAAACCGGTTGTCGGCAATTGTAATGCCCGGCACCCGTTGCGCAATTTGTGCCGCATCCCGATCAGGCAGTTTTGTTATTTGTTCTGAAGAGATACCACTTACTACCAATTTACTGTTGCGGATAGCGCCAATCAGGTTTACATCTGTTGTAATTTCTTTTTTAGCTGTAACAACAACCTCTTCCAGTTCTGCCACATCTTCAGCCAATGTTATTTCCAGGTTAGTGCTTTTGCCGCTCTCTACGGTTACATCGGATATCGTTTGAGTTTTATAGGTTACGGATGACACCACCAGGTTATACGTACCCGGTTGGAGACGGGAGATGGTGAAGTTTCCATCAAGATCGGTTGCGGCACCAACCGTTGTTCCATCAATCACCACATTTGCACCAATAATGGTTTCCGATTTTGTGTCGATTACCCTTCCACTTATGCTGCCTTGTTGAGCAAAGACCACAGCGGCAAGAGAAACAAAAATGAATGAAAGGAAAAAGCACCTCATGGGATTCTGATTTTTTTCCCACAAAAGTGACGCAGCAATATTATCCTGATGAGGCGGCTATATTACGGAATTGTTAAAGCAAAGGGGTATTCGCCCGTTTCTTGTGCTTAAAAGAAAAATAGTTTATGATGTTCCGTAGCCAGACAAATCCTGAAAATGAGATCATTAAACCATACCCCAGGATAAGACTACCTTACATCATTTTGAGATAATCTTTAACTCTTGCTCGCGCTATTTCGTAATCGGTACTTTGGTTAGCAACGCTTTAATAATGTCTTTGGTGCGCACGTTATCGGCCTCGGCCTCGTAGTTGAGGATAATGCGGTGGTTCATTACATCCAGCGCTACCTCTTTGATATCTTCCGGCAACACATAATCGCGGCCATCCATAAAGGCCACCGCTTTTGCAGCCAAATTCATGTTGATGCTGGCGCGGGGCGAAGCACCAAACTGAATGTATTGCGCTTCGTGTTCTAACTTATACTCTTTCGGTTTGCGCGTGGCGGTTACCAACTCAATAATATATTTTTCCAACGACTCGGACATCTTCACTTTGTTCACTGCCTCGCGGATAGAGAAAATGTCTTCTTTGGTAAGGATGGGATTTACATCGTAGCTAAACTGCATGTTGGAAATTCTGCGCATAATTTCCAGTTCATGTTCTTTGGTGGGGTAGTCCACAAATACTTTCATCATAAACCGGTCTATCTGTGCTTCGGGCAGTGGATAGGTTCCTTCGTTTTCAACCGGGTTTTGGGTGGCCATTACCAGAAAGGGTTTATCCAGCCTGAAGGTAGTTTCGCCAATGGTTACCTGTTTCTCCTGCATCGCCTCCAGCAAAGCCGATTGTACTTTGGCTGGCGAGCGGTTAATCTCATCGGCCAGCACAATGTTGGCGAAGATGGGGCCTTTCTTCACTTCAAATTTTCCTTCCTTCTGATTGTAGATCATGGTTCCCACCAAATCGGCAGGCAACAAATCCGGAGTAAACTGTATACGGGCAAAATCGAGGTGCAGTACGCGGGCAACAGTACTAATGGTAAGGGTTTTGGCCAGGCCCGGCACCCCTTCCAGCAAAATGTGGCCGTTCGTAAATAAGCCTACCAACAGGCGGTTTACCATATACTCCTGCCCCACTACTACCTTGGCTACTTCTGCGTAAACCTGTTTTACCTTTTGCGCGTGTTCCTGCTGAATTTCTGTTGCGTCTGCAAATGCCATAACCGGATCGATTCTCGTGAATTTAAAACGCAATAATAACCAATTGGGATTAAAATTTTTGCGGAATATTTTCCATTGGTCTTGATCTGCCCTGAATAGCAAATTATTAACCGCTAAGGCGCAGAGGCGCTAAAGTTTTTTTTGGCAGCTAATACCAAATAAATATCCAACCAACGGACTAAGG
The DNA here is from genome assembly GCA_001567185.1 of Bacteroidetes bacterium OLB12. Taxonomy (GTDB): domain Bacteria; phylum Bacteroidota; class Bacteroidia; order Cytophagales; family Cyclobacteriaceae; genus ELB16-189. Next base: position 62,933 of record LNFR01000058.1, read on the forward strand.
CCCGAGGAGGCGCTAAGAATTCTTTGCGACTTGTCGGCACTGCGGTTTACGCCCTTTTTGCCTTACTTAAACGTAAGTTTGAAATAAACCAGCACCAGGCTAAGGGTAAATACAATTCCATTGGCAACAATTACCGGCCAAAGCATCAGGGCAAAACCATAAACTAACCAAACGATGGTGCTAAGCACTACAATCAGCATCATGGTTAAACTCAGATCACCGGCCTTTTTGGTTTGCCAGGTTTTATAAACCTGTGGCATAAAGGTGATGCAGGTTAAAAAGCTACCGAAGTAGCCAAAGAGATCGATGTAGGTCATAGATATTACGAATTAGTCAAACAACACAAGGTCCACGCCCTTCGGGTTGGCAAGGTATGAGTTCACAATATTCTGTACAACCCGGTTATCTTTTGATGGCTTTATAAAATTGCGAGCCACTTCAAAACTGGAAATGTTTTCGGTGTCATCAAAAAAACCAAAGCCCAGGTAATTGCCATTCTCAACCAATACCACCGATTTTTCATTGGGCCTGCGGCCTTTACCCACCAGGGCCACTGTTTCTCCAGCTTCAAAAAATGAATCGATAGCTCGCTGTGCACGTTTGTTATACTTCTTTGTTTTTTCAACACCCTGGCAGGCGCCTTTGCAGGTACCTGATTGGTGACTAAAGCACAATCCTTTTGCAATCTGCAAGCCGCTTAGTTTTGGGCATAAATCATTTGCCCGCACTTTCTCCCACATAAAATTCCACGCATCACCTTTCGATGAAAATGTAATAAGTGGCCGCGCACCTTTGGTTACGATATTTATTCCAAAGCGCAAATAACCGTTGCGGTCTTCATAATCATACACGCCCCACTCTTCCACTTTATATTTCTGTGCCAGGTTATACTTGGGCCAAAGTTTTCTTATCTCCTGCGATTCAAGAATCAACGCGATCAATTCATTACCCGTTAACTCGTAACTGATGTGATGAATCTCGTTGCGAATGTTGGATCGGTTCCACTCACGCGCTTCCCCTGTAAAATGGCCTGCAATTCTTTTTTATGTTGATGGCTTTGCCCACATAAATAACGGTACCTCGTGCATCATGAAAATAATATACACCTGCTTTTGCCGGAAGGTTATCGAACTCCTCTTTGGGCAGGTTAGGAGGTAAAATCGTTTCGCCTGAATTTCGTTTTAGTGCCTTGGCAATTACGCCTTCGTTGTCGCGCTTCATCAGCAAATCAAAATTTTTGCTGTGGCCATGGCATCGCCACCCGCACGGTGCCGATCGGCTATTTTAATTCCCAGGCTCTCGGCCAAACGGCCCAGGCTATAAGAACTTAAGCCCGGTATTATTTTACGGCTAAGCCTTACTGTACAAAGTTTTTTGGTATTCCATGCTATTCCGGCTTCTTCAAATTCTTTCTTCAAAAAACTATAATCGAAATGTGCATTGTGCGCTACAAACACACGGTCTTTCAGCCAGCCGAGTAGTTCAGTAGCTATATCCTCAAAAGCCGGAGCCTCCTGCACCATTTGCGAAGTAATTCCCGTAAGGCCGGTAATAAACCCGGGTATTTTCCGGCCGGGGTTAATCAGCGTGTGAAATTGGTCGGTAATCTGAAATCCATCGTAATGATAAATGGCCACTTCCGTTATGCGGTGATTTTCCGCATACCCGCCTGTAGTTTCAATATCAACAATGGCGTACATAGCGCTAAAATACAATGAATTTTCGCTTACGCAGAGTTCATCAATTTTATTTAAATTCACCCAATGAAAACATACGTTTTAAAATTAGACGAGACCCAGGAAGAGGCTGTTTTGGCCATAGTTAAGACTCTGAAAATAGAATTTGAAATTTATTCAGATGCTGATGAAGATGTTGCCTTGACAATTGCCATGGAAGAAGGCAAAAAATACGGCAGATTAAGTGATAAAGAAACATCTTCCTTTCTCGAAAATCTTGGCAAATGATCACTCTGATTGATCGGAGCTTTGAAAAGGATGTAAAAAATTTGCCAAAGGAAATTCAACAACGGCTAAAGAAGGTAATTGAGCAATTACAAATTGCAAATTCTATTGTTGATGTTGGTGCCGAAAAATTGGCTGGTGCTCCTCAAGCCTATAAGATACGAATTGGAAACTATCGGGTTGGTCTTTATAAAGAAGGTGATCATATTATACTTTCCTGAATTCTAAATAGAAAAGAAATTTACAGATACTTCCCTAAAAAATAATTCTATGAATGGACTCATGCGTTTTCTTCTCAACGGACTTGCTGTTTTACTTACGGGCTACCTGCTACAACGTGGTGTGCACATTGAAAATTATGGCTATGCCCTACTGGTAGTAGTTGTGCTGGCCATTGCAAATGTGTTGGTAAAACCTATTCTTGTTATTTTAACCATTCCGGTTACGGTGGTTACGCTGGGGTTATTCCTGCTGGTAATAAACGCGGTGGTTATCCTGCTGGTAGATTATCTTGTGCCCGGTTTTGAGGTAAATGGTTTCTGGTGGGCACTTGGATTCAGCTTAATCCTGTCCATCTTCAACAGCATTGTTACAGACCTTACGAAAGAAAAGAAGAACTAATCCACCGCCTCCTTTTTTGAGGAGTTATTTGCTAACCAAAATTGTTTTGCGTTGGGTAGGCAAACCCAATTTTAAGCTGTCTTCAAAAAGCTTTGAATAATTTTTCAGGTTGATTGCCTGCTGCACATTCATATAGGTGAGGTATTCAGCAGACTCAACAAAATACACGACTTCAAAATCAAGGCTATAAGCACCAAATTTTGCAAAGTGTGCCCGATCGAAAGTAACCTCTCGCTCAGCTTTGATAACCTCTTCGATAAGAGTAGGTATTTTAGCTAATTGTTCATGCGTGGTTTCATACACAACTCCCAATGTAAGTACTGCGCGCCTGCGGTCCATTCGCTTAAAATTATGAATGCGTGATTTCGTAAGGTCGCTGTTTGCAAACACCAACTGTTCGCCCGTTAAGCTTCGTACCCGCGTAGTTTTAATACCAATATACTCAACTGTACCCGCCTTGCCATCCACATTAATTGAATCTCCTACTTCAAACGGCCGGTCGAAAAAGATTACAAAGTAGTTGAACAAATCGCCCAGGATGTTTTGTGCTGCAAGCGCAATGGCAATACCACCAATACCCAAACCGGCAACGATGGTTGTAACGTTGTAGCCCAGGTTATCAAACAAAAACAATAAACCTAAAATCCAGATAATACCGTTTACGATCAACATCACCCCATCCAACTGCTTGAGTTTTTCCTGGCCCTCATCCAGTTTGCTTACAAACGATTCGAGCATTAACCGAATCAATGCCGATATCATCCGGATGATATAAAGTTATAACTACCCCCAGCGTGTTGTTAATGATTTTGGTGATTTTCTCTGGGAAAACAAGGTAGTGCAGAGCCGAGTACAGGATTACAATGTTGAGAATCGGCAATCCGAATTTCTCAATGCCTTTAACCAGGTAATCGTCAAGCTTGGTTTTTTTTTTTTTCAGTCCATTTTTTAACCAGTATCAATATCCGCTTCTTCACAACCCGAGCCACCACAATCCCAACAGCAATAATGCCTAACGTAATCAGGTAATTCTCAACTGTGTTACCGTAATATTCCTGTGCTAAAAACTCTTTCATGCTGCAAAGGTAAAATGGATCGGCTAAAATCACAGTTTTAAAGTTTTTTGGGTTCATTTTTTACCACTGATACAATTTTCAACTGGATAAGAGGGCCTTTTCCTAATTTTCAGGCTCAAATATTCTGATATGAAAAAAATTATTCTCCTCCTACTTATAAGCCAGGCTGCCTGGAGCCAACCCCTGGCCCCGCTCACAGTCGAAAAAATTATGCGCGACCCCAAATGGATTGGGGTGGCTCCTTCCAACCTGAACTGGTCGGACGACAGCAAACAGCTTTACTTTAACTGGAACCCCGATAACAATCCGGGCGATTCGTTGTATAGCCTAAGTCTTACGAATCGTACACCACAAAAAGTGTCAGCCACCACCCGAAGCGCTACCATCGTTTGCAGGAACCTACAATAAAACCTACACAAAAAAAGTATTTGAAAAGAATGGCGACTTGTATTTGCTGGAAGTAGCCACCGGAAAAATAAATCAGATCACCAATACAATTGATCGCGAATCCGGTGCAAATTTTTCTGCCGATGAGCGGAAAATCATCTTCACCTCCAACAACAATTTGTATAGCTGGGAAATTGCCACCGGAGCATTTGCTCAACTAACCGATTTTAGACGGGGTGCCAAACGCCCGGATGCAAAAATTTCTGAACAGGAGAAATGGCTGAAGGCCGATCAGCTTGCTTACTTCGATGTTTTAAAGGAACGCAGCGACAAACGCAAAGCCTCAGAAAAAAACCGCAAGGCCGATACTCCCTCACGACCAAAAGAAATTTACCTGGGCGATCATAACATCAGTGCAATACAGCTAAGCCCCGATGGTAATTTTGTAACCTACCAACTCATTAAAAGTAGTAGTGCTAAAAATACTATTGTACCAAATTATGTAACGGAATCAGGCTTTACGGAAGATATTCCAGCCCGCTCTAAAGTGGGTGGTGTACAAAGCACCAGCGAGTTGTATGTATATGACATGAAGCGCGATACGGTGTTGCTTGTAAAAACCGATGACCTTCCCGGAATATTTGATACCCCAGCATACTTACCGGCAAACAAAAAAGATGCTGCCAAAGATCCGAAAGATACCAAAGACAAAAAGCCAACCCCACGTGCGGTGAGTTACTCCGGCCTGGTCTGGTCGGCCGATGGCAAGAACAATGCATTGTCCCTTCGGTCGCAAGACAACAAAGATCGTTGGATTGTTTCGCTGGATGTTAATACTGCCCGGTTAAAGCTGATTGACCGCCAGCATGACGATGCCTGGATTGGCGGCCCCGGTACAGGTGGCGGTTTCTTTGGAGGCGCCAGCATTGGATGGTTAGCAGATAATAAAACGTTGTGGTTCCAATCCGAAGAAAGTGGATACTCTCATTTATATACTACCGATGTAACAACAAACAAAAAACAAACGCTTACATCCGGTAAGTATGAAGTACAGTCTGTATCGCTTTCGCGCGATAAAAAATTCTTCTACATCATTACCAACGAAGTACACCCGGGCGAAAAGCATTTTTACAAGTTGCCTGTTGCCGGTGGCAAAGCTGAAAAATTAACCAGCATGACCGGGGCTCATGAGGTGGACCTTTCGCCCGATGAAAAGTGGATTGCCTATCGGTACTCCTACAGCAACAAGCCCTGGGAACTTTACCTGCAGGAAAATAAAGCTGGTGCCAAGCCACAGCAAATTACTAATTCACTTTCTGCGGAGTTTAAATCGTACAACTGGCGCGACCCGGAGGTTACTACATTTAAAGCACGCGATGGGGCTGATGTGTACACCCGTCTTTACAAGCCCGAAAAACCAAACGGAGCTGCTGTAATTTTTGTACACGGTGCCGGCTATTTACAAAATGCACACAAGTGGTGGAGCAGCTACTTCCGTGAATATATGTTTCATAATTTATTAGCGGATAAAGGTTACACCGTGCTGGATATGGACTATCGCGCAAGCGCAGGTTATGGCCGCGATTGGCGCACGGGTATTTATCGCTTTATGGGTGGAAAGGATTTAACCGATAATGTGGATGGCGCAAAATGGCTTGCCGAAAAGCATGGTGTTGATCCTAAACGCATTGGTGTTTATGGTGGCTCTTACGGAGGGTTTATTACGCTAATGGGCATGTTTACTACCCCCGATGTGTTTGCCGCAGGTGCCGCCTTGCGCCCGGTTACTGATTGGGCACAATACAATCACGGTTATACAGCCAACATCTTAAATACGCCTGCCTTGGATAGTGTTGCCTACGCAAAAAGTTCACCGTACTATCATGCAGCCGGACTGAAAGGACATTTGCTGATTTGCCACGGTATGGTAGATGTGAATGTACACTTTCAGGATGCTGTAAAACTTACGCAACGTTTAATTGAATTGGGCAAAGACAACTGGGAACTTGCCGTTTACCCTGTGGAAGACCATGGTTTTGTTGAGCCCAGCAGCTGGACTGATGAGTACAAGCGAATTTTAAAGTTGTTTGAAAATACCTTGAAGTAAGAAACCATCCTTCAAGAGACTGTCTCAAAAATCGAGCTTGCAGAATAATTCCGCCATGGCAGAACGGCTATTGAGACAGTCTTCAAGGATTGAGGATGCTTCTGCACTTCTGTAATTATTTTCCCTTCACCTGCCGGATTCTGCGTGGGCCATACCACAACCAGAAACCAGTTACAGAAAGCAGCAATAATCCCAAGCCAATGTAATTGGTGTAAAGTAATTTAAATCCATCGCTGATGATGGACCCATCATGCACGTGTTCAATCCAATCTGCATGGCGCTGTGCAACAGATAAAACGTTTCCATTGGCAGCATCAATCTGGGCTTCCCAATAACCTTCTTTAAAAGTTACTTTAATCATTCCCTTGTCGGGACGTACATCCATCCGGTCTATTTCTATAGTTCGGCCCACTACCGAATCAACCGCGCGCGAAGCCGCAACTGCAACCTGATCGAAACTTATCCATTGTTGCAGGTTAGTAGTTTTGCCTTTTAAGGTAGCTGGTTGCAGCACTTCTACGTTCTTCTTCCAACCTAACAATACACCCGTTATACTGGTGATGAACATAAACAAAACTACACTAATCCCAACCCAATGATGCCAGGTACGGAATTGACGGAGCCGATGAACGAGATTCTGAAGTGCCATAAAATCTTTAAATGAATAAGTTGCTAAGCAAAGATTTTATGTTGCTTAGCCAACTGGTTTGAATTACTATTTTAAACTTTTACCCGTAATGCAAAGATGAAATTTCTTCCGGGAGCAGTAATACCCGATGAATACGGGCGATACCGCTTATCCAGAATGTTTTCCACGCCTGCATCTATCGTAACAAACTTTGCCACCATAAAGGACGATTTAAAATTGAGTGTTGTCCATGCCGGGGCATACGGATTCCCATCAGCATCTTTGGCGTACAGGTGTACATCGGCCCGTTCACTAAGGGACAGGTTTCTATAAGAAATTTCACCGTTGTAGTTCGCATAAACCATTAGCCTGATCTTGTTATTAGTAAACGAAACCCGCGTTGACCCAAAAGTAGGTGCCACATGGGTTGGTGAAAAAGTTTCACCTGTTTCATCCTTTTCTTCACCCTTCTGAATATTCAGATTGGTTGCCACCTGGAAATAGTTGGCAAAGTCCCAACGCAACCCCAACTGTACACCTCGTACCGTAAGTTCACTTATGTTCTGAAGGGCCTGCACATCGCTCAATGTACCATCGTAATCAATTTGCGATTGGCCATTAAACGTAAACGGCCCGCGCACAATGGCATCATCCAGCAAAGTATAAAAGGCCGACATGTCAAAATTCAAACCTCTGGTAATTTTTCCGGCAAAGCCAGCCTCTATGTTATAGGCCGTTTCCGGTTTTAATGTTGGATTGGGTACCACCACACTGCCCGGTTCTGAGTCAAACACTTTACCGATATCATCTACATTAGGGGCCCTAAAGCCAGTTGATGCATTGGCATACCATTTTACTTTCGATGTGGGATTAAATACTACACCCAGGCTACCATTTACAGCCCCGTTTTTTAAGGTTGCTTCTGAAAATTCAAAATCGAAGTAGGTGTTATCGAATGGTGCATAGGTGTACACGTGGTTATAGCGGGCGCTGCCATTCACAATCCACTTATCGCTTACTGCATACCGCAACCCGGCATAAGCCGCCATTGAACGCCACGTTGAGCCATCCGGGTAGCGGGTAGATACACCACTCACCGTACCATCGGTAATGATTACGCGTTCGGCCGTGGAACTCACAGCGTTGGTAACATACTCCAATCCGTAAAACAGATTTGCCTTTTCATTCAATTGTTTGTCGGCATCGGCATTTACTGAAAATGCTTTTACATTTTCATACCGATCGGTTCTGCGGTTGCGATTGCCGCCCGTAAAGTTTCGGCTGTGGCGGCTCTCTTCGTAGTCTTGATAACCGATTGTTAACTTTACCTGGTCGGAGACGGCTGTGTGCTGATTAAACTGAACTTGCAGTGAATACATTATCCATTTCTGAGGACCATAATACCACTCGGCACTGGTAAATACATTCGATGTATTTTTTAAAATTAACCGGTCGTAACGTGGCACATCCGATGTTTTTGAATAATGAAATCCCCAGGTAAAATCCCAATTGGCATTGGGCGCAAACCGGATTTTCTGCATCGCATTAAACTGGTTGTAGCCACTGGCAATTTGCACATTCGGATTGGGGTTGGTAACAGCAATGTCATTTCCGTTTTCGTCACGCACCTGGTAATCCGGACGGGTGTACTCAACCGGACCTTTCGATCCCATTACTAAATCGCTGAAATCGCTTTTGGTAATACTCGTTACGTAGGCCCACTTCTTCAACCCAATAGAAAAATCAATGTGGCCCGTTTTTTCTTCATTCGCGGAAGCATAACGCGCAAAGGCATTGGCCGAAAATTTTGTGCCGCTATTGGAGGGTGTGGGTGTAAGTGTGGTAAAGTTCATTACACCACCAATAGCATCGCTGCCATACACTACTGAACCCGGGCCAAATACCACTTCGGTATTTTGAATAGCGCTGGCATCCAGTGAAATTACGTTTTGCAAATTGCCTGATCGAAAAATCGCGTTGTTCATGCGCACACCGTCAACCACCAGCAAAACACGGTTGGTTGCGAAGCCACGAATCATCGGGCTGCCACCACCTAGTTGGCTTTTCTGAATAAAGACCTGATTTGAAAGCCCCAATAAATCGGCACTGGTTTGTGGATTCTGAAGCTGAATAATGGATGGTGTAATTTTCGCTACCCGTGTGGAAATTTCGCGTTGATTTTGTTCCCACCGGTTAACCGATATCACTACTTCATCCAGATAGGTTTTGGTTGTGTCTGTTTCGGTTTGTGCCAAAGCAGTAACCGCAAGCAAACACATTCCTATAGAGTGAATGAGTTTCATTCTGTGTTAAATGTAAGGTTAAAAAAATAGTAGATGGTCATCCAAAAAAACATCAATCCGCTGGTTAATCCTGTCGAATTATAAAATGGATTGCGCATCAACTTAGGCCAAGCACTCTAAAGTCTTTTAAGTGTAGGCCTTGTCTTCGGTAGATGCTTTTTTGGAAGCCTGATGAATGACGATGGACTTTAACCGCGGGGAGGTGGAGATTCCAGCGTGGAAAAAAATGCAGAACACATTTTATTGTACGGTGTCTGGTGTGTGATTTTACAAATCCGGTTTTGAAATACCATGAATGGGGGAGGCAAAAAACTCAGTGTAAGCAGTTGTTCAACCTGCACCGGTACCGGCTTTTTATCTTTGGCAGATCGTGAAACCATTTCGCTGAGGAATGCCAACAGGTTGTCCTCAGCCTCATCATGAAGTGCCCAAACAATTATCTGGTTAGCTTGTTCCGATACCCGGGCAATATCATACATTTTACCATCTACTTTTATCTCATGGTCATCTTCCCGTACTTTCAAAAATTCTTTGGGTGTAAATTGAAACCTGCTAAGTTGTTCTTCCGGTAAAAACTTAAGTCGCTCACGCATTTCGGCCCGGATAGCAACCAGCCTGCCCACAAAATAAAGGTAGCAGCCTCCCACTTGAATGAGGAAAAGACTTAAAAAGAATATAACGGCCACACGCTTCATCAACCCGAATGTAATGATTATTCCCGGTTACTGGTATCTGCTTTTTTTGATTGAAGGCTATCAGATTTTGATGAAGGGTAAAATAGTAACCGCAAAGGCGCGGAGGCGCTAAGAACAATTGCACCGCTGTTCTGGATTTGAAACCCCGAGCCGAAATGAAAAAGATTTTAAATCTTGACTATCAGTAGGTCGGTATTAAAAATCTAAAATAGCCACCAACTCATCGTTAACAGGAGCGGACGTGTGTTGGTGAATTACCTTCCATTTGGATTCCTTTTTATGAAACCCGATCGTTATCCTATTCTTCATGCTTCTTAAGATGGTCCCATCCGGTGAAATTGCCTGGTAACCCACTAACGCACTTCCATAGCCAACATCACCATTTTCATGAATGCTAATCACTTCAAAAATTACATTCACTTTTTCTTCTCCCAGCGAACTAAGCCAATCTTTTATTGCCCGCGACCACTCTGTTAGACCCGTTTGATATCCGGTTGCCCACATATCAAAGATCACGACATCGTCATCATATAAATTTATCATGCTTTCGATGTCTTTGTTCCATGCAGTTTGTTTATAGATGGTGAAAAAGTCGGTGGGGTGCTTCATCTTAACTTGGTGTTAGGTGGCGGTGATTTAAACGAAAAAAGTTATTTAGAGGCCTCCATCTTCTGAAAATAAGCTATTCCAAAAATTGGATTTATGTAACTGTAAAGGTTTATTATTCTATTAACCTTGTTGTAAATTGGATATCGCTCTGTTCGAGCAATCTTCAAAAACTCCCAAAAATTCAATTCATTCGCTACCAATTGCTCGCCTATTGATTTTACATTTCTTGGTGCGAAGAGTGAAGATGCAATGGAATTGTAATCGTTTTCAAACGCTGTCAATGCGTAACCGTCATTCCTAAGTACAAGCTTGTTATCCATGTTTTTTGGGAAATCAAATTTACGATCATCAATCCAATTTGGATTATCTTCAATATATTTAGTCATCTTCTTAAAATAGGACTGAACTTCTAAATATTTTATACGAAAAACAGAATCTAAGTCTAACAGCTGATTAAATAGCACAGATGAAAATTCGTGATGAAGCGTTTTGGGTAAACCTTTAGAATATCCATCTAAAAAGATTACGTGACCTGACTCTACGGGGTAAATATATGTTCCGCTGGCTCGAATAGTTGGTTCATTGTTTTGATCGTTAAAGTAAACTCCATCACATATTACGATCTCGACTAATTGAGATAACTTAAGTACATCAATCGGGTACTTATCTAGCTCATGATTAATAATTTGAATAATGGAATCTCTATTGTAGTTTTCGTCTACCGGATCAAATGCTGGTTGATGAGATTTACCAACGATCGATAGATTCCCTACGTAATGTGCTTCAACTTTATCGAGAAATCTAAATTCGATAAGCTGTTTATAAGCTGTTTGCGCAAGCGCAATTTTTGAAATGATTGAAAAAAGAATAAGCGCTATAAACTTGTACATATAGTAAGTATCAGTTTTTATTTTTGCGGTTGTTTTGAAGGCTTTACTCTTATTAATTTTAGATGTCTAATTTCCTTCTAAACTATACCTCATCACCATCCAAATGCTTTCGAATGGAAGAATTTGAATATGAACCAGCTTTTTCTAATAGTGCATCATTTATTTCTGCAACTCCATGATAAATGGAAGGCCGATCGTTCGCTTCTGAAATTTCTGAATGAGTGATGCTACCCATATAGCAAATTAGCTCAATGACCAACTTTGGCTTTCTCTCTAAATCCTCTTTAATAAACTTATTTATTGTTTCTTGATACTCCTCCCAATAGTACGAATCTCCACCTTGCACCTGAGCACATATCTCCTCCCAAACATTTTTTTAATCCAGAGTCACTTGACAAAAGATGGTTTCTTTTTAGCTTTCTTAGTTGTGTAATTATCCTGACAGTGATCTTATCAACGAACAAGCGATTTAATCCAACCAACAGCCTATATTCATCCATGAATGCAGCGGTTAATTATCCAAATTGGAGTTCTTCCCTGTAGATTTGGGAATATCTCTAGTCAATGAATCAATTTGGTAGAAGTTTGATAAAATTCCGAAGTATCTCTTACCCTTTAGGCTCTCTGAATAAATTGAGCAGAAAATAAAATTCCTTTCCTTTCGAAGCATTACAGCTTGTCTTACAATTGGTTGTAATCCAAGGTAATCTTCAAAGCTTTTAATGCTTGGATTTGTTATTAAGAGGATTGTCGCTAAAACCCCAATTAATAAGGGGAGTTTTTGAATTCTATTTAATTTCATAAGTGCTGGATTCTCTCGCTCTTAAGCTCAATTAGTCAAGACAATCTATATTTTTAATTAAAGATACATTATTTCTTGACTTTGTTCCATAAAAAAATCCCCTCACTTCTAAACAGAGTCCCGCCTCGGACTCCGCGATTAAGCACTAATTATTTTACGAGTCTATACTCTAATTAATTGTTTACGAATATTCCGCTTTGAAGAACTCCGGAATGACATTTCATAGTGACCTTGCTCAGTGCAATTTCATACAAACAAAAAAGCCACCTCGTTGCAGAGGCGGCTTTTTCAAAATCAACCTAAGAGCTATTTACTTCAATCCCGGTAAGGTAGCAGCTGGTGCTTCCTGTTCGTTGCCAAAAGAAGGTGCCTTGCGCGAAGTGGGATAAACTTCATCCAACGTGTTGCCATCGTATAACCTTCCGTTTTTCATAACTTTATTTATTGTATTGGTGTTGCGCAGGTTGGTTAATGGGTTTTGATCGAGAATCACAAGGTCGGCTAATTTACCTGCTTCAATGCTTCCCAAATCACCATCCAACCCCAGTGCTTTGGCTCCTTTTATGGTAGCCACTTTCAATGCGTTGTGATTGGATAATCCCCCGCTGCCCACACTCCACAATTCCCAATGATAACCCAAGCCCTGCAATTGCCCATGCGAACCAATACCAGCATTGCCACCGGCTTTCACCAGGTCATTTACAAACCGGGCATGGTCTTCAAACACATGTTCTTCTTTCATAAACCAGGCTGGCCTTCTTCGCGATTTCTGATCAAGTTCTGATTTTGCTGTAAAGTGATTGAGTTTGGGATCGCCATTTACATTTTCCGTTGCGTAATAATAATTCTCGGCCCACGGCCCACCATACGATACCAGCAATGTGGGTGTGTACGTCATGCCCGAAGCGGCCACTACGGTAGTAATATCTTTGTATAGTGGGTAGATGGGAAACGTGTGTTCATGGCCTGGATAGCCATCAATCAAATTGGTAAGATTGAGTTTGAAGTCAAGACCACCTTCTGTGGTGGGCATCAGGTTTTGTTCCTTTGCAGCTTGTATTATCCATTGCCGGTGCTGGCGGTTGCCTGTTAAATACATCTTGATGGTTTTTGTATTGTAGTATTCTGAATACTGTTTCAATATATCCTTGGCTTGCTCAGCATCTTTCAGATTATACATCCAATACCCCACGCCCGGGCCGGTAGAATAAATACGCGGCCCGATGATGTCACCGGTTTCTACCATATCGCTATAGGTTAGCACATCGGTAGAAGAGGTTTGCGGATCGCGCGTGGTGGTTACACCATAGGCAAGGTTTGCAGCATACAGCCACACTTGTTTTTTATGAACTCCCCAGGCCGGCCACATGTGGGCATGTGTATCTACAAAACCGGGCACAATGGTTTTTCCACTTAAATCCATTTTTTGCACAGAGGCGTCAACCGAAATGGAACCTGCAGCACCTACTTGTTTGATGCGTGCATTTTCAATCAACACATCTCCCCGCTCAATCACTTCATCGCCCTTCATGGTAATGATGCGCGCATTCTGTAATAAGATTTTTCCAACCGGAATATCTTTCTGAACAATAACCTTAATGCGAATTTCCCGGGGTTTGTAGTTTTCATCTTTTTTGTCTTCAGGCTTTGCTTCATCCTTTTTGGTTTCGCCCGCTTCTTTTGCTTTTTCTTCAGCAGCCTTTTTCTTCTTCAGTTCTTCTTCTTTTACTTTGGCTTCGTCTATGTTGTAAGTGAAGAATGCATTGCCCAACGTGAAGTAAACCGTTTTACCATTGCTGCTCCAGCTTGGAAACTCGCCTCCCAGTTTGGTTAGCTTGCGTGCAGGGAAGGCAGCAGCGGCAGGATCTGCCACAGAAATTTTTGGGGTTTCACCACCGGTAAGTGGAAGTGTTACTACATAGAGTTCGTTATTTATTTTAGCTAATACCTGGTCGCCTTCTGGGGCCATTAGTAACATTGCAGCATTGGATGGTGTATTCTGAGGCTCTGTTGCTGACTCCACCAACATACAATGATTCACTTCTTCTCCCAATTCAAATCCATAGGTGGTAATGCCCGTAACTTTCAGATGAGCCTTCTCATCGGTACCGTCCCACCGAATGGACACCAACCCTTTGCTGCCACTGTATAAATAAATGCGGTCGGAACTCCTGGTAAAATGAGGGGTAGCCCTGCCACGGGCCTTGGTAATAAAATTTATTGTGCCACCATCGCCACTAATCCAAAGCAAATCTTCCTGGCTTTGAAATGCTGTTGGCCCCTCGCTTTCGCGATAGTTGTTTGCAGTTCCTCTTAAGAATACAATCTTGTTTCCATACCAGGCAGGCTCGCTATACAAAGCAGCTGTTTGGGTAAGTTTGATTGGCTTGGCTCCTTTTACTTTAAAGTTGATTTTATAAATGTTACCCCCCAGTGCCCTTCCCAACTTCACCCACGCCAACTGCGCACCATCCTGGCTCCAGGCAGGAAAAGCTTCTGTAAAATTATGGGTGGTAATGCGTTTGGGGGTGCCATTGGGCAAGTCCATTGTATATAAACGATTCAATACCGTAAAGGCAATTTGTTTGCCATCGGGCGAAACTACTGCATCGCGTATTTGCGTAGCGATGATGTCTTTATCGTCTTTGATAGGATATTTGAAATCGGTAAGCGTTGGGCCGATTAGAAATTCGGACTCTATTTCAAAAGGAATATTTACCGCATTGCCTCCTGCTACAGGTATGCTGTAAAATTTACCACCATAAGATGCAATCACATTTTTACTATCGGGTGTAAACGACATGGCTGGCAATACCCCCAGGGGGGCGATTGACTCCTGCTCGTCTCGTTGTACAGGATAGGCCAGCCACTTTTCATCACCATTTTTTAAATCGCGCAAAATCAAACCGGTTTTATCGTTGTATCGCGAACCATACACCAACCATTTGCCATCGGGCGAAAGCGTGGGTGTAAAAGCCGAGCCATAACGTGCAGTTTCATTTTGTGATTCACCTGTTTCGCGATCATAAACACCTAATTGATATTGGGGCAATTGCGCATTGTAATTCCATGCATTGTTGCGTAATGAAAACCAGATGTAGCGGCCATCGGCACCAAAGGCGGGTTCAATTGTCTTTACGTTATCAGGTTTGCTGATGAGTTGCGCCCCGGAACCTCCGTCCTTATGAAACATCCATAACTTGAGATTGCGCACCCCGCGTGATCCGATAATGTACGCGCCATCGGGTGTCCACTCGGCCGATTGATAAATTTCGTTGTTACCTTTTGTTACCTGAAGCGAATCGGATTTATCCAGTGCAAACCACCAGATATTTTGACCACCGCTCCGATCGCTGATGAACAACAATTTTTTACCATCAGGGCTAAACTTAGGGTGCGAGTCGAAGGCCATTCCGCTTGTAAACTGAACAGGTTTACCTCCCGTAATGGGCATAGTAAAAATATCGCCCAGAAAATCGAAGGCAATGGTTTTACCATCAGGACTTACATCCAGGCTCATCCAGGTACCTTCATTGGTTTTAATGGGTACTCGTCTGCCAATTTCGAGGGGCAGGTCCTTCTTTTTGGGTTTGGGCTTTTCTTTTTTGGTAGTGTCGGCCTTCTCCTCTTTTTTAGGTTCCTGGGCCAGCGTGGCCATGCTTAAACATACAAGCATCGCACAAAGCGGGGTAAAGAATTTATTCATGCAATTGGTTTTTAACAATAGATTGTTACCAAAGCAAGATAGAAAAGGTTACTGGATTTTGATGAGGGGTAAAAACAGTAACCGCAAAGGTGTGGAGGCGCTGACAATTGTTAAAACCCGCTGTTCTGGATTTGCAATCCCGAACCGAAATGAAAAAGATTTTTAAATCTTGTTTATCTGTAGGTCGGCATTACAAATGCGACCAGCTTATGAATGTACCTTAACTTAATGAATTACAAATTCCATCAATCATACTCCCCACTCCTCCGCAATGACATTTCACAGTAACGCGTGCACGTTACGCCACAATGCTGCTCATAAAAATGCTAATGCGTTGCGTCTTTTCTCACCACTTTCCGATCCACCCATTGCAGCAACAGAATAAAGGCAATTCCAAAAGCAATCAGTCCGGGATAACCCGAGATAAATGAGAACACACCAATAGTCCACGCTTTTGTTAAGGTCAGCACAACAACCAATGCAACTACTGAAAGGAAAATTCCAAATGCGAGCCAACGAAAATCGCGTTGTTCTTCCCGCTTTTTAATGATGGCAAGAATACGATCGGCAAATGATATCGGAACATGAAAGGCAGGTTCTTGTTTCAATTTATTAAACACAAGCTGATACGCCTTCCCATCATTGGTCTGCACCGGTATGCCGGCCTCAATCTGCTTTTGCAATTCTTCGTCTTTCATACTGCTTCTTTGCCAAGGTACTGCTTTACTTTTTCTTTCAACAACTGCCGCGCACGGAATAAATAATTCTTTACTGTGCCTTCGGGCAAACCCGTTATTTCTACAATCTCCGGATATGACATTTCCTGCACATGATAAAGTGTAAGAATAGCCTTATACTGCGGTGGCAGCTTTTCAACCAGTGTTAACACGATCTGGTCCAGTTGCGCATCGGCCAGGGTTTCACTGGCATCGTCCACCGCAATAAACCTTTCGATGTGGGTTTCATCATCCGGTAAATCACTAATCTTTATCTTTCGCTTCCGCAGGTGGTTGATACCATGCCGGTATGCAATGGTGGCAATCCACGTGCTTAACTTTGATTGAAAAGTGAATTCTTTCAATTTCTCATATACCTTCAAAAACACATCCTGACAAAGTTCCTCGCGGTCTTCCGGTTTATCAATCAGCCGGCCAATCATGTGGCTCACCAGTCTTTCGTGTTGTTTTAATCAGCATGCGAAATGCCTGCTGATCGCCACGTAAAACCTGCCCCACCAGGGCCTTGTCATCAATCATTTCCGGGTTAGACACGCTGACGCTTACGGATGTTGCAGGAATTTAGTTAAAATTTTGCCGCTGGTGACCTTGTATTAGACTAATGTAATGGTATTCAATCTACTGGATTCCGGAATTTGCCAGACCTGGATCAAACCGCGTTCATTGAATTTAATCCGTTTTCACCCAACTCCCCGTCTTGCTCATCCCGGATTGATGATAAAGAGTTAAAATATTTTTCAAATCCGTTGCAACATTGCCCGCAGGCCGGTGTCTTACGCCTCAAAACAAAATTCAGAATCTAAAAATCAAAAACTATGAGCAACGCCTTAAAAGATGTTTTAATGCCCCTTGTTATTATGGGAAGTTTTGGGGGCACCATTTACTTCTTCACCAAAGTAATGACCGACTACATTCTGAAAAAACGAATGATTGAAAAGGGTTTTGTGAATGAAGACACGCAGGCAATCTTCAAACAACACACGAACGATGGTAGCTTTAGCGCATTAAAGTGGGGGTTGATTATTTTCTTTGCCGGGCTTTCATTGATTATAATGGAATTCATTCCAACCGGCCCGGAGTCGCCACTCCCTTATGGTTTGTTTGCTTTATCTGTCTCGCTGGGTTTTCTGATTTACTATTATCTTCTTAAAAAAGAAACAAATAAATAATGAGACGGTCAATCTTCTTATTACTAATAGCTTTTGGGATTGGAGGCGTAGTAATTGCCCAATCTTCAAAACAAGAATTGTTAACCGGCACCTGGATATTAACGTCTGATGAGATGTCGGGCATTGGCAAGCACCAATCGTTGCCGCAGGAAACTCAAATCCGCTTTTCGGAGGATGGCAACTGGCAGGCAACCGCATCCATCCAAAATGCGAAGCAGGGCCAATGGCGCCTGGAGAATAATGGCAAATTGTTGGTGTTAATTTCAGACGAAGAAATCCGGTACCAGGTTCTTGCACTTTCAGAAACAACCCTGTCGCTTCGTATGAAGAAACAAACGGCAACCTACACCCTTTCCTGGTCAAAAAAATAGAGTTTCAAGTATGATAAAAAATTATTTCAAAACTGCGTTGCGCAGTTTGATGCGGCACAAGTTTTTTTCAGCAATCAATGTGTTGGGTCTTACCATTGGTATGTCGGTATGCATGGCCGTTATCATGCTGGTGGCCGATCAATTGAATTACGATCGCCACAATTCCAAGCGACATAACATTTATAGAGTAACTACCCATGCGGTAGATCAACACGGGGTAATCAACAACAATCAACCCAATGCCGCCTCGCCCTTGCCCTTGCGTCAGGAATTGCTTGACAATTATACCGGCTCAGCGCAGGTAGTACGTATAATGAAGGGGTTTGGCAATGGCTGGCTTGAGTTTGAAAATCAAAATGTAAATATTCCGTTGGCTGGTTTTTTTGCCGATGCCGAAGTGCTCACTTTTTTCGAGTATAAACTTCAATATGGCGATGCAGCCACCGCACTAAAAGAACCATACTCCGTTGTACTTACACGCGCAGCCGCCAACAAACTTTTTAAAGAAGAAAACCCACTTGGGCAAACTATTACCGTTGGTGACTTAGGAACATATACTGTTACAGGTGTTTTGGAAAAAACAGAAAATAAGTCGCACATCGTATTCGAAGCATTGGCCAGCATGGCTACTGTTAATTCGTTACCCAGCAAAGACCAGCTTACCGACTGGACAAATTACTGGAATGGCTATACGTATATTTTAGTTGGCGAGGGGCAATCATCGGAAAGTGTACAAGCCAATCTCGACAAAATTTATGAGCAACACATTGGCAGTATAACCGATCCGAATGTGTACCGGATGCGGTTTGCTTTGCAACCTTTAATGGGTATTACACCCGGGCCGCTAACCAACAATTCTATCGGGCCCATCTTGCCCTGGTTCTTCATTTACTTCCTTGGTGGATTAGGGCTTGTGATTCTGCTCACTTCCTGTTTCAATTTCACCAACCTTTCCATTGCCCGATCTTTAACCCGCGCCCGTGAAATTGGCATTCGAAAAGTTACGGGTGCAGCGCGCTGGCAAGTGTTTACCCAGTTTCTAAGCGAATCGATCATCATCGCTTTACTGGCACTAACGCTCGGATTTGTGTTGTTGCTATTATTAAAGCCCGTAATTCTGCAACTCAACTTCGCGCGCATTTTTCATTGGGACCTGGAATCGAACACGCTGGTACTGGCAGCCTTTGTACTATTTGCTGTGGTAGTTGGTGTGCTGGCGGGTTTCTTTCCGGCAGTCGTGTTATCAGGGTTTCAACCGGTAAAGGTGTTGAAGAATTTCGGCAACATGAAGTTGTTCTCGCGCATGGGGTTGCGCAAAACATTGCTGGTAGCACAGTTTACACTTTCGCTATTCTTCATATTATCAGCCATTGTCCTTTACAATCAGTTCAATTTGTTTTTAGGCCAAAGTCATGGGTTTAATATGGCGCAAAACATCTCTGTGAAACTCAATAACACTTCAGCCCAGCGCTTAAAAAACGAATTAGCAAAACACCCTAACTTAACACACATCACGGCTGCTTCCCATGTACCATCAGCCGGAGTATCGTATGGCACTACTTTAAAGCGCAACCTGAGCGATACCGAAGGGTTACAATTGGATTACTTCCTGGTGGATGAAGACTATTTGAACAATATGGATATCACGCTGGTGGCTGGCCGCTTCTTTGAAGCCGGGGCCGACAGTATCAATAAAGAATATATTGTGATTAACGAACAGGCTGTTTCCAAATACAACTTTGGATCAGCGCAAGATGCCATTGGCCAGCAACTGATTCAAGAAGAAGATTCGCTAAGACGCACCATCATTGGTGTTGTTTCGGGGTACAATCATCGAGACCTCACAAGGGAGATTTCGCCCATGGCATTATTGTATGATCCTACACAATTCAATGTGGTGCAGGTTTCTTACCTGGGTTCGTACGAGCAAGCCGTTGCTGCTATCGAAAAGTCGTGGGCAGCCATTAATCCCGATCTTAAAATCGATTACAAAACGGTTGACTCCGAAGTGAAGAAATTTTATGAAATCATTTTTGGTGACATTGTTTCAGTGCTAACCGTTATCGCTTCGCTGGCCATTCTCATCTCGTGCTTAGGCTTACTGGGCATGGCAACCTACACCCTGGAAACGCGCATCAAAGAAATCTCCATCCGGAAAGTTCTTGGTTCCAGCAATGGCTCGTTGATTGTGTTGCTATCAAAAGGATTTGTTGGGTTGCTGTTGATAGCTGTGGTAATAGCGGTGCCCCTGGCTTATGTGGCAAACAAATTTTGGCTTGAGCTGATTGCCTATCATACTTCGTTCGATGCCTCTGTAATTCTCATCGGGGTGTTGATTTTGATCTTGTTTGCAATTATTACGATCGGTTCGCAAACCTTGCGCGCAACGTTTGTAAACCCGGTAGAAAACCTGAAGGAATAATCCATTTTCCTTCAGGTTTATTTATCGTTTCAACACAATGAAACCATTTATGGATTTGCCGTTTGCAAAGTCTATTTTGTAAAAATACGTTCCGGAGGGTAGCTCTTTTCCTGAATCGGAAGTTCCAGTAAATATCCGCGATTGGTTGTCGTAGTTTTCTGTTTTGAAAACAATATCGCTTACCAAACATTTAATCTTGGGCGCATTTCTTCTACCTCTGGGGTTACTCTAAAATTTGAGATTGCAGAAATATATCGCGGAACAGTGTATGAAGACGTAGTGCTATCCTATCTTGATTTTGATGGGGATGGGGAGTTATAAATAAGCTGTGCCCACTTATGAATCGAGCCGCATTTCTCCCTATTTAAAGTGCTTAAGTTTAATTACCTCCTCGGGTTTTAAGAAGCGCCATTCGCCCCGGCCCAAATCTTTTTTTATCGAGGCCGGCATACACCACCCGATCCAGTTTTTCAACCACATACCCGAGCGATTCAAAAATTCTGCGCACAATCCTGTTCCACCCAATGTGCAACTCAATGCCAACGGTTTTATTATCACCTTCAATAATGGCCAGGTCATCCACCA
>LNFR01000059.1 GCA_001567185.1 Bacteroidetes bacterium OLB12
TAAAATAAATTGTGAGGTACGAATATTCTGATTCCTGCATTACTAATACCCAAAACATAAAACAACTTTGATTTTTTACTCCGTTAAAACCTCGGTACCTTTGGCCCATGCACGTGCTTGATAAAATCAAATCGCTATCGGAAGCGTTACACCCTGAAGTAATTCAATGGCGCAGGCATTTACATGCCAACCCGGAACTTTCGTACCAGGAATTTAATACAGCAAAGTTTGTGGCTGCCCAGTTAAAATCTTTTGGGCTTGAACCTGTTACCATGGCTAACACAGGTTTGGTTGCACTCGTACAAGGTAAACCCGGAAAAAATACAATTGCCTTGCGGGCCGATATGGATGCATTGCCGATCGAAGAAAAAAATGAGGTGCCCTATAAATCTACGAAGCCGGGTGTTATGCACGCATGTGGTCATGATGTGCACACCGCTTCGTTATTGGGTACTGCAAAAATCCTTTCTCAGTTACGAAATGAGTTTGAAGGTACTGTTAAGTTGATTTTTCAACCGGGTGAAGAAAAAAATCCGGGGGGTGCATCGTACATGATTAAAGAAGGGGCGCTTCAGAATCCAACACCTGCTTCAATCATCGGGCAGCACGTTATGCCGTTGGTGCCTGTGGGTAAAGTGGGCTTTCGTGAGGGCATGTACATGGCCAGCAGCGATGAAATTTATTTAAAGGTAATTGGCAAAGGGGGGCATGGGGCAGCACCCGAACTTACCATCGATCCGGTGGTAATTGCTGCACACATTATCATTGGGTTGCAACAAGTAATCAGCCGCAACGCAAGCCCAAAGCAACCCACTGTACTAACATTCGGTCGAATTACTGGCGAAGGAGCCACCAACATTATTCCCAACGAGGTAACCATTGCCGGTACGTTTCGCGCACTCAATGAACAATGGCGTGCAGAAGGCCTGGAAAAAATTGAAAAGATGGCTAAAGGGATTGCCGAAAGTATGGGGGGTACATGCGAGGTAACGATTTCACGCGGGTATCCTTATCTTGAAAACAACCCAGCTCTTACCCAACGAATCCGGAAAGCAGCAGAAGCCTACGTGGGAAAAGAAAATGTTGTTGATCTTGACATTACCCTGGGCTCGGAAGACTTCGCTTATTACTCGCATGTTGTGCCCGCCTCGTTTTACCGGTTGGGTACGCGCAACGAAGCAAAAGGATTAACCTCGTATGTGCACTCGCCCACATTTGATATTGATGAAGATGCGCTCAGAATCGGCCCCGGCCTGATGGCCTGGATGGCACTGGCCGAACTCTCACATTAAGGAATTGTTACGTCCTTCGGTTGTTAAAGCCACGTAGGTATATTTACGCGTAATGATGCAAGAGCAGCCGGCAGCGCAACCCGCCACTCCGTGGAAAATTGTATTCCGAAACACGGCCTACATACTGGCCGCGTTGCTGATTTTTCTTTTTGCACTTGAGCTCATGATATCCTCGCTCCAGCACCTGGGGCAGGATGCAGCCGATGTGATAGTTTTAACCACATCCAATCCATTTACTGGTTTATTCATTGGTTTACTGGTTACCGCGCTCATCCAAAGTAGCTCGGCAACTACGGCCATGGCGGTTGCATTGATGGCCACCGGCTCTATGTCACTAAGCAGCGCTATACCCATTATTATGGGCGCTAATGTTGGCACAACCATTACCAGCACCATTGTTTCGCTGGGTTTCATCACCCGGAAAAAAGAATTCAGGCGGGCTGTTACCATTGGTACGTATCATGATTTTTTAACATCTTAACTGTATTGGTCCTCTTTCCGCTGGAATATTCTTTTGGTTTTTGTCGGGCATGGCACACTCTGCAGGCAACGCTCTTTTTAACGAGCCCCTGGGCAATACCTCAGAAAATTTTTCATTGCTGGGGTTTGGTTTCGAATCGTTTGTGGATTGGATTGTGGCGACAATCAACAACGGGTTTGTGTTGATTCTTCTTTCTGTGGGGTTGCTGTTTTCTTCCATTCTATTCTTCAGAAAAGTAATCTCCAAAACGCTTGGTATCCGGCCGGAAGGGTTTCAGCATTTCTTTTTTAAGAACGCCTTCAAATCTTTCGGTTGGGGTCTGCTTATCACAGCCGTTATTCGATCCAGTACGGTAACCACCTCGCTGGTAGTACCCCTGGTGGCAAAAAGGGTTGTAAAGATTAAAGCGGCTGTTCCATTTGTGTTAGGAGCAAATATTGGTACTACCATTACTGCATTTATCGCAGCATTATTTAATTCAAATGCTGCTATTAGCCTGGCTGTTGCGCACTTTTTGTTCAATACAATCGGGGTTGTTCTTTTTTACCTGATTCCCGTGGTAAAAGAGCTTCCTCTAAAACTTGCCGATGGTTTAGGTCGGCTTACATTAAAATACAGACTGGCCGGTTTCTTATACCTGTTGCTTACTTTTTTGTGATTCCGTTTTCGCTCATTTACTTCAACAAAAAATGCAGTGCAGGTAAACGAACCTGCTTACCGGCAGCAGCTAAACTCCCGGCAACTCCCTTCTCATAAGGTTGTATTTAATGCCTGTCCGCGTCAAGCCGTGGTGGCAGATACGCATGAAAGGGCATCCGAAATAATGGCCGCCACAGCCCGCAGGCCTGAAGCAAATTGAGTATATTGCCTCCACAATAATTATGGAAGGAATAAAAGACACCCTCTTTAAATTTCTACGGCTCGATAACCTGGTAGATAACCTTTCGGGATATCTGGAAACACGGCTTGCCCTTTTCAAGATAGAAGTGCGTGAGGAAATTGCGCATGTATTGGCGCAGGCGTTAGTGATTGTATCTATCTTATTGCTTTCAATTCTCTTTCTATTGTTTTTTAGTGTGGGCCTGGCTCATTTTCTGAATGGCTATTTCGGGCAACCGTATATTGGGTATTGGATAGTAGCGGGTATTTATGGAGTGCCCTGCCTCATTTTTTTGATCTTCCGAAAAAAAATTGGCCATGCTTTTGAGCGGCAGATGGCTGCAATGATAAAACGCAACGAAAAAAAATAATGGAACTGCTCGAAACTCAGGATCCGGAAAAGAAAAAACTGATCGAAGCCTCCGATCGGCATAAAAAGGAGTTGCTGCGGGAAGTAAAAGGTATGTCGGATAAAACCGAACAGGTTGTTAAAAACGCATTGATTATCGGGGGCACACTGGCCGTTACATACTTGTTGGTTTCGCAAGTTCGTTCAT
Organism: Bacteroidetes bacterium OLB12; assembly: GCA_001567185.1. Lineage (GTDB taxonomy): Bacteria > Bacteroidota > Bacteroidia > Cytophagales > Cyclobacteriaceae > ELB16-189. Next base: position 3,210 of record LNFR01000059.1, read on the forward strand.
CCAAAAAGAAGAAAGCAAAAGTAAAAGCAAAAGGTGTTCAAAATTCAGAACCTGATTTTGAACCTTCACCCGCTTACTCACCACCATCTTTCCTTTCGCAACTTGGCGACCGGCTTGTGAATCAGGCTACCCTTATGCTGCTCGACATTGCGAAAGACAAACTTTCCGAATACCTGAGTAACCGCAAGCAAAAGCATGAAGATTCTTAACACGCTGCAAGAGCGGCACAAGCTGGGTAAAAAATCCATTGCCGTTTTGGTTGATCCGGATAAGATTGAAGATCCGGCTCGGTTAAATACCTTAATCAGACTCGCAACCGAAAACTGCATCGATTTCTTTTTTGTAGGTGGCAGCCTGGTAACCACCACTAACCTGGCCGATGTAATCAAGCAGATTAAAGAAACCGTTTCTCTGCCGGTGATTTTGTTTCCGGGTAGCTCCTTACAAATCGATCCTTCTGCGGATGCAATTTTGTTATTATCGTTGATATCGGGGCGTAACCCTGATTTATTAATCGGTCAACATGTTGTAGCTGCACCGATTCTTAAAAATAATCCATTAGAGATTATGCCCACCGGGTATATGCTCATCAATTCCGGCAAAACCACTTCGGTAGCTTATATCAGTAACACCACACCTATTCCGGAAGACAAGTATTCATTGGCAGCGTGTACCGCGATGGCTGGTGAAATGCTTGGACTAAAATTAATTTACTTAGATGCCGGTAGCGGGGCCGAACGGGAGATCAGCGCCAAGATGATTAACGCGGTACGTAAATCGGTTAACGTGCCTTTGATTGTAGGTGGAGGAATTAATACCAGCCAAAAAGCTTTCAATGCACTGGAAGCCGGTGCTGACTTGATTGTAATTGGTAATGCATTGGAGAAAGATCCTGATCTGCTTACTGAAATCAGCGATCGGGTGTATGATTGGAACCAAAGTGTAGAGGCGAGGAAGTGATTCTTGTGCCTTGCTCATGAACAAGACGAGTGAGGTTTACCTTCGCACCTCAAACTCCGTAAAATTTTGTAAAGGTGCCTGGGTTGTTTCCACTTGTTGTACCTGTGCGCGTTCCGGACCACGATGACACCATTCAATAAACTGTTTTAATGCTTCAGCGGGAGCTTCGGCTTCAATATAAACTGAGCCATCGGGTTGATTGCGCACAAACCCTTTAATTCCCAGTTCATCGGCCTTCTGTTTGGTGGATGCTCTGTAATAAAACGCCCTGCACGGTGCCGGTTACTAAAATATTAATGTGCATCATGCTGATAATTTTTTCAGAACGGTTAATGCTTTATCAGCATCGCGTTCATCTACGAAAATGTGATCGTGAAAATATCCGGCCATCACATTGCAGCTAATATTTTCATCGGCCAGGGCGCGCGAAAAGGCAGCCGTAAGCCCAACTGCCTGCAAGGAAGAGTGAACAGTTAACGTAATCCATGCGGCAATAATTTGTAATTTAAGTTCAATCGATCTGCTAATTGCTTATCTGCTATAACGGTGTAGCCTTCCGTTTCCTTAAATACTGAAACCACATCAATGGGATTAATGCGGGTGAGGTCATTGACCGAGCAAAAAACATAGCGCCCCGGGTGCAGGGTTGGCTGCAGGGTTTGAAGGAGTTTGGTCAAATCTTTTTCGCCTGACACGTTTAAAAAATATAATCTGTGTTTTAAAAACACCGACTCGCGGTTTTGAATTATCTGGCTGATAATTTTTTTTATTGCTATCACTGGCTTTGGTAGCCACCAGCGTGCGGATGGAAAATACACGCAAGGCATCTGAGACCGATAAGGTTCCTTCGGCTGAATCTTTTCTTCCATTAAATGGAAAGGTATCGGGGCCGCGCTGGCATTGCACATTCAGGTTAATGCGGCCCACCTGGCTGGAAAAGGCATCAATTAACCGCGCTATTTGTTTTGAGTTGTTTCCAAAAATACTCACCTGCTGCCCGAAGTTGGAGTTAAGCACATAGTCAATCGCTTCTTCCTCTTTCTCAAAAGGCACAACCGGTACTACCGGGCCAAACTGTTCTTCAAAGTACACACGCATTTTATTATTAACCGGGTAGAGCAGGGCAGGATAGAAAAACGTTTCAGAAACGGTGCCACCACCTGGATTAATCACAGCTGCTCCGTGTTGCTTTGCGTCTTCTACCAACTTGGTTAAATAATCAGTTTTACCGGGTTCAGGCAGGGGTGTAATGCCCACTCCTGCATCCCAGGGCATGCCGGGTTTCAGTTTTGAAATTTCAGCAGCAAGTTTTTTGAGAAACTCATCTACAATGCTTTTGTGTACATATAAAATTTTTAGTGCGGTACAGCGTTGGCCATTGAATGATAGCGAGCCCAGCAAACATTCATTTACTGCATTGTTGATGTCCGCATCGGGAAGGACAATAGCCGGGTTCTTTGCATCCAAACCTAAAATGGATTTTAGGCGATGTGGTTTTGGATGAAGTTTTTTCAGTTCATTTGCTCCCTTGTTGGTTCCGATAAAAGCAAATACATCTACTTTACCGGTTTCCATCAATGCGCCTACTGTTTCGCGGCCACGCCCGTAAATCACATTAATAACACCAGCAGGGAAACACGTACGAAAGGCTTCCAGTAATGGCCTGATTAATAACACGCCATACTTTGCCGGCTTAAATACAACCGTGTTGCCCATAATCAAAGCCGGAAACAATGTGCTAAAGGTTTCGTTCAGCGGGTAGTTGTAGGGCCCCATACACAAGGCTACCCCTAATGGTACACGCCTGATCTGTGCCATTATACCTTGTTCATATACAAAGCCTGACGAATTCCGGTCAAGATCTTTCAAGGAGTTGATGGTATCTGCAATATACTCGCAGGTGCGATCAAATTCTTTTTCAGAATCTTTCTGTGTTTTACCTATTTCCCACATAAGCAGGTTTACCACTGTCTGCCGTTGCTCGCGCATCTTCACCAGAAATTTTTCAACATGCTCAATGCGTTCTGCTACAGACATAGTGGGCCACACACCATGACCCTGATCGTAAGCTTTAGCTGCTGAGTCTAATGCCGCGAGTGCTTCTTTGGAAGTAAGTAATGGGGTGCTTCCAATTACCTGCTGTTTTACAACTCCGTCTGGCTGCTTTAAACAGACCGGGCTTAATACAGGGTTCATATCGCCCTGCCAGGTAACTAACTTACCATCTAATAAATACTCACGTTGCTCCAGATTGGCCGGTAGTGCCACCGCAGGTGGCACTTGATCGGGCTTTGGAAAAAGGTCTGTTAAAAAATCGCTCATTATAGGTTTAGGTTTGGGGTAACAATTGCTTTTCCGGAAGAGGTTCCAAGACGGTCGGCACCAGCCTCAATTAGTTGAATAGCTTGTTCATAGGTTTTAATTCCGCCACTGGCTTTTATTCCAACGTGCAACGGAACCGCCTGGCGCATAATTTTTACGTGCTCTGCCTTAGCACCTGTTGGCGCAAACCCGGTGGAGGTTTTTACAAAGTCGGCACCGGCATCGGCACAAAGTTTACTGGCTGCAGCAATCTCTTCATTGGACAGGTACGCTGTTTCAATAATAACTTTTAAAATTTTTTGATGATCGTGAACTAATTTACTGCACTTGGCAATTTCCGTTTTTGTCCAGGGTAATCCTGTTTTGAATGAACTGATGTTCCAGACAACATCAATCTCATCGGCACCGTTGTCAATGCTTCGCTTAATTTCATCCAGTTTGGTTTCGGTCATGTTATAACCAAGTGGAAACCCGGCCACCGTAACCAACAGAATTTTATCGGTACCGATTTCGCGGTGGGCGCGTTTTACCCAAAAGGGAGGAACGCATACACCAATAAAGCCAAACGTACGTGCTTCATTTACCAGTTGATCAATTGCGCCAATGGTTAGGGTAGGACTTAAGTTTGTGTGTTCGATATAACGGGCTAATTGCATCCTTGCCAAAAGTAAAACGGCAACGAATTTAGTTTATCTGTGCCAGATTACTAACCTGCATGGACTCTAAATTCGCACAAGCGAAAGCCTGGTGTCATTTTCTTTCCAAAAAGAATGAACCCCAATCAAATTTTTAGTGCCGGATACCACATTCCTTGCAATACTTCATCTTGTATGGAGGATTCTTTTTTGGCATTTTTTTATGCCCATAGTAAAGAGGATTGGAGTATTGAGGCGCAGCCAGTTTTTTTAAAAGTTTCTGTTTTTCTTTGGCTGCCTTCTCCACGCGGGCATAAAATTCGTATTGCGCAGTGTGTTTTACTTTCGCCTTCTTCAGCAAAATTTTTTGCCTTTTGGTTTGCTGATGGGTAGGCTTCAGTTTTTTGGAATGAACCTGAATGTTTTCAGGGGCTTTATCGCCAAGGGTGGTTTGCGCCTGCGATAGACAAGGCGCAAGAATAGCCAACAGACTGGTGAAAGTCCAGATTAAAATTTTTTGCATAGCAGCGATAGAACGCTGTTACTCAAAAGTTATTTCAGGAAGTAAAGTATTGATACAGATAATAGGCCAATACGGCCAGGCCAACCAACAAAACGATGTAGCCGAACATGCGGGCACGTTCGTAATAGCCCTTAACGGGCATGATGCTCTTCTTTTTTCGTTGCGTAGTCAAAGTTTAAAATTCAACTATAAATCTCGCAATAAAATACACAGCAAAGCAAACGGCAACCAACGCCATCAGCACTTTGGGTTTGTTGTAGTAAACCTTAGCTGGAGTTATTTTCAATTTCATAACCAACTGATTTTTATCTATTTAACGTAAACATACTAAAATAAACTTGAAATACATAATTACGCCTGGACTGTCGGTAAACGGGTATTAGAAAAGGATTAATTGCTTTTGGAATTGCCTTACCGTGCGCGTGGATGGTGATTCGCCTACGGGCGGTACAGGTAACCGCATCTTACCGGGAAAAGTTTGGAGAGATTTTGACCAAAGCCATGCAACCCGCTTATTAAGTAATGGGGCAGGGCAAGCAAAAAGGGCCGGTTTGTCACCGGCCCTTATGGTTTTGAATAAAAAAACGTGGCCCGGGGAGGTCACGTTTTAAATTTTAGAG
>LNFR01000060.1 GCA_001567185.1 Bacteroidetes bacterium OLB12
GAAGACCATCATCAAAAATATCACTTAAGGATGAATGTCATGCCGGATTTATTCCGGATCCCAACCTTTCTGCACAGATTCCGAGATCGCGGAACGCTGTCCGCGATGACAAAGTATTTTGAGATGGCTTCTAAAGAAAGTGTATCCGATACCATATGTCATCCCACCGAAATCATTTTTGCCATTCCACCGAATCTTACCATCTTCGCCACCAAATTTCAACTATGCGTAAAGCCCGGTTTTTATTTTGGATAGTGGTATTCCCGTTGGCCATCGGCATATTATTATGGTCGTGCAGTGGTGATGTGGAGGAGAAGTGCGCGTTTGTGCCCGACACTAAATCCATTACAGTTAACCTGCAGTTCGAATCATTTGAAGATTCTATTCCCGCCATCACCAGCAAACAACAACTGGTAGATTTTTTTTCGCGGCATACCTTGTTGCGCGACTTTGTATTTGGTCGCACCGCCTATCCCAATGATTCGGTTTTTATTAATGAACTATATGCCCGGTTCTCTAACCCGCACTTTGATACGCTGTTACAGGAAACCCGAAAGGTATTTGGCGATTTGAGTGAGTTGAAAGCAGAGTTCAACACGGCCTTTGTTAATCTTAAATATTATTATCCCGATTTTCAACCGCCTAAAATTCAAACCGTAATCACAGGACTGGAAACAGATTTATTTGTTACCGATACCTTGATTGTAGTAGGGCTGGATTATTACCTGGGCCGTGGCGCAAAGTTCAGACCCAACCTGTATGAATACATGCTGCAGCGCCATGAAAAGAATTTTATTGTGCCCTCGATTATGCTTTTATATGGAATTGATGGCCGGTTAAATGAAACCGATTTGAACGACCGCACACTGCTGGCTGATATGATCACCTATGGAAAAGCCTACTACTTTGCCAAGCGGATGTTGCCCTGCGTGCCGGATAGTGTATTGATTGGCTACTCAGCCGAAGAGATAGCCGGGGCACGTGCCAACCAGGATGTGATCTGGAAAAAATTGGTAGAAGACGAAGTGTTCTTTTCAACCAGCGCACAGATGCGGCAAAAATATATTGCCGAGCGCCCCAAAACATTTGATGTGGCCGATCAGGCCCCGGGCCGCATTGGCACCTGGGTGGGCTGGCAGATTGTAAATAGTTATGCCATAAGGAAACCCGAGCTTTCTTTGCCCGATCTCATGCGAATAAAAAGCGCAAAAGAGATTTTTGATGAATCGCGATACCGGCCGGTTACACCATAATCCATCTGTATAAAATTATCCCGCGCCTTTCTGTTTTATGAAAAGCGTTTTTATCTTTCTTCACTCAAATAGACTGAAAGCATGAAGCCCGTTGTGTTTACCAAATTATCTGTTATGATGCTCCTGGAATATTTTATCTGGGGCGCCTGGTATGTTACGATGGGCACTTATATGTCAGAATTTTTAGGAGCTACCGGAACCCAGATTGGTGCAGCCTACAGTGCGCTGGCAATCGCCACTATTATTTCCCCGTTTTTTGTAGGCATGATTGCCGATCGGTTTTTTGCAGCGCAAAAAATTATGGGTGTATTGCACCTGATAGGCGCAGCCTTGTTGTACCTGGCTACCGTGGTGAACGATAACACAACCTTTTATTGGATCATTTTAGTTTACTCCCTGCTTTACATGCCCACCATTGCGTTGAGTAATAGCATTGCATTCGGACAAATGACTGATCCCGGAAAGCAGTTTCCGTGGATTCGGGTATTTGGAACCTTAGGCTGGATTGTAGCCGGGGTGTTGATCAGCTCATTAGGATTGGATAAATCGGCTGTTACATTTAAGATGGCCGCAATAGCATCTCTTACGCTGGGACTTTCGTCATTTATTTTACCGAATACGCCACCCAAAGGAAAAACCACAGAAAGTGCGCTGGGCACCGAAGCCTTTGTGTTATTTAAAGATAAACCCTACCTGATTTTCTTTATCGCAGCTATTCTGGTGTGCATTCCGCTTTCGTTTTACTACGGATTTGCCAATGTGTTTCTGAATGAAGTGGGCATGAGCAACGTAGCTTTTAAAATGACCTTTGGCCAGATTTCAGAAGCGGTGTTTATTCTCGCCATTCCATTTTTGTTTAATCAGATTGGTGTAAAAAAAATGTTGCTGTTGGGAATGACTGCCTGGATTTTGCGCTATGTATTTTTTGCATACGGAAACATTGACACCAGCATCTGGATGTTGTATGCGGGCATAATCTTACACGGCATTTGTTATGATTTCTTCTTTGTTACCGGATACATGTACACCGAGAAGAAAGCAGGTGATAAAATTAAGAACGCAGCACAGGGCTTGTTTACATTTGCTACCTATGGTGTTGGCATGGTAATCGGTACGCGGTTCTCGGGCTTTACAGCCGATTATTATTCCGTGGATGGGGCGTTCCAATGGCAATCCATCTGGATGGTGCCCGCTTACATTGCCGTAGCAGTTTTGATTTATTTTATTTTATTCTTTAAAGAGAAAAAAGAAATTCAGGCGGCATAATGTTGGTTAATTTTTAATTGGCCTGTGGGGGATGGGACACAGTCCAATAAGAGAGTGGTTAATTATTAATTGGTCTGTGGGGACACAGACCAAGAGAGTGGGGAGAAAAAGAAATTCAG
>LNFR01000061.1 GCA_001567185.1 Bacteroidetes bacterium OLB12
TGGCCTTTCCTGGTTGTAATCATCTACCCACTTTGCTGTTACTTCATTAGCCTGTTCAATGGAATAAAACAAGTTGGCGTCCAATACATCTTCACGATAGGTTTTATTGAAGCGTTCGATGATGGCGTTCTGTTGAGGTTTTCCTTTTTGAATGCGACTCCATTCTATGTGGTTGTTTTTCATCCATAATTGAAAACGTTTAGAGCGAAACTCCGGTCCATTGTCGGTTCGTATTCGTAAGGGTTTTCCATGACGCTCGATAGTACGCTCAAGGATTTCGATCACCCTGCGGGCCGGTAAGTTGAAATCTGCTTCAATGCCTTTACATTGCCGGTTGAAGTGATCGATGATATTCAAGGTACGAATCCTTCGTCCGTTGTCCAGTGCGTCACTCATAAAGTCCATGGCCCATTCCTGATTGGCTTTGAGCGGAATAGAGATGGGATTAGCGGGGTTGTCCTTAATGCGCCTGCGTAGTTTTTTGCTCAACGAAAACCCTTCGTTCTCATATACCCTGCGGATTTTGCTATCGCCTAATTCCGGATATTTTTTCTGTACCAGCTTAATCACTTTCGTTCTTCCTTTACGGCTGCTGCCAATAACTTCTTCAATCGCTTTTTTTACTACGGCATCTTTGGCGGGCATTCGCTTTTGGTAATACGTTTTGGTTCGCGAACAGCCTACCACCTTGCACGCCTGAGCATGGCTCATCTGGTGGTGCTCTGCCAGATACTCCAAGCCGTGTTCTTTTTGGTCAGGCGTTAAAACTTTTTGTGAGTAAATCCTTTATGGCATCGATCTCCAAGCTCTGGTTCGCTACAATTTTCTTTAGCCTGGCATTCTCATACTCCAGTTCCTTAAGGCGCTTAAGCTCATCCACCTTCATGCCTGCGTATTTGCTACGCCAGTTGTAAAACGTAGCCTCGCTGATCCCATGCTTGCGGCATACTTCCGAAACTTTTTGACCCTGTTGTGTTTGTTCGTTGAGAATCCCAATCACCTGGGCTTCTGTAAAGCGCATCTTTTTCATTTGCTGTTTTTGGTTTGATTAAAGTTAAAAACTCTATTTTTAACCTGTTCAAAAAAAGCAGCCTAGTACCCTTATTTTAGGACTTGACAGGGAGACTCCGCTGGGAAATGAGCGCAAAACGATCTACACCATGCTCGATGCCTTCATCGGCAAGAAAAAACTAAAGGACGCCCTCTCGAACGTCCTTCATGATGTGAAGTGAAATAAACGAACTAATTTTCTATCAATACTTCAGTAATCTTAGTATTACTTGGAAGGTCTTTAAAATACTCCCTAGTGATTTTAAAGGGGGCTCCATATTCAGGAGTGAGCTCATATACGTAAACCGTGTTCTTATATGTAAAAGAGCCTTTCGGATCATTCAACTTAATTATCCTCTTGCCTGAGGCTGATTTTACAGAAAGAATGGATACACCCTTATCCTCCAATAAATTCTCGTTCAACTCCGCAAAGAGTAATTCACCAGTGCTTTTATTCACTACAACCTCGCTTCCAG
>LNFR01000062.1 GCA_001567185.1 Bacteroidetes bacterium OLB12
TAGCCGTTGCCGTTATCGTCCAAAACTTTTATGTTCATAAAGCGAGGTGTTTATAGCCCGCGCCGGCTATGCCTGTACCGTTGTTGGTGGCGGCCGCGGTCAAATACCGGCTACATGGGGTGCCATGACCAAAAAGTCGGAATTTGACGCGCTCGCAGAAAAATTGGCGCGACCCACGATTTTGCCCGCCAAGTCAGGGTGACTCTCTTCTATGCCGGTATCCAGAACGGCAATTTTCACGGACGCGCTGCCATAAGTTATATCCCAGGCGCTTTGGCCTCCGGCTTCAGCCGCGTCAATTTTATACAACCCCCACTGGCTCGGCAGGCTCGGGTCATTGCTTATGCCGTAAGCTGTAGCAACATAGTCCGGCTCGGCGTAAAGTACGTTCGGGTTTTGATTATATGCCTGCATGTAAACTTCCATCTGTCCGAAAGGAACCTTAATAATCTGCAAATCCAGTTCCGGCAAATCTTTAAAAAACCGTCCGCCCAATTGGCTGTTGGTCTGGTTTTTTATTTCGGTTGATGAATTTTCCGCGAATTTGACTATTAAAGTATCCGGTGCAAAAAGCTCCGGCATAGCCGGCAAAGAAGGTATCGGCGGCAAAGAAGGCATTTCGGGCAAGGTGGGCAAGGCAGGCAAATTATTTTGAGCAACTGCCAAAGGCGCATTGCCAAAAACCAGCATAACCGCAAAAAAGAAATTAAAAGTTTTTTCATTTTTATAAAAAGTCCTATGTTATTTTTACAACGGATCTATAGATTCATTATAATGAACATCCTAAACGTCCGCAAGACAATTTCAATTCTGTTCTAATTCCGCCCTAACTATCCATCTTTTCATGGCCGTGCCCAACGGCCAGGAAGTCTGGAGAGTTAATATTTTTTGCCATCCGTATCCTGCGAAAGTAGGTGTGTATCGCCGGATTTGGCTACAAAACTTTCCCCCACTTTGTAGACATACGCTTTGCCCGCGGAATCGGAAAGCCAAATTTTTTCGCCGATTTTAATTTTCGGCAAATCCGCGAAAATGGTTTTATAATCCCCCCTGCTCCACAAATAGTCGGACGAATGGCCAAAAATATACACGTTCCCCAATTCCCCGGGCAGAGCGGTTTTAGGATAATGCGCCACGCCCTCCTCCAAAGCTTTTTGGAAAACCGGCTCGGCCGCCTGGTCCACGTACTTAACCGGAGCTTTTACCCCCAAAGACGGAATTATCAAAAAATCCGGCTCGATTTGGGGATTGTCAGAAAGAGGCGGCTCTATAGCCTTGGGCGCGCCTCTAAAAATTGCGGCCGAAAAATGCCAGACATAATTAATATTTATTGCAGCCAAAAGCGCTAAAATAACCGCAAAGACCAACACAGGCTTTCGGCACCTCCGTATAATGTGTTTAATTTGTTCCGTCATATTAATTAACTAATATTGGGTATTTCCGATAATTCTTTTTTGTTTATAAGGACTATCGGAAACATTCCGGGACTTGAAGATTTTCTGTCATTGCGAACGAAGTGAAGCAATCTATTTGATTTACCGAGCCACTCCGCCAAGGGCTCGCAACTCG
>LNFR01000063.1 GCA_001567185.1 Bacteroidetes bacterium OLB12
TCCTTTTCTGCCCTGTTGATTTTTGTTCCATCCCTGGAGTTGGGATTAATTACCACGGTTTACCGAAGGTATCTGCTGCCCGGGCCCTTCTTTACGGAAGACCGGATTGAGGCATCCTACGCATGTCTTGTTTCCATTAAACAAGGGGATGTTTGGTCACCCACCTTTGAGCCGGCTTTAGATAATTACCATGACTTTACAGGCGGGGTAAACATTAAAAATATGTACCAATCGCGCTTTGACCGCCATGTATATTATCAATACCTGAGAAGCATCAGCAAAGATTCAGGAAATCATGATCACCTCAGGCAGCTCATGCGCTATTATCAGGATAAGTATGTTCCAAAAAATGCAGACTCGGTCAGGTTTCTGTTTTTAAAAAAGGATGTAACCAAGTTCAGGATAGCCACCGACACGCTTTATACTGTGATTTATCCATGTCATTATTAAAAAAGGCAGATCAGGTTATACAGGAATCTTTTAGGAAGGATTCGTTTTGGAAAATAGTCTTTTGCAAATCCCTGTACTCTTTTTTACTCCTGAAAATATTTTATAGTTGGTTTTTGGTGAAGGATCTGATGGTCTATGCTCCGGTTAGCCCGGCCAATAGCTGGAGTAAACTATTATTTGCACCTCTTCTTATCCTGCCACATTATCCGAATGTCTTCTGGATATGCTTTGGATTGCTTTTAGTAACAGCACTGGCCATCAGACTAAATTACATAACCGCATTTTTTGATTTTCTGGTTTTCTATATCCTATTCCCGGTTACTCTTTCCGGTATTGAATGGTTCTGATTTGGTGCTTAATTTATTCTTAATGATAGGCGTGCTTATTCCGGTTTCGCCCTCGAGGAAGGGGCAGGCCAGGGATTATCAGATTTACCTTTCGCACTACGCAGTACTTTTAATACGCGTGGAGATGGCGTTAATTTATTTTCTTTCAGGGTTTGATAAATTGATAACCGAAGCGTGGCGAAACGGAGCGGCTATATTTTCAGTGGTGAACCTTGATTTTTTCACTAACCCGGTTTTTAGTATTTCATTGGATAAGTGGCAACTGGTTACCATAGCCTGGGCTGTTATTGTTTTTGAGTTAGCCTTTTCGGTTTTAATTTGGTTTTCTGCATTTCGAAAATACCTGTTGATACTGGGCGTGTTGTTTCATTTGGGTATTGTTGTATTTATGGGCCTGGTTGATTTTGGGTTATTGATGATAATTTCATACACCATTTTTTTTTCCCTTAAAGGAGAACCCTGATACAACGCCAGAAAAATCTTTTGTATAGGAAACTCCTTTTTGCCAGGCAGTGCAAGATATCAGGATAGCTCCGAAGCAATTTTTTTGAATCCGGGCATCTAAGTGGTTGCTCACATTAACAAATTCTGTTTTGGATTTTAATGCAGCATTTACGCTTATATAGAACTTAATTTTAGGTTCTGTGCCGGAGGGCCGTATCGAAATTTTGCTGCCATCTTCGGTATAAAATTGCAATACATCAGATTTTGGCAAGGTGAGTAGTGATTCCTTTCCGGTTTTAATATTTTTTTCGATTCCTGTTTTGTAATCCTGAATTTTGAACCACCGGGCTGCCTGCAAATTGCACAGGCGGTGTGTTGCGGAGCCTTTGCATCATGTCTTTTATTTCCTGTTCGCCCGAAGCGCCTTTTCGTACAACATTAATAAGCCCCTCTTTGTAATAACCATAGTCCACATACATTTGAATAAGCCAATCATAAAGTGTGTAGCCTTCATCTTTTGCGGCAGCGGCCAGCGCAGCAAAGAACGCACAGGCAGAAACCGCATCTTTATCGCGCACAAAATCGCCCACCATGTAACCATAACTTTCTTCACCGGCAGCGATAAACGTTTTTTTGCCTTCCATCTGGCTCATTAACTCTGCTATGTATTTAAAACCAGTAAGCGTATTGTAGCAGTCTATTTGAAAGCGGGCAGCAATCACATCAACAAGCTCGGTGGTTACAATGGTTTTGGCGATGTATCCATTTTTACGTTCGGCTTCGGGCAGGTTTTTCATAATAAACCACATCATTAAGCTAAATGCCTGGTTGCCATTTAATAAAAAGAAATCTCCGTGGTTGTCTTTCAAACCAATACCTACCCGGTCGGTGTCGGGGTCGGTAGCCATTACCAGTTCCGCATTTATTGCTTTTGCTTTTTCAAGGGCCATTTGCATGGCTGATTGTTCTTCCGGGTTTGGCGAGTGAACCGTGGGAAAATCACCATCGGGTGTTTGTTGTTCTTTAATGATGGTCAGATTTTCGAAACCCAGTCGTTTCAAACATTCGGGCACCATAGTAATACCGGCCCCGTGAATGCTGGAGTAAACCAATGCGATGTTACGTTGATTCTTAATACTTTCCTTACGGGGAATGCGATCGGCCAGGGTTTTGTAATACGCATCTTCCACTTCGGCAGAAATGGTTTTGATAAGGCTTTTGTTTGCACTAAACTTAATATTCTCAAATCCACCAATGGCATTAACCTCGGCAATAACATTTTTATCATGCGGAGGCACCAGTTGGGCTCCGCCTTGCCAATAGGCTTTGTACCCGTTGTATTCTTTCGGATTATGTGAGGCTGTAATCACCACACCCGACTGGCATTTTAAGTATCGGATAGCAAAAGAAAGCAGTGGGGTAGGGCGTAGTTCTGAAAACAAATAGACTTCAATTCCGTTTGCCGAAAACACATCGGCTGTTACCTGCGCAAACGCAGAACTGTTGTTTCGGCTATCATAGGCTATTGCTACCTTAATTTTTTCCGAAAAGGATTTTTTCAAGTAGTTGGCAAGCCCCTGGGTGGCTGCACCCACAGTATAGCGATTCATGCAGTTGGAGCCAACACCCATTATACCGCGCAGGCCTCCGGTACCAAATTCAAGGTCTTTATAAAAACTATCAATTAATAGTTTAGGATTATCCTGGGAAAGCAGATTTCGGACTTCAGATTTTGTGGCGTCATCAATGGCTTTACTTTCGAGCCAGGCATTAGCGCGCTGGGTAGCAAGATTTAATAATTCACTCATGGTATTTATGCCAGGTTTACAACTTTTTACGTAAATTGTACGTTTACCGGAACAAATATAAAATCTATTGTCTCATGAAAATGAAAATTATTGTAGCCGCCATGCTTAGCGTACTTTCTACTTTTGCTATGGCACAGGAGTTTAAAGTAGTAACGGTTGTTGAATCAATTGTTCCTGCAGGTGTGGGCCGTTCGCGGATGATTGAGGAAAAACAAGGAATTGATCACAAGGCACTTACTACCGAGCGTACCGATGGAAGCAAGAGTGATCAGTCTGATGTTAAGCGATCGGATATTAAGATAGATGCCTTTAGCGAAACCAAACTTCTTAACTTTTATAGCATAGCCGGTATAAATTTCCAGAACATTGCCTCGAATGATGCGGTAATTACATCAAAGATTAATGATATGGTAAAGGAAGGATGGAACCTGGTATTTGTTTCCAGCGCGGTAGAAAGCGATGCCGGTAAAAGCGATGGGGTTGGTATTTTTATAACACGACTTTATTTCAAAAGATAACTACCTATAATTCTGGTACGAGTAGCTAAACTATGAGGTTGCTGAATTAACAGCAGTCTCATAGTTTTTTTTGTATTAAAGGTTTCCGCGGAGGCCTTGTTCAAGTTCAATGGCTTCAAACAATGCTTTGAAGTTTCCCTTGCCAAACGACTTAGCGCCATTCCGTTCAATTATTTCAAAGAAGAGGGTAGGGCGATCCTGAATGGGTTTCGTAAAAATCTGAAGCAAGTACCCTTCTTCGTCACGATCGATAAGAATATTCAGTTTTTTTAGTGCCTCAAGATCTTCGTTGATGTGCCCCACGCGATCCAGCACATCATTATAATACACATCGGGTACTCTTAGAAACTCAACGCCTCTTCGTCTTAATTCACTTACTGTGTGGATAATATCATCAGTTGCAATGGCAATGTGTTGTACCCCTGCACCCTTATAAAAATCAAGGTATTCTTCAATTTGTGATTTCTTTTTGCCAGCGGCCGGTTCGTTGATCGGAAATTTGATATACCCATTGCCATTGGAAACCACTTTAGACATGAGGGCACTGTATTCTGTAGAGATGTCTTTGTCATCAAAAGTTATCAGCAGGTTGAAGCCCATAACTTTTTCATAGAATTCAACCCAGTGATTCATTTTACCCAGCTCTACATTTCCAACGCAATGATCTACATATTTTAAACCAATAGCTTCGGGTTTCCAGTTGGTTTTTACTGGTTGGTAGCCTGGCAGGAACGCACCCTTATAATTTTTCCTTTCCACAAATGTGTGAAGGGTATCGCCATAGGTATGAATGGAAGAAATTACCACCGCTCCGTTTTCGTCTTTTAATGTAACAGGTGCTGCAGCCGGTGCGCCACCCCGCGCTACTGTTTCACGAAATGATTTTTCGGCATCGTCCACCCAAAGTGCCAGAACCTTTACGCCATCTCCATGTTTGGCAACGTGTTGCGCAATGGGCGTATCGGGTTGAAGGCTGGTAGTTACTACAAACCGGACTTTACCTTGGGTAAGTACATAGGAGGCTCTGTCGCGAATACCTGTTTCCGGCCCTGCATAGGCAGTTAATTCGAAGCCCATGCAGTGTTGGTAAAACAAGGCAGTTTGCTTGGCATTACCCACATAAAACTCAATATGGTCGGTACCAAGGATGGGTAGAAAGTCCTGATTCATAGACGTTTTTTATTGATAATATTCAAAATTAATCAATTGGCCAGTTTTAATTTAGGCTCCGTTTCCATAATCTTGACAAAATTTTTGATACGGATGGATGTAAAGGAACTGGATAAAGCCATACAGGAAATAGCCAAACGCAGAAATGCACTTTCCAAAATTAACTACAACAATCCCAAGTATGACGACCTGGAAGAAGAGTTGCATGACCTGGAAGATGCGTTGCAGGTAAAATTTGGCGAATACCTGGAAGAAGTATTGCAAGATGTGCACGACAAATATTGCCCGGATACCGATGTGTTACATCCCATTGCGTATTTAGCCAAAACCTATTCTATTACCAGTCAAAATGAATATACTGTAACCAATAAAGAAGGTGTATTTGTAGAGGTGGATTCGATTCCGGGTAAAGATACCCGCCTGGTAATTGTACCTAATCCATTACGGGTAATTCTAAATGTAGGTGCAAATCAGCAACAGGTGGTTTGGACTGTAAAATAAATGTGCTCTGCCTAATAGCCGAGTTTGCTCCTTACCCGGGCTAATACCGATTGGGCAATTTCGCGGGCTTTCGCTTCGCTCTGCTCCAACTTTCTGTTAAGTTCCGGCAGATTGTTCATGTAGTAATTAAACACTTCACGTTCCTTCGAATATTTTTCCAGAATCAACGAAAGTAATTCCTGTTTGGCATGGCCGTAACCAAAATTACCGGCCAGGTATTTTTGTCGCAACGCTTCGGTTTGTGACGGTGTGGCTACGAGTTTATAAATCGCAAATACATTGTCGGTATCCGGATTTTTTGGTTCTTCCATTGGGGTGCTATCCGTTACAATCGACATAATTTGTTTTTTCAATTCCTTTTCAGGAAGAAAAATATCAATGATGTTGTTGTAAGACTTGCTCATTTTTTGTCCATCGGTTCCGGGAATAGTCATAACCGATTCTTCAATGCGGGCTTCGGGCAACACAAAGGTTTCGCCATATAGGTTATTAAACCCACTTGCGATATCGCGTGCCATTTCCAAATGCTGGCGTTGATCTTTACCAACCGGAACGAAATCTGCATTATATAAAATAATGTCGGCAGTCATTAATACCGGGTAGGTAAAAAGCCCGGCATTTACATCGGCCAACCGATCGGCCTTATCCTTAAAGGAGTGCGCATTGGCAAGCATAGGGAAGGGCGTAAAGCAGTTGAGGTACCAGGTTAGCTCGCACACTTCCGCAATCTGGCTTTGCCGATACAGCAGGTTTTTATCCACATCAAAACCAAAAGCAAGCCAGGCAGCTGCTACGGCCTGCACATTGGCTATTCGGGTTTTAGCATCTTTAATGGTTGTTAAAGAATGCAAGTCGCAATGAAAAAGAAAGACTCGTTGCCGGGTTGTTGCGATAGTTTAATTGCCGGAATAATAGCCCCTAGTAAATTACCTAAGTGGGGCCGGCCGCTGCTTTGTATGCCTGTAAGAATTCGTGCCATAATTGATTGCAAATAAAGCCAAGAATTAGGAATTGCAGGGGATTGCTGTTAATTATTTGCGCGAAGCAGGTTTTGATGTTATACAATATTTAGTTTTGTGCCATGAAATACATTGTGCCTTTTCTTTTTTGCTGATGCCGGGTTGGGTGGCAGCGCAATTAAATGAACCTGTTTTTTTTAAATCGAAGACACACGATTTTGGTGAAGTGGTGGAGGCCGCTGGTGCCGTGGATTACGAGTTTACATTTAGTAACCTGGCCAACCGTCCCATGCGGATTTTGAATGTGCAGGCTTCGTGCGGTTGTACCACACCGGGCTGGACGAAAGAAACAATTCCGGCTTCGGGTTCGGGTTTTATTAAGGTTAGCTTCGATCCCAAAGGTAAACCCGGCTATTTCAACAAAACCCTTACCATCACCACCGATATTGATAAAAACCCCATTGTACTTACTATTAAAGGAAATGTAGTTGATAAAAAATCGGATGGCGGAGATTTGAAAGTGGCCTTAGGAAATATTCGTTTAAAAAGTAATTCACTTTCCATCGGAAAAGTTTATGTGAATAAGCCGGCCGTTACACAGGAGTTTAAAATTCAGAACGCAGGCAGCCAGCCGGTAACTATTAAAAGAGCCGTTACACCAACATACATGAAGATAGACGCCCCCCTTACCATACCAGCCGGGGCGGTGGCGGAGTTGAAGCTAAGCTATGATGCCAAACAACTTAACCGATATGGCTTCATAGCCGATCGGATTGAGTTGATTACCGATGAACCAGATTCAGTAAAGTTGCTCTCTGTGTATGCTACTGCGGAAGAGTTTTTTCCAACACTTACGGTAGCCGAGCTTACAAAAGCACCTCAATTGATTGCGTCAAATTATGCGCTTGATTTTGGAAGAGTATCTGCAGGAACAAAAAGCGAGCTTTCCACATTCGTTCAAAACAAAGGCAAGCAGCCATTAATTGTGCGCGAGATACAACCCAATTGCAGTTGTGTAACAGCTGTGTTTGATAAAACAACCTTGCAGCCGGGGGAAACGGCTACCTTAAAAATTGTACTCGATACGAAGGGTCGTGCTGGCACACAGAATAAATCCATCACGATTTATTCAACAGACCCGCGCAACCCGGTACAGCGCGTTACCATTAGCGGGTTTATTGAACCGTAGCAGGTTAGCGATGCCTTAACTAAAGGCAGGTATTCCGGTAATATGATTTCCTAAAATCAGCAGGTGAATATCGTGCGTACCTTCGTACGTTACTACCGATTCCAGGTTCATCATGTGGCGCATAATCGGGTACTCACCGGTAATGCCCATTCCTCCATGTATCTGGCGTGCTTCGCGGGCAACCTCCAGTGCAATCCGAATGTTATCGCGCTTGGCTAAGGAGATTTGCGCGGTAGTTGCTTTTCCTTCGTTCATCAACACACCCAGCCGCCAGTTAATCAATTGTGCTTTTGTAATTTCTGTAAGCATTTCGGCCAGTTTTTTCTGAACCAGCTGAAATGAACCGATTGGTTTTCCAAACTGAATGCGCTCTTTCGCATACCTTCTGGCAGAGTCATAGCAATCCATGGCGGCACCAATCGCACCCCAGGCAATACCATAGCGTGCAGAATCAAGGCACATCATGGGGGCACCCAATCCGTTTTTTCCAGGTAACAGATTCTCTTTCGGAACTTTTACATTATCAAAAACCAACTCTCCGGTAGCGCTTGCCCGAAGACTCCACTTGCCGTGGGTTTCGGGTGTGGTGAAGCCTGGCATACCCCGCTCTACAATTAATCCGTGAATGCGGCCCGCTTCGTTCTTGGCCCACACCACGGCCACATCGGCTTTGGGTGCGTTGGATATCCACATCTTGGCACCATTCAGCAGGTAGTGATCGCCCATGTCTTTGAAGTTGGTAACCATACCCGATGGATTGGACCCGTGATCGGGTTCGGTTAATCCAAAACAACCTAACCATTCACCACTGGCAAGCTTGGGTAAATATTTTTTGCGTTGCTCTTCGCTACCGAATTTATAAATAGGATACATGACCAGCGAACCTTGAACCGAGGCGGTAGAGCGCATGCCTGAATCGCCCCGCTCAATTTCCTGCATAAGAATTCCATACGAAATATAATCCAGTCCGCCACCACCATATTGTTGTGGAATAGTAGGACCAAAAGCCCCCATGTCGCCAAACTTTTTTACGATCTCGTAGGGAAAGTGGGCGCGTTGAGCCCAATCTTCGATGTAGGGTGAAATTTCGCGTTTTTACAAAGTCGCGGATGGCACTTCGTACCAATTTATGTTCATCTGTCAGTAAATCGTCAACCGCATAAAAATCCGGTTGTTCATAAACATCTTGTTTTGTGCTCTTATGCGTTTTTGTTTCGGTAGCTTTTGCTGACATAGTTTTGGTTATTCTGTGTGAATGGCCAAATTTACGCAAGTATTAATAATTCCTATGGACAAATCTTCAATTGATCCGGGTCTGACCGAGCTTCTCAAAAAACTGCAACAAAAGTACGCGGTCATGGGCCAGGATTTATCCTCTTATCTGGACGGGCTGCTGCATGCCGACTACCTTACTTATTGGGATTATATTCACCTGGATACATTGTTGAGTTTACAAAATCCTAAAACCCGGTTTCCTGATGAGAAGGTCTTCATCGGGTATCATCAGATTACGGAACTGTATTTTAACCTGGCATTGTGGGAGTTGGAACAAATTGCAGCCCATAAAAACCTGGACGAAAAATTTTTTATAGAGCGGGTAACCCGTGTGGTGCGGTACTTTCAGTTATTAGAAAGTTCTTTTACGGTAATGGTGGATGGCATGGAGAAAGAACAGTTTCTGAAATTTCGAATGTCATTGCTGCCGGCATCCGGATTTCAATCGGCCCAGTACCGGTTAATTGAAATCTGTTGCACCGATATGATTAACCTGGTGAGCCCGGGAATGCGCGAGTCCTTACACGAATACAGCGACCTGGAACAACAAATCGAGCACCTGTACTGGCGTAGTGGTGCAACAGAACTTGCTTCGGGCAAAAAGACCCTTACCCTTCAACAGTTCGAAGAAAAATACCTGAAGCTGTTTAATGAAACCGGAATGCGCTTTAGAAATAAAAATCTGCGCAAACTTTACCTGCAGCATTTTCCCGATTCAGAAGCGGTGAAGTTGATACTAAGGCAACTGGATGAATTAGCAAATGTATTGTGGCCATTGGCTCATTTAAAATCGGCAGGCCGTTACTTACAACGCGATCCTGAAAACATAAAAGCAACCGGTGGAACCAATTGGCAAAAATACCTGCCACCGCGTTTTCAACGCATTCAATTTTTTCCTGAGTTATGGGCAGCCTCCGAAAATGAAGAGTGGGGCAAGGCGGGTGTACTGAAGGCATTTGCCGGTAGCCTGTGATGGGAATTTGTTAAATTTGGTTTACCACTCACAATTCAAAAGTATTCAGAGTGCCATGCGCTGTGTTGTGATGATATTTTTGATTTTGCCGGCTTGGGCTGCCGCCCAGGTAAAGCGGTACACCTATCACGATGCTGAAAAAACAGTTACCAAAGAAATCTATTACGTAAAAGACACCATTCAAAACGTATTGCATGGGCGCTACATTTCTTATTTTCTGAACGGAAACATCGAGTCGAAGGGCCAGTTTGTAAACAACGAAACATCGGGTGTGTGGGAGTTTTATTATGAAACCGGCCACATTAAGATGCGGGGCATTTTAAGACAAAATTCTAATTACGGATTGTGGGAATATTTTTATGAGAATGGCCAGAAAAGCATGGAGGGAAATATTAACAACCGCCAGCGCGAAGGCCAATGGAAGATTTACTACGAGAGTGGCGATTTGAAAGAAGCTGGAAACTATACCAACAACAACCGAACCGGATTGTGGCGAACCTATTTTCAGGATGGGGTGTTGCGGGGCGAGATTGAATACATCGATGATCATGGCCGGTACACCGAGTATTATCATTCCGGAAAAGTATTGGCCGAGGGCCCTAAAGCGGGCGTGAAGCACGTAGGCCATTGGCGTTACTTTACGGAAGCCGGAACCCTTGAGAGTGAAGGGGAATATGTGGAGGGGAAACGTAATGGCACCTGGAAACATTATTATGCATCGGGAAAAATTTCGGCAGAAGGAGATTACCTGAACGATGAACCGGCAGGTATCTGGAATTATTACTTTGAAGATGGAACGGTTAGCGCTACCGGTGCATATAAAGGGGGTAAGAAAAATGGGTACTGGA
The DNA here is from genome assembly GCA_001567185.1 of Bacteroidetes bacterium OLB12. GTDB lineage: Bacteria > Bacteroidota > Bacteroidia > Cytophagales > Cyclobacteriaceae > ELB16-189. The sequence goes on from LNFR01000063.1 coordinate 10,483, forward strand.
ATGCGTATGCGCCCGGAGGTAAAAAGCGCAGTGAGGTAAATTATGTTTCCGGCAGTGGAGAATACCGGGAGTTTTATCCATCCGGAAAGTTGAAAGTGAAAGGTAAAATTGAGAATGAGAAGAACCACGGTTTGTGGAGTTATTATACAGAAGACGGCAACCTGGAAGGGGAGTGCGAGTATGTGGCAGGTACCGGAACATATAAGGGATACTATGCATCGGGTTCCCTTCAAACCAAAGGTACTATCGAAAATGAGTTGCGCGTGGGCACGTGGGAGTTGTATGAAGAAGATGGTAAGCTATCGGGTTATTACAAGCCCGTGTATGAAAACAATATTTTGGTAAATGCAGGTGGTGTTAAGGTTGCATCAGAAAGCAAGAAAGAATCGCGCAGGGGCTTTACCTATTTTAATCCGCGTTATCCGGAATACAGAAGTGTAATAATGCAAGGTAATCCGGCCTTTACGTTTGTAGGACAATTGCCTATGGCGGTTGAATTTTACAATGAAGAGCGGTTGGGTCATGAATTTGAATTTGTGGCTATTCGCGATCCTTTTTTTACAGCCGATAGAAATGTGCCCCGAAACAAAGTGTTTGATCGGGGATACACCATTGCCGTGAAGCAAAAGTTTTATAACCCTATGAAAACCGGCATGTGGTACTTTGCTCACGAAGTACGGTTTACCAACATGGGATATTTTGCCAATACAGATTTTCCGCTCATTCCCGGAACAACCTTTACGGCCAGTGCTTCGGAACAACGTGCCGAGTATGGTGTGTTGATTGGAATACGACTAATGAAACGGAATAATGATGATGGTTTTACCATAGACGCCTTTACCGGTTATGGATTGGGATACCGGGGGTTTGATGTGGAACCCCGGTTTGAAAATATTTTTTTAGAGGTTAACCAGAATAAGTTTTCGCATGCGTTTCGTGTTGGAGTTTCGTTTGGCTATTCGCAATCATTTGGCGGAAGAAGATAACACAGCCATTGAAAATTAAGAATTGACCATTTGGTACCAGGCGTTTACCTTTGCAACATTGAAGGGGTAACTTCCTTTCCACCGGTATGAATCAGATTGTTGAGTTGCTACTTACTCCACAGGAGGCATTTGACGAACATGCCTTTTATCCTTCGCTCTATAAAAAACTTTCACTGCCGGTTGATGTAAAAATATATACCGATCAAGCGCTCCATCGATGCCCGTGGTAAAAACGTGGTAGTGCGGGTACAGGTTGAAATTGCCGGCACGCTGGATGCCGGTTTATTAAAAAACAAAATTGAATACAAAAATGTGACGAATGCACCCCACGTAATAATTGTGGGAGCGGGTCCTGCCGGATTGTTTGCAGCATTGCGCCTGATCGAAGCCGGGGTAAAACCAATCGTGTTGGAGCGGGGTAAAGACGTACAGGCCCGCAGGCGCGATCTGGCCGCTATCAATAAACACCAAACGGTTAACCCGGAATCGAATTATTGCTTTGGCGAAGGTGGTGCTGGTACCTATTCGGACGGTAAACTTTATACGCGTTCAAAAAAACGCGGAGATATTAACCGCATTCTTGAAATCCTGGTAACCCATGGTGCGTCAGAAGAAATTTTGTTTGATGCGCATCCGCACATTGGTACAAACAAATTGCCGAGGCTGGTTTCCGCTTTGCGCGAAAGAATAATTGAAAATGGGGGCGAGGTGCATTTCAATACAAAAGTAACCGACTTGCTTTTGCAGGATGATGAAGTACAGGGCGTGGTATTGGCATCCGGAGAAAAAATAAAAGGTTATGGTGTTATTTTGGCAACGGGTCATTCCGCACGGGATATTTATGAATTACTGCATCGCAAAAAGATAGTAATAGAAGCCAAACCCTTTGCGCTGGGCGTTCGGGTGGAACATCAGCAAAGGCTGATCGACCAGGTTCAATACCATTGCAAGACCGACCGGGGCTTGTATCTTCCGGCCTCCTCGTATGCGTTGGTACACCAGGCGCATATACATGGAAAGGAGAGGGGTGTGTTTTCGTTTTGCATGTGCCCCGGTGGTTTTATTGTGCCAGCCGCTACCGCACCGGGCGAAGTAGTTGTAAATGGTATGAGCCCATCAAGAAGAGATTCCGAATTTGCCAACTCAGGTATTGTTGTGGCTGTTGATGTAAACGACTTTAAAGATTTTGAAAAATACGGCCCGTTGGCAGGTATGTACTTTCAGGCGTTGGTTGAAAAAAAGGCGTGTGCCCTGGCGGGTGGAACGCAAGCGGCCCCCGCACAGAAATTAGTTGATTTTACAAATGGTAAAGTATCCGAAACCTTGTTAAACACATCTTATCAACCGGGGTTGGCCTCCATTGATTTGCGAGAAGTATTGCCACCTTTTATTTATGACGGGTTGAAACAGGGATTTAAAGCCTTCGGAAAAAAAATGAAAGGCTACCTTACCAACGAAGCCCAGGTGGTAGGCGTGGAAAGCCGGACATCCGCTCCTGTGCGCATTCCGCGCGATAAAGAAACATTGGAACATATTCAGGTAAAAAAATTGTTTCCCTGTGCAGAAGGTGCCGGTTATGCCGGTGGCATTGTTTCAGCGGCTATGGATGGCGAACGTTGTGCAGAAGCTGTAATTAAAATGTATGTAAAGAAATGAAGAAGACAGTTATTATTGGTGCAACTACTAATCCCAGCCGCTATGCCTACCTGGCAGCCGAAATGTTAACTGAATACAAACATGAAATTGTACCGGTGGGTATTAAGCCTGGCATAGTATTCGGAAAAGAAATTCTGCATATTCAATCGCAACCTAAGATTGAGGATGTGGATACAATAACCCTTTATATCGGGCCGCAGCACCAGCCCGAACATTACCAGTACCTGTTAAGCCTAAAACCGAAGCGTGTTATTTTTAATCCGGGCACCGAAAATCCCGAATTTGAAAAGATGGTAGAAGCAACCGGTGCTGAAGCGTGGCATGCCTGTACGTTGGTGTTGTTGCGAAGCGGGCAGTATTAGTAGGTAACAGCGTGTATTTTTGATCGGATTATTAAAAGATGAGCATACCCGGAAAAACCGGCTGATTCATTTCGAACAATAATTCTATAAATCCGTATCGTGATACAGATCGATCATACTACTTAAAACAGATTTCTCCTTCATAAAAATCAAAACGTAACCTTCGTATGTTAAACACAAATACATTATGGTTTGAAGTAGCGCTGGTGAGTTTTATTACAGCGCTCGGAAGCATCTTTCTGGGTCATTTTGAAGTTGGCACGCCCCGGTGGCGAAGGGTGCTGAAATTATTGTTTTTCATTTGTATTACGGTGGTAATTTCTGCAACGGCTGGCCGCGTTTGGGCAATGTCGTTTTTAGGAGTTACACTTCTGGGGGTGCTTTACATTCATCTCGTATGGCTGCCGGGCAAGGGCATTAACGGCTGGACCGGAGAGCCGCGCGAAAAATACTATGAACTGAGAAAATGGAAGAATCCACCCAGGTATTAAAAAGGATGTGTGAGCGCATTCGCACACAGGTTGCTTTCCGTTTTTAAGCCTTTACTTTAAGAATCTGCACCCCTGGTGGTGATGTATTTTGTTTCTTACCAATCCATATTTGTTTAGCTTTAAGACTAAGATTTAAAAATAATATGGCCTACAGAAGTACCGAATGGTTTGGTAAGAAAGACAAAATGGGTTTCATCTACCGAAGCTGGATGAAGAACCAGGGATTTCCGGAAGATCTTTTTGATGGCCGTCCGGTAATTGGTATTTGTAACACATGGTCTGAACTTACGCCCTGCAATGCACACCTGCGCGAAATTGCCGAGTGGGTAAAAAGAGGTGTGTATGAAGCCGGTGGATTCCCATTAGAGTTCCCCATTATGTCGCTGGGTGAAACCTTGTTGAAGCCAACGGCCATGTTGTTCAGAAACTTAGCCAGCATGGATGCCGAAGAATCCATTCGTGGCAACCCGATTGATGGCGTGGTGCTGCTTACAGGTTGCGATAAAACAACACCCTCTACCTTAATGGGTGCAGCCAGTGTTGATTTACCCACCCTGGTAGTGCCCGGTGGCCCGATGCTAAATGGAAAGTATCAGGGCAAGGATATAGGTTCCGGTACATCGGTATGGAAGTTTACTGATGATTTGAAAACGGGAAAGATCAGCTACGATGAATTTTCCAATGCCGAAAGTTGTATGTCACGCAGCCCGGGTCATTGCATGACGATGGGCACCGCTTCTACCATGGCCTGTATGGTTGAATCATTGGGAATGACGTTGCCGGGCGCTGCGGCAATTCCCGCTGTTGATTCGCGTAAGAAAGTGTTAGCACAACTTTCCGGAAGAAGGATTGTGGAAATGGTAAAAGAAGACTTGAAGATTTCAAAAATACTTACACGCAAAGCTTTTGAAAATGCCATTAAAGTAAATGCAGCGGTAGGAGGTTCTTCCAATTTTATTATTCATCTCACTGCCATTGCGGGCCGCGTGGGCGTTGCGTTAGAACTGGAAGATTTTGACAAGCTTGGAAGTAAAATTCCATTGTTGCTAAACCTGATGCCTTCCGGAAAATTTTTGATGGAAGATTTTTACTATGCTGGTGGTTTGCCGGTAATCATCAGCCAACTGAAAAATCAGTTGCACATGGATGCCATTACCGTAAATGGCAAAACGCATGGCGAAAACATAAAGGGGCGCGATACCTGTTATAACGAGGAAGTGATTGCAGCGTACCATAAACCCATTATACCAGAAGCGGGTATTGTGGTGTTAAAGGGTAATCTTGCTTTGAATGGTGCGGTGATAAAGCCTTCGGCCGCAACACCTGCGTTAATGAAACACAAAGGCCGCGCGGTGGTATTTGAAAATATTGAAGACTACCACAACCGGGTGGATGATCCGGACCTGGATGTGGACGAAACATGTGTGTTGGTTTTAAAAATGGTGGGGCCGGTGGGCTACCCCGGTATGCCCGAAGTGGGCAATATGACTCTTCCAAAAAAACTTCTGGATAAAGGCGTTACAGATATGGTGCGCATTTCGGATGGGCGTATGAGTGGCACTGCTTACGGAACCGTTGTGTTGCACGTTTCACCTGAGTCGGCCATTGGGGGTAATCTTGCACTGGTGCAGAATGGCGATTTGATTGAACTGGATGTGGCCGCTAAGCGCATTCATCTCGATGTACCGGAAGAAGAACTTGCCAAACGAAAAAAGAACTGGCAGAAACCCGAGCCGGCATCAACCCGCGGTTATGTAAACCTGTATGTAAACCATGTACAACAATCGGATAGAGGTGCCGACCTCGATTTTCTGGTGGGCAAATCCGGATCAAAGGTTACACGCGATTCACATTAAAGTAATCCGTCTATATGATGGAGGTGTACTTCTTTCTATACTCCAGCGGACTATAGTGAGTAACCGCTTTGAATTGCCGGTTGAAATTAGACAGCGTATTGAATCCACTCTCGTAACACACCTGCGAAACGTTCATCGTTTGATTGGTGAGCAATTTGCAACTGTGGCCTACCCGTACTTCCGTTAAAAAATCGGAAAAGGTTTTGTTGGCATGGATTCTAAAATACCGGCTGAAGGCACTGGGGCTCATGCTGGCAATACCGGCCACCTCTTCAAGGGTAATTTTTTCACGAAAGTTTTTTGTTACGTAGGCATACACCCGGTTCATGCGGTCGGTTTCCTTTTCTTTCATGGAGTTAGAGTAACCTTCGGTAGCCAATAATTTGTAGTCGGTTGAGTTGGCAACCACGTTCAATAAATTTAACAAGGTAAGTACCTGATCGAAATCTGTTGCCTGCAATACCTGGTGCATCAGGTTAACTACCCGTTGGTGCGTTTCGCCTGATAATTCCATACCGCGCTGGGCTAACTGAAACAATTGGTTCAGTTTATACATCTCCTTCTTTTGCAGCAGGTCTTTACCTAAAAAATTTTCAGGAAAATAAATCACAATTCCTTCCGTCATCAACGTGGAGTTATCCGCAAAATATTCATGATCACTCTGCCAGAGGTGTGGCAGGTTTGGACCGGTAAAAACAAGATCGCCTTTTTTAAATGGTGCTACATGATCGCCAATAAACCGGGTGCCGGTTCCATTCAAAACCAGGAAGAGCTGATATTCCGGGTGAAAGTGCCAGTTAGGATCAAAGTATGGAGCCAACAAATGCCTAACTTCAAAAGCGCGGTTTTCCGATATGGGCGATTTTTGGAGCGCTGCCTTCATATACTGGTATTTATTTGCTCAACTTCTGGGCTATTGGCCTGTATTCATATCAAAATAAAGTCAATATTGGTTAAAAAAAAAGCAAACGTTTGCAGATTAGTTGATGGAATTTTAGGTGATCAAATCCTACACCATGCGCTTACCACTCCTGCTCATTATTCTGCTTGCTGTCTTTGCTTCCTGCAATCAGTCACCCAAAAGCATTCGCAACGATTCCGGTAAAATTGAAGTCCTGTTTCTGGGGCACAACAGCGAGCATCACAACTCGGCACAGGTGCTTCCATTACTTGCATCTCAGCTTTCGCTGGAAGGCATAAGTTTTACCTATACCAGCAATCCGGATGATTTGAATGCTGAAAACCTGGATAAGTACGATGCGCTGATGATCTATGCCAACCACGACAGCATTACCGCATCGCAGGAAACTGCGTTGCTTTCATTTGTTGAAAAGGGAAGGGGTTTTATTCCTGTGCACTGTGCCAGCTGGTGTTTTCGTAATTCGCAAAAATATGTTGACCTGGTTGGCGGGCAGTTTTCAACACACAAGACCGATACCTTCACTACCCAAATTATACAACCTAACCATGTTATTACACAAGGACTAAAACCTTTTTCTACCTGGGATGAAACCTATGTGCATGCAAAACTGGCAAGCGATATTAATGTGTTGATGGAGCGTGTAGAGGGCGATCATCACGAACCGTGGACATGGGTAAAAGAATTTGGTAAGGGAAGAGTTTTTTATACGGCTTATGGCCACGATGAAAAAACGTGGAATAACCCCGGTTTTCATGAATTGATGAAGCAGGGAATTTTATGGGCCGTAGGTGATGTTGCCAAACAAAAATGGGAAACGTACAGCAAGCAACTTCCCACGTTGGTCTATCGCGATGCGGAAGGAATTCCGAATTACGAAAAGAGAAATCCCGGGCCCCGGTATCAGGATCCCCTCACACCCGAAGAATCGGCCAGGCTTATTCAGGTGCCCGTTGGTTTCGATCTGGAATTGTTTGCAGCTGAACCCAACATCATCAACCCGATTGCCATGGAATGGGATGAGAAAGGAAGACTTTGGGTTATTGAAACAGTTGATTATCCCAACACCGTTTTGGAAGATAAAAGTGAAGGCGATGATCGCATTAAGATTTGTGAAGATACCGATGGCGATGGTAAGGCAGATAAGTTTACCGTATTTGCTGATAAGCTCAACATTCCAACCAGCCTGGTGTTTGCAAATGGCGGAGTAATTGTATCGCAGGCACCCCAGTTTTTGTTTTTGAAAGATACTGATGGCGATGATAAAGCCGATGTGCGCAAAACCATTATCGATGGTTGGGGAGTATTCGATACCCACGCGGGGCCCTCAAACCTGAAGTATGGTATGGACAATCAGATTTGGGGATCGGTTGGTTATTCTGGTTTTGAAGGAACGATAGCCGGTGTGAACCGGAATTTCGAACAGGGTTTTTATCGGTTTAAACCTGATGTTTCCAGTTTTGAGTATATGACCACTACCAGCAATAATACCTGGGGTTTGGGCTTTACCGAAAACAACGATGTGTTTGGTTCAACAGCTAACAATACGCACAGTGTATTTATGGGTATTCCCAATCAGGCTTTACGCGATGTGGGAGGTGCGCAGCTGAATGGCAGCGCCAAGATTGATGGACACTATGCCATGCACACCATTACGGATAAAGTACGGCAGGTAGATGTGTTTGGAGGCTTTACAGCAGCAGCTGGCCATAACTTTTATACCGCCAGAAACTATCCGGAAGCATTCTGGAATAAAGTAGCATTTGTTTGCGAGCCAACCGGGCATCTCGTGCACATTGCGAAAATAGAAAAGAAGGGAGCCGGCTTTATAGAAAAAGATGGCTGGAACTTATTTGCCGGTGCGGATGAATGGGTTGCACCTGTTGATGCCAAAGTTGGGCCCGATGGTGCCGTGTGGGTTTTGGATTGGTATAACTTTATTATTCAGCATAACCCAACACCTACACCCGAACGCGGTGGCTTTAAGGGAGAAAACGGAAAAGGTAATGCCTATGAAAATCCCCTGCGCGATAAATCGCACGGGCGGGTATGGCGGGTGGTAAACCGGCAGGCAAAAAAAGTAAAGCCCCTTGTGCTGGATAAAGAAAATCCAAATCAACTGATAAAAGAACTGAAAAATGATAATATGTTCTGGCGGTTAACTGCGCAACGCTTATTGGTAGAGCGCGGAAACCCGGATGTGGTATCGAAGTTAATTGATTTAGCGGGTAATCAGGATGTAAATGAGTTTGGCGATAATTATGCAGCTCTTCACGCCCTCTGGACGATTGATGGACTTGGCGTAATCAGTAAAGATGACAAGGCAGCTGCGGCCGTAGAAAAAGCATTAACGCATCCGGCAGCAGGTGTAAGAAAAGCTGCTATTCAGATTCTTTCAAAATCCGGATGGTCTGAAGAAATTATAACCCGCTACAATTTATTAAATGATCAAGATCCCAACACACGCCTGGCTGCCATTGTATCCTTAATGGAAATTGCGCCATCCGAAACATTAGGTGCCGTCCTTTACCAAATCAGTACCGAAGAAAATGTAAAGAACGATGAATGGTTATCCAAAGCAGTGTATGCGGTGGCCCATCAACATCGCAAAGGATTTTTAAATAAATTTCTGGCAGCAAACCCGGATTACGATAAGCAGAAAGCCGGTGAATTAAAACGCGAGTTACCTTCCGTGAACGATAACGCCTGGAAGGAAATGAAACTTCCACAATACATGGAAGCAGCAGGCCTGACTATCGATGGGTTGGTCTGGTTCAGAAAAGCCGTTGAACTTCCGGCATCGGCTGCAGGGAAGAAGGGAACCATCTCGCTGGGGAACATAGACGATTCGGACATTACCTACATCAACGGAATAAAAGTGGGCAGCATTGAGCGGAGATATAACGATAAGCGCGTGTACGAAATTCCGGCTGGTGTTTTAAAGGCTGGAAAAAATAGTATTGCCATCCGCGTGGAAGATACAGGTGGTGGAGGTGGTTTGCCGGGCAAACCCGAAGAATTGTTTTTGCAAACCGGTGGTACGAAAATTTCGCTTGCCGGAAACTGGAAATATGATGTTGAACTGGAATATGGTTCGCGGAGAAGTATGTTTGATGGAACTACCATTGGTAAACTGTTTGCCGATAACAATGCGGGCAAGGATTCGGCAGTTACCACATCAGCCACGGGCGCACAGGTTATCAAACTGGGTGTAATCAAAAATGAAATGAAATACGACCTGAAAGAATTTACGGTAGAAGCCGGCAGGCCGGTTGAAATCGTTTTTGAAAACCTTGACTTTATGCAACACAACCTGGTAATTGGTCAGATTGGTTCGCTCGAAACAATTGGCAAAGCGGCCGATAAACTGGCAAGCGATCCGCAAGGCGCAGAAAAACATTACGTGCCTCAACTGGCCGAGGTTCTCTACTCAACCAAATTAGTTAACCCGCAGCAAACAGAAACATTAAAGTTTGTTGCTCCCGCTAAAACGGGCGATTATCCCTATGTGTGTACATTTCCCGGGCATTGGTCTATTATGAATGGAGTAATGAAAGTTGTTCCCGCCAAGGCACTTTAAAATACTTTATGAGGTTAGATGTAAAATTTGGCGTAAGCACCTGGTTGTGGACCTCACCATTTACCACCGAAACCATTGGGTTGTTTCCAAAAATTAAAGCCATGGGATTCGATGCGGTTGAAATTCCTGTAGAGTATCCTGAACTGATTGACGCGAAAAAAGTAAAAGAGGCATTGCGCCAAGAGGGCTTGCAGGCAATTGTATGCGGGGCTTTTGGTCCTACACGCGATTTAACCCACGATGATCCAACGGTTCATCAAACCTGCTTTCAATACATTATTCAATGCCTTGATTTCTGTAACGCGTGGGATGCAAAGTTTTTAGCCGGGCCTATGTATTCGGCAGTAGGTAAGGCCCGCATGGTATCGCCCGAACAACGAAAAATAGAATGGGATCGGGCTGTTACCAACATCTACAAAGTATGTAACCTGGCACAGCAGCGCAACCTGCAAATCGCCCTGGAGCCACTCAACCGGTTTGAGTCGGACATGATTAACACAGCCGAAGATGTAGGGCGGTTGGTAAACGATGTAAATCATCCGGCTGCTAAAATTATGTTGGATGGATTTCACATGACTATAGAAGAAAGCAATCTTGAGGCGGCCATCACTTCCGTGGGACAGAAGCTCATTCATTTGCAGGTATCCGAAAATTACAGAGGCACTCCCGGAACCGGGCAAACACCCTGGCACGCACTCAGGCAAGGATTAAGTAACATTGATTATAAAGGTGTAATTTCCATTGAAAGTTTTACACCCGAAATAAAGGAATTGGCTGGAGCCGTATGCATCTGGAAAAACCTGGCTCCTTCGCAAGATGCGTTTGCACAGGATGGTTTACAGTTTTTAAAAAAATTATTAAACGATTAAGTTATGAGCAAAACAATTAATGTAGCTATTGTAGGATTAGGCTTCGGAGCCGAATTTATTCCAATCTACCAAAAATACCCGGGTGCAAAGCTGGTGGCGATCTGTCAGCGTAATAAATCCAAACTGGATGAAATTGGAAATGCATTTGGTATTGAAAAACGTTACACCGATTACGATGAACTGTTGAAAGATCCGGACATTCACGCAGTACATATCAATACACCCATTCCTGATCATGGTATTCAATCCATCAAAGCATTGAAGGCAGGCAAGCATGTGGCGTGTACCGTGCCCATGGCAACAACCGTGGCAGAGTGTGAAGAGATCGTGCGCCTCACCAAAGAGAAAAAACTTACATACATGATGATGGAAACTGTGGTCTATGCCCGTGAGTTTCTGTACATGAAAGAACTTTATGAAAAAGGAGAGTTGGGAAAGGTGCAATTTATTAAAGCCAGTCACCAGCAAGATATGGATGGTTGGCCCAACTACTGGCCGGGGCTTCCGCCTATGTATTATGCCACACATTGTGTGGGGCCGGTACTGGGGTTGTTAAGAAAAGAAGCTGAATATGTTTCTTGTTTCGGATCAGGTACCATTCGCCCGGAACTGATAAAACATTACAACTCACCGTATGCAGTAGAAACTACCCACATAAAATTAAAAGACTCAGACTTGAGCGCGCATGTGTACAGGTCGTTGTTTGATGTGGCGCGCCAGTACCGCGAAAGTTTTGAAGTATATGGATCAAAGAAATCGGTAGAGTGGCCATTGATTGAAGGCAAACCATTGGTGGTACATACAGCCAAAAAACCAGAACATGAAATTCCGGAAGAAGTAGTGTGCCCGGATTTTGCAAAATTATTACCCGAACCTATTCAACGATTCACCACCAAAGGAGTGTATGATGCCGATGATCATCAGCATTTATCGTTTACACAGGGCGCAGGTCATGGCGGTTCGCATCCGCACTTAGTGCATGAGTTTGTAAGCGCATTGCAGCAAGGAAGGCAACCCTATCCAAATGCTACCCAGTCGGCCAACATTACGTGTGTGGGTATCCTGGCGCATGAATCGGCCCAACAAGGCGGTAAAGTTATTCCGTTGCCGGAGTTTACGCTTTCGAAGTTGTACTAACCCCATATAAGTTTTATCGATAGCTAAACGGTTAGCTAAAGTTATAGAACCGCTGAAATTTGAGGAGTCAAAGTTGTTTTTATCATTTTAACAGACACTACTTTAAATAAATATCGTTATTGATATGATTAGACAGGAAATCATTTTAGCGTTTCGCGATTTTCATAAAAACCGTTTGTATTGGGGTGTTAGCGTTTTTAGCATCGCATTGGCTGTTGCTTCTGTGCTAGCGATTTCGCATTATGTTGTTGTTGAGAAATCCTATGATAAGTTCCATGTCAATTCAGAGCAGATATTTCGAGTGGTTTCAGAGTATAAGGATGGAGAACAATTACATAAGAAAGCGATGGCTCCGGGAGCTATTGGCTACTACTTAAAACAGAATTCTCCTTCAATTAATAATTTTTGTGTATTGTCGACAAAATATGGACCTGAGAAGATATCCATTGACACTACTGGCTTTTTTTACACCAACTACCTTTATGCAACCAGTAGTATTTGTAAGATATTTACGTTTCACTTCATCCAAGGTTCAGAGAATGGGTTTGAGGGTTCACAGACAGCAATTATAAATGAGACCAAGGCAAGAAATTGGTTTGGAGATCCACAGAAAGCAATAGGCCAAATGATAAAAATGCAGCAGTCCGATGTGACCGTTGTTGGCATTTTTAAGGATTTCCCAAGTACAAGTCATTTCAAGCCAGAGTTCATTGTTAGAATTCCTGACAGATGGGAGGTTCATAACAAGTGGGACTGGCCATCATATTATACTTATATCAAAATAGGCGAACGACCTTCAGCATTACCAGAAATTGAATCAATTTTGGATGAAGCTAATAGAACCATATTCAACCCGTCTATTCAAAAGAGTAATCCCTCTATTCATGATGCTCATTTATCCCTTCAAGCTCTTTCGGATATCCATTTGAATTCCAACCTTGAAAGAGAAATACAGGCAAATGGAAGCAATGAATTCATTACTATTTTAATTTGGATTGCAATTCTAATTTTGGTCGCGGCTACTCTTAATTTCACGAACCTTTATGTTACTCAATTTCAGAACAGATTAAAAGAGGTTGGATTACGCAAAATTAATGGTTCATCCAACTGGTATATTTTTCAATCATATCTTATCAGGGCGTTAATAGTTGTGTTATCTAGCTTTGCCTTTGCTTTATTCTTCGTTTTAATGCTATTTCCCATATTTCCTTTAGATATTTTAAAGACCACCCCAGATTCTGTTTTGGAGTTTTTAATCATACCGTCTTTTCTTCTCATTGTTTTCCTGCTGCCGGCTCTCGTCATGTATCCAATAGTCTGGTTGAGGAATACTACAACAGCCCAATTGATTCGAGGAAAGGCTCCGCTTCGGATTTCGTCATCTTTTTTTTCAATTTACGCTTTTACTCCAGTTTGTAATCTCTGGTTTTTTGGTTGGTACTACACTTGTTATGTATAACCAATTTACATTTATCCAAAATAAAAATCTAGGAATAAATCCAAGTCAAGTAATCAGAATCAAACTGCCTTCTGAAACAGATAATGATGCCAAGAAATTAATGGATCGACTAAAAGCACTCGCAAATGTCGATGCTGAGGCTTTAACTGGAATTAGTCCGGGTGATCAACCTCGGTATCAAAAGCAAGAAATTGTTATGCCGAGTGGGAATATCGTGAGCGAGGAAGTAATGAATGTTTCTATTAGTAACGGATTTGTTGAAACGCTAGGAGTAGAATTATTAGAGGGTAGAAACGTAATTGATTGGATTGCAGATTCTGCATATCTGGAAGCATTAGTTAATGAATCTTTTATTAAGGCATTTGGTATAAAAAATCCGATTGGTTTAACGTTCTCATCAGATTATAACTATATGGGCCATAACCCCAAAGTAAGAATTGTGGGTATTGTTAAAGACTTTCATTTTAGTACGCTGCATGATAAAATTGGCCACATGGTCTTCACGAATCAGGGAGGGAATCAAGTTCTCATGAAGGTGAGTGCTACTGATATTTCCTTCATTCTTGAAGAAGTGAAAAAAATGGCTACGGAGATCACAGGATCAAGTGAATTTTCCTATGATTTTCTTGATGAGCATTTTGCTGATGGATACCGTAGCGATCTTGAGCGAAGAAATCTCTTTTTGTTCTTTTCCTATCTTGCGCTGGTTATTGCGTGTCTTGGATTATTTGCCCTGTCATCTAAACTGGTTCTTTCTAAATCAAGAGAAACAGGGATTAGAAAAACATTTGGCGCAACTACCCAGGGCCTATTACTTCGGTATAGCGTTTCTTGTACAATACATGCTTTTATTGGGTTAGTAATTTCAATCCCAATAGTTTATTACTATGGCAATTCATGGTTAGATAATTTTGCGTATAAAAGAGAGATTGGAATTTCCGTAATTATTTTTACAGTTATTATCGTTTACTCTATATCATTCTTAACTGTGCTTTTTTAATAGCTACAAAGCTGCCAAATTAAACCCTATTGAATCCCTACGAATCCAGAATTAATGACATAGACTTCAAATATTATAGAATTAATGAAGTTACGAAGGCACGTTGGGTGTGCAACCATAATTTTATCTGTGCGGTGGGGTTTGGCTCTTGCCATAGCTTTGGTTTGTGCGGTGGGTTTGCGTGGCTATGCATGTGCCAAACGAGCGTAGGCTTTAGTTGGGAAATCTTTGTCAGGTTACTCTATCAATTCACATTTATCACTGTGTTGAAAACTTGATTAACTAAACGGCTTCGTCTTTGGTCTACTCACTCCACGAATTTGTCTTAGGTGGTGCGAGTATGATCCCAAGTCAAATTTGTATTAGCAGGTTGTTTTCTTGTATTTATCTTTCGTAGCTGTTCTCTTGTTGAAGGCCACATTGCCACCAACGGTTTGGCTATGTGCAGTCATGGGTGTTTGAAAGAATAAATTGTCCATCGTGACCGAACGTTTTTAATAAACTAAAGCTTCAAATTTACACTAAATCCCGCCATTGCACATAGCTTAGTGTTACCGGCCGTTCGACTCCTTTGGGAAATTTTTATTGTCTACCAAAGTATTGACCGTTATTTGATATGGAGTAGAAAATCTCAATAAATAGGGGAATTGTCTTGTACTAACCCCCTATAAGTTGGACAGAATCGTTGTTTAAAATGTGTAGTACTTGCCGGTTTTCCTGTTCAACTTCCAAGCAAAAGTAGGTGTCTGAACCGGCCGAGTCAAGGCTGGTACAAAGCGAACGATTTGTTGTTTGATTTTTTAAGGAATCGTTCGGCCTTGATTCGGCCGCTCCAGCCACCTGGTCGCGCTGCTTGTCAGTTGAACAGGAAAGACCTATTGACCATTTCTGATGCGGAGTTATCCGCCCTAATCTTCTGTGTTTTCGTTCATAGTTATACCACTGCATGTATTTTTCAATGTGCTGCCTGGCTTCATAATAGCTGCTAAACTCAAAGCGTTCGATAAGTTCGCGTTGAAGTATGCTATGAAAGGCCTCGATGTATGCATTTTCTTCTGGTGTAGCCACATGCGTGAACTCCTGCTTGGCTTCAAGTTGAATTAGAAAGCTTCGCACCTGGTTGGCCAAAAACTGTGAACCATTATCATTTCTGATGATCACTCCCTTTAGGTTGTAAACGGTATGTAACCAGCGAAACATGTTGATCACATCCACTTTACGTACACTCTTCTGAAAGATCCAATGCAATATCTTACGACTGAACACATCCATGATCGATAACAAATAATACCAGCGGCCTTCGCCCTGTACCCATACATATTTGATGTCAAGACAGAGGTACTCCAGGGGTTGGTTAGCCAGTATCTTGCGATATTGTACCCAATTGCGTTTACCACTGGTACGGATCACTTTCCCGAGAAGAAGCTTGTGAAAGTCCATGAGTCGATAAGTCTTCTTGTGATTGATCAGATACCCTAGGGCTTTCAAATCATCATTAATGGACTGATACCCGTAAGCATTGTACGGGCCACTAATCAAGGTTCTGATTTTATCAACCACTTCTTCATTGGATACAGACAATCCGTGATAAAGCGTATGCGTACTGGGTTTCATCCCGCGTTGCCCCCGGGGCGGGGTTTATAGTAAAACGTGCTCCGTGGTAATTGCAACCAACGGGAGAGTAATTGCACCGGTACACGGTCAGAGAATCGTTTGGTCAGCATTACTTTTTCCTGGGTTGGATAGGAGTTTTTTTTAGTAGCTCCGACTTCACTTCTATCTCAAGTGCTTGCCGGGCAATGATACGCTTCAACCGCTCGTTCTCTTCTTCCAGTGCCCTAACTTCCGGATCCACACGCTTGTAGGCTGGCTTGAGTCCTTCCGTTCCTTTCGCAAGGTAGCGCTGTTTCCATTTCGCTAATAAAGATGGTGATAGGTTGTACTTGCGGCAGGTTTCCATGTAACCTTCCCGCTCTGCTTCCTGAAGAAGGCTTAGCCGCTCTTCCGGTGTGAATGATCTTTTTCCTCTTGACATATTTCCCTAATTTAACTGTTACAAATCTGTTTTCAGATTCTTGTCCAGTCTTATAGGGGGTTAGTACAGTTCGTGGACAAAGTCGCATCAGCAAGGCAGGCAATGCTACTATCCGCAACCTGTTATTCATGTGCTCATTCACGGCTTCAGAGAATAACAAAGCCTGCCGGGAACTATTCAATCGACTTGTGGCGAGGGGAAAATCAAAGAAGCTCGCACTGATAGCGGTAGCCAATAAGCTGCTTAAACAGGCCTTTGCGATTGTGAAATCCAATACGACCTATGACGAAAACATTTTAGAAATGCGACCAGCGATGAACTGACCTGAAATATTTCTTTTTTCAGACGGCCCCCACCAAACTGGGGACGGACGAAAAAAGAAATATTTCCCTTGATTTTTACCACAGTTCATTGTTGTGTGTAGTTGTCCGCCATTGGGAACTCTGAGCATGGATGCAAAGGCTTTGGGTTGTGTGTCGGCAAGGGCGGCCTTTGCATTGGTGCGACTTAGTAGTAATAAAATTACAAATTATTTAATATTCAATGTTAATTGTTAGAGGCTAAAATGTCCCATAAGTCATTGAAATACAGTCATTATTAGCTATATTTGTTAAATGTTAAATTTGTATTTGTTAATTTATTTATTGAGGATATTGAAATGTTAGAAGCGCGTTTTTTGCATTATGACTTGAAGTTGGTTGAACCCTCGTTTGGTTCAGCACTTACGGACTTGATTATCGAGTTAGATTATCTCCGGAAAAAGAAACTTGGTGGTTCAACACACCCAAAAGTCTTTTTTCAACTAAAACACATCTTTCATACTTTAGAAAGCATTGGGTCAGCAAGAATTGAGGGTAATAACACTACAATAGCAGAATACATTGAGACAAAATTGTTAGGTAGTAAAAAAGTTCCTCCAAGTGTTAGAGAAATTCAGAACATTGAAAAAGCAATGGCATTTGTTGAGGAAAATGTGAATGAGTATCCAATCAATAGGGCTTTTCTGAGTGAAATGCACAAGAAGATTGTTGATGGTTTACTTCCTCCACCAGACGGAGAAGGCGATTTAACACCGGGAGAATATCGGAAAGTAAATTTGAGTATAAACAAATCAACACATAAACCACCAGAATGGCTCCGGGTTGATGACTACATGAATGAACTACTTGATTTTGTGAATAGAGTGGATAGCCCAAAATATGACTTATTGAAAGCTGCAATTGCCCATCACAGGTTTGTTTGGATACACCCATTTGGAAATGGTAATGGAAGAACTGTACGTCTGTTTACTTATGCCATGTTAGTCAAAACGGGCTTCAATGTGAATGTTGGAAGAATTATTAATCCTACTGCTGTGTTTTGCAGCAACCGGAATGACTACTATAACTATTTAGCTAAAGCAGATAAAGGGACTGATGAGGGTGTCTTGTCTTGGACAGAATATGTTTTAAAAGGGTTAAAGGAAGAGATTGAGAAGATTGATAGACTATTAGATTATAATTTCCTTAAGAAAGAGATTTTACTTCCTGCAATAAACCATTCTTTAGAAAGGAAATATGTAACTGATACTGAATCTAAAATTCTAAAAAGGGTCACGGACTTGCAGGTAATACAAGCCTCAGATATAAAGGAATTTTTTGTCGGTAAAGCTGATGCCGAAATATCGAGACAAATACGGAAGCTAATCAATAAAAAAAATATTGGCAAGTGAAAAAGAAGGTACGAGGAAGTATGTCATGCGTTTCGACAATAATTATATGCTTAGAAGTATTATAAAATCTTTGGGTGATAAAGGATTTCTACCAGTCCGAGATGAGATTTAAAAATTGAACAAGGCTGTCGGCTATGTTGTCGTTTTATCTTTTTTGTCTTTAGTTTTAGTCAGCCTTAACTTGTCATCTGAGTCGAGAATTGGAGAGGCAGGCTCTTTTGCATTGCTTTGGTTTGAGTGGCGGGATGTGCGGCAATGCAAATGTGCCTGACTGTGCGGAATGAAACTGTAAACTGTCGGGCGGCAATTACACACAACGGTTTGGGTATTGCCGAAGGCGGGGATTTTTAGCACTACTGTTGATTTAAAAAACTAAAGTTGAATATAGCACAAAAGTTTCATAGTTGTTCGTCACCCCCGCTTTTGGCAATACCTTGTTATAGCCAGTGGTTCTTGTCATCCAAGTTTAATAATTTTCCCTTTCTCATTTGGCTCTTTTGATTCGTCTATGTCTTCAGAATAGTCAGAGTAAAAGTCAGAGTGGACATCACACAAATAGTCGTGAAAACCCCAGCCAATTCCGCTTGTGTCGCTTACAACTTTCCCTGCACGGTCGGCAAATTTGTCTAGTAAGCTTTCTTTTCTCATTAATGTCAAGGCAGCAACATAAGTTGTTTCCATACTTGAATAAAAACCTTCGTCTATGTCACCAAAGTCGTTGGTGAATTTTACGCCTGTCTCAACGTAAAACAACATAAGGTCGGCAAGTAATTCAGCAGAAGGTCCAAGTTTTTTGAAGTCACTTATTGCTTGTTTGCCGTCTTTGAGTTTATAGTTGTAACCACGCTTTGGATAAAACGCTTCAAATACTTTGTCACGATATTTTTCAAAAAGTTCTCTTTCGTTGGGGGTTACGTAAAAGTCAAAAAACTCTTTTACTGATTTGTTCTTTTTATACAAGTCAGCAACAAGGTCTATGAGTTTGTCCTTGTCGAGTTTTTTAAGTTCCTTTTTTATGTCTGTCAGTCCCATATTTTTATGCTGTTACGGTCGTCCTACCATTGGCTATAACGTCCGGCTATACGCACTCTATGTCTTATAGCCAACATACGTCCTGTGAATATAAGAAACTTGCCGTTGCCCAGGTTATCCTAAACGCACTTTCGTGCAGCCTGCGCTTTTTGGGGTTGCCGCCTGGTATTTCGCTGCCGGAAACTCTGACCACCATGCGAAATGTCCACCAAAACAAAAACGCCTCCGTAAAACAGAGGCGCTTTGATTATACAAACAAATGAATCCTACCGCTTGGTAATTTCTATTTCAACCCGGTCGTTGTATTGCCCAAGGGTACCTCCTTCCGGGTACATAGGAATTTTTCCACCATCGCCTTTAATATCAATGCGCGAGGCATCAATACCCTGGCTTACCAGGTAAGCCTTTACCGTAGCCGCCCGCTCGGTGGTAAGTTCTTTCGCAGAGAGCTTGCCAATCTTATTTTTTCCGGGATCAAGGGCAAAAAAGCTGGTGCTGGAACCAAGCACAGAACCTTCTCTGTCCTGATTACCGTTGCAGTGGCCATGCACCCGGATTTTATAACCAGTCGATTCTTTCATCAGATCCACCAATCCATCTAATTCATTTTGTGCCACGGGCTCAAGAATGGCCGAGTTCCGGAAGAACCGCACGTTCGTAAAATCAATGTAATCGCCCCGCTTTACTTTACTTACATCAATTGGAATAATGGCTTCACCCTCCGGGCCTGTTTCTATGCCGGGCCCGCTATAATCCAGAATTAAACTCACCTGTTGATATCCTGCCGCCTGGGTTATAATTACATAATTTCCCCGTGCATTTTTAGGTGCTTCAATGTACACCGTTTCATTGGCTTTAAATGCCTGGTAACGCGATGCATTAGTCGATTCCTGCACGTGTATCTCACCGGTAACGGGCTGGCCATCGGATGTTTGTAATCTGAAAATGTAAGGTTTACCCGCTGGTTTCTTCACCACCGGTTTTTCTTCTATTGGTTTTTCTTCCACCGGTTTCACTGCAGTCGTATCAGCTTTCACAGTATCTGCTTTCACAATTTCCACAGGCTTTTCTTCAACCGGCTTTACCTCTTCCACGGGCTTTTCTTCAACCGGTTTTTCTTCTACAACGGCTGGCTGCCCCTGCCCCAACTGGCCGGTATAAACCCATGCATCTTTATACTCCGACTCTGCCCGCAAGCGAATCAAAAATGCGTACGCCTTGCGTTTGTCGCTTGATTGAAACAGGTACACATAATTCCATTGCTGCCGCGAATGGATGGCATACTGGGCATTAAACCCTTTTTGATTGGCCTGGTTGGTGTACCGAACAGCGTTGTCGAGTTTGGCAAATACACCAATAACCACATAATAATTAGGCTCGGTTTGCGCCTTAACCGATTGAACAGCACCGGCTACTAGCAGGGTAATAATTAGCGCACGTAAAGATTTTTGCATACGTCCATATCTTTGGAATAGCCTACAAGGTAATAATTTATGCAAGTAAACCACAAATTTTGAGCCCTGCACGGCCTCAAATATGGCGTCTAATCCTCCAGAATCTCAATTTCTACACGCACATTGGCATGGGCCGCGGCATGATCCACATCATAAATGGGCTGGCTGCCACCCCAGGCTTTAACCTGAATGCGGTCTGCACTTATCTTATTTTCGATCAGGAATTGCTGCAATAACAGGGCTCTTTCCTCCGATAGCTTCTTCGCAGACCCGCGGCCCTCCTTGTTTTCGGTACTTAGTTGAAAGAAGTTTTTACTATTTCCCATAGAAATGATCTTGCCGGCTGCATTGCCATTGGTATGGCCATGAATCCTGATCTTGTAGTCAGGGTTTTCATTCATCATCTCCAGCAGGCTGTTAACCTCATAGCGCGATTCCGGCCGCATAATGGCAGCATCTTTATAAAAATAAACATTAAACATAATGGCCTTATCGCCTTTCTGCAATCGCACCAACTCAAACGGAACGGTGATTACATTATCAGCTATCGTTACGCCATCGGTACTATCGGGTGTATTAAAATTTAATGGTATTTCCAGCTTGCGGTAGCCGAATACTTCACAATGAAGCCACATGTTACCCGATTTATTGATTGCCTTAACCTTAACTTCATCGTTGCCGCGGTAGGTGGCCATCTTGCGCTTGTTATTCGAATCCGGGTCGAAAATATCCACATCTCCGGCTAGCGTATCCTTGTCCTCCAGGGCGGTAATTCGAAATAAAAAGGTTCTGCTATCAGCCGGAGCCAAAGGCGTTGCAGCCTTCATTACGTTGTTTTCATCCGGTTTGATTTCGGCTATGGGTTCCGTTGATGTAGTTAACACCTGCACGGTATCCACCGGATTGATCTTCTTTTCTTCCACCAGCGTTTCAATAACTTCTTTGCGTTCGCTTTCGCTGATCTTCACCACTTGCGGATTATCACCCAGCAACCCCTGGTACATCCAGGTATCATGAAAAGGCGATTGCTTCTGCAACCTGATGGTTTCTGCTATAGCTGCTTTGCGGTCTTCGGTGTGCAACACATATACATAAAAGAGTTTGCGTTTTGGGTTCAACTCAAACTGAGCTGCGTAGCCTTGCGTTTTGGCATTTTCGGTAAACTCCATTGCATTTCGCGGAATACCAAATGCACCAATCACAACATATAACGATTGGTCGGTATGTGGTTTTTCCTGTGCAACGGCCAACCAGGGGCAGCAAAAAATAATCAATACCAGCTTAAAAAATGGGCGCATATCACGTAGGGTTAGATACTACAAGTTTAAAAAATCGGTAACTATCCCGCCCGCAGTATAATGCTATCCGCACGTTACCATTTCAAATATACTAGTTCTCAGACACAACACTAAAAACCTGCTCTACGATATTACCGGCATCATCCACCAGGGTAAGTTGATGCTTGCCCGCATTTGCAGTTACCGCCACCCGATGGGTGCCCCGTGTTGATGCAAGAAAATTTCCATCCAGGTGCCAATAAATCACAACACCCGGCTGGCGATGTGCCGCTTCAAACAGCGCGCTGCCGGGTGTACCATCTAACTGCCGGGGAATAAAAATGCGCGCATTGGATCGCGGATAAATTACATCCATTGTCGTTACCGTTGCCGGATTAACACAATCGCTGCGCATAGGAGGCAACTCCTTGTAACTGATGTTTTTGGTTTTATAATAATACGCTTGCACGGGTGGCAATACAAACCAGGGTTCGGTAAGCAATCGGGTTAGCGATTCACAATCGGTATGCACCCGAAATTTTCTATCCAATGAAAGATGTACCCGCTGGTGATACTTGCAGGTTCCGCTTTGCAACCCATTGGTTGTTACAAGTTGTTTTACTTTTGATTCACATAGTTCGGTGGCCCGCATACCGCTGCGCGAACAAACGTCAACTTCGTGCAACTCGTTATGCGGAACAGAAAACCATTGGTCACCGGATAGTTGCCCGAAAATATCAAACAGGATGGGCGATGCAGACTCTGTTCCGGTAAGCCCCGGCCTTCCTTCGCCATCGGCATTGCCAACCCAAACACCTACGGCATACCTTCCATTTACACCAATGGCCCACCCATCGCGCAAGCCATGACTGGTTCCGGTTTTCCATGCAATTTTTTTTGAACTGCTAAACATGCGCCAGCCGGTTTGCTCACCCGGTCGGTACACTTCCTGCAGCACATCAAAGGTTTGGTAAATAGCTGCCGCAGATAACCAGGAAGATGCTTCCCGCGTACCGTGAGCAGACGAATCGCGCTGTATGTACGTGGGCGAATGGAAATCATTTTTGTTGTAGCGGTTGCTGCCGGGTACTTCAAAAAAATTATTGAGTGTACGGGCCATAGAGGCATACACCCCGGTAATTTCCCAAAGCGATGCTTCGGCCCCGCCCAATATCATGGATAACCCATAATGATCGGCTGGTTGTGTAAGGGTGGTAATGCCGGTGTGGCGCAGTAATTCGTAAAACTTTTCGTACCGGTAATCGCGCAATTGATGCACGGCCGGAACATTTAGTGAACGTATAAGCGCCTGATTCGCGGGCACAGCTCCATCATAAGCCTTTGTAAAATTTTGTGGAGCAAACCCGTTTATTAATGTGGGTACATCGGGCTGAAGTGTTGCCTGCAGTATTTTACCTTCATCTAAAAGCGCGGCAAAGAGAATGGGTTTTAAAATACTTCCGGTACTTCTTCGCGCCATTACAATATCCACTGCCTCGTTATGTTCAGCACCTGCTGCGGTGTTGCCCACGTAAGCCAGGGTATTGCCTGTTTTTACATCTACCACCAAAGCGGCTGCATTAAATATTCGGTTTCCGCTCAAGTTTGTATGATGATATTGAACAACCGCGTTGATGCGCTCCTGCAACGATTTATCTATTGATGTAACAACCCGCTTTCCTTTGTATCCTTCTTTTATTACCCGATCTAACAGATGGGGCACAAGGCGCGGTAATGGCATAGGGTTGTCGGGGATTGGTTCGGAAAGTGAAAGCTCATAGGTAAGCGAATCGAACGCACCCGCAGTCATTAATCTTTCCAGTAACCGATCGCGTTTGATCTTGAGTTGTTGCCGGTTTTTTCCGGGATGAATTAATGCCGGATTGTTAGGCAGCACCGCCAGCAAAGCTGCTTCTGCCCAACTCAATTCTGCTGCCTCGCGGCCAAAGTATCGCCAACAGGCAGCTTCAATACCTACTACATTACCACCAAACGGAGCGTGTGCTGAATACAATTGCAGAATTTCTTCTTTCGAAGCGCGAAACTCCAGGCGGGTAGCTAACAA
This sequence comes from Bacteroidetes bacterium OLB12, assembly GCA_001567185.1. Taxonomy (GTDB): domain Bacteria; phylum Bacteroidota; class Bacteroidia; order Cytophagales; family Cyclobacteriaceae; genus ELB16-189. The sequence continues at coordinate 34,372 of LNFR01000063.1, forward strand.
CACCTCTATTATCTTCTCATAGAAAGTACGCGATTTATTCTTGCGCGATAAGCGAATTACTTGCATGGTCAGCGTACTGCCGCCACTAATAATTTTTCCTGATGTTAGATTCTGACGCATGGCTCGCGCCAGCGCACGAATGTCAACCCCCGGGTGATTGTAAAACCGTTTATCTTCAAAAAGAACTATGGCTGTTTTGAATTTTTCGGGTACTGTACGGCCTTCCGGAAAACGCCATTGACCATCGGGGGCAATGGTAGCTCCCAATAATTTATTGTTACGATCTTCGATTATCGTTGAATACGAATTCTGAAAAAGCGTGGTGGGTAACGAAAAGTAATACCCGATTAAAAACACAGCTATTGTTAATCCCGCATACCGGTATTTATGCATGAACGCCTTCATGCCGGGCGGTTAGCTGTCTTTAACATTCCTGGAAAACCACTCTGCCTCCGAGGTGGCAGGTTGCTCGTGGCGAACCATACTGGCAACTTTTTTCGCGTGCACGTTGCATGGCACTGCTTACCATACTATGCTCAATGGCTTCGTCTTCCTTCATCCCCAGTTTATCGAGCAAACTAACGATGCGTTCGCTGCCAAAGCGTTTAAAAGCAGGTTCATCTAACGAAGAATAAAATACGATGGAAGCAGACGGAAATCCGGCCTTCAATTTTTGTAACAAATCGTTTTCCTTCGCGGGCATTGGGTAATGACCAAAAAAAAGAATTGAAACGGATTCCTTAGCCAGGGCCGCCACAAACTCGGGGGCCGTGGTTGCCGATGCATACCATACTACACCCGGTTGCTTTTCGGTATGATAAAGTTTTAATGGAATTGCCGGAACCCCCTTCTCAGACAAAAATTTTGTAATCTGTTCAAACTCATCTTCAAAATAACAGAGTACAATGGGTACTTGCTTTCGGGTGATGGCCAGCATGGCATCGGTAATCATATTCATCAATGCCTGCCCGGTCGTGCGCCAAACCCGATCGGTATATGCGGGTTTATTAGATTTCAAAAAAGAGAATAAGCCCATATTATTTAAACTTCATTTTATATTCCGCTTCATCAAAGCCGAGCAAAAGCACCTTATCTTTTACTTCAATAAGCGGTCGTTTGATTACGCTATTCTTTTCAAGCATCAAGGCTATGGCCGCCTTTTCGTTGGTGATCTTTGCTTGTACAGATTCTCCCAACTGCCGCCAGGTTAGGCCGCGTTTGTTCACGAGGCTTTCCCAGCCAACCTGCTTGCTCCATGCCGTTAGTTTAGCTGCTGTTATCCCCGATTTTTTATAATCGTGAAATTCAAATTCAATGCGATGCTTCTTCAGCCAGTCTAATGCGTTTTTAACGGTGTTGCAGTTTTTTATTCCGTAAACAATCATGATTTAGTTCGCTATTTAAAAACCCTAAATTAATTCTTTATTGAAAAAAGTTGCGCTGTATAATCCAATAGTTCCATCCCACCCGGTTCGCCATGCCCCGGAATAACCAGTTGCAGAGCCGGATACTTCAACTTTACTTTTTGTATCGTGGCAGCCCATGCCAAGGTATCCGCATCGCCCAGGTAACCCTTTCCGGCATTTATTTCTTTTACCAAACAACCACCAAATAAAGTCTGCTCTTCCGGAAAATACGCCACTACATTATCCCGGGTATGCCCGCTACCCAAAAATGTGGTAACCACCGGATGCGTTCCTACGCGCAATTCAAGTTCGTTATCAAACCCATTTTGAGGAACAACTTCTTCTCCTTTTTCTGAAAGAAGCTGAATGGTGAAGGCATTTGCATAGGATGGAATGCCGCGAGCATGAAATTCCTTCAGGCCGCCTACACAATCATTATGAAAGTGGGTGGCTACCACTGCCTTCACCTTCGTGTGTTGGGCCGCTAGGTAATCCAGCAAAGCAGCCGCCCCTGCATCATCCGTTGGTGTATCGAAAACAATGGCTTCGTTTTCATTTACAACCACCATTCCATTACACGGCACGCGACCAAAGCTTTCGGCATTCAGGTACGTAATGTGCTGATAAACCTGATCGGATAATTTCTTTATTACCAGCGTTTCCGTTTGATAAACTGCACTGTCAGGCCCGGCATTTATTTGTGATTTGTTTTTCGTGTTACAACCAATCGCCATCAGCCATACACCAAACAGGAATATGTTTTTCATTTCGTTATTGATTCAGTATCCGTATCAAAAATTAAAAGACCTTCATGCGTATCATCCAGCGAAGCCAGCAACTTACCTTCCCTATTCCAAACTGCTGAACCTCCGGCACACACACCATTATCTGCAACACCAACAGCATTAACAAATAATGTATAAATACCCGAGCGTGCAAGGATAGCTAACCGGTTATACGATGGTGCTATTCCATTCCTAAACTTGGCCACGGTGGCCACATACACATCCGGCTTTGAAGGAACCATCCGGTTGAAATGTTCTTCGACTGATAGTTCATAACAAATAGCCAATCCTACCCGGCAGCCCCTTATTAATATTGGTGATAGATTAGTTCCCGGAACGAACCACGGTTCTTCATCGGGGTGCAGGTATTGTTTGCCGTAAACAAGCACTGATTGACCCGGTTGAAAAATCAGCAATGAGATTATTATGCCAGCTTGTGTTTTTAATGGAGCGCCCACTGCAATGGTTATTGCATGATGGTTACACAATTCCTGCAATTCCTTTACGCACGCATCGGTTAATTCCAAAGCCAATGAGGTTGCCAGGGTTGGTTCATATCCTGTTAAGGACAGTTCCGGAAAAATAATTGCATCCGCTCCTTGTGCAACCGCGCGCAAAATGAAGTGCGTGTGTGCAACCAGATTAGCGGGTATTTGGCCCGTTGCCGGCTTCGTTTGCGCAAGTGCAAGTTTCACAGATACAGCTATTGCACCACCCCTTTCACAACCTCTACCACCATGCCCTTCTTGCGCGCGTAGATGTTATTATCGTACATCGCCTCGCAACTTACTGCCGGCAAGTAATACGAACCCGCATAACTTGCCGTAAGCATCACCTTAAAGGTTTTGGATTGCCGGGCACTAAGATCAAAGTATGTATAAACCCGATCATCGCGTATATCCTGATAGGTGGGCACATCGCCTGTAATCCGGGCTCCCTCATCACCAGTTAATCTCAAGTTGTTGATCTCCCAGCCAGAAGGAAAAATCTGATTGAGCGCCAGATTTTTGTACAACCCCCGCATACCCGGATTAAATACAGTAACGGTTGCCACAAACTCGGTACCTTGTTCCAGCATGGCCGGATTAACAGGAGTTCCATCGCTCGATGTGTAGCTTACTGTTAGCATCAGGTTCTTCTCACTATCTTCCTCTGTTCCGCGCGCGGGTACACCTTCTTGTATTACCCGTGCAAATAAAACGCCCTTGCTGGCACTTACCACTTTCAGATCGGACGCTTTATTTTCTGCCGGTAAAACAATTGATGCAACCGGTAAATCGGTACCCGTTGTAACCGCTTTGCCATTGTACGTGTACGAAAATTTAAGATCACCCTTCTCGCCAGCCGCAAAGGAACCCACCGATTTTAAACTCCACGCCAGGGTTTGTGTGCTCATCCAGTTATTAAAATCGCTTAGTGCATATGAGAGTTCTTTTACAATCTCGAAAGCCCTGGTTCGATCATTCAAGAGTATCAATGTTTCCAGAATAATTGCTTTATCGCGTAAATCCGAACCATATGAATAAGCCAACTCCTGGTAAGGCTTTACCTGCGTAGGTAATTTTTCAATTAATTTCTTAGCTGCTTCGGGTTGCCCGGTTTTTACATACGCAGCAGCCAACATCCAGGCGGCTGTGGTTGGTAGATTATTTTGTTCGCGTAACCGGTTCATCGCACCTAATTCTGCATCGCCTGCCAGCGCCAGGGTGTAAAGCCGATAGGCTTGTATCAATTCGCTGCTGCCATACTCCTGGGCTTTGCGCCAGTTTTGTGCTTTGTTCTTTTGGTATTTCTTCCAGCGTCTGATCATATCGTTGGGCACATAATATCCTTTTGCCTCAGCCTCGATTAAGAAATGACCGGCATACGTACTGCCCCAACTATCGGAATCGTCACTGCCGGGCCAGTAAGCAAATCCACCATCACTATGTACAAACGTTTTCAATCGTTCGATGGCCGCAGTAACATTTCGCTGAATGGTTGTCTTCTCCGCATCGGTTAAAGCTTTTATCTTATCGAGATACAATTGCGGAAAGACTGCCGATGTGGTTTGTTCAATACAACCATACGGATATTGCAGCAGGTAGCGCATCCGCTGGCCCAGGTTTACCGGAGGCAAGCTGGAGATTTCGAGTGTAGTTACGTTTGTACCGGCCACGCCAAATGGAGTTACGGTTGTATTCCATGTTTTACCGGCATCCAACACTACATCGGCAACTTGTGTAACGGGTGGATTCGGGTTGCGGACTTCTATTTCAATTTCATCGGTAGCAGAATAATTACCCGAAGTGCTGTTACTGTTACTTTCGCAAAGCCGGTTTCGCCTTTCACATTCAATGCGAAGTCGAGTGTAAGATCATCTTCGGCCATCACAACCGTGCGCGATGATTCATCGGCCATCGTTACGGGGCCGCTTACTTTAATATCTACCTTAACATTTCTGATGTTATTCTCGCTTTTGAATAAAGTAATCGGCAGCTTAACCCGTTCTTCCGGGCCAAGCACCCGTGGCAAGGTAGCCAGCACCATTAGGGGTTTTCGTACCGGTGTGATTTTTTCTGTTTTACCATACGCGCCCTCATACCCGGCCACAAGCATGGTTTTTACCGAGCCTATATATTGAGGCATTATAAACTTATGCTCCTTGCTGCTTCCGGAAAGTGTGATAGGACCAAAGAATTTTACGACCGGCTTAAACCGGTTTGACTTGGCATCGTCTTCTTTTGCAACCAACTCCGCATCGCCACCCAGTGCCAATAAACGTTCTACTCTTCCACCCAGCGCACCCATTACCTGGTCATACAAATCCCAGGTGGCAACTCCCAGGGCTTCGCGTGCATAAAATTTATTCCAGGCATCGGGGGTGGTAAAGCGGGTAAGATCCAATAATCCTTCATCTACCATGGCGAGCGTATAGGTCATCTTTCTTTTAGATTTTTCGCTCACTTTAATTACTACTTCCTTGCCGGGCTCCAACACATCGGGCATTGTAAGCACAGGCTCCAGGTGTGTGTTCGGGTCTTCTACCTGAATAGGAATTACACCATATAATCGTATTGGTAAATCGTTGGTGGTTTGTGCATGGGGTTGCAACAACGTAATGTTTACAAACACGTTTGGAGTCATGGCTTTTGTAACCTCAAACGTAAATTGATTATCGCCTTTCCGGGTTTCGAGCCAATACGTTTGCAATACCTTGCTTCCGTTTTCAATACTGATCAGCGCGCGACCTTTCTCGCTACCCGGTATCACCAGCATGGCCTTTTCGCCCACGTTGTAAATGTTTTTATCTGATGAGAATGAAAGCATGGTAGCCCCTTCGCCTTCGTTGCGTGCACGACCTGCCCAACCCGGCCAATCGATGTACACTACTTTGCCGGTGCTGTGCCCGCTTTGCGGATCGTATGCTTTCACAAAGAAGCGGCCCCACTCCGGATATTTGATCTCAAAATTCCATGAGCCCTTGCCATTCACCGTGCTTACTCTTCCGGTTGCTACCGGCTGGGAATAATTACCCGACATGAAATTGATTGACCCTTCGGAACCATCCCACCACCAACGCCAATCAATTTTATAAACAGAAAGTTCAACTGTTCGCGAAAGCGGATTACCATTGGCATCCAGGGTAACAATATCTACCCGTTGCGTGGTATCGGTGCGTAACATACCGCGGGCTTTATCGCCTTTTGGTAGTTTTATACCGGTAAGCGCATCATAAGGATAGAACGGAATACTGAAACGATCGATACTGAAGTTGCCGCTCTCTTCAAACACCTTTCCTCTGAAAACGGCATTGAGCGTACCGGGCGCATCGCCATTCACTTCCAGGTTTGCATTTACCTGCGCATTTCCGTTGGCATCGGTATTTCCTTCAAAAATGGTTTGTGCTTCACTATAGAACTCGATGGAGGGATCATCGAACACAAAATCTTTGTATTGATCAAATTTGGTTGTGCCTTTGGTAAGCAGTACATCAAATTGCGCGCGCAGGTTTTTTCCGGGTGCACCATGCAGCCAGTTTACTTTCAGGTTGCCCGATACATTGTTATTACCCGCAGTAAGTTTATCTACACCAAAATCAAGATTAATCTTTAGCCGATTGGGTTTAACTGTTTCAATTTTTAAGAACTGCTGAAACTCGGTGCCTCCTACTTTTACACGCCCCAGCCAATTTCCGGTTGGAGCATCGGCTGTGGTTGCTGTGGCAAATTTATAGAATCCGTTTTCGGATGATGATCGTACCAACCGCGTAGTAACCTGCCCTTGTGGATTTTGCAATTCAAACACCACCGGATGCGAAGCCGGTAACAATTTGTTTTTATCTTCCAGAATAAAGCTAAGGTAAAGTGAATCGCCCGGGCGCCACACACCGCGTTCGCCATATAAAAATCCTTTTAGTCCATCCTGCACATACTCGCCACTCACATTGAAATTACTGAGCGAAAGTGATTCGCCATCTTGTACCTTGAGGAAGCCGCGTTGCGATCCGTGTTTAGCTACAACCGCAAATGGTTTTTTAGATGATTGTAACGTCACTTTACCATCTCCATCGGTTTTACCGGCAGCGAGTAGCTGTTGTTGGTAATCAAATAATTCAACCTCAACACCAGAAAGGGGCAACGTTGTTTTAAGATCATTCACTACCACCAAGGTATTATCATCGCCTCCACGCTTGGCCAACAGCCCCAGGTCTGACGCCAATACATTTCGCCTGATGTTGCGGTTACCTGTATAGTAAGAAGAATGACATGGATTATCACGTTGCGACCAGTCATAGTCATCATAGTAATAATAATCATCGTACGAGTCCCAGTAACTTTCTTCACCTCCATCCTCGCCATCCCATTGCTCAAAAGCACCCTCCGTTGCGGGAGTATCTTCACCTCCTTCGCACACATAGGCGAGGTACGCTTTTTTGAAACTGATACGCACCTGGTAAATGGCTCCGGGTTCGGCCTGAATTAATGTTGATAAATCAAGTGTAAAGCGATTCCATTTTCCCAAATCGGCTACACCTGCACTTTCAAGTGAGATGGTTTTGCTCAATACAGGCCGGCCTACCCGCCTCAGTTCTGAGTTGCCATCAAACTCGTTTACCTGTAAAAACTGAAGCACGTTATCTTCATAAATCTTAATCACCTTTACATCTACCGACTTGAGGTTTACTGCTTCGAATGGCATAATCAAACCATCGGTAGAGGGCAGAATATTTCCTTTACCAACAAAGCGAACGGCCGGTAAGGTTTGTTCAAAGGCTACATCAAACGTAGCAGCCGTTTTTGTTTTATAATTGAGAATATTTTTTACTCCGGCTTCAACGGTAATGGTGCGCGAGCCGGTTTGCCGCACCGGAGGAAATACTTTGATCTCATTGTCTTTTACTTCAAAGTCGAGGCTATTCAACTCCGAAATTCTTACCAGGCCTTCTAAGTTCTGGGTTTCGTTAAGCGGATCGGAGAATTGAACAACCACTTGCTGGCTGGTGCCTTGTTCTACCCGTACGTTCACTACTTTAAAATCACCAAGGGCAGGAATTTCCACTTCGCGCTCTTCCTTCCGCTCAATATTAAGGGCGGCACCGGCAAAGGAGAGCATAACCTTACTGGCTGCATCTTTTCGTGCTACCTCTTCAACTACAAAATTGTGTGTTTTGCCTTCGCCTGTATGTGTCCAATTTACTTTTAGAGAAGTGCCTTCCTGGGTGGCGGCTATCATTTTTTCAACAGATTCATTTTCTGCGAAGTCTGCCGTATAAACCATGCCTTCTATTTTCTGTCGCTTGAGATCCGTTTTTACATACGGTCTCACATTATCAACCGACACTTCGAAGTTTTGCGGAATTACCTGCAGCGTGAATTCAAATGTTTTCACATCAGCCGGTACCTCCATCAACCGGTGCAGGTTAAAGTTTATCTTATAAATCTGACCTGAAATAAGGCGTGCTTCGGGTTTAAACTCCAGCGTACGTTTATCTATCCAAACGGTGGTACCTTTTACAGAAGGTTTAAGATCAAACAACTTAAGTGTTGTTTCGGTGCCTACTGCAGTTTCTTCGGCTACATCGTGCGAAAGCACAATACGAATGGGCGAACCCGACCCAATAACTCCTGCCGTATAGGAAGTGATGTACTGACCGAATGCGGGATTAATGCTTGCATTAACCGGCTGTTCCGATTTTCGGAATGCGAAGAAATAAACACCGGCAGCAGCTACACCAACTGCCAACAAGCCTACCAATACTTTTTTCATAACTCTGGATTGAGGGTTTAGCGGGAATTAAATATCGCTAAAGTGACAGAGATATTGTGATTTGCAAGGAGAAATTCCTGTAGAATTTTTCCGCTAATCTTAAACGTGATTGGAGCGTATGGCGGATAAAGAAAGTGGCCTATTTACAGGCCACCCCATCTACATAATTTTTGATTACGGCTATTGGTTTGGCTACCTCGCTGCCAATAAACCCCGAAATATCTTTATAGGAAACTTCTTTTTTATATTGTTTTAAAAACTCGCCTGATAACGGCAGGTAACTCCAATGCCAGCGTTCTTCTTCATAGCCGGTTCGGCCTGAATCTTTAGCGGTATAGGGTTGGCAAAAACCATACGCAGCAGCATGGGTTTTAAGCCAGGTGTAAATCCTGAGTCCTTCGCCCGAATCAAAATAACTGTTTTCCAGCGCATTCAAATCCATATCGGTACCCCAATGGTGCCTCGAGGTAGTGGGCATGGAGCTGTACAACAAAATAAGCCGGGCGCGTTCTTTCGGGTCGGCTACGGTGGTAAGGTCTTTGCCTTCTACGCGTACTTTTCCATTCCATTTGTTTTCCCAGATTCGCTTTTGCGAATCAAAGTTTCGCGTAGCTGAAATAATCACCAACTTCACGCTGTCTTTCAGTGCCGCTTCGCTCATCTTCACAAAAGCCTCATAGGTTTCCTTTCTCAGGTAGGCGTTTCGTCCACTGCCCCGGGTATGTTCATCGGCAAGCTTAACAAACAGCGGATGTGTGGCCGGATCAAATTTTCCCAATAAATAGTTCTTATCAACCGATTGTGCCTGAAGTGCAAGTGAACCCGCAACAATAAAAAGTGCTATCAATCTCATATCAAAAAAATTTTCTTTCCCATCCACACCAAAGAAAAAGAAGCAGGTATAAGATTATACCCGCTCCGTTACCTGATTCATTACTTTCGTTTGTACCTGAATGGATTCGTGGTGAATCAATTTCAGCAAATCGCTTGTAAATTCTTCGCTCAATCCCATTGCCTTACATAAAGCCACCCGGGTTTGCACAATTTCTTCCCAGCGACTAACCTGTAAAATGGTTACATTATTTTCTTTCTTATACTGGCCAATCTTTTCTGAGATTTTCATACGCTGCGATAAGCGTTGCATAATTTCATCATCCAACTGGTCGATCTGTTCGCGTAAAATGCTTAGGGTATCTTTAAAAGTTTTGTCTTCAACCGAAGGTGTGCGTACCACCAACTCGCTTACAATTTTTCCCAACACAGCCGGGGTAACCTGTTGCTTGGCATCGCTCCATGCTGCATCGGGGTTAATATGGCTTTCAATCATCAATCCGGCCATGTCCAGATCAAGGGCTTTTTGAGAGATGAAGGCAATCAAATCGCGGTTACCGGCAATGTGGCTTGGGTCGCAGATCATATCCAACTCTGGTACCCGGGTTTTTAATTCAATGGCCAGGTCCCACATGGGGGCATTGCGAAACGGTCCTTTTTCAAACGATGAGAACCCGCGGTGAATAGCGGCCAGCTTGGTAATGCCTGCTTTGTTTAAACGCTCTAAGGCACCTAACCACAATTCAACATCGGGGTTAATCGGATTTTTTAACCAGCACGGGAATATCCACACCTTTCAATGCATCGGCTACTTCCTGAACCGAGAATGGATTTACCGTAGTACGGGCTCCTACCCAAAGAAAATTTACACCCGCCTTTAAAGCCGCTTCCACATGTGCTGCATTGGCTACTTCGGTTGTTACGGGCAAACCAGTTTCTTTACCAGCCTGCACCAACCACTTTAAACCCACATCGCCAGCACCTTCATATTGGCCTGGCCTGGTACGCGGTTTCCAGATACCGGCACGCAAGGCATCTACTTTTCCGGTAGCTGCAACTTGCCTGGCTGTAGCAATGGTCTGCTCTTCCGTCTCGGCACTGCATGGGCCACTGATAATTACCGGGCGTTTTTACTTTCATCCACGATGAGATGGGTTCGAGTTGTAATCCTTTCTTTGTCATAACGCAATAAAGTTAATTAGATATTTCGGTTTTAGTTGTTGTCCTGATTGATAAGAGTTTTATGTTTTGGGTTTATCGCTATGCTGATCCAGCACTCTGCGAATTTCATTTGCCTTTGACATGATTCGATGTAATTCCTTTGTATCGCGCTTCATTAAATGATAATGAAATTTTTGCAGATGCATAATGTATTCCAGCAAAGCCTGGCTTAGATACTCCACATTTTGTTCAAAGATGGGCGCCCACATATCGGGCGAGCTTTTCGCTAAGCGTACCGTAGAAGCAAAACCACTACCGGCCAGATCGAAAATATTTTTTTCATCCCGCTCGATGTCTAACACAGTTTGTCCTAATAAAAAAGAACTTACGTGCGAGAGGTGTGAAACATAGGCCACATGCCGGTCGTGTTCATCAGCTTCCATAAAGATGGTCTTCATTTCTAACGCATCGAACACTTTCATAGCGGTATTCAACGCATCTACGGAAGATTTATTGGCCTCACAGATAATGTTGGTTTTACCTTTAAACAAACCATCGAACGCAGCGGTGGGGCCTGAGTTTTCAGTACCGGCAATTGGATGTGCTGCCACAAACTGATTCCGCTTAGGGTGGTTAGCTACCGATTTACAAATCGATGTCTTGGTTGATCCGCCATCAATTACCACAGCACCCTTCTTCACGATATCAAGTACTGCTGGTAAAAAAGCATGCAGGGCATTTACCGGAATAGCCAACACAACCAGGTCGGCTGTTGACAAGGCTTTGTCCTCGGTTAAGATTTTATCAACCAGTCCAAGTTCTACTGCCTTTATGCCATTGGCCGCATTTGCATCTACACCCACCAACTCGGTAGCAATACCGGCCCTGCGCAAGCCCAATGCCATTGAACCTCCAATCAAGCCTAATCCTACTATTGCAGTCTTCATGGTTCAGACGTTAGATGTTAGTTTGGAGATGCCGGACGTTTCCGCCAGAAATTTTTGAATTCGTTCCAGGGCCTCTTTCAGTTTTTCTTCTGTTGCGCATAGGGAGATGCGGATAAAGCGAGCACCACCTTCGCCAAAAATAAAACCAGGCGTAATAAATACATGGGTTCCATACAATACTTCATCAATCCACTTCTCTACATCCGTTACGTGTGCAGGGGCCTTTGCCCACACAAACAAGCCCGATTGCTTTTCGGAATAAGAACAACCCATTGCATCCAGAATTTGCCTCGCTGCCGCTCTTCTTTTTTTATAAACTGAATTTAGTTCTGTAAACCAATCCGCTCCACATTTCAAAGCTTCTGCTGCTGCTTGTTGCAACCCCAGAAACATGCCACTATCCATATTACTTTTTACACGAAGCACCGCATCTACCAAATCTTTGTTTCCAGCCACCCACCCAATACGCCAGCCGGCCATATTGTGCGATTTGCTTAATGAATTAAGTTCTAAGGCAACATCAGCCGCTCCTTCTATTGCCAGAATGCTTTGAGGATTATCGTTTAAGATTAATGAATACGGATTATCATTTACAATTAAAAAGTTATTTGCGCGGGCAAGATCTACAAGCGCTTTCAACTCTTCTTTGGAAGCCGTTCTACCCGTTGGCATGTGCGGAAAATTAACCCACATAATTTTTACTTTCGATAGATCCGTTCGCTTTAAAGCTGCCACATCAATTCCCCAATCAAGCGATTCCTGAAGGTCATACGTTCTCACCTTGGCCCCTACCAGTTTTGCTACGGATGAATAGGTTGGATAACCCGGGTTGGGAATCAACACTTCTTCCCCTTCATTTACAAAAGCCATAGCAATGTGCATGATGCCTTCTTTAGAACCCATGAGGGGGAGTATTTCCGTTTCCGGATTCAGATTTACACCGTACGTATTTTTATAAAATCCCTGAATAGCCTGGCGCAAAGCAGGTATGCCTTTATAATTTTGGTACCCGTGGCTGCTTGCTTTCTGTGCCGTTGCATTCAACGCTTCAATTACGTGCGGAGCAGGAGCCTGGTCGGGGCTACCAATACCCAGGTTAATTACCGGATGGGCCGGTGTATCTAATCCACGCACTTCCGCTAACTTCTTGCTGAAGTAATATTCTTCTACGTTGGCAATCCGGTTTGCAGTCTTAATCATATTACTTGTATTCAATCTTCGCTTTTTTGTATTCGCCCAAAATATTCAGATTTTTTTACCTGTCGCAGTACTTCACCAATTGCTACATCATAGCTTTTGCGTTTCTTCCACTCTACATCGATGTGAATAGAATATTCGCTTGGCTTACCGATAATAGGTATTGATTGTATCTTCGAAAGATTAATGCTGTTGTTCTTAAATGTCATCAACGCATCGGCCAGGCTGCCCACTTCGTTGGCAACTTCAAAACACAAAGAGGCTTTGTTGCTATCAGGTAAAGTTTTGATTTTGCGGGTAAGAATCAGAAACCGCGTAAAGTTTTTCTTATGTGTTTCAATCCGTTTTTCCAGAATATTTAAACCGAATTTTTTGGCTGCATATTCATTGGCTATCGCGGCCGTAGTTTTTAACTTTTGCTCTTTCACTTTACGCGCAGATAGTGCCGTGTCATCGCTTTCTAAGATCTGCACACCATTCAATCTATAAAGAAAGTCTGAACATTGGCGGATGGCCATTGGGTGCGACTCAATGCTGGTAAGGTCACTCACCTTTACGCCCGGTAATGCCAGCAAGTGCATGTGTATCGGAAGATAAACCTCGCCAATAATGGAGAAATGATACTCTTGTAACAAAAAGTAGTTCGGCAAAATGCTTCCCGCGATGGAGTTTTCAATAGCCATTACGGCATAGTCGGATTCGCCTTTCTTCAACGATTCGCACAGCGCATGAAAACTCAGGCATTCTACGGTTTGAATGGGCTCCTGAAAGTAGGTTAATGCCGCTACTTCATGGAAGCTGGTGGCAATGCCCTGGATGGCGATCTTTAATTTTTTCTTCTTGTTCATATACTTCAAAAAGAAAGTCCCTCTTTTGGGAGGGACTTTCTGGTTTCTTTCGCTTTATTATTTTTTAACAAACCGATTCTCTTTCAAGTCCCTGACAGGATTGATAAAAAAAGTAAAAAAAGTAAAATCGGTTGCTGATCATCGCTACTTCAATTCGGGTTCTAAGAACGATGAAAAATTCTGTTTGTGCAAAGCTGGCTAAAAAAAACTTTTAAAATTTCAATTTTAACTAACCCTTGTTAGTCCTAACCCCCAGCAGGTATGGCCGCTAACCCTTACCTTTACCTTACTTTCAACACCAAAACATATGAAAACCCGCTTTGGAATACTCTTATTTGTAATGCTCGTTTCTGCCTGTTCCAAAACCCAGCCGGCTGCTGAGGCCGATGCCGAATCCGATAACCCCAACCAGGTTTTGTACGACCAGGTAATGGATGTGCACGATGAGGTGATGCCCCGCATGGACGACATCATGAAGTTGAAGCGCTCGCTTCAGGAACAAATTGCCAACACCCCCGATATGGTAGTTGAGCGCAAGCAGCAATTGGAAAAAATAATCAGCAACCTGGATTCAGCCAGCTCGGCCATGATGAACTGGATGCACGAGTTTAACCCCCTGCCCGATACGGTTGATCAGGAGTTGGCCCGCGAATACCTGGAAGAAGAGATGGAGAAAATTCGCAAAGTTAAAACCCTCATGCTGGAGAGTATTGATAAAGCCAAACAAGAAAACAACAATCAATAACCGGGTTGGTTTAATCGTGAAAGGACAGCTATCGCTTCCTGCCCATCCGCTTGGTAGCAACATGATGGGGCAACTCTACTTTCTTAGTTGGCTTTTTTCCTTCCTTTTCTTTGTTGCGTTGCTCTAACCGGATGTTGTACCGGATTGCCTGCCAGTATTCGCCTCCATAACCAACCAATATTTCCGATCCGGCCGGTATATCGCGTGTGGCTTCAATGTAGCACCGCTTTTTTTCTGTTACGTATTCGGAATTATTCTTTACCCCTTCTATTCGCACCAGGCCGCGGGCATCGTTGGCATAGTGGGCAATCCCTTTCTTGGTTTTCCAGGCATCAATGCAATGTTTGTTATTGAAAAAAAAGACATAGCCATTCCGGTCATCTGCCATCTTTTCTACCTCCTTCCAGGTAACAAGCTCGCCTTTGTATTCTACAATACGGGTGCCTTTCGGGATAAACACTTTTGTAAAAAGTCCTTTGCCTGCTCCCGGCAAGGTGGACTTCTTAATTATCATTTTCTTTTCAAGCAATGCCATAAGGGCGCGAAGATAATTGAAAATCGCTCAACCGAAAGAGTTTAAATTAAATGGCAGCAATAGATTTAACCAGCAATCGGATACTAACAAGGATAACCACAACTCCTACCAGAATCATCATGCGCTTTACAGGTAGTTTGCGGGTAATATGGGCTGCAATAGGTGCCGCTACAATGCCTCCCAAAATAAGGCCCCCAATAATTTGAATGTGGCTTAACCCGATGGTGGCGAAAAATGTTAAGGAACTTGCCAGCGAAACAAAAAACTCAGCCAGATTTACTGAACCAATGGTATAGCGCGGATGCCGGCCCCGGGCAATTAACGTAGTAGAAACAATAGGCCCCCAACCCCCGCCACCAATGGAGTCCATAAAACCACCAAAGGCGGCAAGCGCAGGCACATTTTTGGTTTTTCTGCGCTTGCGAATCTGCATCAGTACCGCCTTGCGAATGATGGCCAGTCCGAGAATAAGTGTATAAACCGATACCAGCGGCCGAATGATGTAGTTATATTCTTCCAGCGAAAATAAAATATACGCACCAGCTACCGCACCCAGCATACCCGGAATAAGTAAACTCCGGAATAATTTCTTGTTCACATTTTGAAACCGAAGATGGGTTAAGCCGGAAACACCACTGGTAAATATTTCGGCTGTATGTACGCTGGCACTGGAGGCTGCCGGTGAAATACCAAACGATAAAAGGAAGGTTGTTGCACTAACACCGTAAGCCATACCTAACGATCCATCAATCATTTGCGCTATAAATCCACCCAGCACAAACAATAAAAACTCCGGGCCAATGATAGAGCGCCAATCATATTCCGAAAGTGTTTCGGAACCAAAGAAAATAACCAGGGTTAGAAATATGGCAGCAAATACTGCCAGCAACACCCAGATATGCCGCGGCCTACTTCGAGGTTCCGGAACTTCGGGGGCCTCATCATAGATAAGTTTATCTTCCTCTATATTATCCGGGCGCATTACTCTTTGTTTCTGAAATCGAGGTTATGAAAAAGAAACAATCGAATGGCGTCTGTATGAATAAACGTGTTGGATGCGGGTAACTGTTGAAAGACATATAAATAACCGATCTGCGCATTTACCTGCGCGGTAAACTGGTAGCCCACACCAGCAAACACCCGATTCTGATCTAAATAGTTGTTTCCAATGTGCTTGCCCGCGCTTACGTGGACTTCGTCATTCAAAAAAAGGAAGGGCGTTTTGGGTTCAACTGTTTTTCTGGTAAGGGGAATGGTAACAGCAAAGTTATACCGGAAGCGCCAGCTAAACGTATAATCTTCGCTCACTTCATTTCCTGATAGCGTTCTGCGAAATCGTTCCTCCACCCGAAAGTATTGAGCGAGGCTCAGTGCCTTCTTTTTTTCAAACCATTGTATTTGCTGCCACAAGCGATGCTCCGGTAAATCAGGAACCGGATCAACATTGTACGAAGTAATGTATCCATACCCCGAAGAAATGCGGGTTTGGTCCGTTACATAATACATGGGTGCAACCCGGAAGATGGTCAACCCTAATCTTTCGCCAAAGTTTTCGGTAAACCGAAAATGGATATCAGTCCACAAGCCCCATTTATCAGATAGCCGGGATTGATTGAAGTAGGCCGTCCAGGTTTGTTGCCGGAATTCTTTATTCTTTTCCTGGGCTACTCCACTTAAGAGTAAACACATCAACAATACAACCAATCCAATTTTCTTCATTTGTTATTGGAATTATGACCGTTTAGGGTATTCAAATTATGTTTTATTCTCTACTTACTTTATAGACTGATACAAAAGTATTCTTACCCTGCAGATTTCCAAGGTATAAAAACAAAAAAAGCGCCACGAAGGCGCTTTCTTAATTCTTAAACTATAACAAAGTACTACACTTTTATCTCCACATCTACCCCACTTGGCAACTCCAGCTTCATCAATGCATCAACCGTTTTAGCGCTGTTGCTGTAAATATCAACCAGGCGCTTATAGGTGCACAGTTGAAATTGCTCGCGCGATTTCTTGTTTACGTGAGGTGAACGCAACACGGTGAATTTTTCCTTTTCTGTTGGCAACGGAATGGGACCGCTAACGACAGCGCCAGTAGCTTTTACAGCACGCACAATTTTTTCAGATGACTTATCAACCAGGTTGTGGTCGTAAGATTTTAATTTAATTCTGATTTTCTGATTTCATGATCTAAACGTCTTTTAGATTTTATTTAGCGGCTACTGCGCCTTTTACTTCTTCAATTACTTTATCGGCCAGGTTCTTAGGAACTGGCGCGTAGTGCGAGAATGTGAGGTTTGCAGATGCACGGCCTGAAGTAAGGGTTCTTAAATCAGTAATGTAACCGAACAATTCTGACAGCGGCACATCGGCCTTAATAACCTGCGCACCACCACGGGTATCCATACCTTTCATGATACCGCGTCTTCTGTTCAAGTCGCCCGTTACAGAACCTGTGTATTCGTCTGGTAGAATTACTTCTACGCCCATAATTGGTTCAAGCAACTGCGGTGCACACTTGGCTGCTGCTTCTTTAAAGCCAATACGGGCAGCCAATTCAAACGACAATGAGTCGGAGTCCACATCGTGAAACGAACCATGGAACAGTCTTACTTTCATCGAATCGATCGGATAACCGGCCAATGGTCCGTTAACCATTGCCTGTTCAAAACCTTTCTGAACGGCCGGAATGAATTCGCGTGGAATAACACCACCTACGATGTCGTTCACAAACTCTAGCCCAGGCTTATCTTCTGGTCCAAGTTCGCGTGGCCCGATTTCGAATACGATATCGGCAAACTTACCGCGGCCACCAGTCTGCTTCTTATAAACTTCTTTATGTTCAACTGCTTTGGTAAGCGCTTCTTTGTAAGCAACCTGAGGCGCGCCCTGGTTAATTTCAACTTTGAATTCGCGCTTCAGGCGGTCAATGATGATTTCCAGGTGCAATTCACCCATACCACGCAAAATAGTCTGACCCGTTTCCTGATCGGTATTTACACGCAACGTAGGATCTTCTTCTACCAATTTGGCAATGGCCATACCTAACTTATCGGCATCAGCTTGCTTCTTAGGTTCAATGGCATATCCGATAACCGGCTCGGGGAAGATCATAGACTCCAATACCACGGGGCGCTTCTCATCGCAAAGGGTATCGCCAGTTTTAATGTCTTTGAAACCAACTACCGCACCAATATCACCCGCATGAAGTCTTTCAATTTGATTCTGCTTATTGGCATGCATCTGGAACACACGCGAAATACGTTCCTTCTGGCCAGAGCGGGTATTCTTAATATAAGAGCCTGAATCCAACACACCGGAATAAGCCCGCACAAAGCAAAGGCGGCCTACAAACGGATCGGTTGCGATTTTAAATGCAAGTCCTACAAATGGTTCGCTTTCTGTTGGGCGAATTTCAACATCCTCTTCGGTGTCGGGGTTAGTACCTACAATCACATCCTTATCTAAAGGTGAAGGAAGTAATTCCATCACATAGTCAAGCATGGTTTGTACACCTTTATTCTTGAATGAAGATCCGCACACCATGGGTACAATCTTCATATCAATTACAGCTTTGCGCAAAGCTGTTAAAATTTCTTTTTCCGTGATCGAATTTGGATCTTCAAAGAACTTCTCAATCAAGGTCTCATCATACTCGGCAACAGCTTCCAGTAGTTTCTCACGATACTCATGGGCTTCTGCTTTCATATCATCCGGAATCGGAACTTCCTGGAAGGTCATTCCCTTATCAGCCTCATTCCAGATAATACCGCGGTTGTTAATCAGGTCAACAACACCTCTAAAGTTTTCTTCGGCACCAATCGGCAATTGAAGTGCAACGGCCTTGCTGCCTAATTTTTCTTTTACCTGCTTACAAACACCCAGGAAGTCAGCACCCGAACGGTCCATCTTATTTACGAATCCGATGCGGGCAACTTTATAGTTATCGGCCAAACGCCAGTTGGTTTCTGATTGGGGTTCTACACCATCAACTGAGCTGAACAAGAAAACCAATCCATCCAACACACGAAGGGAACGATTCACCTCCACGGTAAAATCAACGTGACCGGGTGTATCGATAATGTTTACATGGTACTCCTGCCCGCGGTATTTCCAATGCACCGTTGTAGCGGCAGAGGTAATGGTAATACCACGCTCTTGCTCTTGTTCCATCCAGTCCATGGTGGCGGCACCTTCGTGTACTTCACCTAATTTGTGATTTACACCTGCATAGTAGAGAATACGCTCGGTGGTGGTGGTTTTACCGGCATCAATGTGCGCGGCAATACCAATATTACGGGTATATTTAAGATCTCTTGCCATTGAAGATTATAATCTGAAGTGTGAAAACGCTTTGTTCGCCTCTGCCATGCGGTGTGTATCATCCTTCTTCTTGATGGCTGCGCCTTCGCCTTTGGATGCGGCTATGATTTCGGCTGCCAATTTATCCATCATGGTCTTTTCACCACGGGCACGCGCATAATCGATCAACCACTTTATGCTTAGGTTAATCTTACGGTCGGGGCGGATTTCTACAGGTACCTGAAAAGTTGCTCCACCTACTCTGCGGCTCTTCACTTCCACCGAGGGCATCACATTATTCATAGCGCGCTTCCATACCTCAAGACCGGGTTCACCTCCGGCCTTCTTTTCAACCTGTTCGATGGCATCGTAGAAAATATTATACGCTACGCTTTTCTTGCCCTCTTCCATCATATAATTCACAAACTTGGTAACCAGCGTGTCACCAAACTTAGGATCAGGAAGTAAGTATCTTTTCTTGGGTTTAGCCTTTCTCATAATCTAATTACTATTTTTTGCCTTTGGCAGGAGCTCCTTTGGCAGCAGCAGCTGCAGCACCAGCTTTAGGACGTTTTGCACCATATTTAGAACGGCTTTGCAGACGTCCATTTACTCCGGAAGTATCCAATGCACCACGTACAATGTGGTAACGAACACCCGGCAAATCTTTAACCCGGCCTCCGCGGATCAATACGATTGAGTGTTCCTGAAGATTGTGACCCTCGCCCGGAATGTAGGCGTTCACCTCCCTGTGGTTGGTTAGGCGTACACGGGCCACCTTACGCATGGCCGAATTCGGTTTTTTGGGGGTGGTTGTGTACACACGGGTACAAACTCCCCTGCGCTGAGGGCAAGAATCAAGAGCAGGTGACTTCGATTTGAAAGTCAATTTCTTTCTGCCTTTTCTTACAAGTTGCTGAATGGTAGGCATTTATATTTCGTTTTATAACCCTTAAAAAATAAGGACTGCAAAGGTATTTAAAGTAAGATAGGATGCAAAACCCTTACTTAAGATTTTTCCAATCGATTTGGCCAAATTCATGCATTTTAGCTTACGCTTCACCCATGGTACCCCCAAAATTCATTGGAAACTGGGGGGCCTCCGTGGTTTGCTTGATTGGGCCAAACGTGGCTTCGTACTTACTGATATTGTCTTTCAGGGCTGCCAACAGCCTTTTGGCATGCTCGGGGGTGATGATAATTCTTGACTTTACCCGGGCCTTGGGAACCCCCGGCATAAGCCGGATAAAGTCGATTACAAACTCACTGTTTGAATGTGCAATCATTGCCAGGTTGGAATAAATCCCTTCTGCCACTTCTTCAGATAGCTCAATATTAATCTGGTTCTGTGCCGGGGCGTTTTTTTGCTCTGCCATAAAATTAGTTTTGAAGTATTGTTGATCTAAAAATCATAGTCCTTAAAACAAGAATTGCGAATGGGTGTCATTCGCAATTCTTACATTAAATCCCGATCAAATTTTAAACCTGATCAGTCCTGGAGTTCTCTCTCCTTCTTGCGCTCGGGCGAGTTAATCATACGTTGATATTCCTCTTCCGAATTCACAATTAAATCATTGAAGCGCCTCTGACCGGTACCAGCCGGAATCAAGTGACCAACAATTACGTTTTCTTTCAGACCCATCAACTGATCGGCCTTACCCCGGATGGCTGCTTCGCTCAATACCTTGGTGGTTTCCTGGAACGATGCCGCAGACAACCAGCTTTCCGTCTTCAACGATGCCTGCGTTATACCCTGCAAGGTTGGTTTTGAAACCGCTGACAAGGCATCGCGTACTTCTACCAGCTTCTGATCTTTGCGTTTCAGTGCTGAGTTCTCGTCTCTTAATTCGCGCGGACTGATGATTTGACCTACTTTGAATTTCTGAGAATCGCCTGCTTCGGTAACTACTTTCTTATCCAACACACGGTCGTTTTCTTCGCGGAATTCAAATTTATCAACATACTCGCCTGGCAGGAAGGTCGTATCACCCGAATCGATGATTTCCACCTTCTGCATCATCTGGCTAACAATACATTCGATGTGCTTATCATTGATCTTCACACCCTGCAGACGATACACTTCCTGAATTTCATTTACTAAGTATTCCTGCACCGCAGTTGGACCTTTGATCGACAAAATATCTGAAGGTGTAATGGCTCCATCCGACAACGGCTGACCAGCCTTCACAAAGTCATTATCCTGTACCAGAATGTGTTTAGACAAGGGTACTAAATAACGCTTCTGCACACCGTCTTTCGATTCGATGAAGATTTCACGGTTACCGCGTTTAACACCGCCATAGGTAACCACCCCATCAATTTCGCTAACCACAGCCGGGTTAGAAGGGTTACGCGCTTCGAATAATTCTGTTACGCGTGGCAAACCACCCGTAATATCGCGGCTCTTACCCATCGTGCGTGGAATCTTGGCCAGTACCTGACCGGCTTTGATTTTCTCACCTTCATCTACAGCAAGGTGCGCGCCCACCGGAATGTTATAAGACTTCGTATCGGTCTTACCATTTACAATGATTGCCGGGTTCTTGGTCTTATCACGGGTATCGGTAATTACTTTTTCACGGTGACCGGTTTGTTCATCCGATTCTTCCTTATATGTAACACCTTCAATGATAGCCTCGTATCCAATCTCGCCATCAAACTCAGAAAGAATTACAGCATTGTACGGATCCCAATAACACAATTCTTCACCTTTCTCTACTTTCTGCCCATCTTTCACCTTCAGGAAGGCTCCGTAAGGAACGTTGTTGGTAATCAGCACTCGCTTCTCTTCATCCAGAATTCTGATTTCACCGGTACGACCCATTACTACTTTTACCTTATTCTCTTCACGGTCAGTGGTATCAATCGTACGAATACCTTCAAACTCAATTGTTCCGGAGAATTTTGCTTTAATGTTTGCTTCCGTAGCAATGTTTGATGCCGTACCACCCACGTGGAAGGTACGAAGTGTAAGCTGCGTACCTGGTTCACCAATTGATTGTGCCGCAATAACACCTACCGCTTCACCCGCTTGTACCATTTTACCGGTTGCCAGGTTACGACCGTAACATTTAGCACAGCCACCAATTTTGGTTTCGCAAGTTAAAATAGAGCGAATCTCAACCTCCTCAATGCTGCTCTCTTCGATCTTTTTCGCAATCTCATCTGTAATCTCTTCGTTGGCTGCACAAAATCAATTCTTCCGAAATCGGATCATAAATATCATGAACCGTTA
>LNFR01000064.1 GCA_001567185.1 Bacteroidetes bacterium OLB12
CTTTTGAGTGGCTCAAAAATAGGGGGAGCTTACACAGATAGTCGTCAGAAGCAAATACTCGACTTTTGAAAAGCGTTTTGAAAATCCAAGAAATAGTCCCGTAATGATTCCAAGAATTATGAGGCCAGCTTGATAAGGTCTATTCTTATTGTCCAGTTGCTCGATTTTTAATTTGAGTCCGGCCACAGCAGCGTCTCTATTTTCAAATCCGTACTCAGCTATTATTTGGTCATGAACCGTGTAGTCAATTTTGGCAAATGTTTTGTCAGCGTACTCATTCAATTTTTTGATAATAAATTCTCGAATAGCCCTTCTGTTTTTGGCTTATTCATGAAGTTCAATATTTCCTCGGTGAAAGTCGGGATGTTTTTCTTCAATTCTCCGAATGTCCCTGTCACCGCAGCTACCCCGCTTTTAAGAATACCTAAGAATGTCTGTCCATTTTCCTCAAAGTACCTTTCCTCAAATTCATTTATTTGCTTGAAAAGAAAAGTCGAGATTTCGTCTCTCATTTTCTCTCGGTTGGCTCCTTCTAAATTGAAGTCTTCTATCTTTTTTGTAATTATTTCAGATAAAATCCTTTTCCACTCGTCAACGCTAAAGAGTCCGTATTTTATTTTAGATAATTCTATTAAGTCCTCCTTTGTTTTTCGTTTTTCAGTCTCGGTCTTGTAAACAGTTACTCCCAGGAACGAAATGCCTGTCAGTAGTAAAATGGTTATCAAGAGTCCTTTATTTCTCAATTTTATTCTTGGTCAGTCTTTGTCCGGCAGCATTGCCACCAACACCACTCCGTGGCTTATATTCTTTTATTGGCCACCTAAAATAGCGATAAATTCCCAAATTCAATTGGGCTTCCTGCAAGTTACTCCACCTTCACACCTAAATTCTTACCCAGCAAACTAAACTGTTCAATCCAGGCATCTTCCAATGATTCATGCGGGCGCTGGCGGTTTTCCATCGAAATTTCAAAGTATAGGTTTTGGCTTTTATGAAAATTGGGCTCCAGGTGAAATTTTTCCAGCAAGGGAAACATCCGGTTGAGCCGCTGCATGCGTTTTACATTCTCACGCTCGCTGCTAATGCGTTTCAGCTCTTTGAATACACTCTCACTTGCCAGGCGCGAAAGTTTGCCGGGATCTTCAATCTTTAAATTCCAACGCGCCAATTCGGATACAATCCGCTCCATTTCCTTAATATTAATCTTGTCGGACTGAAAGGTGCGTATCAAATCCGCATTGAGAATATACTCGAAGGTAGTCTTATATGTGTTTGGAATGGGAATATCGTTATTGGCCAAGGCATTGATAAGCGGATAATCGCGGTTATAACTCCTGCGCAGTGAGCTCTCCAGTTCGGCCATGCTCTCTTGTGCAATCATATCCAACACCTTGCGCTTTTCATCCCGAAACAAATGCCAGATGGTATATTTCTCCGAACCAAAATAGGTTTGCATCAGCCCGATTACATCCCCCAGCCGGCCCTCTTCAAATGCTTCTACAATTCTGATTTGCACATCAGAGAACCGGTCGTGTTCCATATCCAGCGATATATTGCCTATGATATTATGCTTACCCAGGTACACCACGGCAAACGCAAATTTTTTCTCCGATCGGGTAACCAACGATCGTACCTTGGTTATACCCATTACCAGCTTTTGTTCCCCGGCTTCTTTTTTGATAAACGATTCGTTCGAAGTTACGTAGTTGAAAATTATCAACGACTCCGGTTCATCTTCAAAAATAGACGACACGGCATAGTGAATGCCCACCCGTTGTAAATTGGTGAGCGAGGGTAGCACCATCTTTTTGTAAACTCCCCCCCCATTTTCGTATTGCGCTGCATTGCTGGGTGCTGCTTCCAGTCGTTGAATAAATTCGGGTTCCAGGTCCACATCACCAATCTGGCTGGCCAACTGAATTACGCGGCAAGCATACTGCATTACCTGGGTGGTTTCAATGCCGGAAATTTCATCGAAAAACCAACCACAACTGGTGTACATTAACATGGCATGCCGTTGAATTTCCAGGATGCGCAAAATGCGGTTAGAACTGGCTTCGCTTAACGCATGGTCTTTCAGAAACCGTTTTACATTTTCATCTGAACGTTTCAGTACGATGTTGATATACTCGTTGCGGGCTGCCCATGGGTTACGCAACACCTTTGCGCCTTCCCGTTCAAAAATTTCAATTGCCCTATCCCGCAGCCAGTCGAGCGCCTCGCGCAACGGCTGCCGCCATAACTGATGCCACCCGGGTTTACCGGAGTTACACCCGCAGTTGCTGCGCCAACGTTCTACACCATGCACGCAACTCCACGAGCTGTTTTCAATTATCTCAACCTCATCTTGCGGAGGGAAAAGCTCCATAAACTGTGCATAGTTTGTGAGCCGGGCCTGCCCGCCTTTCTCAATATAATCGAGGCAATAGGCCAGGGCCATTTCACCATGTTTATGATGGTGTCCATACGTTTCGCCATCGGTGGCAACATGGATTAATTGCGGTTCATCTCCTTCCTCTAATGCACCCAATAGCCTGTCGGCAAAACGTTTTCCGTCATTCAACAGTCCGTTAAAAGCAATACCCTGCGAGATGTCGCCTTCATAAAAAAATAATACAATGCTTTTACCGCTGGGCAGGTTACACCGGTAAGGCTTAGTTGTGTTAATGGATTTCTCGTTTACTTCGGTCCATTCGGTATCGCCTGTTTTGCGAACCGCCCTGGCCTGCCGTGGAGCAAGTATTGTAAACCGGATGTTGTTTGCAGCAAGTACTTCCAGCGTTTCCGTATCCACAGCCGTTTCGGCCAGCCACATGCCCGCAGGTTTTCGTCTGAAGCGGGATTCAAAATCGCGAATGCCCCACATAACCTGCGTCTCTTTATCGGCCCGGTTAGCAAGGGGCATAATCATGTGGTTATATACCTGTGCTACGGCCGATCCGTGTCCATCAAAATTTTTGATACTTAGTTTATCAGCTTCCAGAATAGCTTCGTATGTCTCGGGTGCATACTGTTCCATCCACGAAAGCAAGGTAGGTCCGAAGTTGAAACTAATGCGTGCATAATTGTTAACAATGTTTTTGATTACCCCCCCTTCGTTTAAGATTCTGGATGTGGCATTGGGTTCATAACACTCGGCCGTAATTCGCTCGTTCCAGTCATGATAAGGGTGCGAAGAATCCTGCAATTCGATTACTTCCAGCCAGGCATTCTCGCGCGGTGGCTGATAAAAGTGTCCATGAATACAAACGTACTTGTGTGGCGCTACTCCCAACATACAACTAATTTAAACAACAGATAAAAAAATTACTCCAACTCAAATTCAGCTTTTTCTTCAACAAGTTTTAAAACAGTAGCGCCCAGCGGTGGCAAGGTAATAGACACAGAATAATCGCGATTATGGTACTTAACCGGTGATGTGTAGAGGACGGTTTGATTCAACAACCCGCTGCCTCCATACTTCATATTGTCTGAGTTAAAAATTTCTTTATATGTACCGCGCAAAGGCACACCAATGCGGTAATGCTCCCGCACTTCAGGCGTAAAATTACAAACAATTAAAATGGAGTCTTGTTTGTTTTCGGTTTTGTCGCATAAATACAATTACGCTGTTTTCACGATCGGAATAATCTACCCACTCGAAACCCCGGTTATCAAATGGAAACCGAAAACATGCGGGCTCGGTTTTATACAGGTGATTTAATTCGCGTATAAGGGTAAGCATGCCCTGGTGTGGCGCATAATTTAGTAAATGCCAGTCAAGGCTATTGTCATGATTCCATTCTGCGGTTTGACCAAACTCGCCTCCCATAAACAACAGTTTGCTGCCGGGGTGTGTAAACATGTAGGTGAACATTAATCGCAGGTTAGCAAACCTGCGCCATTCGTCACCGGGCATGCGGCCTATCAATGAACCTTTGCCATGCACCACCTCATCGTGCGAAAGAGGCAGCATGAAATTTTCAGTAAAGGCATACACGATGCTAAATGTAATTTCGTCCTGGTGGTATTTACGATATACCGGATCGGATTTGAAATAGTGCAGTGTATCGTGCATCCACCCCATCATCCACTTCTGTCCAAATCCCAAACCGCCTAAGTAAGTTGGTTTTGAAACTCCGGGCCAGGCTGTACTTTCTTCTGCTATGGTAACTACATCAGGAAAATTACCATACACCACTTCGTTAAACTCTTTTAAGAAGTTAATAGCTTCAATATTTTCATTTCCGCCATATTCGTTTGGTATCCACTCTCCTTCCTTCCGGGAATAATCCAGGTAAAGCATGGAGGCCACGGCATCTACACGCAATCCATCGGCATGAAAAACATCAATCCAGAACAGGGCATTGCTTATCAGGAATGAGCGTACTTCGGCTCTGCCATAATTGTAGATATAACTACTCCAATCCGGATGAAACCCTTTGCGGGGATCGGCATGTTCATATAAATGCGTGCCATCGAATTTATACAAGCCGTGCGCATCGCCCGGAAAATGGGAAGGAACCCAATCGAGGATTACGCCTATTTCCGCTTCATGCAAGGCATCTACCAACATCATAAAATCCTGCGGCTCGCCAAAACGACTGGTTGGCGCATAGTATCCCGTTAGCTGATAACCCCACGATCCAAAAAATGGATGTTCCATAACAGGTAGAAACTCCACGTGGGTAAATCCATTTTCTTTCACGTATTGAACCAGTTCAATGGCCAGTTCTTTATAGGACAGGGAACGGTTTCCCTCTTCCGGTTTTCTGCGCCAGCTTCCTGCATGCACTTCATAAACGGAATACGGCTTTGATACACCCGATTCTTTTTTACGATCGTTCAACCAAACCTGATCTTTCCAGCTGTAGGTATGATCCCACACAATGGAAGCGGTACGCGGAGCAACTTCAGCATAAAAAGCGAAGGGGTCTGCTTTTTCCAGGTACTCGCCCGTATTGGAATGAATTGCGTATTTGTATGCTTCGCCTTTACCAATGCCCGGAAAAAAACCTTCCCATATCCCCGACTCGTCCCACCGAGGGGAAAGTTTATGATCGTTGCTGTTCCAGTGGTTGAAATTTCCTATAACCGAAACACTGCGGGCGTTGGGTGCCCACACGGCAAAATAAGTTCCTGCCTGCTTTTTGAATGTTGCCAGGTGTGCACCCAGCTTTTCATACAGCTTAAAATGCTTGCCGCTTTTAAACAGGTGTATGTCGAAATCGGTGAGTAAACTGAACGAGTCCAGTTCTTCCTTTTTTGTTTTGGATGTTTTCTTTGCCATCAGCTTTTCTTTTTCCGTTCTTCTTTTACCTGAAAATACCGGTTCATAAGATAATAAATTCCGCGCAACGGAATGTTTACCCAATCCGGGCGACCGTTCAATTCATATCCTAACTCATAAATTGCTTTTTCGAGCAGGTAGGTTCTGATCAGAATTTCAGTTTCCAGGTTAGCTTCTGCTTTAAAGTCGATTCGTTCCAGGTAGGCATCCAGGTAAAATCTGCTTATATAGTGCTGCCATTGTTCAGCCCATTGTTCCAAAAATTCTATATCCTTTTCGCGGTAGTTTTCATTTAGCAGAATTTTTCCGAATGCAGCATAATGAAAAGATCGCATCATGCCGGCAACATCTTTTAACGGGCTCTTTTTAAGTCTGCGTTCGCTGAAACTAAATCCAGGCTCACCTTCAAAATCGATAATGATAAAATCGTTTCCGGTAAATAACACCTGCCCCAGGTGATAGTCGCCATGAATGCGGGTTTTAATGCCGTTAATTTTGGTTTGATATACTTCACTGAAACACTCCAGCACCTTATCTTCAAGATCCAATACTTTTTTTGCCAACGCCTTTGTGTCATCATTCAATTTATCCATGGATTGCTCCAACAACTTAAACCGATCGCGGGTTAATTTACGCAGTGCCGAGTAGAGCGATCGTTGGTAATTGGCAGTAAAAGCCTCCGGTGCAAAGGCCGGAGTTGATTTATCCGATGCCAGGGCCAGGTGCATTTCGGCCGTGCGTTGCCCCAGGCGCACCACCCGTTCATAAAAACCACGACCAATAAATTCCTGAATCAACTCGGGTGCATCTTCAAACCGCAGAGCCGGTTTGTTAATGAGCTGCGGCAATTTTTCTTTTTTTGCTTTAGCCATTACCCGTTCATAGAAGCGTCCTACGGAATCGATGGCCATAATCCATGAATCGCCCTGGTTCTCCACTTTTTCCTGCAGCAACCCAAACACAATAAGTTTCCCTTCGCTATCGCGAAATTCCACACTGCCGGAATATTTAGGTGCATTCCGAAACGAAGTATTCTCTGATAAGAACCGTACAATTTCCAGGTCGGGATTGATTTCGGTTTCGATCTTGCGATAGAATTTAAAAAAGTATTTATCGTTGTAGATTATAGCGGTATTGCTCGAGTCTGCCTTCAGAATTTTTGATTCTACCTTGCTTGAATTCAGCTTGGCATACACACTGCTGTTAAACTCCAGGGTACCCTCGTCTTCCTTTATACGTGTTTTGCGATCCATGCTTACAAAAAGGAAATCGCGGAAGCCTTTGTGGTAGCTGCTGTCTAATACAAATCCTGTCTTTCCCTGAATATCGGCCCGGCAGATTACACTTTGCGTTGTATATTCTACCTTATCTAACATACTATCGGGCGGCATGAAGCACATGGGCAAGAAATAAAGCTCAGGCAACCGCTGCACATAGTGCACCTCTACAATAACCAGGTAGTGCGTTTCATTATCCACTTTAAGTGGAATCATTTTGTTTACACTTACCTTTGAGATGGCACGGGCTTTACCTCCAAACCATCGGCATTTTTTCATAAACGGTTGCAGCACTTTGCGTTCCAGCACGCGCACCTCGTTGTAATTGCTGAACATGCGCTCCCACGAAAGGTCTGATTTGAGTAAGAACAGTTCATTTGAACTGGCGCTTTGCTCCTTCTTTTCCGATACATCGGCCTGAAACCAGAAATACCCGTAAGGTCCAATTGTAATATGGTATTCACCATCGCCCACGCTCATAAACCGGTTCTGGCTAAATACTTCCGTAATGTCGCAATCTTTAAATGATTTCAGATCAAGCGTAGTAGCCTGGCTGAATTGCGACAGGTTAGCTACCACAATAACATTTTCCTTCTCATGAACACGGGCAAAACAAAGCACCTTGGAGTTACTGCTTTCAATAAACTTGAGGCTTCCTTTTCCAAATAGACCCAACCGCTTGCGCATGTTTAACACGTTGCGAATCCACCAAAGCAAGGAAGAAGGATTCTCTTCCTGTGTAGCCACATTAATGGATTCGTGGCGGTACATCGGGTCTGAAACAACAGGCAGGAATAATTTCTGTGGGTTGGCCGTAGAAAAGCCTGCGTTGATATTCATGTTCCACTGCATGGGAGTACGCACACCAAACCGATCGCCCAGGTAAATATTATCGCCCATCCCGATTTCATCGCCATAGTATAAAACGGGAGTGCCTGGTAACGAAAACAGAATTGCATAGAGCAGTTCAATCTTTCTGCGGTCGTTGTTTAGCAAGGGAGCCAGCCGCCTGCGAATACCAATATTGTGTTTGGTGTCCGGATCGGTAGCATAGGCTTTGAACAAATAGTCTTTTTCTTCTTCCGTTACCATTTCCAGTCCAATCTCATCGTGGTTGCGTAAAAAAAGCGCCCATTGTGTATTGGGTGGTGTGGCCGGTGTTTGTTCGAGAATATCAATAATGGGATAGGTATCTTCGGTGCGCAGCCCCAGGTACAGCCGGGGCATTAGCGGGTAATGAAAATTCATGTGGCACTCATCGCCCTGGCCAAAGTATTGCGCGGCATCTTCCGGCCACATGTTGGCTTCGGCCAGCAACACGCGGTTATCATAATGCTTATCCACATGCGCCCGAAGGCGTTTTAAAAAAGCATGGGTTTGTGGAAGGTTTTCACAACTGGTTCCTTCTTCTTCAAACAAGAATGGCACGTTGGCCAACCGAAATCCATCCACGCCCATCTTCATCCAGAAGTCAACCACTTTAATAATTTCAAGTTGCACTTCGGGGTTTTCGTAATTCAGTTCGGGCTGATGGCGGTAATACCGATGCCAATAATACATCTTGGCTTCATTATCCCACGACCAGTTACAGGATTCTTCTTCGGTAAACATAATACGTGCATCCTTGTAGCGGTCAGCCGTGTTGCTCCACACATAATAGTCCTTATAGCGCGAACCTACGCGCGCTTTGCGCGATTTCTGGAACCACGGGTGTTGATCGGAAGTATGATTTAAAACCAATTCGGTTATTACGCGAATGTTTCTGCGGTGTGCTTCTTTTAAAAATTGTCTAAAGTCGGAAAGGGTACCATAATCGGGGTGTATATCGCAGTACTCGGTAACATCATAGCCATCGTCTTTCAGTGGCGATGGAAAAAAGGGCAATAACCAGATCGTATTAATGCCCAGATCTTCCAGGTAATCCAATCGCTGAATCAATCCCTGAAAGTCACCAATACCATCGGCATTGCTGTCGTGAAATGCTCTAACACTTACTTCATAGATTACCGCATCTTTAAACCAAAGTGCATCTGAGTTCTTGCTTGCCATGTTTACATGTTTGACTCGTGAACCTCCAATTTAAACAAATGAAATGGCATTTTATGCGGGTTCAGGTGAACGTAATTCCACTCCTGGGTCCAGGTAAAGTGCTCGTCTGTAACCAGGTCGTGCAGCTTAACATTAATTTTCTCGCCCAGGCGCAATGTGGCTTTTGGCAACTGCACATATCCGTGTTGGGTATTGTTTGGATCCAGATTTACAATTACCAATATGATATTGGCCAGGTCATCGGTAGCTTTCAAATAAGCAATAAGCTGGCTGTTTTCAATCGGGCAGAATTGCAAGTTCCAGGTAGATTGCAAAGCTTTATTTTCCTTGCGTGCTTTATTCAACAGGCTCATAATATCTGTTAACCTGTTTGTGCGTTTCCAGTCGTAATGCCGAACCTCGTATTTCTCTGAATTGTAGTACTCCTCTTTTCCTTCTATCGGGCTATTTTCACCAAACTCATAAGGCGGGCCATACACTCCGTAGTTGGAAGAAAGCGTGGCCGCCAATGCATAGCGAAGGATAAATACATTCTCGCCCTGATGTTGTAAATGATAGGGCAAAATATCCGGAGTATTGGGCCAGAAGTTTGGCCGGAAATAATTCCGGGATTGACCAAACACCAGATCATTCATATACTCGGTCAATTCCTGTTTTGAAACGCGCCAGGTAAAGTACGTGTAGGATTGTGTAAACCCTACCTTAGCCAACGAGGCCATAATCTTGGGTCGTGTAAACGCTTCCGACAGGAAGATGATATCCGGATGTTTTTTCTGAACCTCGGCAATTACCCATTGCCAGAAGGGAATTGGTTTGGTGTGTGGATTATCTATTCTAAAGATTTTTACTCCCTGATCAATCCAATAAATAAACACCGACTTCAACTCTTCCCATAAATTTTTCCAATCGTCTGATTCAAAATTGAACGGGTAAATATCCTGGTATTTCTTGGGTGGATTTTCAGCATATTGAATAGACCCATCGGGCCGTTGCTTAAACCAATCCGGATGGTCTTTTACATACGGGTGGTCTGGCGCGCACTGAAAGGCAATATCCATGGCAATGTCAATACCTACCTTTTTGGCTTCGCTTACCAGATGCTTAAAATCTTCCAGTGTACCCAATGCAGGTAAAATGGATTTGTGTCCGCCTTCATCGCTTCCAATAGCCCAGGGCGAACCTGGCTCGCCCGGTTGCGAATTCACATTGTTGTTCTTCCCTTTTCGGTTTACTTTTCCAATGGGATGAATAGGTGGAAAGTATAACACATCAAAACCCATGGCGGCAATACGCGGCAACAACCGGATGCAATCTTTAAAGGTGCCGTGCTTACCCGCTTCGAACGAAGATGAACGCGGAAAAAATTCATACCAGGCACTGAAGTTTGCCTTGTTGTGTTCAACCTGAATCACATATTCTTTCTCGCTTCGTGTTACATTTTCGCGCAGCGGGTTTTCGTGCACGATGCGTGCAAAATCTTCACTCAATACATAGTTGATAGCCGTGTCCTGGTTTTTATCCTCCAGCTTGCGGGCAACACTCAGTAACAACGTATTTGTTTTACCCAGCTGTTTTAGTAACAGTACGCCTTCGGTTAGTTCTACCGTAACATCTACTTTTGCAAGTGCTTTCTTTTTAAAGCCATCGTACCAGGTTTCAAAATGATCAATCCACGCCTGAACGGTGAATACATAATTTCCTTTTTCCAGCACGTAGAAAGCAGCATGCCACTCATCGTTATACGTGGGTGTTAATGCAACCCGCATCCACGCTTCCGCACCCTGTTTTTTATACAGCACTTCGCCCCGTATATGATCATGTCCATCACCAAAAATAGCCGCAGTTACATCTACACGTTCGCCCACGGTTCGCTTGGCCGGATATAATCCATCATCCACTTGTGGTTGTATATTTTCAATCAATACGCGTTTCTTTCCACTTAACATGCTTACAAAAATTTAATTTACCTATTTCAAAACCACCGAAGCGTAGGCAGGTAGCACCCAACCATCTTCCTTTTTTATTACCTCGCCCTGCGATACAAAATCAACCTTACTAAAACCGGCTAACTCGCCTTCGGGCTTTAATGTAATTTCCACATCCGAAATATTATGAAGAACCAGATAACTTTCTTCATTTTCGTATTTCCGGATAAAGGCCACAATCTCACGAATGTTAAGGTTTGATTCGATCAGGGATCCGTAAGTCAGCGCCTTGCTGCTATTGCGGTAGGTTATAAACTTTTTATAAAAGTTATACAACGAGTTGGGATCTGCTTGTTGTACGGAAAGCGGTTTTACAGTAGTCAGCGTGCTGTAACGGGGTTCCTCCCAGGTAGTAGTAAAGCTTCCGGCTTCATTGCTCCATAAGAATGGTTCGCGAATAAATTCATCGGGTTTCATACCCAGCATACCAATCTCTTCGCCATAATAAATATAGGGTGTGCCCGGTAGGGTGAGTAGGATGGCTGCGGCAACGCGGGCTTTGTTTTGATCGCCACCGAGTTCGCTCAGGATTCGATTCTGATCGTGGTTCTTCAGAAACGTTGCATCAATGTAATCGCTTGTTGTTTGCAGATAAAAATCATTAATATCCTTATACTTCTTAATCAATTGAATTGTGTCTTGTCCGGCTTGCACGGCCGCAGTAATGGCATAACCCATATCGAAGTTAAACAATGCCGGTAAGCCTTTCAGGTACGGAGCCACTTCGGGTGCACTGCTCCACACTTCGCCCACTAGGTACACATCGGGTTTAATTTTTTGCATTTCATCACGAAACCAAATCCAAAAGGCATGGTTATCGGCTGCCCGCTCGGTTGGATAAATGTGTTTGGCTGCATCTAACCGAAATCCATCTACCTGCATTTCTTCCAACCAGAATTTTCCAATCTCTACAAACTCTTGTTTTACTTTTGGATTATCAAAATTCAAATCGGGCATACCGCCCCAGAAAAATCCGTAGTAATGCTCACGCAGTGTATCGCCATTTACGGCATGCCATTGCGTAATGTTATCTGAATCAAGTGAGATTGTTTTCTTTGATAACTGATTTCGGATAGAATCTTTCTTTGCCCACACGTAGTAATTGCGGTAGGCATTATCCTTACCTTTCCTTGCTTCCTGAAACCAGGGATGGTTGGAGCCCGAGTGGTTCAATATTAAATCTACCAAAACCCGAATGCCGCGTTTGTGGGCTTCCGTCACTAATTTTTTAAAATCTTCAGTTGTTCCATATTCCGGATCTACCGCTTTGTAGTCGGACACATCGTACTTGTGGTAGGTAGGCGAAGGCATGATGGGCATTAACCAAATTCCACCCACACCAAGCTCCTTCAGGTAATCCAGTTTAGCGGTAAGTCCATTGAAGTCTCCAATACCATCGCCATTGCTATCGGCAAAGGAGCGAACAAAAACTTCGTAGTTAACCCCGTGAGGCCAATTGGCTACAGATTTTGGTGCCCGTTCGCAACTCCAGAAGAAAACGATTAATAAAAAAGCAACCAGCTTTTTCATTAATTTTTGATTTTGAAGATGTAGGATATGTAAGGGGGCACATCCACCTCAAAGGCACCATCCGCATCCAAACCAATATCGGTACCACTCCGCTGCAAATCGCGCCCTACATAAACCTGATCGGCTTGTAATTTAAATGCCTGCTTCACTTCATCGGTAAGTTTTATCTTAACGCGAAGCGGTTTGTCATTAAATCCGGAAACGATGATAAGGCGCTCCTCATCCTGAACCCGTGCAAACACATGTACCAGGTGTGGTAAATTATTTTGCTGTTGATTGTATGCCGTTAAATCATAATACGCACCTGATACAATAGCCGGGTTGGTAGAAGCAAATTTCAGAATATCGGCATAGAACAAACGCAACGCCTTTTGATTGTCACTTAATTGTCCACCATCAAACTTTCCACCATTCATCCACTTTTGATGTTCGGGTACACCCCAATAATCAAAAATGGTGGTGCGGCCATCTTCGCCTCCAAACCCTTCGGCACCGGAACCAGGCTCGCCTACCTCCTGTCCAAAGTAAATCATGATCGGGGCTTTGTCGATTGTAGCACTAATTACCATTGCCGGTACTGCCTTCCAGGGATCGCCTGCGAAATCGCGGGAAGCGATACGTTGTTCATCATGATTTTCCAGAAAGTGCAACATGTTTGGATTAATATCCGCTAACCACTGCTGAATGCCCGTAATATAATTGGTGTTACCGTGGCCATTGGTAAGATTACGCAGGGTGTCGTACAACTGCACTTTATCATACAGCAGATCGAACTTACCCGTTTGAATGTAGTTGCGATATTCCTGCGGATTGTAGATTTCGGCAATAAAAATAATGTGGGGTGCTACTGCTTTCACTTGCGGTATGGCCCATTGCCAAAATTCAACGGGCACCATTTCGGCCATGTCGCATCTAAATCCGTCAATTCCTTTCTGTGCCCAATACACCAGGATGTCTTTCATCTTTACCCATGTGTTGGGTATGGGGTCAAAATTTTTTGTACGATTGTTCTGAATATCCACACCATAGTTGAGTTTGATGGTTTCGAACCATTCGTTTACACCGGGTGTAGCGGTAAACTGATCGTTGCCGGTAACCTTTGCCGGAACTTCGGTAAACTTTTTATCTTCTGTGTTTGCTTTTTCCTGTGCCAGTGGGTTGTAGCGGGCAGGTGGTTGAAAGGTTTGACCCGGCAGGTAATAAAAGTTATTGGAGGCTTTGAATGAAACAGAAGTGTCGTCTTCTTCACCCAGGTCTTTCACCCCAGCGGGTTTTGCATCGCTCTTGTAAGCCCGCGCCACGTGGTTGGGCACAAAATCAATTATTACTTTCATTCCGGCTGCATGCGTACGCGATACCAACGCTTCGAACTCAGCCATCCGGTTTTTAACATCCACTGCCAGGTCGGGATTAATGTCGTAATAATCTTTGATGGCATAAGGCGAGCCTGCACGGCCTTTCACTACATCAGCATCGTCTGTTGCAATTCCGTATTGGGAATAATCGGTAAGCAATGCATGTTCAATTACACCGGTGTACCACACATGTGTAACACCTAATTCTTTAATACCTTGCAAAGCTGCTTCGGTAATATCATTCAACTTACCCACACCGTTTTCCTGCAGCGTGCCATATGGCTTATTAGTGGTTGACTTGTTGCCAAAGAGGCGGGTCATCATTTGGTAGATTACCGGCTTGGTAGCTTGCTTTTCTAACATGGGTTCGGGTATTTTTTCCTTGGGTGCCTGGCAGGCCAAAGCACCCAGCATCAGGAGGGTTATGCACACTTTTTTCATACTGCTTAAAGGTAAGGCAAATCGGTAATTGAGTGCGAATTTTAAAGAAGGAAAATCACCAAAAGCTGCGAAAAAATGAACGAGGTGCAAGAATTTGAACTTCACACCTGACATTCGTCATCTTATCAGGAATATTACTATTTGAAGTGTGAATTTTTCCGACAGCGTGTACTCCAGGTGATGGGGATGAGCTTACCTGCTTACCCGGTGTAATTTGAATCTATACCCTACCCACAACAATACAACAACACAAATAATTAAACCCAGAAACTCGCGGGTTTCTTCAATGTAGGGGTATTGCATTTTGGCCAGGTCATCGAACAACAAGGACCGGTCGGGCGATTGAAACCAATCGAGCGCTCCGGGAATTAGAAAGATGGCATAAACGAGGTATCCGCCTGCAGAAATCCAGATCCAATATTTATTTGGAACCGCAAAAACTGACCATACGCAAATTACTACCATGTTGGAATAGATAAAAACCCAAAGGATTGGATCGGGATCATCGAATTGAACCGCTACAAAAGAGACAAACATCAACGCAAGTACAATGCTTACAATTTTTGATAGCATGATAAGTTTTTAATTTTTAAAATATAGCACCGGCAATGGTGGCTGTCATCATGGTAGCCAGCGATGCCGCAATCATGGCTTTCAATCCCAATTTAGATAAATCGCCCTGGCGCTGCGGAGCCATACCGCCAATACCTCCAATCTGAATGGCAATTGAACTGAAGTTGGCAAATCCACACAACGCGTAGGTGGCAATACGGATAGACTTTTCACTCAATGCCCCACTGGCTTTCAGATTTGCCAGGTCTAAGTAAGCAACAAATTCATTGATCACCATCTTCTGTCCCAGCAAGCTGCCTACATAGAGTGATTCATTCCAATCCACACCCATACAAAATGCAAACACCCGAAATATCTGTCCTAATATGTACTGAAGCGAAAAACCTGAATAAACTCCGTTTGTGCTGCTTACCACAAACTCATTCAAGCCGGTTAATGCTCCAATAAAATCGACCAAAACCCAGTTAACCGCATAGATAATTGCAATAAATGCCAGCAGCATGGCACCGATGTTAAGTGCCAGTTTCAATCCATCGGCAGCGCCCGAGGCCATCGCATCCACCAGGTTTACACCAATCTGATCTTTGCTCACTTTCAGGCTACGGTCTATCTTATCCGGTTCTGTTTCAGGCATAAAAAGTTTAGCCAATACAATGGCTGCCGGTGCATTCATGATGGAGGCGCTAAGCAAATACGTGGCAAACTTTGCCTGTTGTGCGGGGTCGCCACCTCCCAAAAAAGACACATAGGCACCCAATACACTACCGGCAATGGTTGCCATGCCGCCCACCATCAAACAATTAAGTTCCGATCGGGTCATACTTTTAATAAATGGCTTTACCAGAAGCGGGGCTTCGGTTTGTCCCATAAAAATATTCGCAGCAGCAGATAAACTTTCTGCACCCGACAGGCGCATGGTGCGGGCCATAACCCAGGCAAAACCATAAACTATTTTTTGAAGTACACCCAAATAATAAAGGCCTGCAGTAATGGCTGAGAAGAAGATAACAGTTGGTAATGCCTGAAAGGCAAATAGAAATCCCAGGTTATGTTTTACTTCCGGATTACCCGCACTGTTTTTTGACAGATCACCATACAGAAACTCGGCTCCTTTTGCGGCAAACCCGAGAAACGTCACAAACTTTTCGCTTACATAAACAAATGCTTGTTGAGCGAATTCAACTTTTCCGATAATTAGTCCAAACACCAATTGAATGGTAATTCCCACCAGCACCAATCGCCAATCAATGGCTTTTCGATTACCAGATAATAACCAGGCAACAGCTACAATTACCAGTAGGCCGATGAGGGCACGCAAATAGTCCATCAAAAATTCAGTTAAGATTAATTTCGTTTACCCAACTCGTCACGAATTTTGGCCGCGCGCTCATAATCCTCCTTTTCGATCGCATCTTTGAGCAGGTCGTTCAGTTTTTCTATTGAGTAATGTTTATAGTCTTCGCCACCGGCAGCTTTGCGTGTGGTTTCTTTTTTTTACTCTTGCCTTCGGTTCGGGTTTAACATCGGTGCGTTCTTCATCCTCTTCCTGGTCGGTAAGCACAATACCCGCTTCGGCCAGAATATTTTCGTAGGTATAGATGGGAGAATCAAAACGAAGACCAATTGCAATAGCATCCGATGGGCGGGCATCAATTTCAATCTTCTTCAATCCATCGGTACATACAATCTTGGCAAAGAAAACTCCTTCTTTCAAGTCGGAGATGGTGATTTCTTCAATGTGAAAATGAAAGTTGTTAGCAAACGATTTGAATAAATCGTGCGTCATTGGGCGGTTGGGAACAATCTTCTCTATTTCAATAGCAATTGCCTGGGCTTCAAACATTCCTATTATGATGGGCAATCTCCTGTTACCTTCTGTTTCGCCTAGCACCAATGCAAACGAGCCGGTTTGTGTCTGGCTGGATGATAATCCTAATATTTCGAGTTTAATTTTCTTCAACGGAGCTACTAAAAAATTGAAATTATAAAAAAATCCTTAATCCCAAACCGTATTCGTTTTCAATATCACAATGCTGCCTTTATTGCTGCTGTTAATTTTGGTACAACATCGAATGCATCGCCCACAATTCCGTAATCTGCCGCTTTAAAAAATGGAGCCTCCGGATCTTTATTAATCACCACAATGCACTTAGATGAATTTACACCGGCCAGGTGCTGAATGGCTCCTGAAATACCCACAGCAATATACAGCTGGGGTGCTACCTTTATCCCCGTTTGCCCTACGTGCTCGTGGTGGGGCCGCCAGTTCATGTCAGATACCGGTTTGCTGCAACCTGTGGCTGCTCCTAGTGTTTTGGCTAGTTCTTCCAATATACCCCAGTGCTCCGGGCCTTTCATGCCACGGCCACCCGATACTACAATCTCGGCTTCGGGCAACAATACATCGCCTGTTGCTTTTTCTGTGGAAAGAATAGTTGTATTGAAATCCGCATCGGTAAGAGCCACCTGGTAAGGTGTTACCGTTGCGTTGCCCCCACCCTCGGTTATTTCTGCCGCATTCTTTTTTATGGCGATTACTTTCTTAGTATTCTTCAACTCCTGCCAGCAAAATGCTTTGCCTGTGTAGATACTGCGTTTCACTTTAAACCCAGCCGTAGTGTCGGGCAACTCGGTTACATTGGATGCAAAACTGGCACCCGTTTTAACGGCCACCTTGGCGGCTACCGGGGTTGCCAGAGATGAGTTGGCTAATACCAATATTTCGGCATTTTCATCAGCCATGGCTTTGGTAATAACCGAGGCATAAGCCTGAATTACTCCCTTTTCTAATTTCGCATCTGCCGCATGCAAAACTTTTTGATGCACCATATTTACCCAGTTGTTGCAGCGAGGCCGCATCAGCCGGGCCCAATACAATAGCCGTAACATTGCCTAATGCTTTCGCATAACACAATGCTTCCAGCGATGATTTTTTTGCTTTCCCTTCGGTGGTTTCTACAAATACAAGTACTGACATGACTTTGATGATTAA
Source organism: Bacteroidetes bacterium OLB12 (assembly GCA_001567185.1). Taxonomy (GTDB): domain Bacteria; phylum Bacteroidota; class Bacteroidia; order Cytophagales; family Cyclobacteriaceae; genus ELB16-189. The sequence goes on from LNFR01000064.1 coordinate 17,472, forward strand.
TAATTTAAAGAACTTTTGCTTCGTTTTTCAGTTTGGCAACCAGATCGGCAACCGCATCGGCAGGTATCATTTTAACTGCTCCTTTCGGTGCGGGTAATTCAAAATTGCTGAGGGCAATGGAAGCGGTAACGGATATTGGTTCTACCACTTTTAATGGTTTTGTTTTTGCCGACATAATGCCGCGCATGTTCGGAATCTTCCATTCAGCTATTGGTTCCTGGCAACCCGCTACCAACGGCATACTGGCTTCTACCTGTTCTTTGCCGCCTTCAATTTCGCGGGTCATCTTTACCTTAGTACCTTCTATATCCAATTTCATAACTGGCGAAACCGAAGGCAATCCAAGCAGATCGCCCACCATGGCGTGCACTACACCGCTGTTGTAATCGATCGACTCGCGCCCCATTAAAATCAGATCATACCCTTTGGCATGTTCGGCTATCTGGCTGGCCACAAAGAATGAATCGGTTGGTTCTGCATTAATACGAATTGCATCATCGGCACCAATGGCCAGGGCTTTGCGAATGGTGGGTTCTGTTTCGGCAGGGCCCACATTTAATACCGTTACAGTAGTACCGGGGTTGCTTTCCTTCAATTCGATGGCACGCGCCAGTGCATAATCATCGTATGGGCCAATAATAAACTGAACCCCGTTGGTATCTAACCGGGTGTTGTTATCGATAAAATTAATTCTGGATGTGGTATCCGGAACATGCGAAATACAGACTAATATCTTCATGGGTTGTTACTTATAAAATGAGGATCAAAAAACGTTCGGTATTTAAAATCTAATTTTGGGCTCAAGATAAAGGATTAAATCTTAAAAAAAGTTGAAAAAATCCTCAAATAACGAATGAATTCAATCCGAATTGAAATATTGAAAAAGTACATACAGGAGGACCCGACCGACCCCTTCCCGCTTTATGCGCTTGCGCTTGAGTATCAGGCAACTGATCCGGAAAAAGCGTGGCTACTGTTCGAACAATTGTTAACCAGCCATCCGGAATATCTTCCTACCTACTACATGGCGGGAAACTTATTGCTTACACGCAACGAGGTGGATCGGGCCACGACAATTCTTCAACAAGGCCTTGCCCTGGCAAAGGCCCAAAATAATGCGGGTACGATAAGAGAGATACAAAGTGTATTGGATGAGGTGGTGTAATCTACGCTTCAGCTAAGCGTGTAAGTCTTTACCACACTACACCTGAAACACAATTTTGCCTGCTTTGTTGGGTCTGGTTATATCCGGAAAGGATTCGGCAATTTTTGAGAAGGGCCGGATGGAGTCAATCAATGGCCGGATCTGATGTTTGCTTACAAACGTGAGCATCTCGCTAAACTCATTATCGTTGCCCATGGTGGAGCCGAGTAATGACAACTGGTTCCAGAACATGCGGTACATATCCAGTTTGGCGGGCAATCCATTGGTAGCGCCATAAAAAACAATCTTACCCTTGGGTTTCAACGACTTAATAAAGTTGTTGATCTGATCGCCACCGGCACTATCAATCACCAGGTCAAAACCGCCTTTCGTTTTCCATAGATCAGGATAGGAAGCCTGCTTCTTATAATTATAGGCACCTTTTGCACCCAGCTTCAAAGCTTTTTCAAGTTTCTCATCGCTACCGGAAGATACATACACATTTGCACCCACAGCTTGTGCAAACAGAAATGCAAACTGGGCCACACCACCACCGAAACCAGAGATCAGCACATTCTGCCCGGCACGCAATTCACCACGCCTGAACAAGGCCCTGAAGGCGGTAAGTCCGCCCAAAGGCAAAGCCGCAGCCTGAAGGAAATCCAGATGAAAAGGTTTGTGATGCAGCCGATCTATCGGAACCGAAATGTATTCGGCAAAGGTGCCATCTACGGGCATTCCTAAAATGGTGTATTTGCCCGACTGTACTTCCGGGTCGGGCCCCCAATCAATATTGGGATTAATAACAACTTCCTGCCCTACCCAAGGTTGATCTTTTTCATCGCCTACAGCTTCTACAACACCGGCTCCATCCGAACCCATGGTACCGCCAAACTTGATATTGGGATATTTACCTTCCCGAATCCAGTCATCGCGCCTGTTCAATCCGGCTGCCTTTATTTTTATCAGCGCGCTGCCTGCAGTTGCTACGGGCTTAGCCACTTCCGTTAACTCGATCTTGCCACCTTCTCTTAATACCAGGGCCTTCATAATTATTTAAGTCTTGATTCAAGGTACAACATGATTGCAATAATTAAAACCGGAAATGAAACTTTATAAAGTTACCTGTTGGTGTGCGTGGCGCAACTAATCCAACCCTCCGTTTAGGCTTAGAGCCTGTTGCAAAAATTAAATTCCGAAATTAAAATGGAGCATCCTCATCATCACCCGATGGGCCGGATGAAGATGGATTATCACGGAATGTATTCAACCGGCTTTCGCGGGTAATGCTGCTCATAGGGGTTAAACCTTCCGGTGCATCGTAATCGGCAAACTTGGTGTACTTGCCAATGAATTTCAATTTTACATTTTCGAGCGAACCGTTTCGGTGTTTGGCTATAATTACTTCGGCCATGCCCTGGGTGGGCATACCCTCTTCGTCCACACTTATCTTGTAATATTCCGGCCGGTATAAGAACATAACGATATCAGCATCTTGTTCAATGGAACCTGACTCGCGCAAGTCGCTCAATTGCGGACGCTTATCGCCACCCCGTGTTTCCACACCCCGGCTCAACTGCGAAAGGGCAATTACCGGCACCGATAATTCTTTGGCTATTCCTTTTAATGCACGCGAGATGGATGCAATCTCCTGTTCGCGGTTACCGCTGGCTTCACCTTTCATCAATTGCAAATAGTCAATCACAATCATTTGAATGTTGTGTTCGGCCTTCAACCTGCGGCACTTGGCGCGAAGTTCAAGTATTGAAAGTGCGGGTGTATCGTCAATAAAAATCGGAGCACCGGAAAGTCGTGTGGTTTTGTGAACCATCTGCTGCCACTCAAAGTCGGCCAGGTTTCCTTTTTTTATTTTTTCAGAATCCAGTTCCGCTTCTGCTGATATCAACCGGTTTACCAATTGAAGCGAAGCCATCTCTAACGAAAATATGGCCACCGGAATATTGAAATCAACTGCGGCATTGCGCAAGGCAGAAACAATAAAAGCAGTTTTACCCATACCCGGTCTTGCCGCAATAATCACCAGGTCAGAACGCTGCCAGCCGGAGGTAACACGATCCAGCCGGGAGAAGCCACTTGGTATTCCTGTAAGGCCATCTTTATGATTTCGCTTTTCCTGTAATTCTTTGGTAGCCTGGAACATGAGCGACTTCATCGAGTCGTAGTTCTTGCGCAGGTTCGAATCCGAAATCTGAAAAATGTTCTGTTCTGTTTTATCAAGCAGTTCAAATACATCGGTGGTATCTTCGTATGCATCGTGATGGATCTGAGAGGCTATTTGAATCAGATCGCGTTTAATAGCCATTTCGATGATGATACGCGCGTGATATTCGATGTTGGCTGCCGAGCTTACCTTACTGGTAAGTTCTGCTATGTAATAAGCCCCGCCCACCAACTCCAGTTTTCCAGCCTTGCGAAGTTGCGCCACTACGGTGCGCATATCCACCGGTTCAGAATTTTTGAACAAGTCGATAATGGCTGTATAAATTTCTTTATGTTGTTCGGTATAGAAATGTTCGGGTCTTAAAAATTCAACAACGGCAGTCAATGCATTTTTCTCGAGCATGAGTGCGCCCAGGATGGCTTCTTCCAGATCAAGCGCCTGAGGCGGAAGTTTACCTAAACTATCAGCGATATCGCGCACTAATAGTTTAGACTTTCCGGCTCCGCTCATGGCAGAACTTAACCTCACGGGCGTTGATCGTTGCTCCATACATTCGTGGTTGTTGTACGTAGTTTCTTTTAAGGGCAACAAACGTACCGCTTAGCTTACTCCTACCCTCAACAAGTTATCTACAATCAAACATGTGAATTTGTGAATAAATTCAATTCACAAACCGGAATTAATTTTTTGGTTACGATGGGGTGCGGCTTTATCGTACAGACATTTTACTATATCTTTACTTTCTAATATCCTTATACCTTGGCATCATCGATCTACCAGCAAAGCATTGACAAACAACGGATAATCGTAACTGGTGAACAAAGTAGTTTAATTACCAGGCTGGTCCGGCATGTGCTTGCCTCGAATCAACGTAAGTTTGATTTTGTACCTACCGGTCAGTCCGAACCAACCTTAACAGACGCACCGGTGTTAATCCTGGAAACAAAAGATCAACTGACTGATTACCATCATCATATTCTGCTGTTAGCCGGTAACCCGACCACCGGATTAAAAGAGTTGGAAATGGCTGCAGATACCACCCCGAAAGGTGGAATTATTATTTACCCCGAAGCCAACAAAGACTTGAAAACGCTTGCCACACGCGAGCGACCTGACGTTCAGGCTATTCCATTTAATACCTACAAACACGAAAAACAGCAGGGTAAAACCATTCTGATTACCAGCACCAACGAAAAATTTCCGATTGCCCTTAACACGGATAGCGAATTGAGTAGCATTAGCGCTGCCCGTGAATTACTGAAGAAGATTGGAATCAGCAGCGGCCAGTTTTACCGGGCCGTTTCCAACTTTCAGCCCTGATGCTCAACGTGAATGGCAAGGTAGCCATATTCAACAAGCTGATTCTTAGTATGTTTACTTTATGCATCTCTTGCACAAAATAATTACATGAAACTGAACCTGAAAAAACCGTTGTGTGTGTTTGATCTTGAAACAACGGGAATAAGTATTTCGCAAGATCGCATCATCGAAATTGCTGTTATTAAAGTTATGCCTTCGGGCGAAGTGATTGAAAAGAGTAACCGGGTTAACCCAACTATTCCAATCCCACCAGAATCAACGGCCATTCATGGAATAAGCAACGAGGATGTAAAAGATAAACCTGTGTTTAAAGACCTTGCCAAAGACTATGCAAAGTTTTTTGAAGGTGCTGATCTGGGCGGGTTTAATATTCTCAAGTTTGATGTACCCATGCTGGTAGAAGAGTTTTTGCGCGCTGGGGTAGAGTTTGATTATTCGAAGAAAAGAATAATTGATGCCCAGAAAATTTACCACCTGATGGAGAAGCGCAACCTGGCGGCCGCTTTAAAATTCTATTGCAACAAAGACCTCACCCAGGCACACTCCGCTGCTGCGGATACGCAGGCAACCCTCGATGTGCTATTGGCACAGGTAGAACGCTATGAAAACCAACCTGTAACCGATAACATGGGCAAACCCATGGGCACCATTCAAAACGACATGGATGTGCTGCATCAACTTACGGCTACGGATATGGTTGACCTGGCCGGGCGTATGATCCGCAATGACAAAGGCGAGGTGATTTTTAATTTCGGAAAGCATAAAGGCAAGGTAGTAACCCAGGTTTTAAAAGACGAGCCTTCATTTTATGACTGGATGATGAACAGTGATTTTGCGCTGGATACCAAACGAAGACTGACGGAGATTAAGCTGAGTTTGTTAAAGCGGTAACCTCACCTTCAACGCTTCTTTGTTTGTCCAATCGTCTGTGTTATCTTTAGCCATAACACAAACAATAAAGTAACATGTCGAATGTTTCGCGTAGACATTTCCTGAAACAAGCTACCACTACCCTTGCCTTCAGTGCCTTTGCATCGCAAGCGTTTTAGTTTCTTCGAACAGAAAAAATGGCGCGTTGCATTAATTGGTACCGGTTGGTACGGCAAAAGCGATCTGTTCAAATTAATACAAGTTGCTCCTATCGATGTGGTGGGTTTGTGCGATGTGGATAAACGTTTACTCACAGAAGCCGGACAATTAGTAAGTCAACGGCAGAAGTCGGGTAAAGTGCCAGAGTTGTTTAATGATTACACCAAACTACTCAGCGCACAAAAGCCCGATCTTGTATTAATCGGTTCGCCCGATCATTGGCATGCTTTGCAGGCTATTGATGCGATGAAAGCCGGTGCGCATGTGTATGTACAAAAGCCAATCAGTGTTGATGTAATGGAAGGTGAAGCGATGGTGGCCGCTGCCCGAAAATACAAACGCACGGTTCAGGTTGGTTTGCAACGCAGAAGTACCCCACATTTAATCGAAGCAAAGAAAAATATTATTGAAGCCGGGGTACTGGGTAAAATCTCGCATGTGGAAATCTTTTGTTATTACCACATGCGCAACAACAGCAACCCACCCCTGCAACCGGTGCCTGAGTTTTTAGATTACGAACGGTGGACCGGGCCAGCCCCGCTTCGTCCTTACGATAACTTACCTCATCGTGGCTGGTGGCGGGCGTTTATGGAATATGGAAATGGGATTGTGGGCGATATGTGCGTGCACATGTTGGATTGCGTACGCTGGATGTTGAACCTGGGGTGGCCTGTTCGGATTTCCTCTTCGGGCGGTATTTACGTTCAGAAACAAGGCAAATCGAATATCAGCGACACGCAGTCTGCTATTTTTGAATTTGAAAACCTGACTGTAACCTGGCAGCACCGCACCTGGGGTCCACCGGTAGATCCGGAGTATCCATGGGGCTTTAAGATTTATGGCGAGAAGGGTGTTTTATCAGGCAGTCCGTTTAGCTATGATTTTGTACCGATGGGTGATGGTAAGAAAATTCATGCCGATGCCGTTTACGAACGCGAAAAATATCCTGAAGATTTGAAAGAGAAAGACATTGAGATTCATACCGCACCCGCTACGCGCGGCCAGATGTTGAATTTCCTGTCGGCCATAGAAAACGGAAGTAAACCCGTGGCCGATGTAGAAGAAGGGCATGTTTCAACAGCAAGTTGCATTCTGGCAAACCTGGCTATGAAAACCGGCCGCACACTACACTACGATCCTAAAACAAAAACAGTTTTGAATGATGCGGAGGCAACCTCCTTATTAACCCGATCCTATCGGCCGGGGTATATTCATCCACATCCCGATAGGATTTAATACATTATTAATTGAGCGTTGACAATGTGCAATTGGTTTATTGTCAACAATAAGTTTTTTAAATCTCCTTCCAGGTATGATCGGCCAGCAGGCTTACAGCCGCTACAAAATTTTTGTAAGGTTTGCTTCGGCCCCACTCTTTTGGGCCAACGAGCGAAAGCAAATGCGATCCATCTTCTTTCTCGTATAAGTAATAGGTTTGCCCGATTACCGGGGCAAATCCAAGCTGCGCTTCGTAAATCAACATAGAAAGTTCTTTGCGCTTTTGAATTTCTTTTGCCTGAATGGCTAACAACTCAATCTGCTGCCTGATTTGTGTAAGCTGCATGTTGGTTTGTTCCTCCATAGCCGATAAAGCCTGGTGCCGGATTACCCCGGCTTCATTTGGTTTTATCACCGCACCGGAAACAGAAGCAGAGTACGGCAGCACACTCAACTGCTTGTGGTAAATTTCTTCGTTGGTAAATTTTTCACCTTGGTCGTTATAATGATGATGCACCACCCGCAGGTATCCTTTCGGAGTAATTTCATGCAGTACTTCCAACACCGGCTTCTCCGCTTTGGCAAACGCTACCTTCAGCACAAGTTGGCTTTCAAATTCTGCTTTAACCGCATCGCCCAAGGCGGCATCTTCAAAAACATTCCAGGTGGCATCGGGTGTAATTGTAAACTGCGAAGCAAACGCCTGGTCTTCCAGCGAAACCCAATTCATACTAATGGCCAATTGCTTGCCTGTGCCCGTTAGTTCTATTTTATAAATACCCGACTTTGGCCTGCTACCAAACTCGTAGGTTCCTTTCTCAGGAAAAAGTTGCCACGAAGCCAGAAAGTTGTATGCATCAACCATGGTAGAATAATACTGGTACCGTGTGCGGAAGCGTGAAGCAGCGCAGTGGAATTATTTCTTGTAATACTGCATCGCCTCCGGAATCCAGCCTTCCAGATCTTTAATACGGGTTTCGTGCGAAGGGTGCGTTGATAAAAACTCGGGTGGTTGCTGGCCTCCGCTCAGGGTAGCCATACGTTCCCAAAACTTAGGTGCGGATGAAGGATCATAACCAGCCATCGCCATAAAAATCAACCCCATGTGGTCGGCTTCTGATTCATGACTGCGCGAAAACTTTAACATGCCGATATTGGCACCCATACCTATAGCTTGTTGAAATATCTGTTGGGTTGCGGTTGGATTCTGTCCCATAGCTGCACCAATCGTACTTAAGCCAAATTCAGCAATCAAGCCCTGGCTCATCCGCTCGCGCCCATGGTTTGCAATGGCATGGGCAACTTCATGACCCATCACTACGGCAATACCTTCTTCATCTTTACATATAGGAAGTATGGCCGTATAAAAAGCAACCTTTCCGCCCGGCATGCACCATGCATTTACTGTCTTATCATCTTGTATCAGGTTAAACTCCCAGGCAAAGCCAGCCAGTTGATCACTCAGGCCCTTCTGGCCCATGTACTGTTCAACCGCTTTTTGAATTTTTACACCAACTTTTTTAATCAATTCAGTTTGTTGCTGGTTGGTAGAAAGAGGGCCTGTTTTAATTACTTCAGAATACTGTTGGGCTGCCATTTGGTTTATCTCGCTGCTGGAAACAAGATTAAGTTGTTTACGGCCCGTTACCGGAACAGTAGCGCACCCATAAACCAGTGATAATAAAAGAACAGATGAAGAGATTTTCTTGAGCATAACGAAATAAGATTTAAAGGCAAATGTAAACGCCTTCTGTGTAATTCTTCAAAAAACCGGCTAAAATTGACTAAATCCGCTGCTATTGTTCTAAATTTGAAGTTGAAATAACCTGCCTCAAGATGAGAATCTTTGCCATTGGTAGAAACTATGCCGAACATATTCAGGAGTTGAACAACGAACGCCCTGCCGAGCCGGTTATTTTCACCAAACCCGATACGGCTATTATTCGCAACAACGGCCCGTTTTATCTTCCTGATTTCTCAAAAGATATTCACCACGAAGTTGAACTGGTATTGCGTATCAGCAAAGAAGGCAAAAATATTGAAGAACAATTCGCACACAAGTACTTTGATGCCATAGGGGTGGGTATTGACTTTACCGCACGCGACATTCAGCAAAAACTAAAAGAGAAAGGTTTACCATGGGATATTGCCAAAGGCTTTAATGGCTCCGCTCCCATTTCAGATAAATTTATTCCCGTGAATGAATTTAAAGATCTGGCAAACATCAATTTCAAATTGGAAGTAGATGGAAAACTTAAACAACAAGGCAATACCAGCCTGTTACTTTTTTCGTTTACTTATATAATCTCCTATCTGTCTAAATTTTTTACGTTACGCACAGGCGATTTGATTTTTACCGGTACACCCAAAGGGGTCGGGCCTGTTGCGATTGGAAACAAACTAAGTGCCTACATTGAAGATGAAAAACTATTGGAATTCGAAGTTAAGTAGCATTGTAATCTTATTAACCAGCGCGGTTGCCTTGCAAAGTCACGCACAGTTTAGCCTCGATAAAGCAATGCCTGCACGCAAGGCAAGCTACCTCTTTCCCATTAAGCCAGGCAATACAGCCATCATTACGGGTACCATGGGCGAACTTCGCAACACTCACTTTCATGCCGGCCTCGATATTGACACACCCGGCATTGGGGTTCCGGTTTTATCTGCCGAGTCGGGGTATATTTCGCGCGCTTCCGCTACAACCGGAGGGTATGGCAACGTGTTGTATGTAACACACCCTGACGGGAACACAACCGTATATGCGCACCTGGAAGAGTTTAAAGGTCCTGTTGGTGATTACATCCGTAAAGAAAGATACAACCGCAAAGTTTCTGAGATTGACCTCACCTTTGCTCCCGGTCAGTTTCCTGTAAACAAAGGCGAACTACTTGCCTTATCGGGCAACACCGGTGGTTCGGGTGGTCCGCACCTGCATTTTGAAGTACGCGATCAGAATAACGATGCAATCAATCCTTTGATTTATGATTTTGCTGAAGTGAAAGACAGCATGGCGCCCTTAGTATTTAAAGTAGCCTTAAAAACGTTGGATGCCAACGCCCGCATAAATGATCAGTTTGGAAGATTTGAATTTTCGGTAGTGAAGAATGGAAATTCCTATTCATTACCTCACCCTGTGCTGGCTAGTGGAAACATTGGTGTAGAAGTTTTGGCACATGATAAAATGGAGAACAGCCGCTTTCGGTATGGTATAAATTATATTAACCTGCTGGTAGATGGCCAGCTGGTTTTTCAACAAACAATTGATAAAGTAAACTTTGGAAACACGCGGCAGATATTAGCCCTGATGGATTACAAAACACTGGAGTTGCGCGGCAATCGTTTTAACAAACTGTATATTGATGATGGCAACCAGCTAAATTATTATTCAGGCGCAGCGAGAAAACAAGGTATTGCTGTAAACAAAGATCAACCTGTTGAAATTCGTCTTAAGGATTATAACCAGAATGAAAGCAACGTTCGCTTTGATTTGAAGTACACCCCGCTTGTAACAGAAACTCCCTTACTCGCAACCAGTGGAAAACCTTATGATACCGAACTGGTGGAAAACATTCTGAAGGTGCAGGTTAAACAATGTACAGAAAATCAATCCACATTTACGATTTGGAGTACAGGCAAGGCAACTTCCCTTTCGCCTGCCTATTCAGGAAATAACCAGCAGATGTATTTAGTTGATTTAAAAACAGTATTACCCGACTCCATTACCACTTGCCAGGGAACCATGAAATTCAATTTTAAAGACCGCATCCCTTCGGAAAGCAAGTACAACTATTACAGCGATTTAATGGATGTGGAGTTCCCATTGCAATCGCTTTATGATACGCTTTACCTGAATGTATCATACGACACACTCAATCAACAAGAGTTTTTTACGATTGGCGATCGTACCATTCCCTTACAGAAAAGTATATCGGTAACATTAAAACCTAAGCTTAGTTACTTTCAATCGCGCAACCTGGGCTTGTATCGCAAAGAAGGCCGTGGGTTTGTTTTTGTAAACAGCGAGTGGAAGAATAACAGACTTAAATTTAACACACGCGATTTCGGGCAATTTACCTTAATGCGCGATACCATTCCGCCAACCATTACCAAAATTGCATTGTCATCGGCAGCAGCCCGATTCAAAATAAAAGATAATCTTTCGGGTATTGCGTACTTTGAGGCACACCTGAATGGCGAGTGGTTGTTAATGGTGTATGATTACAAAACCGGCATCCTCAAATCAGAAAAACCGCAGCCCGACAAAATACTGAAAGGTGATTTCGAATTAAAAGTAGTGGATCAGGCCGGAAACGAAGCACTATTCCGGCAGAAATTATAATATAAGTCCGGGTACGCAATATCTGAAATTAAAAGCCTGTTGCTATGGCATTAACCGTTGGCAGTAAAGCACCTGATTTTAAAACTACCGATCAGGACAACAAAGAAGTTCGTCTCTCCGATTTTAAAGGAAAGAAGCTTGTACTTTATTTTTATCCTAAAGACATGACACCCGGTTGCACATTGGAGTCGTGCAGCTTACGCGATAATTACAAAGCTTTGCAAAAAGCGGGGTACGAAGTGCTAGGCATTAGTTCTGACGATGCAAAGTCTCATCGCAAATTTATCGAAAAAGAAAAGCTCCCCTTCCGGCTGTTGGCCGATGTGGATAAATCGGTACACCACCTGTACGGAACCTGGGTAGAGAAAAATATGTACGGACGCAAATACATGGGCACAGCCCGTGTAACCTTTATAATCAATGAGGATGGGGTTATAGCTGAAGTTATCAACAAGGTGGACACGCAAAACCATGCAAACCAGATTCTGGTACCCCTCAAAGCAGCTAAACCAGTGAAAAAAGCTGTTAAAAAAGTATCGCGAAAGCCGGCCAAGAAGGTTGCTAAAAAGAAAAAATGATTTTTCAGATTGGAACCGAAATTAAGGTTTCATAATCCTATCATCTGGTTTATCTTCGGGCAAAATTTTAACTCATGGCCCAGCCCGACTATTCCCAACTAAAGAAAACAGCCAGTCAGATAAGAAGAGATATTGTACGCATGGTGCATGCCTGCCAAAGCGGTCACCCGGGGGGTTCCTTGGGTTGTACCGAATATTTCGTGGCGCTTTACTTTCATATTATGAAGCACAACCCTGCTTTTAATATGAATGGCAAGGGAGAAGACCTCAGCTTTTTATCAAATGGACATATTTCACCGGTGTTTTATTCAACACTAGCTCGTTCAGGCTATTTTGATGTGAAAGAGTTGGCAACCTTCCGTAAACTGGATTCAAGGTTGCAGGGACACCCGGCCACACACGAACACTTACCCGGTGTACGGATTGCGTCCGGTTCGCTTGGCCAGGGATTATCGGTAGCAATTGGAGCAGCTCAAACCAAGAAGCTGAATGGCGATGACCGTTTTGTATATGTGCTGATGGGTGATGGCGAACAACAGGAAGGACAGATATGGGAAGCTGCCATGTATGCCCCGCATAATAAAGTTGATAACCTGATTGCCACCATTGATTATAACGGCCAGCAGATTGACGGCCCTGTGGATAAAATACTTTCCTTGCTGGATCTGAAAGCCAAGTGGGAAGCTTTTGGCTGGATTGTGCAGGAGTTTAACGGCAACAAGATTGAAGACGTAATTGCCGGACTGGAAAAAGCGAAAACCCTTGCCGGAAAAGGTAAGCCCGTATTGAACCTGATGAAAACCGAAATGGGTTTTGGGGTTGATTACATGATGGGCTCGCACAAGTGGCATGGCGTTGCCCCGAATGATGATGAACTGACTAAGGCCCTTGCACAGTTGGAGGAAACGTTGGGGGATTATTGAGCCTCTATCTATTTCTATTCAGAATCATTTATTCGATCCCTTCACGGAAGAACTCAGGGTTATGAACAAAGTGAATTTGGTTCAAACACCCCAAAATTTTAGATATTAGAAACCTTGATGCTGAATCAAACTCTCAATTAACCGCACATCCCAATCCTGTTTTGGGTAGCTGGTCTTTCCCTTACTTTTCCTTATTAGAAATATTTTGTCCAAACTGAACGACTAACCTATGAAGAAACGATTGCTACTATTCATTTTTGCCGTAATGGTTTATGGGGTTCACGCCCAGGAAACCTTTCCGCGCAACGATGTGAAAGACAACCGGGCCGGGCTATTTGCCTTTACAAATGCCACCGTTGTGGTTGATGCCCAAACCACTATTCAAAATGCTACCCTGCTCATTAAAGGCAACCGCATTGAACAAGTAGGTACCAACCTTCCTGTGCCCAAAGGGTATGCTACGGTTGACCTGAAGGGAAAATACATTTATCCCGGCCTGGTCGATGCGTTTACAAGCTATGGGTTAAGCGAACCTGAACGCGCCCGTGGCGGTGGCTTTGGTGGTGTAGAACAGATGGCATCCAAAACCAAAGGTGCTTACAATGCCAACCAGGCAATCCGCTCGCACTATAATGCAGCCGATGAGTTTTCCATTGATACGAAAGTTGCCGAAGAACTGCGCAAGCAGGGTTTTGGTGCTGTGCTTACTTCCAAACCCGATGGTTTGGCCCGTGGTACTTCCGCCTTTGTATCGCTTACTGAAAAAAATGATAACACTGCTTTAATCCGTCAAAAGGTAGCCGCGCATTATTCCTTAGAGAAAGGATCATCCACACAAAACTATCCTTCCTCTTTAATGGGTTTTATAGCCGTGCTACGTCAAACCTATCTGGATGCAGAATGGTTTGGCAGCCAGAACCCTCGCCCCTTTGCCGATAACTCCCTGGAGGGCTGGATTCAATCTCAGAAATTACCACAGATTTTTGCTGCCACAAGCTGGATGAATTCACTCCGTGCCGATAAGATTGGCGATGAGTTTGGCGTGCAATACATCATCCGCGGTGCAGGCGATGAATACAAGCGCATCAATGAAATAAAAGCAACTAAAGCTACCTTCATCATTCCGGTAAATTATCCCGATGCGTACGATGTAGAAGATCCCTTCGATGCAGAACGCATTTCGCTGGCCGATATGAAACACTGGGAACTTGCTCCTACTAACCTGGCCACTTTAGAAAAGAATGGCATTCCGTTCGCCATTACAACCAATGGCTTAAGAAAAACTTCTGATTTCCTGGCAAACATCCGCAAAGCAATAGAAAATGGATTAACCGAAACAGCCGCTCTAAAAGCACTTACCACTACCCCGGCTCAGCTACTAAAAGTTGACGATCAGGTAGGAAGTCTTAAAAAAGGCTTGCTGGCCAACTTCATCATTACTTCGGACAAATTGTTCGATGAAAAAACCATCATCCATCAAAACTGGGTTCAAGGTCAGCTTTACGCGATCAAGCCTTTGGAAACCCAGGACTTTAGCGGAAACTACAACCTGAGTTTGAATAATCAGAACTATACGTTAGAAGTAACAGGCGAACCCGGTAGTCATAAAGCAAAGATTAAAGTAAATGATTCCACTTCATTCGATGCTGCAGCAACTTTTGGTAAAGACTTGATTACCATTAGCTTTAAACCAACCAAGCAAAGCACTGGTAGCATAAGACTTTCCGGCTGGAGCGAAACAACCGGCTGGAAAGGGAAAGGACAGTTGGTAGATGGCACCTGGATAACCTGGACAGCCACCCGCACCGGTGATGCTGCCAAAGCACCTAACAAAAATACACCTTCAGAAAAGAAGGAAGAGTTAGGTAAAGTTATTTATCCGTTTACAGCACATGGCTATCCGGCCCTGCCTGTTACCGAAACCATCCTGATTAAAAATGCTACCGTGTGGACCAATGAAGCGGATGGCGTATTGCAAGGCGCTGATGTTTTATTAAAAGACGGCAAGATTGCAAAGGTTGGTAAGAACCTGAGCGAGCCCGGTGCACGCGTGGTTGATGCAACCGGCAAACATGTAACTCCCGGCATTATTGACGAGCACTCGCACATAGCTGCAGCCAGCATCAACGATGTAGTCTCCAACTCGGGCATGGTTCGCATTGGCGATAATTTAGATGCAGAAAACATTAATGTTTATCGTGCCCTTTCCGGTGGTGTAGTGGCTGTTCAAGTACTGCACGGATCGGCAAACCCAATTGGTGGTCAATCTGCGCTTATCAAATTACGCTGGGGCGAGTCGCCCGAGAATTTAAAGATTCAGGGTGCTGATGGTTTCATAAAGTTTGCCTTGGGCGAAAACGTGAAACGCTCCAGCAACCCCAGTTCCATTCGTTTTCCGCAAACCCGCATGGGTGTGGAACAGGTGTATGTAGATGCGTTTACCAACGCACGCGAATATGAAAACCGCTTAAAGGCCTACAATACAATTCCACTTAAAGAAAGAGCATCGGCTATTAAGCCACGCAGAGATTTGGCAGATGAAACCATGCTGGAGATTCTGAATAAGAAACGATTCATTACCTGCCACTCCTACGTTCAATCTGAAATTAACATGTTGATGGACGTAGCCAATCGTTTCAACTTCCGGATAAATACGTTTACTCACATCCTGGAAGGATACAAAGTAGCTGATAAAATGAAACAGCATGGTGTGGCTGCTTCTACGTTTGCCGATTGGTGGAATTACAAATGGGAAGTGCGATACGCCATTCCCTACAATGCAGCCATTCTCACGCGCGAAGGCGTGGTAACGGCCATCAATTCCGATGATGCAGAAATGGGGCGCAGGTTAAATCAGGAAGCTGCCAAGTCGGTTAAATATGCGGGCATGTCAGAAGAAGATGCTTTGAAAATGGTTACGCTCAACCCAGCCAAAATGCTTCACTTAGATAACCAGATGGGTAGTTTAAAAATTGGTAAGTCGGCCGATGTAGTGTTGTGGACCGACCATCCGCTATCGGTTTATGCAAAAGCAGAAAAAACTATCATTGATGGTAAAGTTTATTACGACATCGAGAAAGATGCCGAAAACAACAAAGTGCTGAATGCAGAACGCGCCCGGTTGATTCAGAAACTGAAAAATGCCAAAAAATCAGGCATGCCAACCCAGCGCCCTGACTCCCGCAGCCAGGCCGAGTTCCATTGCGATGATGTATTGGGCGAAGAATCCCTGGAACACTTTGATCATTAATATTAACGCGTTATCGAAATGAAAAAATTAGTTTATATACTCTTGTTTGTGTTAGGTACCGTTGCCTATGCACAACCTCCTATTCCTGCCAAGCCGCAGGCAAAACCAGTTGCATTAACCGGTGGTGTAGCACACATTGGCAATGGCCAGGTGATTCAAAATTCAATCATCGCCTTTGATAAAGGGAAACTCACCATTGTGGCCGATGCTGCAACCGTAAAGGTTGATCTTTCTAAACACGAAGTAATTGACATTACCGGAAAGCATGTTTACCCTGGCTTTATTCTTCCCAATTCACCGGTTGGTTTGCAGGAGGTAAGCGCGATTCGTGCCATGAACGATTATAACGAGCGTGGTGAACTGAATCCAAATATTCGTTCACTCATTTCCTACAATACCGATAGCGAATACATTCCGACATTCCGCTTCAACGGAGTATTGCTGGCTGAAACTACGCCCACCGGAGGTATGATTTCAGGAAGTTCATCGTTAATGGAAATGGAAGGCTGGAACTGGGAAGACGCAGTACACACAGCCGATATCGGCATTCATTTAAACTGGCCTGCGCTCCGCAGACGTCAGTTTGACTTTACTACCTTCACGTTTGGAGAATCGCCCAATCCGAATTACGATAAAGAAGTAGGCGAACTTGAGTTGTTCTTTTCTGAAGCGGCAGCATACGGCAAACAAACTTCAAAAGAAACAAACCTCAAGCTGCAGGCTGTTCAAGGTTTATTCGATGGCACCAAGGTGTTATTTATTCATGCGAATACCTCAAAGGAAATTGTAGAGTCAATACGCTTTGCACAACGCAGTGGCATTCAGAAAATAACCATGATTGCCGGTGCCAATGCGCTTTGGGTAAGCGATTTCCTGAAAGAAAATAAGATTCCGGTTATCCTTCCTGCTACGCACAACCTGCCCGATCGCAATGATGATGATGTAGATTTGCCTTATAAACTTCCACATTTGTTAACGCAGGCTGGTGTAATGGTATCCTTGTCGAACGATGGTTCGCTGCACGGTGGCCGCAACCTGGGCTTCTATGCCGGCACCGCGGCTGCCTATGGTATGAGTAAAGAAGATGCATTAAAAACCATAACCTCCAACACTGCAAAAGCGCTGGGTGTAGAAAAACGCGTGGGAACTTTGGAAGTAGGCAAAGATGCCACGCTGTTTGTATCGAAAGGCGATGCGTTAGACTACCGAACCAATGTACTGAGCCATGGGTTTATCTCCGGTAAGTTGATTGAACTGCCCGGCATCCAGGAAGAGTTGTACGACCGGTACTCAAATAAGTACGGGCATAAGCGGTAAGCAAAATTTAATTAAGAATAAAACGGGTTGTCGGAAGGCAGCCCGTTTTTATTTACACAAACCACGGGATAATCGCCAAAGCCAGCAGCACAATAAACCAGATTAACAATTTGCGATCGGTCTTGGAAAGTGTAGCCATAAATTAAAAATATTTATCAATTCAACGAAAAGTTTGATTGAGCCGCCAGGTTGGTAACACCTTTAACAAAACCTTAACAGCCGTTACAAAAGTTAGGGTTAGAATACCTAAACTTGCAATTCAATTCTTAACTCATGACCAAGTACACCTTTACCGAAAAGAAAGATACCCGCTCCGGCTTTGGTGCCGGCCTGCACGAACTGGGAAAATCAAACCCCAATGTGGTGGCCTTATGTGCCGACCTTACCGGCTCGCTTAAAATGGATGCCTTCAAAAAAGATTTCCCGGAACGCTTCTTTCAGGTGGGTATTGCCGAAGCCAATATGATGGGCCTCGCAGCCGGTATGACGATCGGGGGCAAGATTCCCTTCACCGGAACATTTGCTAACTTTTCTACCGGTCGGGTGTACGATCAAATCCGCCAATCAATCGCTTACTCAGGTAAAAATGTTAAGATCTGTGCTTCCCATGCAGGTTTAACATTGGGCGAGGATGGTGCTACCCATCAGATACTTGAGGATATCGGAATGATGAAAATGCTGCCGGGCATGACGGTGATCGTGCCCTGCGACTATGCTCAGACCAAAGCTGCCACCCTGGCTTTGGGAAGCCACGAAGGTCCGGCTTACCTACGCTTTGGTCGCCCCAGTTGGCCGATCTTTACAACCGATCGCCCCTTTGTTATTGGTAAGGCCGATAAGATGATTGAAGGAAAAGACGTAACCCTGTTTGCTACCGGCCACTTGGTTTGGGAAGCCATTGAAGCAGAAGCTATACTGGCACAAAAAGGAATTTCTGTTGAGTTAATAAATATCCATACTATAAAACCTTTGGATGTAGAAGCCATTTTGGCATCAGTTGAAAAAACCGGCTGCGCAGTAACCTGCGAGGAGCACCAGATTAATGGCGGACTTGGCGATAGCGTAGCCCAGGTGCTTTCACGCTTCCGCCCTACTCCGCTGGAAATGATTGCTGTAAACGATTCGTTTGGCGAAAGCGGAACCCCAACACAACTGTTGAAGAAATATGGCTTAAGTGCTGCCAACATAGTAGCTGCTGCCGAAAAGGCAATAGCCCGCAAGTAACCTTTGCTTAAAGTACTAAGTATCCAACCAAAGCATTTGCCGATGGTGTTCAAGGTTTGATTGATAGCATTAAACTACGCATGAGCGACCCAACGCATATCAAAGACCAGGTTAAGAAGTTACTGGAGAGCGACCAGCGCTACCAGGCCTTGCGACTCATTCAGAATACCTATAGTGTTACCGAATCGGAGGCAGAGAAACTACTCGCAACGCTAGCCGATGATGAACCAGCCAAACCCACGCAATCGCAGGCAACTACAAATGGTTGTGGTGGTTGTTTTTCCAGTCTATTCAAGGTGGGAAGTATTTTGGTGGGATTACTGGGACTCCTGTTCCTGGCGGCTACTGTATTCTTTTATTACTTCTATGAAGATTTTAAGAAAGATGCTGTCCCTGTAAGGGGAATTGTAGCTGAAACGGTTCAGGCTGAACCTGTAACACCTACCGATACCATCCAAAAAGTATTCCTGGTGTTTAAATACGAGGTTGCAGATAGTGTTTATACCTATCAAACCATTACCACATACCCGGCCACAGAATACCTTGTGCAGGATTCGGTTAATCTACTTATTAATAGCAATGATCCAACCTATGCAAGCCTTGAGGCCGATGAGGTAATGGAAGATTTTTATCTCATCTTCGGAATTGCTGCCGGTGTATGTTTTTTTGTAGCCTTTGTTCTTTGGTTTGTAAGCAGAATACCTACCAAAAACCCGGGTGTGCGCTAAAATAATCACAACGTTGCCATATCAATAACAAACCGGTACCGCACATCACCTTTCGCCATGCGCTGGTAGGCTTGCTCAATCTGTTGAATGGGAATCAACTCAATATCGGATACAATTTTGTTTTCTGCACAGTAATCCAACATTTCCTGCGTTTCGCGAATGCCGCCAATCATAGAACCGGCTAACGTTTTTCGTTTACCGATCAGGCTAAACGCATCAACAGGTTCGGCCTGTGGCGGAATTCCAACCATAACCATCGTACCATCTGTCTTAAGCAGGCTGAGATAAAAATTAAGATCGTGTTGCGCTGATACCGTATCCAGAATAAAGTCAAACGACTTGCGAACTTGCTTTGAGGCAATTTTATCGCGCGTATTTACAAAATGATGCGCCCCTAGTTTTTTAGCATCCGCTTCTTTGCCTGGGGAGGAACTAAGTACCGTAACCGATGCACCAAACGATACTGCAAACTTTACAGCCATGTGTCCTAATCCACCAAGGCCAACCACAGCTACCCGTTGCCCGGCTCCTACCTTCCAATGCCGAAGCGGTGAATACGTGGTAATGCCTGCACACAACAAGGGCGCTACGGCCGCCAATGGGAGTTTCTCAGAAATGCGAAGTGTATAATTTTCATCTACTACAATACAATTGGAGTAACCACCGTAGGTAGGTGTTTTCTTATCCATCTCATACCCATTATACGTACCGGCCATTCCTGCTTCGCAGTATTGCTCGTTACCCATCCTGCAACTTTCACACACGCGGCACGAATCCACAAAACAACCTACTCCGGCTAAATCGCCTGCCTTAAATTTGGTAACGGCCGATCCTACTTTACTGATGCGTCCTACAATTTCATGGCCCGGAACCATCGGGTAAATGGAACCTCCCCACTCATCGCGCACCTGGTGCAAATCGCTATGGCAAACACCACAAAAAGCTATTTCGATCCGGACATCGTGCGGGCCAACTTCTCTCCTGTTAAAATTGAAAGGTTGTAATTGGGCGGTAGGGTTTTGAGCAGCATAACCTTTGGTGGCGATCATAAAGAATAGATTTAATACGAAAAATAAGGATTCCCGATCCTGAAAAAAAAAATTTACAAAATCTGAAACTTTAATCGTAATATTACGATTATTGCACTATGGGCGCATCCAAGACCGAAGCATTTACCAAAGCACAAAACGAAGTGGCCGACATCGCGAAAGCCCTTGGCCATCCGGCCCGCATTGCCATTTTACAATACCTGGCAAAACAAAAGTCCTGCATGTGTGGTGATATTGTAGATGAATTGCCCTTATCGCAAAGTACGGTATCGCAACATCTGAAAGAACTAAAGAATGCCGGATTGATAAAAGGAGAAACCGAAGGCCCATCCGTTTGTTATTGCATTGAACCCAAAGCCATAGTAAAAGCCCGCAAACTTTTAGGCGACCTGTTACTGAACGTACAGGAAAACTGTTGCTAAAAAAATTTACACTAACCTATCGCAATATTACGATTAATATTTAAACCCACTTATTTTATGACAACATCAGAAGAATTGAAGCAATTGGTTCAGGAGAAATATGGCCAGATTGCGGATCAGCCTAAATCACAAAACGAAACCAGTTGCTGTGGCAGCGCCTGTGGCTGCTCGGTAATTGACGAAGCACTGATGGCTGAAGATTATGCTACGTTGAAAGGTTACGTGGCTGATGCCGACCTGGGACTGGGCTGCGGATTGCCAACCGAGTTCGCAAAAATTAAAAAAGGCGATGTAGTGATTGACCTTGGATCTGGTGCGGGTAACGATGCCTTTGTGGCACGCGCCATAACAGGCGAAACCGGAAAGGTAATTGGCGTTGATTTTACCGAACGTATGATTGAAAAGGCACGCACCAATGCTGAAAAACTAGGGCTGCACAATGTGGAATTTCGATATGGCGACATTGAAAAAATACCAATAAGCACAAACGTGGCCGATGTTGTGGTGAGTAACTGCGTGATGAACCTCGTACCTGATAAAGCAAAAGCATTTGCAGAAACGTTTCGTGTGCTAAAACCTGGTGGCCACTTTAGTATTTCAGATATTGTATTAGTAGGAACCTTACCACACGGCCTGAAACAAAATGCCGAACTGTATGCCGGTTGTATTTCAGGTGCTATTCAAAAGGAAGTGTACCTCTACATTATTCAGGCAGCCGGTTTTGTGAATGTGGAAGTTCAGAAAAATAAGTCTATTCATTTGCCCGAAGAAATGTTACAAAAATTTTTGAACCAACAGGAAATAGATGCTTTTAAACAAGGTGAGGTAGGCATATTTAGCATCACCGTATATGCGGAAAAGCCTGCCCCTAAGCCTAAAAGTGAAGCTGCCAAAGCCGCCTGTTGTGGCGAAAGCTCCACGTGCTGCTAATTATTGTTACTATGTCCTGTCGGTTAAACAACCCAGATTGAAGCCGTCAGGACATCTTATACGCCCCCGTTTCCAACATTTTAAAAATTCTAATCGTAAATGTTTTATCAATTCAGGTGAGATAACAACTTTGCAGTAATGAAGGAGTTTATCGTACACCATCCCGTTGCTACTGAGAAAGAGCTGGAGATGCTGCAGGCATTTTTGACTGCCAATCAATTGCCGGCAAACGATCTTACCCTGGGCAACAACCTGCTGTTGGTTTATTTCAACACCCACGAAAACCTGGTGGGCTCCGGGGGCCTCGAGTTTTATGATGACCTGGCCCTGCTTCGGTCGCTGGCCGTAAGTCCGGAGTTACGTGGTCAGCAATTAGGTAAAGAAATTGTAGCCGATCTGTTAGAAGCTGCAAAAGAAAAAAACATCCGCGAAGTTTACCTCCTTACACAAACAGCCAGTTTCTTCTTTCAAAAGCTCGGCTTTAAACCAGTAAGCCGCGAAAGTGTTCCGGAAGCAATTCAGAGATCCAGTGAGTTTGCAAACGTATGTCCTGCATCCGCAGAGGTATTGAAGCTCCGTCTCCGGTAAACCTAACACACGTTATCTGAAAATATTTTTGAGCAAGTAGCAACTTACTTCCGGTTACTCTCATGCCTTTCGTTTAATTTTGGGTTTGCTCATTACTCAAGATGGAACTGAACAAATATTTTGTAATTGATTTCGACAGCACGTTTACCAAGGCAGAAGCATTTGATGTATTGGCCGACATTACCCTGAAGGACCATCCGGATTTGGAGAAGATCCGGGCTGAAATTGTTGCCATCACCAACCAGGGAATGGATGGCACCATCTCTTTCCGCGAATCGCTGGAAAAACGGATTAAGTTATTAACGCCCCACAAGCGCCACCTCGACCAATTGGTAGCGGTGTTGCGTGGCATGGTGTCTGAATCGTTTAAACGCAACCGCGAGTTCTTTCAAACCTATGCCGATAATATCTATATTATTTCCAATGGGTTTCATGCGTTTATCGATCCCGTGGTTACCGAGTTTGGTATCAAACAAGAAAATATTCTGGCCAATCGGTTTACGTTTGATGACAGCGGAAATGTTACCGGATTTGATAAAGAAAACCCGCTTTCGCAAAACAATGGAAAGGTAGAACAACTTAAACGCCTTAACCTGCCGGGCGATGTATATGTAATTGGGGATGGCTATACGGATTATGAGATAAAGCATGCCGGTTTAGCCAATAAGTTTTTTGCGTTTACTGAAAATGTGGAACGCGAAAAAGTTTTAAACAAGGCCGATCATATTGCACCCAGCTTAGACGAGTTCCTCTATCTGAATAAACTAAACACAGCTATCTCCTATCCAAAAAACCGCATCCACGTTTTGTTGTTGGAAAATGTCCATCCTTTTGCAGTAGATGCTTTTAAGGCAGAAGGTTTTAGTGTGGAAACCTATCCGGCCGGATTGGACGAAGATGAACTCTGCGAAAAAATTAAAAATGTTTCCGTGCTGGGAATTCGTTCCAAGACGATGGTTACAGCCAAAGTCCTGGCTAACGCAAACAAACTAATGACTATTGGTGCGTTTTGTATTGGTACAAATCAGATCGATCTGAAAGAAGCAACCAAACGCGGGGTAGCTGTTTTTAACGCACCGTATAGCAATACGCGTTCAGTTGTTGAATTGGTAATTGGTGAAATCATTATGCTGATTCGCAACATTACTGATAAGTCAGCCAAAATGCACAATGGCATTTGGGATAAATCCGCTATGGGAAGTTTTGAGATACGAGGAAAGAAATTGGGGATTATCGGGTATGGAAACATTGGCTCGCAACTTTCTGTGTTGGCCGAATCGTTGGGCATGAAAGTTTTCTACTACGACCGTGAAGAACGATTGGCGTTGGGTAATGCAACCAAGTGCCGTTCCATGAAAGAATTATTGGAACAGGCAGACATCGTATCGCTTCACACCGATGGCCGCAAGGAAAACACAAACATGATTGGCAGCAAGGAGTTTGACCTGATGAAGAAAGGTGTACTCTTTTTGAACCTGAGCCGCGGGCATATCGTGGACATCAACGCATTGAAAGAGAACATTCAATCGGGCAAGGTAGCCGGTTGTGCCATTGATGTATTTCCTTATGAACCCAAGAGCAACGAGGAAGAATTTATTTCTGAACTGCGTGGATTATCAAATACGATTATTACACCGCACATTGGTGGCAGCACGCTGGAAGCACAGGAAAATATTGCGCAATTTGTATCCGGTAAGTTTTTGGATTACATCAACAACGGAGGTACCAGCAACAGCGTAAACTTCCCGAATCTCTCGTTACCTACGCTGGAAAATGCGCATCGGCTTATTCACATTCACAGCAACGTACCCGGAATTCTTGCCCGTATTAACCAGGTATTGGCTACAAATGGAATCAACATTGTGGGGCAGTACCTGAAAACCAACGAAAGCATTGGGTATGTAATTACAGATATTAACAAAGGTTACAACGAGAACGTGATTAAAGAACTGCGCTCGATTGAGAATACAATTAAGTTTAGAGTGTTGTATTGATTTATTAACCGCTAAGACGCAGAGACGTAAAGGTTATTAGGTAAGTATCACTGCGATTAGCAAATGACTACTTAAAATTCTCTTGTTGAACCGTGCGATGCATAAATAGCTCCCACGTTCCGCCCACCCTTCTATACACCCGCACATAATGGATCGTGTAGGTGCTTTCAGTTCGGGTTACGGCTATAGTGCCTTGTGTAATTCCAATATCGCCATGCAATTCGGCTTCGGATTTTTCTACGTTGCGCGATACAAATTTTCCCTTGTTTTTCTCTACATCTTTCAGCCACGAGGCTTTGGAATCGATATGTCCCGTACCATGCTTAAACCGGAAATCATTGGCATAGGCTTTTTGAAGAAAGGAAATATCGGCAGCCACGACTGCGGCCTCAATCTGTTTCTCAAAATCAAGAAGTTGCTGTTCAGTCTGGGCCGATGCAAAACTCCAGAAAAATAAAATTAAAACTGATAACAGGTATTTCATTCAGTTGGTATTAACGGAAAGGTTTAAACCTTGCGTAACCTTAAAAAAAAAAACCCACCGGATTTGGAGAGGTGTTTCTGAACCCCAATGAAGACAAGTTTTGAGCTGTTCTTTGGTCGCAGCCTTCCACTGTTAACCTGCTTTTTGGGCGAGGGCCCCGACTAATCGGAGATGAGGCCTGGCCTTGTCCTCGAACTTCACTCGGTATTGTTTTAAATGTTAGGTTCAGCAAACGTGTCCCAAATCCAAGTGGATTTTATGATACAATATTGGGCACATTCCTTGAAAATAGAAACCTTGATTATTGATTATTTTTTTCGTAGCCATCTACACAATTATTTCTCAATTACCTTTGTGCGATTATAAATTTATATGCCTGTTAACTTTACCCCCGGTCCTTCCCAGCTTTATTTTACAGTTGAAGATCATGCCCGCAGCGCTTTCCGTCAAGGCATACCCTCACTTTCACATCGCAGCCGTGCGTTTGAAAAAATCAGTAAACAAACTACGGAAGGATTGAAAGAACTTTTGGAGTTGCCTGAAGGTTATCATGTTCTCTTTACCGGTTCCGCTACCGAAATCTGGGAACGCAGCATTCAAAACCTGGTAACTGAATCATCCTTACATTTTGTGAATGGTTCATTCTCGAAGCGATTCCATGAAATTGCCACACAACTGGGCAAGCAAGCCCATAAAGTAGAGGTACCAGCCGGACAAGGTTTTGAAAATTATCAGCCCATCGGCAACCCGGAAGTAATTGCCCTTACACACAATGAAACCAGTACCGGTGTTTCATTGCCCCTGGATTTTATACATTCCTTTCGCACACACCATCCCAACGCCCTGATTGTAGTAGATGCTGTGTCCTCTCTGCCCTATCCAAAATTCGACTATACCAAAATCGATTCGGTATTCTTTTCGGTACAAAAATGTTTTGGTTTGCCAGCCGGACTTGGCGTGTGGATTGTGAATGAAAGATGTATAGCGAAAGCCGAAAGTTTACAACAACAGGGTGTAAACATTGGTACGTACCATAATTTACCAACGTTAATTTCGAACGCTAAAAAACATCAAACACCTGAAACACCAAACGTATTAGGTATTTATCTGCTTGGTCAGGTAATTGGCGATTTCCTGAGAAAAGGTATAAACACTATCCGTAAAGAAACAGAGTATAAAGCCGCCATTCTATATCAGGCATTGCATCAACACGATAAGGTTAAACCCTTTGTTGTTGAACGGAAATTCCAATCGCAAACGGTGCTTGTAGCCGAAACCGGAACAGCAACTTCACAAATAGCCGAACAGTTGGCCACGCATGGCCTGCAACCCGGGGATGGTTATGGCGAAAGGAAAAAATCACAGCTTCGCTTTGCCAATTTTCCAACCCACTCTAAGGAGGCTTACGAATTGCTGGTTGACCTGCTGGAAAAGATGTAGCGATGATTAAACCTTGTTGTACTTTTATGGTCAAACGCGCAAACCCCACCCTTGGAAGACAAAGACCTTCTTCTTAAAGTCCGCAACCCGGAAACCCGAAACTATGGGTTTAATTTGCTGGTGCGTGCCTACCAGCAGCGCGTTTATAACCATGTGCGCAAAATGGTTATCGACCATGACGATGCGGATGACGTTACCCAGGAGGTTTTCATTAAAATTCACAAAGCCATTGATGGGTTTCGGGAAGACTCCCAACTTTTTACCTGGATTTACCGCATTGCTACCAACGAATGCCTCACTTTTTTGAACAAGAAAAAAAGGCGGTTCTTTTTGCCGATTGAAGATGTAGCCGCTCAGCTTTCCAGTAAATTAGACCTGATGCCCGAACTTTCGGGCGATGAAATCCAGAAAAAACTGCAGAAAGCCATCCTTACATTACCCGATAAACAAAGAGTAGTTTTTAATATGAAATACTTCGAGGAACTTTCCTACGAAGACATGGCCGAAATAACCAGCACAAGCGTGGGCGCACTGAAGGCCAGTTATCACCACGCGGTGAAAAAGATTGAAGAATATTTAAGTGCCTGATTAAACCATAGAACGAAACTAAAGTCATAACAAACGAGAATGAAAAAACTGGAAGACATACCGAAAAAGGACCTGTTCAAAGCTCCGGAAGGCTACTTTGATAAGCTGCCGGGTATTATTCAGGCCCGGGTAGCCACCCCGGTGCGCCAACCGCTTTGGTTGCCGGTTTTGAAATTTGCGGCACCGGTAGTGGTACTGGTGGTAGCCGGTCTTATCTGGTTTTCTGGCCCAACCGTGCGCGATATTGAAGCTGAACTGGCCAGCATCGATACTGAACAATTAACTGCATACCTGGACAACACTGAGTTTGCCTGGGGCGAAACCGAAGAAGCAATGGACTGGAATGAGTTTGATTTGCTTGAGTTACAGGATCGGGTGTATTCTACTTTTACTATCGATGATACCCGGCTTGATTTGTTGGAAGATGAAATTTTTTGAATTAGACAATTTTTAAAAATATTGTATCATGAGAAAGCTAATGATTCTTGGAGTTTGGTTGGTGGGCAGTTTTGTTGCGATGGGCAAGATCAAACCGAAAATGAACAAGACCCAAAAGCGCTTGAAAAGATTAACGCGCTTCGAATAGCCTACCTGTCGGAAAAACTCAACCTAACCAGCGAGCAAGCCGAAAAATTCTGGCCGATTTACAGGGAGTTTTCTGACAAGCGTAAAGAGTTAAGAAGAGAGTTGATTGATGCGCGCAAGCAAGTAAAGGCCGATCAGAATCCCCAAAAGGACGAAGCCCTGGTTAAGCTAGGCCTGGAACTGAAACAGCGCGAATTAGACCTTGAGAAAACATATTCGGAAAGGTTATTGAAAGTAATTTCGGCCCAACAAATTTTAAGCTTACGTAAAGCGGAAGGTGATTTTCAGCAACTCATCCGCGACCAGATTCAGCAGCGAAGGCTCATGCAACAACGTAACGAAACAATACGCGAACGTAACCAACGATTAAAACAGCAACAACGGAATTAACCGAAAAACTTGGTGGGTTTAAAAAAACTGTGGCTGGGCCTAATCCTTGTTTCAGTTTGCTGGGTTCCTTCAAAGAGTCAGCAAACTGATTCATTGCTTATTAACGATCCATATATAGCCGAGCTGGATTCGATGATTGCCCATGGCGACACAGGGTTTCTTTCATTAATCGATAGCCTCCTTAACATACCTGCCCCAAAACTGAAATCGCAGGTATTGATGCGGTTTGGATACAACACCAACGTGGTTTCGGCCAGTCGTACCCTCGGGTTTAACCAGTTTGGCGTAGCCCCTGGTATAGCGTACTACCATAAGTCGGGGTTGTATGCCGATTATACCGGTTATTGGAGCAAAGCATACGACCCATCCTATTACCTTACCATATTATCAGGAGGCTATATAAACAGTCCTACCCGGTGGTGGTCAATATTGGCTGAGTATAACCGGTATCTATATGCCGGCCTGGGCGAAGACGAATATGTACCTTACAAAAACAGCCTGGGGTTATCCAACTACTTTGATGTAAAACGGGTAACATTTCGCTTAGATTATCTGCTTTTTTTTGGAGATAAGTCCGCGCACCGGATTAATCCCTCCGTAATGCTTAACCTGGAAAAAACTAAGCTCGGCAAGATTGACCGCATTGCCTTTTACCCCACTGCTTCCGTGCTGTTTGGCAGCGAACAAATAACGGAATTGGTTCCCTATGCCCGTACCTACCTGGGTATCATCTTTCGCATAAGAAGAAACATGCCCCTTTATTATGAGAAAACAACAACTCATTTTGGTGTTCTTAACTACTCTTTTTCAGCACCTGTATCCGTTAGTGTAAAAACCTGGACACTCCTGCTTAGTTATACCTATAATATTCCGAAAGCACTACCGGGCGAACCTATTTCACTGCAAAGCAGCGGCTATATTTCGGCCAGCGTTTCGAAGCGCCTTGAGTTTTAACTGCTATAAAAGCAGTTTGATGGTAAGCTGCCATTTGATATTTTTCGAATCTTAAATCAGATACCTATGAAATTCATTTTCAGTATTCTTCTGCTCACACCTGTTACTCTGCTGAATGCCCAGGATTTTCGCTGGCAGCAACGGGTTGAGTATGCAATGAATGTACAACTCAATACCCAGAATCATAAACTAACTGGCGACCAGAAACTGATTTATTATAACAACTCGCCAGATACGCTTACTAAAGTTTATTATCACCTGTTCTTTAATGCCTTTCAGCCGGGCAGCATGATGGATGTTCGCTCAAGAAACATTGCCGACCCCGACCGCAGGGTAACAGACCGAATCTCAAAATTAGCTCCCAACGAAATTGGGTATCAGCATATCCAATCCTTAAAACAAGATGGCAAGGCTACAACCTATCAGGTAAACGGAACCATCCTGGAAGTAACATTGGCTAAACCCATTCTTCCAAAAACAAAAACAACTTTCGAAATGACTTTTGAAGCACAGGTGCCGGTGCAAATCCGCAGGTCTGGCCGCGATAACCGCGAAGGCATTGCCTATTCCATGACCCAATGGTACCCTAAACTTGCTGAATATGATCATCAAGGTTGGCATGCGTATCAATATATAGCGCGCGAGTTTCATGGCGTGTGGGGCGATTTTGATGTAAAAATTACAATCGATCCGAAGTTTGTAATTGGCGGCACCGGAAAGTTGCAAAACCCGGAAGCCATTGGGCATGGTTATGAAAAACCTGGTTCAGCCGTAAAAACGACCACAAGGAAATCTCACATGGCATTTTATAGCCAAAGATGTGATTGATTTTGCCTGGGCCGCTGATCCTGATTACACACACGACCAACAGCAGGTTCCGAACGGTCCTACCCTGCACTTTTTCTATCAGAAAAATGAACGCACCGCCAACACCTGGAAGAATATGCAACCTATTGCTGTAAAGGTGTTTCAATTTTTAAGCGCAACTTTTGGCAAGTATCCGTTCGATACCTACTCTATCATTCAGGGTGGTGATGGTGGAATGGAATACCCCATGTGCACTCTCATATTGGGTGAGGGAAGTCAGGCAGGATTAAATGGTGTAATGGCACATGAAGTTGCCCACAGTTGGTATCAGATGACGCTGGCATCGAACGAAGCACTCTACGCCTGGATGGACGAAGGCTTTACCGATTTTGCAAGTGATGAAGCATTGAATTCCATTACGAATGAACCCAACACACATGCCGGTAGTTATGCGAGTTATTTTAGTTTAGTGAACAGCGGACTTCAGGAAGTTGCAAGCCAACACGCAGACCATTACAACACCAATCGCGCGTATAGCACCGCTGCGTACAGCATGGGAGCCGTATTTCTGCAACAACTCAAATATATTATTGGCGATGAAGCCTTTTACAAAGGCATGAAGCGCTACTACAATACCTGGAAAATGAAACATCCGGAGCCTAATGATTTTATGCGAATAATGGAAAAAGTTTCCGGCCAGCAACTGCACTGGTATTACCGCTATTGGATTCAAACCACGAAGCGAATTGATTATGGGGTTGGTTCAGTAACAGAGTTAAATGGAAATACGATGGTAGAGCTTCAGCGGGTTGGTGAGTTTCCAATGCCGGTGGACCTGGTGGTAACGTATCAGGATGGAAGCAAAGAATTGTTTTATATTCCCTTAAATGAACAGTTGGGAACAAAACCTGTGGAAGATAAAACTTTGAAACGCACCGATCTTCCTGCGTGGCCCTGGGTGTACCCCACTTATACAGTTCAGGTTAACCGAAAGGTAAGTGAAATTAAGTCGATTGAAATTGATCCAAGTCAGCGCATGGCCGATATTAACCGGAAAAACAATCTGAAAGCAATAGCAGAAGCAAAGGCCTTCAAAGATCCAACACAGTAATTATTGAATCTTTTTTCCGTATTTATCCACCACAAACAATTTCTGATCTCCGCCTGGCATCAAGAGTTTAATCATAATCTCTCCTGTTTCAGCACTGTAGAGAATTTCAGAAGGCTTTTGCTCAAGATTGTAAGGCAGGCTCCAGACTAAGCCGGTTGCTTTACTTATTCTGGCCAGTGTGGCGGGATAACCATTCTTTGTTGTGGTTTCTGAATACACCAGAGCAAGGTACAAGTCAGGTTGGGGATGTGAGCCTAACCCTTTTAACAAAGGCAGATACCTTCTTTTGAAATGAGAAGCATCTACCCGAAAGGTAACGGCTACATCGGGCACATGCCGGGGAGTAATGTTGTACAAATAACCTGTAGCCAGTGAATCTACATACTTTAGTCCCAGCGTAAACTGATCGGGTACAATGGTTAGCGGTTTAAAGGGGCTGCCTGTTTCTTCCTGAAATAACGGAATGGAGTCGGACTTGTGCACCAGCCACTTTAATGCTTTTTCTGTTTGCTCAATTTGTTTTTGTTTAGTTGATCGGTCGCGTTGCGCCAATTCGTGTGTAGATTTAATGTAGTTTTTTAATACAACATCAGATCCATAGGCTTTGGAAATAAAATGTGCATAATCTTTCTTATCCGTTTCCAAATCACGAGCCATTAACCGGGTTGCGATACTATCCAGTTTATCGATGCCTCTTACTTCTTGTATTAAGGCTTCCAGTTGCATTGCCAAACCTGCGGTGTCCCGTACTGGCTTATTCATGATCAAGTCTGAACGATACTCAAGCTCGGCCGCTTTCATATTAAAAACTCCGGCCGGAAGCGGGTCTTTATCAAATCGCGTAAGCTGTTTAAATAAAATTTTATCAAGCAATCTGTTAAGATCATTTTTTACCGAAACGGAGTCCTTCTTTAGCTTTTGCATAAGCTTATTCAACTCAATGTCATAAGCGATCAGATGATCGCGCAATGGCAACAATTCGCTCTTATAAGTTTCTGCTGCAGTTTTCGCCCATTTGCCATAATCCCACAAACGCAAATCCTGTTTCAAAAAATCTACTTCAGTAACACCATCTTCTTTTAAATTTCTTATATCGTTTAAAGTAACAGTCTGATTGTAAGGAACCTTTCCCATCGTTTCCAATACACTGCGGTAGTTTTTGAAGGAAGCCTGAGAACTGTCATAGATCAGTCCGATTTGTGTTAAATCAGCCGATACCCCATCATCCATTCGCAGATAAAACTCCTTATCGGTTGCAAACTGAGCTTGTATTTTCTTGAATCTTTCCTGGGCGCTATTGTATTGCCGTTGCGTTGCTCTGAAATACTCGTTCAGTTTTATTACCTTCTCTTTCCGGTCTTTCAGATTTTTAAGACGGGTTTCAATATCCAGGGTAACATCCGATAACTTAATAGCAAACTCTGCCGTACGCACATCCCTTTGTAAATACATCTGGTAGTTCTGGTCATTCCGTTTCAACTCCCGCTCGGTAACAAGCGGAGCCGTTTTTTCTAAAAAGAAAATGGCTGAGTCAATATTTGAAATTAAAACATCGGATTGCTTCAGAATATCAATACGTTGCGCTTTATCCTGATAGATAATGCCCATATACAGGTAAGCACTTACATTGTCGGTATTTTCCTTCAGGTATCGCTTTAGGTATGGTTCTGCTAACTCATAGTTTCGTGCGTTAAGCAACTCAATCAGATCTTTGTATTTTACCTTTTGACCCCAGGTGGTGCCAGCAAGCAGAATAAGTACAAAACAAAAAAGGAACTTTCGGGTTTGCATTTTAATCTTTAAAAAATTATTCGAAGTTATTAATTTTAAACAGATTTGATGTGTCTGATTTCAATAACCAGGCCAGAATTTGTTGGCAGGCCGATCAAATCATAAATTAACCGAAAAACAATGAAACATGTGATAGCATTTTTAAAACCGGCTATAACAGCCATACTCTTAATAGCTGTTTTACAGGCAACCGGTTTAATGAGTAGTGTTTCTGCCTATACACAAATGGCTGCCATGGAGGTTGGTCTTTTCAAAGCTACACCCAATGAAGTTACAGATGCTCAGGACTTTGATTACAATTTCTCAATCAAAGACATGAGCGGGAAAAAAATCTCATTCCAGGATTTTAAAGGCAAAGTAATTTTTCTGAATATGTGGGCTACCTGGTGCGGGCCTTGCCGGGCAGAAATGCCCGGAATTCAGAGTTTGTATGATAAAGTAAAATCCGATAGTGTGGCGTTTGTTATGCTTTCGTGGGATCAGGATAAGGATAAACCTAAAATTGAAAAGTATATTGACAAAAATAACTTTACATTTCCTGTGTATCAACCCGCGGGTTACCTCCCCGATCATTTACAGGTACCAAACATTCCCACAACATTTATCATATCAAAAGCCGGCAAGGTTATTCAAAAAGAAGTTGGAACCCGCAACTATGACACAAAGCGGATGATCCAATACCTGAAGGCCGAAGCCGCTAAATAATATTTCATGCCATTTAACCTTACAGATAAAGTAGCTTTGATTACCGGTGCCGGAAGTGGTATTGGCCGCGCCATTGCAACCACACTGGCCGCACAGGGAGCGCATGTGCAATTGCTTGATCTTAATGAAGCCGCCATCACTGCACTGGCCGCGGAGATAAATTCACAAAACCAGAAAGCAACCGCGCATGTCTGCAACGTTACCGCTCAGGCTGAAGTAAACACCCTTATACAGAAAATTGTAAAAACAAATTTACGGATCGACATCCTTGTAAACAGTGCCGGCATTGCCCACATTGGTAGATTGGAAAATACCTCCGAAGCCGACCTGGATAAATTATTTCAGGTAAACGTAAAAGGAGTTTATAATACGATGCAGGCCGTAATTACTGTTATGAAAGAACAAAAGCAAGGTGTTATTATTAACCTGGCATCTGTAGCGGCCTTTACAGGATTGAGCGATCGCTTTGCCTATTCCATGACCAAAGGAGCTGTTGTTTCCATGAGTTTATCCGTAGCAAAAGATTATGTGCAATACGGCATACGCTGCAACAGTATTTCACCCGGCCGGGTACATACTCCCTTTGTAGATGGTTTTCTGAAAGCAAATTATCCGGGAAAAGAAAAGGAAATGTTTGAGAAACTTTCCAAAACACAACCCATTGGCCGTATGGCTACCCCCGGTGAGGTGGCTAATCTTGCATTGTATTTATGTTCGGATGAAGCATCCTTTATTACAGGTACCGATTATCCAATTGATGGCGGATTTTTAAAACTTAACACATAAAAAATGAAATTGTTTCGATTTGGCGCGCCCGGAAAAGAAAAACCCGGAGCATTAGTAAATGGCAAAATGGTAGATGTTTCTGGTTTTGGTGAAGACTATGGAGAAACCTTTTTGGAAACAGATGGATTAGCACGGCTTGAGAAGTGGATTAAAAACAATCTAAACTCGTTGCAAGAAATAAGTGCCGGTACCCGTATTGGCCCCTGTTTACAGCGGCCTTCCAAAATGATTTGCATAGGACTAAACTACACCAAGCATGCTTTCGAAACAAAGATGCCCTTACCTACCGAGCCGATAATTTTTTTCAAATCAACCACCGCCATAACAGGCCCCAATGACGGGGTGCTGATTCCGCGTAATAGTACCAAAACAGATTATGAGATTGAACTTGCATTTGTGATTGGAAAACGGGCCACCTATGTAGAAGAAAAAGATGCGATGGATTATGTAGCCGGATATTGTCTGCACAATGATTACAGCGAACGTGCCTTTCAATTAGAACGCAATGGCCAATGGACAAAAGGAAAAGGCTGCGATACGTTTGCTCCGATCGGACCTTACCTGGTAACCAAAGATGAAGTGGCCGACTTCAACAACCTGCACATGTGGCTGAAGGTAAACGGCAAGATGATGCAGGACAACAATACCGATGACATGATTTTCGAAATTCCATTCCTGGTAAGTTATATCAGCCAGTTTATGACTTTACTGCCGGGCGATGTAATTTCAACCGGAACACCATCGGGTGTTGGCCATGCCTTTAACCCACCCGTGTACCTGAAACCTGGTGATGTTGTGGAATTGGGTAATTGAAGGATTAGGCGAGGCAGCGGCAGGTGGTAAGCGGTCAATAGGCAGCATGCGCATTCGATTCGCATCAGCATTTCTGGATTTACAATCGCGCACGCGATGGCTGGATTACCGATGCGATGCAGGTGCTTCAGCGCGATTTTTTACCTGCCAATCTCAAGCCTCTTTTACAGGAACATGCCATAGAGGGGTGTGTAGCCGTACAGGCCGATCCATCAGAAGCAGAAACTGAATTCCTGATTTCGCAGGCTAACGAATTTGAGTTTATTAAAGGAGTTGTAGGCTGGGTAAATCTAACGGATCCACACCTGGAAGCCCGGTTAGCCCATTACAAATCTTACCCGGTTGTAAAAGGGTTTCGGCATATCGTGCAGGCTGAGCCTGACGGGTATATGGTAAATCCCCGTTTTATTCAGGGAATAAAACACGTAAACAAGTTTGGCCTTACATATGATATCCTCATTAAAGAACATCAGCTAAAAGAAACACTTGAATTTATAAAACAACTACCCCCGCAAAAGTTGGTAATCGATCATATCGCTAAACCTGTTATTGGCAACACGCTTTCGCAATGGAAAAAATACATTACCGCCATTGCCCAGCATGAGCATGTTTACTGTAAGCTATCAGGCATGGTAACAGAAGCCAACTGGCATAGCTGGAGACCGGAGAATTTTACACCCTATCTTGATATAGTGCTGAATGCATTCGGCAGCAACCGCGTAATGTATGGCTCGGATTGGCCCGTATGTTTATTGGCTGCGCAGTACGCACAACAACTCAAAATAGTGGAGGATTATATCCAATCATTTTCTGATTCAGAAAAACAGGCCATCATGGGAGAAAATGCCATAAGATTTTACAATCTTTAGGCATGGATCTTCATTTGAAAAATAAAGTGGTGGTGGTTACGGGTGGTGCCCGTGGTATTGGGAAAGCGGTTGTAGAACTTCTGAAAGAAGAAGGCGCCAAAGTAGCCATTGTAGATAAGATAGCCCAAACCATTTCAACCTTACCGGATAGGAGTTTAAAAGGAACTTACTTTACAGCCAACCTGGCCGATGCAGAAACTTGTAAAAAAGTTGTAGAGGATATTGTAGCGGAGTTGGGCCCAATCGATGCACTTGTAAACAATGCCGGCTTTAACGATAACATCGGGTTACAAAGCGGAACACCCGAAAAATTTATTGAATCCTTAACCAACAACGTAGGTCATTATTATTTTATGACGCACTATTGCCTGCAATATCTTAAAGAAAGACGTGGTGCAATTGTAAACCTGGGGTCCAAAACTTCTGTAACCGGGCAAGGAAACTCATCGGGGTATGTGGCCGCCAAAGGTGCAATCCTTTCGCTTACGCGCGAGTGGGCCGTTGAGCTACTTCCCTACTCCGTTCGGGTTAATGCGGTAATACCGGCAGAAGTGTCAACCCCACTTTACGAATCGTGGTTGAAAGGATTTGCCGATCCGCAGGAAAAGCTACGGCAGGTATCAAAAAAATTCCATTCGAACAACGCTTAACCAAACCAGAAGAGATTGCACAAGCTGTAGCGTTTCTATTGAGCGACTGCAGCAGCCATACTACCGGACAATGGTTTTTTGTTGATGGTGGTTATACACACCTCGATAGAGCAATTAGTTAAACTTTTGTATTCATGCCCGCTACCCCGCACCACCCGCCCGCACATACAGATAAGAACTATTTGGTGCCCCTTTTACTGGTAACAAGCTTGTTCTTTTTATGGGGCCTGGCAAACATCCTTAACTCCGCACTTATTGCACACTTTCAACCTGTGTTTGAAATAAAACGGGCGCAGGCACTCCTGGTTGAAACCGCTTTCTACTTTGGCTATTTCACCATTGCCATTCCGGCCGGTTTATTCATAGAAAAGCATAGTTATAAAAAAGGAATCCTTTTGGGATTACTCCTATATGCCGTAGGCGCGTTACTCTTTATTCCTGCAGCCAACACCTTAACGTTTGGTTTTTTCCTGGTAGCACTTTATATCATTGCCAGTGGGCTTGCCTTTCTGGAAACGGCCGCCAACCCGTATGTAACTATTCTGGGTAAACCCGAAACATCCGTGACGCGGTTAAACTTCTCGCAGTCATTTAACGGAGTAGCCCTGGTAGTTGGCCCGTGGATAGCCGGTCAGTTTATATTTGCCGGCAATGAAGACCTTACCACGCCCGAAGCAAAACAACAGGCAGCAGAGGCTGTTATCTTACCTTACACCTTAATTGCCGGAGTGGTGTTGCTGGTAGCGTTTTTGTTTTTCCTGGTTAAAATGCCGGAACCACAAAAGGCATCCAAACTTAAATTGGACATTGGCATTTTTAAGAACAAGCACCTGAGTTGGGCCGTAGTTACACAGTTTTTTTATGTGGGTGCACAGGCGGGCATCTGGGGTATAACCCTAAATTATATTACAGAACTTTTGCCTGGTGTTAGCAACGAAGTTGCTTCTAAAAACTTTATGATCATCGGCACATCTCTTTTTGTGATTGGGAGATTTGCAGGAACCTGGTTGATGACAATAGTAAAAGATCATATATTATTAACCTACTACGCATTGGCAGCCGCATTGCTTTGCCTGGTTGGCGTGTTTGCCGGAGGGAAACTTGCCGTATATGCAATACTGGGCACCAACTTCTTTATGTCTATTATGTTTCCAACAATCTTTGCCCTGGGGGTAAAAGACCTGGGCGAACAGACAAAGCTGGGATCTTCGTTTATTATTATGGCAATTGTGGGCGGGGCAATTATACCTCCGGTAATGGGCCTGATTGCCGACCAAACCCACAACATCCGGCTCGCATTTATACTTCCCTTGCTTTGTTTCCTGGTTGTTACGTACTATGGATTAGCAGGACACAAAGTTAAATCTGTATGAAACGCTACTGTCTGGCCCTGGATCTTAAGAACGATGCAGCCTTAATTGCCGAATACGAAAACTATCACAAAAAAATCTGGCCCGAGATTGAAGCCAGCATAAAAGACTCCGGCATTCTTACCATGCAAATTTACCGCACCGGAAACAGGTTATTTATGATTATGGAAACCACCGATTCATTCACGTTCGAAGCGAAATCAAGGGCCGATGCGGGCAATCCCAAAGTACAGGAATGGGAAAATCTAATGTGGAAATACCAGCAAGCATTGCCTGGCTCGCTTCCTGGCGAAAAATGGAAATTGATGGATAAGATTTTTGAGTTGTAACTTGCACCCTGCCAAAGCTCCAATGCTCAAGATAGACGCACATACCCATATTCTTCCAAAAAAAATGCCCAACTGGAGCGAGAAGTTTGGCTATGGCGATTTTATATACCTGCAGCATCATAAAAAAGGTTTTGCGAAAATGATGCGCGGCAACCAATTCTTTCGCGAGATAAACGAAAACTGCTGGGATGCTGACCTTCGCATTAAAGAATACGCAAACTTTGGCACCCGCGTGCAGGTAGTATGCACAATTCCGGTTATGTTTTCGTATTGGGCCAAACCATTAAACTGCCTCGACCTTTCACGTTTTTTGAACGACCACCTGATACAACTTTCGAAGGATTACCCCCAACACTACATCGGGTTAGGTACTGTACCCATGCAGGATACTGATCTTGCCATCGAAGAATTACAGCGCATTAAAAAAGAAGGCCTTGCAGGAATACAAATTGGTTCAAACATCAACGATGAAAACCTGAATGAAAACCGCTTCTTCCCGATTTTTGAAGCCTGCGAAAAGTTAAGCCTCGCTATAATGGTGCACCCATGGAATATGATGGGTGAGAAACAAATGCAACGTTATTGGCTGCCGTGGCTGGTAGGCATGCCTGCCGAAACTTCGCGCGCAATTTGTTCTATGATTTTTGGCGGTGTGTTCGAACGCTTGCCAAACTTGCGTGTTATGTTTTCGCATGCAGGAGGTTCCTTTCTTCCAACACTGGGCCGTATCCAGCATGGGTTTGAATGCCGGCCCGACCTGGTGGCAATTGATAACAATATTAATCCGCGCACATACTTGCAAAAATTTTGGATCGATAGCGTAACTCATGATGCCCTGATGCTGGAATATGTATTAAAATTGCAAGGCAGCAAGCGGGTAATGTTGGGCTCTGACTATCCGTTTCCGTTAGGAGATCTGGAAATTGGCAGGTTTATTGAAGCGATGGACCTACCAACAAATGTGAAAGAAGATATTTTCAGCAATTCGGCATTAGAATGGCTGCAACTCTCAAAAGAAAAATTTACTGGGTGAATATGAGACTGGGATTTTTGATTTTGTTTTTACAGATAACTACCATCTTGTGTGCCCAAACACAACAAGAAAAAATACGGGAGTTAGAAATGCAACGCCAGGCCGAAAAACAACGTGCCATCGACAGGCAAATTGATTCCGTAGCTTTGCTCATTAATCAACAGCAATATGAGGCAGCCGATACTAAAATTGTTTCGTTACTAAAGACCGTACGCAGTGTACCCTCCGATTTAACTTTTTACCTGGGCAAAAATTCTTTCTTTCAGAATAAATACAAACAAAGTGTGGATTGGCTGAATAAATACATTCAGTTGAAGGGAACAACCGGACAATTTTCGGAAGAAGCCATTCATCTGAAAACAAAAGCCGAAGGTGAATTGCTGAAAGAACAACAAACTGAAGCAAAGCAAGCAGCCCAAATTTTATCTAAAGATTTTGATATTGACTGCGGCCCCACCGGAAAAGTAGTATGCCCGGTTTGCAATGGATCAACCGTGGTCATCAAAAAAAACTACCTGGGCCAAACCTATAAAACCTGTGGCTATTGCAACCATACCGGTGCCCTAAGTTGTGAAGACTTCAATAAATTGATGAAGGGCCAGCTTAAACCCAATACACAGTAAACCAATTATTTACTACCTTTGCATGTTAAATCGTGCAAAATGGCGCTTTTCAATCGTGTGAACGGCAAAATTCTTAAAGAAAAACTCCGAAACAGCCAGGAGCATCGCACCACCATTTC
This sequence comes from Bacteroidetes bacterium OLB12, assembly GCA_001567185.1. GTDB lineage: Bacteria > Bacteroidota > Bacteroidia > Cytophagales > Cyclobacteriaceae > ELB16-189. Next base: position 57,214 of record LNFR01000064.1, read on the forward strand.
TTTTTATAAATACCATCATTTAGCCGATCCGAAAATTTTTCGCAACGAGATGTACGAAAGGCTTGATCAATTAGGTGTACTGGGGCGAATATATGTTGCCTACGAAGGCATTAATGCGCAGATTAGTGTACCAACCCAAAACCTGCAGGCCTTCCAGGACGAATTGTATTCCATTCCCTTCTTGAACGGGGTAAGGTTAAACCTGGCTGTGGAGGATGACGGCAAATCTTTCTTTAAATTAAAAATACTGGTTCGTAAAAAAATTGTAGCGGATGGACTCAATGATGCCACATTTGATGTAACCAATTGTGGTACGCATGTAAATGCACAACAGTTTAATGCGCTTGCAGAAAATCCGAATACGGTAATTGTGGATATGCGCAACCACTACGAAAGTGAAGTAGGGCATTTTAAAAATGCCATTTGTCCGGATGTAGATACATTTCGGGAAGAGTTGCAGGTAGTTGAAGATTTACTGAATGATCAAAAAGACAAGAACCTGTTGATGTATTGCACCGGGGGTATCCGATGCGAGAAGGCCAGCGCCTGGTTTAAACATATTGGCTTCAAAAATGTGTTTCAGTTAGAAGGTGGCATTATCAAATACGCACAAGAGGTAAAAGCACAGAATCTGGAAAACAAATTCGTAGGTAAAAACTTTGTGTTTGACGAACGCCTGGGCGAACGGATTTCAGATGATATCATAAGCGAATGCCACCAGTGTGGCAACCCTTGCGATACGCACACCAATTGCAAAAACGATGGCTGCCATTTATTGTTTATTCAATGCGAAGCGTGTGCTCAAAAATATAACAACTGCTGTTCCGAAGCCTGTGCCGAAATAATTGCTTTACCTGAAGAAACCCAACGTGAACTTCGAAAAGGAATTAACAAAGGCCGCCAGGTATTTAAGAAAGGTAGGGCAAAAAATCTTCGCCAACCCTCACCCGGTATCTCTGAAAAGGTATGAGCGAGAAGCAAACCATCCGCATTGGAATTATAAATGTATCCGACCGGGCCAGCCAGGGAATTTACGAAGACCTTCCGGGCCAGGCCATCGTAGAAACCTTGAACGAATACCTGATTAGCCCGTGGCAAAAAGAGTATGCTGTTATACCCGATGAACAATTGCTAATTGAACAGACGCTAATCAGCATGGCAGATGAAAAAAAAATGTTGTTTGATTATTACCAGTGGTGGCACAGGCCCTGCTGTACGCGATGTTACCCCCGAAGCAACAGAGGCAGTATGCACGAAGATGATGCCCGGTTTTGGTGAACGTATGCGCATGGAAAGCCTGAAGTATGTACCCACCGCCATTCTATCGCGGCAAACGGCCGGAATCCGAAATCAGACTTTAATCGTAAATTTACCCGGAAGACCAAGAGCAATCCGGCAGTGTTTGGATGCTGTGTTTCCAGCCATTCCGTATTGTATTAACCTTTTGAACGGCCCTTATATTGAGTGCAGGCCTGAAGTTGTAAAAGCCTTCAGACCCAAATAAATCGAAAGTTATGGCAAGAATAAAATATTACTACGACACCGAAACCTGCAAGTACGAGCGCATCAAAACCTCAACAGGCGACCTGATTCTGAATACCCTGGGGATTGTTTGTCTTACTGTAGCGATGGCCGTTGGTTTGCTGATTTTGTATGGCACTTACTTCGAGTCGCCAAAAGAATTGTTGCTGCGCAACGAAGTTAAGGAGATGGAATTCTACTATGAAAACCTGAAAGTGGAAGTAGAGAAATTACATAAGCAACTGGCTAACATAGAGTATCGCGATGATAATATTTATCGGGTAGTGTTAGGAGCCGAACCTATTGACAAAAGTATTCGCGAAGCCGGTGTAGGAGGTCTGGATCGGTACGAGGATATCAAGAACAAAAACATCCTTCATGCTGATTTGATCGTGAAACTTTCAGAGAGCGTAGATAACCTGCGAAGGAAAATCTATATCGAATCAAAATCGCAGGATGATGTGGTGGACCTTGCCGAAAGTAAAGAAAAATTATTTGCGGCCATTCCGGCCATTCAACCAATAGCCAACAAGCAATTAATTGCGCTGGCATCGGGTTTTGGGTTGCGCATACACCCGATCTATAAGGTTAAAAAGATGCATACCGGCATCGACTTTGCCGCAGCCATCGGAACACCCATTTATGCAACTGCCGATGGGGTGATCGACAAACTTAGTATGAGCTTTAGCGGCTACGGCAAAATGATTGAAATAGATCATGGTTTTGGTTACCGCACCCGCTATGCTCACATGCATGGTTTTGCAGTACGGCAAGGACAGAAAGTTAAACGGGGCGATCTGATTGGATATGTAGGAGACACCGGCCTATCCACTGCACCACACCTGCATTACGAAGTATTTGTAAATGGTGTACATGCCAACCCGGTGCATTACTTCTTTAATGATCTTAACCCGGCCGAATACGAAAAGATTATCGAGTTAGCCTCTATCGAAAATCAATCATTGGGTATGTAGTTGAATTACCAGGCTCAACCATTAGGAAGCCCGTGCGAAAGTTGTAATTTAGCCTTGTTAACTTCACCCCTCATGAAGCACACAGGACGAACTATCTTGGTTTTCATCAGCTTGTTGATGAGTTGCTCCGATTTCGAACCCTTTGAAGGTGAAAAGATAACTCAGTTTGCTGCTTCAGTATCCGCATTCAGTAGTCAATTCTCTTCAACCATTTGGTCGGCCCAACAGGCCCTGGGCGAAAATAACGTACCAGAAAACTCAGGAACTAATTCAAACGCATGGTCTTCCCTATCGCCCGATGCCCAGCGGGAGTTTCTCGTGCTTGGTTTTTCCGAACTTCAAACGGTAAGTAAAATTGAGATTTTTGAAAACGCATATCCGGGCGCCATTGATACAGTGTACCTGCGAAATTCAAAGACCGATCGGTGGGTAATCGTTTATGCAAAGCCTGCCAGAACTGATTTAGGAGCCGCAGGTAGAATCTTTTCTATTCACTTAATTGAAACACAATTTAAAACAGACGCTATTCGATTAGCCATTAACAGCCCGGCAGTAGAAAACTGGAACGAAATAGATGCCGTCTCTATCACCGGACAAAAGTAATATTATGAGAATCCTGTATGTAATAACCTGCATTTGCCTTATCAGCGCCTCGTACCATGCAGGCGCGCAAGGTTGCAGCGATGCCGGCTTTTGTACCATGGGTGCCATGAAGCCCGATCAACCTTACAACAAAAAGATTCCAATTAAGCTCCGTAGTATGGAGGTTAGTTTTTACCGGGGCACCACCACAATTTCGCCTGTTGTGTATGTAGCCAACCTGGATATGAGTTTTAACCTTATTGACGATAAAACGTTCTTTCAGGTAAAAGTGCCTTACCAGGCAGTGAATGGAAATTTCGGCAGTACAAGTGGCCTGGGTGATTTCTCGCTTTGCCTTACCAGAAACCTGTATTCATCCGAAAAATTTGATATCAGCGCTTCAATTGGAAGTAAAATTCCATCCAATAATTCCAATCTGCGATCGAACGAAACCGGGTTAACATTGCCCATGTATTATCAAACCAGCCTGGGTACCTATGATGCCATTGCCGGTATTTCATTTATAAACAAACAATGGCTTTTTGCTACTGGCATTCAACATCCTTTTAATCAAAACGGCAACACCTTTGATTGGGCCGAGTGGATTCCCGTTTATGAGGGAGGTCCGGATTATGTTCGAAAAATTTTTTAGCCTATAACCTTAAAAGAGGTACCGATGTCATGCTGCGCGCAGAACGCAACTTCCGGTATGCCCGGTTTAATTTCACAATTGGATTGTTGCCTATTTTCCGCATAACCAAAGATGAGATTACTGATATAAATACTAACCAACGTATAAAGTTAGATGGCACCCTTGGCATGGCGCTTTCGGGAATTGGAACCGTGGGGTATAATTTTAATGTCAAATCAGGTGTAAGGCTTTTGGTTGGAAAGAAAATCACACAACGCAAAGTAAACCCGGATGGGCTTACCCGGCATGCAGTAACAACCATAAGTTATTATTACCGATTTTAATCCATGGCGCGCCTTACCCTCGTATTGATTTTATTTTTAGCCTGGTCAGTGGCCCCGGCTCAAAAACAAGGTGTTATGGATCAACTAAACCAACTCCTTGCCGACTCCCACTTTGATGCTGTTATTGCCCTGGCAGATGCTACACCCGGTAACACTCCCCTGCTTAACCTGGAAATTCAAAATAAAAAAGTGGAAGCCCTGGTGCGTCTTGGTAAACTGGATGAAGCCGATAACCTATTGGAAACTTTATTAACCAAGGCTAAAGAAACAAAGAATGCAGGAAAGCAAATGGCCATGCTTCAAACTACCAAAGGATTTCTGCAACTTAACCGCGGGCGCATCGATCTGGCCATAGAAGAACTTGAAGCAGCCATCCAAAAATTTGATGCCGAAAACCAAACGCGCAGCCTGGAAATGGCTGATGCACTTGCGCATCTCGGAAACGTATATCGTACATCGGCTAAATGGAGCCAGGCCGAAGAACATTTATTACGCGCACTGGCCATCCGCCAGGAAAAATTACCAGCCGATCATGAACTGATAGCCGCTACCTATAACGACCTGGGACTTAGCTACATTACCGACAATATAGACAAATCGTACCAGTATTATAACATGGCGTTAACCATGTACGAAAAACTGCATGGAAAAGAACATCCAAAAATTGCAATTGCCAATACAAACCTTGGTTACCTGAATCAAATCGATAAACAATACGGAGATGCCATCAATTACTACAATACTGCATTGGCCATATGGGAAAAAATTTATCCGCAGCCCCACCCCAACAAAGCGCTTGTTATGATGAACCTGGGGCAAACTTACTCTTCAATGGGAAACTCAGCTACTGCGTTGGAGTTTTATGAGAAAGCTCTAACAATGTATCAAACTGCCCACGGCAAGAAACACCCGGATGTAACCTACGTACTAAACCTGATTGGAAACGAAAAACTTGCCCAAAAGAAATACGAAGAGGCAATGCAGTACTATCAGAAAGCAATTATTGCCAATCTGCCCGACTTCAACTCGGAAGAAATTGAGACGAACCCAACCCGGTTTAACTTTTACAACGGTGCGCAGTTGTTAAACTCCCTGATGTACAAAGCACAGGCTTTAGAAACCAGGCACTTGAGTAAAACGCTTAAGATTAAAGATCTGCAACTGGCTTTATCTACGTTGCAAACCAGCGATACTTTAATTGACAAGATGCGGCAGCAAACCACCTACGAATCGGACAAGATTGCATTGGGGGCTGTAGCGAATGAAATTTATGCTGCCGGAGTGCGTGTAAGCCATTTATTAAGTGATGTTTCGTTTTTGCACCGCACACATTACCGCGAACTCAGTTTCTATTTTGCTGAGAAAAGCAAAGCGGCTGTATTGCAGGAAGCAATTTCCGATTCCAACGCCAAATCGTTTGCCAATATTCCTTCCGACCTTCTGGAAGAAGAAAAGAGTTTGAAGTCTGCATTAGCATTAGTAAATCAAAAACTGGCACAGAAGCCAACGGAAGATGAAGAGAAGTACCTGCGAGAAACCGCTTTCGAACTAAATCAGGCCTACAACAACTTTGTAGCACAACTGGAAAAGCAATTTCCGGATTACTTCAACCTGAAATTTAATTCGGCAGCGCCCACCATTGCCCAATTGCAAAACCTGCTCGATTCAAAAACCGCTATTATCAGCTATTTTATTGATGAGGCAATGCCCGGCTTTATACGTTTTTAATTACATCTAAACGCTACGAAGTAAAAGATCAGCCGCTGCCAAGCGATTATGACAAATACCTGAGTGGCTTCCGAAACAGCATGTTTTTCAGCAATGCGAATGTATTTACGGTTAGCGCCCGAAACCTTTACCGGTTGTTGATTCCTGTCGGAATTCCTTCCGGTGTTAACAGCCTTGTTTTTTTACCAGCGGGCCGCATGAGTGTTATACCCTTTGAAGCCCTGCTTACGCAACCCGTTAAAGAACAAGCTTCCTTTCATCAATTACCTTACTTAATTAACAAGTTTAATATCCGGTACGAGTTATCGGCCGGATTATTACTTCAAAAAAGCCAGGGAGAAAAGAAAACAGGTATTACTTCCGCACAATTAATGGCACCTATTCAATTCCCTGCAAAGGATAACCTTAGCCCCTTGCCCGGCACCGAAACGGAAGTAAACCAAATTCAGGAACTGTTGCATAGCAAACAAATTGCCTGCAACATCCTCATCAATCAGGAAGCAAACGAAACATCCATCAAAAGCGAAACCCTCCGCAATTACGACCTCATTCATTTCGCCACACATGGCATTGTAGATGAAGATAACCCAGACCTATCGCGCATCTTTCTTCAAAATGATTCTGAAGCAGAAGATGGAAACTTGTTTAGTGGTGAAATCTATAACCTGCACCTGAATGCAAATCTTGTAACACTCTCCGCATGCCAAACCGGCCTCGGAAAAATTTCGAAAGGAGAAGGTGTAATCGGATTATCGCGCGCACTGGTTTACGCGGGTGCTAAAAACCTGGTGGTATCTTTTTGGAGTGTTGCGGATGAATCTACCTCGCAATTAATGACCACGTTTTATCAGCATTTGATTACAACTAAAGAAACCACTTTTGCCGAAGCTTTGCGTGGAGCAAAACTGAAGATGATACGACAGCAGAAATACGCTTCACCGTTTTATTGGGCCCCGTTTGTACTGATTGGTTATTAAATAGGGTGTAAAAGTTAAACCTGCCCTGAAATAGCAGGTTTAGCACCGAAACCACTTCAAGGACAGGTTTTGACACAGTTTAACGCTATGGCAAATAGTATTTACTGTGTTCTTAGAGAACCCTAAAGTAGTCGGTTGAGTTTCAATTTTCCTAAACATTTTCCAAAACTTTGTTTACGCCTAAAAAATGGCTTTTTTAGCAAAAAAATGGCCTTTTACTAAATGATTGAGGATAACTACAAGCAGCGCGGTTTGCGCAACAAATTGGTTAAAAAACTGCGTGAAAAAGGCATTTCTAATGAGGGGGTTTTATCCGCAATTGGAAAAGTGCCGCGCCATGCCTTTTTTGACGATGCCCTCCTCATCCACGCCTACGAAGACAAGGCTTTTCCCATTGGCGAAGGCCAGACCATCTCCCAGCCTTACACCGTGGCCTTCCAAACCGAGAAGCTGAATATTAAGGCTGGCGACAAAGTATTGGAGATTGGCACCGGTTCGGGCTACCAGGCGGCTATTTTACTGGAGCTTGGCGCGAAGGTCTATACCATTGAATACAACAAAAAACTGTATGAACGCACCCGCGATTTCCTGCCAACATTAGGCTACAAACCCTTTTTCTTTTATGGCGATGGCTCGAAGGGCATTCCGGCCAAAGCCCCGTACGATAAAATAATTGTAACGGCCGGGGCACCGGTAGTGCCTGCTGCGTTAACCGATCAGCTAAACGAAAATGGAATTTTAATTATTCCCGTGGGCGATCGTGAAACGCAAAAGATGTTGCGTATTACCAAGGTAAATGGCAAACTGAAACAGGAAACGTTCGACAACTTTGCGTTTGTACCGTTGTTGGGCGAGCAAGGTTGGAAGTGAGTTGAAGAAACTGAGAAGGAATTTTAATAACATTTGCTGGATTGCGGAACGCGCAGCGCTCTGAGATTAAAAACTGACTCAGCGATACACATTACGTTTTCAAATTCAACCTCGTTTGCTTGTCCGCAATGACAGGGTATGATGGGCGGTATTTTAAAAAAAATCGGAGGCAAACCTGATTCAAAGAAGTAATTTTGCAATCAACTTCTTCCAACTCATGCAAATCCAAAAAGCAATTCCTTAAACGCATCAAATTCAGCAGAAACTAAAACGGACTTCTTCTCCCCTTGCATAAACTTTTGCAGGCGATCAGGAAATTCCAATTTAGTTTTTAAGGTTTGTTCCACCACATCGGCAAACTTGGCCGGGTGGGCAGTCTCCAGAAATATTCCGGAATAGGTGGGCTGAATGCTCATAAACTTTTTCAGTCCCAGGTACCCAACTGCTCCGTGTGGATCCAATACATACCCCGTTTGGTTGAATACCTGTTGCATTGCCTCGCGGGTTTCCGTATCCGAAAAGGAATATCCCTTTATGCATTTCTTCAGCGCCTCGATATCATGATTAAACAATTCCAGCATGCGCGCAAAGTTGCTGGGGTTGCCCACATCCATCGCATTGCTGATGGTTTGAACGGAAGACCGGGGCATAAACTTTTCAGTCTTCAAAAATTCAGGCACCACATCGTTTGCATTGGTGGCAGCCACAAATTGCTGTATGGGTAATCCCATACGCTGGGCAAGCAGCCCGGCAGTAAGGTTGCCAAAGTTTCCGCTGGGCACGGTAAACACAACCGGATTTGTTGTATTCAATTGTGAATACGCCCTGAAATAGTAAAACGACTGCGGTATTAACCGGGCCAGGTTAATTGAATTAGCCGAAGTAAGAAAATATTGTTTCTTCAGGTCCGCATCCAAAAATGCCTGCTTCACCAACCGTTGGCAATCATCGAACGTACCGTTTATTTCCAACGCGGTAATATTGCCACCCAGCGTAGTAAACTGTTTTTCCTGCGCCACACTTACTTTGCCTGATGGATACAACACCACCACTCTTGTACCTGGTACGTTTAAAAATGCATTGGCAACTGCACTGCCGGTATCGCCAGAGGTGGCAACCAGGATGGTGATTTCCTGATCCTGTTCCTTCGCATAATATCCCAACAAGCCGGCTAAAAAGCGCGCTCCAAAATCTTTGAACGCCAACGTAGGGCCATGAAATAATTCCAGCGCAAACACATTCGGTTCAATCTCTACAAGGGGCGCATCGAACTGTAAGGTGTGATCAATCAGTTTCTGAATTTCTGCTTCCGGAAGTTCGGCCAGCAAGGTGCGTGTTACTTCTAATCCGATTTCCTTAAACGACAAACCTGGCAACGATCGAATAAACGATTGATCAAGCACCGGGATTCTTTCCGGCAGGTACAATCCATTATCGGGTGCAAGACCTTCAATTACCGCGGTGCGTAAATCGACTTTATGATTTTTGTTATTGGTACTGTAGAATTTCATTTCTTCAAATCAGACAAGAATACAACAAAAGTTACGTTATGAAAATCAATCAAGAATATACGCTCCACGTTGATTTACTTTTGATACAAACAGGTCGGCCTTGAGTTGCCGTTTGTTAAACTCCATTTGAATGGCTTCAGCTGCTGCCATTGCAATTGGCTTGGTCCTACTCAAAGCAAACACCGTAGGTCCCGATCCGGAAATTCCGAAACCCAACGCACCGGCATCCACTGCAATTTTACGCATCACCTCAAAGCCCGGAATGAAGGCTGCGCGCAGGGGTTCGGCTATCACATCCTTTAACGATCTTCCAATCAAACCATAGTCGGGCTTCATAAGCCCAATCATAAGTCCGGCAACATTCCCGCTTTGTGTGATGGTATCCTTCAACGAAATGGAGTGGCGCAAAACTTTTCTGGAGTCTTCCGTTTTTAGTTCCAGGTGCGGATGCACCAGCGAACAATACAATTCTTCGGTAGCATCAATCTTGATTACATCCAGCGGCTGATAATCGCGCACCAGCACAAACCCGCCCAACAACGATGGCGCCACGTTATCGGCATGAGCCGAACCACATGCAATGCGCTCGGCTTCCATGGCGTGGGGCACCAATTGTTCGCGCGTAAGCGGATTGCCCAGCAATTCATTAATTGCTACCAACGCAGCCACTCCACTGGCAGCACTAGAACCCATGCCGCTGCCCAACGGCAAATTTTTCCTTAACGCAATATCTACGCCCTGTTTCGATTGGATCGCTTTCAGGAATGAGCGCACCGCCACACTGGCCGTATTCTTTTCTGCTTCGCGCGGAAGTTTTCCCCCATCGCCTGTAATGGAAACAACCTGTACCAGCGAATCGTTGCGCAAGGTTAAAGTTACCTCATCGCCCGGTTGATCCACGGCAAAGCCGAGGATATCAAATCCACAACACACATTGGCAACTGTTGCAGGAGCAAAAGCTTTTACAGAATTCATCGCGGGTTAATTATTTGCATAGTTACCAATCCGGATAATATCTGCAAAGACACCGGCCGCAGTTACTTCCGCACCTGCACCCGGGCCGCGGATTACCATGGGGCGTTCTTTGTAGCGCTCGGTGGTTAGCAAGATGATGTTATCACTTCCTGAAAGCGAATAAAAAGGATGTTGCGCATTGACAGACCCCAACCGGATGCTTGTCTTTCCATCTTGCAACACCGCCATGTAGCGCAGTTTTTCCTGGCGTGCGGCTGCTTCGGTAGCCAGTTTTTCAAAATATGGATTGTGTTCTTCCAGCTTCTTCAGGAATTCTTCTACTGTCATTTCTCCCCGGCATGCTTCCGGCACCAGGTTCTCAACCTGTATGTCACTCAATTCCAGCGACAAGCCTGCTTCGCGCGATAAGATCAGAATTTTTCGCGCTACGTCCATGCCGTTCAGATCATCGCGCGGATCGGGTTCGGTGTACCCTTTCACTTTCGCTTCGCGTACAACATCGCTAAACTTATCGCCCGGCTTAAAGGAGCTAAAGATATAGTTGAGTGTTCCGCTCAATACGGCTTCAATACTCAATACCGAATCACCACTCACCAACAAATCGTTCAGGGTATTGATTACCGGAAGGCCTGCCCCCACGTTGGTCTCGTATAAAAATTTTACGCCACGCTTTTGGGCTTCCTGCTTCAGGCTAAGGTACTTTTGAAACGATCCTGAGTTTGCTTTCTTGTTGGGTGTTACAATCGAGATATTGGAAGCAAGGATGGACTCATAGTGTTCGGTAACCTCCCCACTCGAAGTACAGTCCACAAAAATACTGTTCGACAGGTTCATGCTTAACATCGTACCCATGAAGGTGTTGAGGTTCATCTCCTCCCCGTCTGTCATCATTTGCACAACCGCATGCTCCAGCTTTAACCCGTCTTCGCTGAACAACATCTTTTTACTGTTGGCTATACCCACCACGTGTATTTCAAGCTGGTTTTGCTTTGCCAGCTGGTTGTATTGTTTTTGCATCATGGCCAGCAAGGATTTGCCAATTAAACCTGTGCCGACCAAAAACACATTCAATACTTTTCTGTCAGAAAGGAAGAAGGCTTCGTGCAAAACATTCAGCGCCTTGGCAATATCTTGCTGATGAATAACTGCCGAAATATTTAACTCCGATGATCCCTGCGCAATGGCATTGATGTTGATTCCGCTTTTTCCCAACGCATTGAACATGCGCCCGCTGGTGCCCGGGTTGTGTTTCATGTTCTCGCCCACTATCGCAACAATGGCCAGGCTTTCTTCAACTTTTACAGTATCCATTTCCTTGCTGCGGATTTCATATTGAAACTCTTTTTCAATCGCGGCTTTTGCCTGCTGCGTTTTGTTGCTCTCTATAGCAAAACAAATAGAATGCTCAGACGATGCCTGGCTGATCAATATCACACTGATGTTTTCTTTCGCCAGGGTTCCGAACAAACGCATGGAAACGCCCACCACACCCACTAAGCCACTGCCTTGCACACTCAATAAACTGATTTTGTCCATCGAAGAAATTCCTTTAATAATCAGGTTCTTTCCATTCGACTTTTCGCTGATAACGGTGCCTTCAAATGCTGGATTAAATGTATTCTTGATCCAGATGGGAATACGATTAACCATGGCCGGTTGCATGGTGGCCGGAAAAATTACTTTGGCGCCAAAGTGCGAAAGTTCCATCGCTTCTTCATAGGTCATCTCCTTTACAGTAAATGCTTTTTTCACTTTGCGTGGATCGGCTGTCATCATCCCGTCAACATCCGTCCAGATTTCGAGGTCAGAAACTTGCAAAGCGCCTGCAACAATTGCTGCGGTATAATCCGAACCACTTCGGCCAATGGTGGTCGTTTCGCCAGAAGGCGATGAGCCGATAAAGCCCGTTATTATTTGCACCTGTGTGCGATTGGCAAAATGATTTTTGATCAACTCATTCGTTTTTTCAAAATCAATGCGCGCATAACCAAAATTATTATCGGTGCGAACAACCTGTCGTGCATCCAGAAACTCGGCTTCAATACCCTGGTCTTTCATTGCTTCGGCAATGATGTAAGCAGAAAGCCGCTCCCCAAAGCTCATGATATAATCTAGGGTGCGGGGCGTTCTTTCCTTTACCAGGAATACACCATGCAGCACATCTTCCAGTTCGTTAAACGTAAATTTTACTTGTGCCAGGATGCTGCTTTGTTTTTGAATACCAATCAACTCGCGCACGGCATCGAGGTGTCGCGTTTCGAGCAACCGAAGTTCTTCCTTGTACTCCGCTTTACCGGCCAGAGCGGCTGAACTTAATGCAATGAGCGAGTCTGTTACCCCGCCAAATGCAGAGAATACAAGAGCAGGTTTATCTTTCAGATAAGGCTTAACAATTTCAATTACCGAGCGGATGCGTTCTGGTTTAGCTACCGATGAACCACCAAACTTTAATACTTTCATAAAGAGATTAACACTGAAATAATTTCAGATTTTGATTTTTTACTAAATAACAGGTATGTCGGGAGTGCGTAGGTATAATATGGGCGCTACCCCGTAATCGTTGTGGTAATCTCAATGGTAGTTGAGGTTACTGGAGAAATGAAAAATGTGTTGGTTGTTAACACGCGCCACGATTTATTTCACGCAAGAAGCAAATTGGGTTCGTGTATTGCAAAATTTTTTATGATTTTTGTTGCGCCTGAAAACAAACTAACAGTAAGTAGCCAACCATGGAACGCAAGAAGAAACACCCGCGGGAGTCGTGCGTAAGTATGACCGAACTGGTATTACCCAACGACACCAATACCCTCAACAACTTAATGGGTGGGCGGTTGATGCATTGGATGGATATCGTGTCGCTATTGCCGGACAAAAACATTGCGAGAGTATTGTGGTTACCGCATCGGTAGATAACATTTCGTTTCGGTCGCCCATACGCCTGGGCGATGTGGTTACGCTACGCGCCCGCGCCACCCGGGCTTTCAACTCTTCGGTAGAAATACGGATTGATGTTGATGCTGAGAACATTCCGGAAGGCAGAAAGATTGAAAGTAACTCGGCCTACTTCACTTTTGTAGCTGTGGATAAGCATGGACACCCGGTTGAGGTACCCGAGATTGTTCCGGAAACCCCAGAAGAAGTTGAGTTATATAATGGTGCCTTGCGCAGAAGGCAACTGCGGTTAATCCTGAGTGGCCGCATGAAACCCGCAGAAGCCACCGAATTAAAATCAATCTTTACCATTAAAGAATGACCGAAAGCGCTGACTCCATCTTTACGGAAGAACTTTACCAAATCCGTCCTTTACCAACCGTGGTGCTTACAAAACCATGGAAGGAAGTTTCGCAGGCAGAGCAAGAGTTACTGGCCCGGATTATAACTGCCTTGAAGTTTTCTATGGATGGCATCTCGATTATTTATCAGGATAAACTGGATCTTTCCGCACTTCCAGTTAAACCAGAAAAAGTGATTTACTTCGGAGCATTGCCTGCAGGCCTGGCGCATTATGAACACATTGAAGCCCAGGGCGTATCTTTAGTTGCTTCCGAAGAACTGGAGCAATTATTAACCAACGATCCGGCCCGCAAAAGGCTCTGGACAGCACTCAAACAGCTCTTTTCTATTTAAATAGCCCGATTTTAATTATTTGAGGCTTCTTATATCTTTGCGGTGCTTTTAAAAAGCCCCTGCCTCGAGGTATTTGGCGGGGTTGTTTAACAAATCAATCTGTATGCAAAATTTACTTTACGCCCTGCCCCTGTTTGGCGTTCTGGGGCTTATCTATGTGATCTGGAAAAGTGCCTGGGTATCCAAACAAGATGCGGGTACCGATAAGATGAAAAAAATTGCGAGCCACATCGCAGAGGGAGCAATGGCCTTCCTGAAAGCAGAATACAAAATTCTGAGTGTATTTGTAATCTGTGTGGCACTGTTACTGGCTTTTACTGCCAATAGCGAAACCTCTTCACCCCTTGTTGGACTTTCCTTCGTGTTAGGTGCCTTCTGTTCGGCCTTAGCCGGCTTTATCGGAATGCGCGTAGCCACAAAGGCCAACGTTCGCACAACCAATGCGGCCCGCACCAGCTTGGGCAAAGCACTTGAAGTTGCTTTTACAGGTGGATCGGTGATGGGAATGGGCGTTGTGGGATTGGGTGTGCTTGGATTAAGTGCCCTGTTCATTGCATACAGAAGCATGTTCACCGATATTAATCAGGTTATTACGGTACTTACTGGCTTTTCGTTTGGTGCTTCTTCCATTGCTTTATTTGCCCGTGTAGGAGGTGGTATTTATACCAAAGCTGCCGATGTGGGTGCCGACTAGTGGG